>NZ_QVMO01000050.1 GCF_010501055.1 Dysgonomonas sp. 521
ACCCAAACTCTAAAAAAAATAAGCGGATAATTAATGAACTAAAACAATATGGGACTATTGCCGCTTAAAAAAGCTGTTTTTATAACGAACTATTGTATATAAATAGTTCGTTATAACAATAGTTCGTTAAGATTTCCATGATAATGTATAAACTATTTAAGCTTACTGATAATCAGTTATTTAACCAATTGCT
Source organism: Dysgonomonas sp. 521 (assembly GCF_010501055.1). Taxonomy (GTDB): domain Bacteria; phylum Bacteroidota; class Bacteroidia; order Bacteroidales; family Dysgonomonadaceae; genus Dysgonomonas. Next base: position 194 of record NZ_QVMO01000050.1, read on the forward strand.
TCGCGCTAACTTTTGTCAATATAATTCATTAAAAATGAGAATATTAAGCAATTATTTAACAAACTATTGTTTAAAGCCAACCATAAATTATTACAAATTAATCCTCAAACACTCTTTACCGCCTATCAGCCGTTCCGATTTATCCGGAAGAATTATTCGATGCAATACATTATCCATATTAATCAACAATATGGCTTCATTCCCATTTGCCCCAACCCAGTAAGCACCTCTTACAGCATGTGAGTTATGCATGCCGGGAATATCTAAAACAGGATTATCCCCGGTAGGGGTTATTTCTTTCATAAACCGTCCTCCATATATCAGATCATGTTGCTCTTTCCTGAAAGACACCAACTTTCTTAAAAACTCCGCTTCTTCCCGGGCTTCGGGAGCCATTATCAGCTCAGGCTTTATCCATCCCAATTGCGCGCCCCAAAGTAATCCCATCACATTTTTGAGCCGGAAGGCCATACTATTCACTTTCTCCGACAATGGATAATATAAAAAGCAGTTCAACATCATTCTATCAGAGTATACCAGCGGATATAAAGGTACTATGTTCACATCCTCGCTCTGAGGCGTATTTACCATCAGCATAATATCGAACAAGTCCATAAAGCACTCTGCATTTTCTTCGGTTATTATTATATTTCCGGGTAACAACCCCTTTCTCACATTCTCCAATAATGTGCGGTAGGATAGATGCCAGAAACTTCCCCCTCCTACGGAATGATTATGGTCTGTATTCCAACAAGGGACTCCGGGAGCTGCCCCGATTTGATCTATATAAATACCATCGCTACCTAACTCATTTTGTATCCGGGTGGTCAGATTAATAACTATATCCTGCCATACTTTACTTGATGGACATGTAACTGAATTAGGTATCATAGAACCGTAAATTTCCGTATATAATGTGCCATCTGCTTTACGGCAGGAATGTTCTTGTCCGTTTTGTCTATGGTAACTTGTGCTTTGAGGATCCCATAACCGCCCGTTTATATACGGAATCACATGTGATCCTATCTTTTGAGCTTCCTGCATTTGATCTCTGAAGTTATCTTTAGCCGGAAAATATTCCGGATAATCCACATCATATTCAATCTGATGCCAGCGATACCAATGACACGCCGTTTGAGAACCAAAAAAGTCTAATCCAGCTTTCAGCCATTTCCGGGTTTCCTCTGTAGTGAAATGAGGACGAAGCCACATATCCGCGTCTAGTACCCACTGCGGCAGTTTTCGCGATTCGAAGGTTTTATTGCCCCATACAGTTTCGAATGTAAAAGGACGGTACCAGTTTACTACAGCAGACTCCCATCCCTTGTTATCGATGCCAATAGAGGTTGTGAAGGGCATAGAAAATGTACCTCCCGATGCTGGAGTCCAGCTTTCAGACGCTATTACTTCCGTGGATACGGATGAAAATACACCTCTGTTTTTTACCTTAAATTCTTTAATGCACGCATCCTTATCGTGGGTAGCATAGTACAATGCTTCTGTATCTTCATTATGAATACAAAGTAATTGCATACTGCCTGTGCAAGAAGGATATTGTGCTGAATATTCAGAAAAGGAGTCAAGCGTATATTCTACTCCCCATCCTGCCGGCATAATTAATTTAGACACGCTTTGCTGTTTCACCAAGATTCGGGGAAAGTCGGATTTTGTGACCACCCATCCCTCAGGTAAATCTGCCTCTAATTTCCATTCCGACAATCCCGACTCACGGGGTAAAGACACAATAACCCGTACAGGATAATGATGATTCTTATTTAAGCGCATTTCCCACAGAAAAGAAACTGAGGCACTTATAGCATTCTCTTCGAATGAAGCCCCTGTATACCTGCAATTCATGGGCTTTATCTCAGGATTGATACCATCAGGCCCTTTTATCGTAAGCTCCCACAGATGACTGAAATCCCCGCCATCTGGCAACCATGTCCGGTTATTATCAGGTGATGACAGTTCTAAAAACCGAAACTCGTCACCATCTGCAAAGGCCAGCCTGAGATACTCGTTTTCCAGTATGATTTTTCCATCCTGTCGGCTAACCAGCTCAGTCTGCGCCATACATATATTTATGGTGCTTACGAATAAGCACCATAATAATACAAAATGAAACTTAAAACATTTACCATTCAAAACACTATTATTCATTACTTTATATCTTATCTTCTCCACAATATCTTAAAATAACTTCTCTGTTTCTTGATTATAAACCTGAATACATTCTTTGATATCGGGCACTGAGTTTTCCCAGTTATTCTCATATTCGATGGTGAAGACCCCTTTGAAGTCTTGAGCTTTGAGAGTCTGTAGCATTTTTTCCACGTTCAGGATTCCCTTTCCCCATATCACATCATGCTGTTCTGCCTCCCCGTCTTTCTTTTCAGCGATGTCTTTAAAATGGAGAGATATGATACGTCCCTTCAATTTATTCAGACATTCCATCTGATCAAGCCCCTCACGCCTCCAATGTCCGACATCGGCACAAGAACCGATCTTATTACTGCGGTTTGCGATCTGAGCCAACAGTAAATCGGGACTCCAGTAATCGGACGGTTGCGGATGGTTATGCACAGATATTTTAATATTATATTTATTGACAAGGCTTTCTATCAGATCCCAATCCTTGACGGCAGGTTCACAGGAAATGAATTCCATTTCCATATCCTTTGCCAGTACGAACATCTTCTCCCAGTCGTCAGTATTGTCGGTCATATATACACCTGTGGATATGATTTTTATACCCTTGTCCTTTGCGTATTGCTTCAATTCTGTTCTCTCTTCTGTGTTCAGGTCGATACCGAATACCTTATCACCCCATTTTCCTCCCAGTTTATGCCCCGGATATACTTCTATATAGCCCAGCCCTAATTCTTTTGTTTTATCCAGAGCTTCCACAAAGGTGAACTTATGGAAAGAGAACGACTGCATGGATAATCGCCATCCGTTTTGTCCGGCTTTTGTTATTCCTTGGTTTATCGTTTGATTTCCTTCGCTTTGGCCTGTTTTTTGTTTACCCGTACAAGAGAACTGCATAACCACAACAGATATTATAAATAGATAAATAATTCTTTTCATTGTCCTGATATTATATGATTTATATTTTTTGAAATGTATCCTTCCCCTATATTTCATTTATCGTATTTGTTATACGTATAGGGGAAGGAAAAGTAATAACGGCTATAATCTTATCTTGGCATCTCAGGTAAAGTAAATCCGTTTTCGTAAGTATGTTTGATCCATTCATTAGCCATATCAATAGCTGAAAAGTCAGCGAAACGCCTGTCGAACTTCGGATCACCATCTATTACATCGAAATTATCCACGGTCACAATCTTTATCTTGTCATTAGCCGAAATATTGGTGAATTTCATATTCTCACCGTCCCATTTCAGTTCACGGTGTAAGCCGTATAATCCCGACAGGCGGGTAGCCAGTACACCCATTACCACCATTTCGTTGAAAGGCCCCGAAAACTCGAAATTCGAAGATGCTTCTTTCCTGTTGTCAGGCGATTCCTTACATGCCCTGATCCAGTCCTGCTCGTGTGCGTCACTGCTCCATATATTGCCGTTTCCTCCTTTAACTCGTGGTATGGTTGCTTTCGGCTGACTGAAATGAGCCATCTCCGATTTAGGTAGCAGTGTCGGGTTCAATCCGTAACAGCCTGTCATTATCTTGCCTTTAGTTCCGATGAAGATTATTCCGCCATTTTCGTCACCCATCATTTCGCCGTCTGTCAGTTCTTCCGGGCGTGGTGGCATCAGCCCTCCGTCGTACCAGTGCACCTTTACTTCGGGCATAGCTACCTTAGGCATATTGTCCCGCGCGGGGAATGTATAGGTTACAGTTTGCGCATGCGGAGGTGAATACAGGTTACTCAAAGTAGAGCTACCAATGACACTTGTCGGATATTTGAGGTTTAATGCCCAGTAAACCGGATCCATGATATGACAGGCCATGTCTCCCAGTGCACCTGTTCCGAAGTCCCACCAGCCTCGCCAGTTCCATGGAGTATATACCGGATTGTAAGCGCGTTTCTTCGCAGGGCCTATAAATAGATCCCAATCCAAAGTCTTCGGTACTTTGACTATTCCTTTTGGCTCCTGCAACCCCTGTGGCCAGATAGGCCGGTCTGTCCAGCAATACACTTCATATACATCGCCGATAACTCCCGATTGTATCCATTCGGCCACACGGCGGCAATCATCAAAAGAATTCCCCTGATTACCCATCTGGGTAGCAACCTTGTATTTCTTTGCTAGCTTGGTAAGTAAACGCGATTCATATACCGAGTGGGTCAATGGCTTTTGTGTATAACAATGCTTGCCAAGAGTGATGGCGTGAGCGGTTACCCCAGCGTGAGTATGATCGGGAGTGGCTACCATAACGGCATCGATAGAGCTGCCCATCTGGTCGAACATCACACGCCAGTCTTTGAATCGTTTGGCATCGGGATAATCTTTGAATGTTTTATCCGCATATTGCCAGTCTACATCGCAAAGAGCCACGATGTTCTCTGTTTTCATATTCGCCAGATTGCGACGACCCATACCGCCTACTCCAATTCCTGCGATATTGAGTTTATCACTGGGAGAGGTGTAACCGAAAGATTTACCAAGAATTGTATTTGGTACAATCGTTAAGCCAGCTGCTGTAAGGGCGCCGGCCTTCAAAAATTTACGTCTGCTGATGTCTTTCATCGTGTTATATTATTTAGTATGTTTTTAGTAATGCGAATCAGGGGTTGAAAGCAGCTCAACTCCTGCCTGAAAGGCAGAATCTTCATAACCGTATGCAAGCGCAGCGTAGCTTACGGAGCAAGGCAATTACACTCCCCCTGCCCGAAGCGGCAGGACACACAGTATGTCCTGTCTTTCAGACAGCTGGTATTGCTCATCCTTTTTCCGCAGGTCGATGACCCGCGGTTATGAAGATTTGGCTTTTCAAGCCTTTTCTCAAATCCTGATTGGCATATATTATGCGAATCAAGGGTTAATTGTGCTATTTTTTGTCCCTTTAGGGACTGAATGTTGGTAGAAAGAAGCTTTAACCGGTTAATTGCGTGCCGTCAGGTACGCAATATCTACAGAACAATTCACATTTTGTACCTGACGGCACAAAAAAATGAATTTCATTCATGTTTCTACCAATATGATGTGCCTAACGGCACATTTAACCCTTGATTAGCATTAGTAACAGTTACTTAGATTATTATCAATTTCCATTGACAAGCTATACTTGCTTGTTTAAATGGCTGGTTGCCTACGAAATATGACAACCAGCCAAATGTTAACTAATTGTTATTCTATATAAGAAGGTTTCTCTTCTTTTTGTCTTTTCGTAATTATATCACAAAGAAGTTTGTATAATTCCTTATCAGCGGGATTCACAGATTGGTATAGTTTTAATATTGTATTCTCCGACTGATAGTATGCCAGTTTCATCGTTTCATAAACTCCGTTTTCTTCAAAAACCTCCAGATAATCATACAACTTCTGTCCGTTTCCACCGAGAACAGATTCATTGAATTCAACTTCCAGATTTATCTTGTGCTTTTTGGCTTCGTCACATGCATCCTGCAAACGGGAATATGGCACTTCGTAGAAGAAATAGTTGGGTTGAAGATATACATCAGTGAACCCATATTGCTCATAATTATCATATCCGGGCGATTTCCACCAAGGTATCCAGATAAAGGTAAATTCTTTCTCCTTCAGGTACTCTCCTATCGATGAAATCATCGTTCCTGTATTGTCTACCTCCTCGGCAATCCAGTAAAATCCCTCCAACTCGATATTTGCATAATTCCCCTGGGCAAATTTTTCTTTTACTTTGTCGATAAACCATTTACAGGCGGTTATCCGGTCTTCATCTTTCGAAAAATCCATCATCTTACCGTCCAGTTCCCCCCATTGTGTTGCACCTTTCATCGGTTCGGGAATTCCCATTATTACTTTCCTTTTTTTATCCGGCTGCCCGGCTTTCGCAACAACATCAGTGATACATTTATTCAATCCCGATATTGATACTTCATCCTTGAAGTATTTATTGATCAGTTCTTCCCAATGGATTTTCAGTGCGGGATCAGGAGCATGCCCCGTTGTGAAAGCATGCCCGTTGTTATCATGCAGTTCAAGGAACAGGAATCCGTCAAACATCCAGTCGTTAACAGAATTATTTTCATACGTTACATACGGATAGAAAGCGTCTTTTGTCCACGACTGTGTACGATCCGAACCTCCGCCATAAATCAGTACCAAATCACGGATTGAGGTTTTTAATGCATTATCTCCTGGTTCTTCCGGATCGGTGGGAATTACATCTTCCTTTTCGTTTCCGTCATAGTCGGGATACATATATTCCCTGTTGCACGAAAAACAAGATATTGATATACATATAATTGTGATTAAAAATGCTATTTTTTTCATACGTATAAGTCATTATTCTTTTTTATTCAATATTACAGATTTATTATTCAAGCAGGTATTCCATCTTGTATTTCCTGACTCCGGCATTTGCCGCAGTCTGAGAAGATGTGGCTGTTGTAGCTACATATATGTATGCATTCAGTCCATCTGCATTCACCTGGATATCGCCTGAAGACAAGTCTGTTGTGATTCCGAGAGGACTGGACTCATATACCTTCAGATTCACATAATCAGGATGCGATGAATCTAAAGGAAGCTTAGTCTTATCTGTGATCTCAAAGACCATCAAACGGGCTTCGCTGTCACCTTTCAATCCCTGTGTGAGCATTGCCACAAACGTATCATTATTTACGGTGAATACATCGAAGGCCAATATTTTATACAGATGATTCGTTGGGTTTAACTGGTAAGTTGTTCCCGATGCATCATGTACCTCAAAGCGGCTGCCTTTTCCATCGTTTTCTGTACCTCCTTCATTGTACCAGCAGAAATACATGTCGGAATTAGCATCAACCGACGCTCTTTTTACAGATGCAATATTCCAGCTGCCTCCGGTCTTAGCCGGATCGAATTGTGTAATAACAGGACTAGCCGATACTGCAACGCCATTATTCAGTTCCCAAGTATAATAGTTGCTATTCGGCATGGTTGTATATACATAGGCTTTTCCCGTTTTAGTGTCGCCTGTGATACTTGTTTTATTTATACCAAATTGGTCTATTATAGCCGAATCCCACGAAACAAAAGTGAACAGGTTATCGGGACTGCTGTTAATGTCATCATAACGATAGAAATAATACCCTTTGCCAAATTCGTTCTTAGTTGTTGTAGACAGGTGGTTATTATCATCGGCAGCGATATGAGATGAGAATGTAGTTGCTTGTTCTATTTGTTTTACCGGCTGTCCGTTTTCTGTATCAAATACATGTACTTTACCCAGACTCCAGTCTTCGAATTCTGCAACAAAGAAATGGTCTTTGGTCAGGGCAAGGCTTTGTATATTGGTACGTGTCAATCCCAGATTCTCTATGTTGCGGAACCATACATGTGTAAACTTGGTTTTGCTGAACTCAGTCGGGCGTACTACTATATAATGAGTCCTGACCGTACCAACTCCATCTGTTACTTTGATTTCCAACGGTTCTGTAAAATCGATAAGTTCTTCTCCTACTTCAGGCTCTATGGTACAGGTCGGCTGCAGCTTCACTCTCGCCCGCAGTTTGGAAAGATCAAGCGGATCTTTTGGTGTATTGGGTATATCTATGTAGATAATCTCCCCATCCGGATAAGGTGGTACCTGGTTTGACTGGTATTCGACAGTCTGCCCCTCTTTTTGGACAGCAAATTCGAGAAGTCCCATCGTATAGTTCATACCTGTCTTACGGACGGTTAACTGATAATTTTTTACATTGCCATTAGCTGCTTTTACATTAATATCCATAGGTTGTGTCAGGTCTTTTATTCCGACCAAGCCCGGATTAATAGTTGCGCCGACAGGGATAGAGGCTATGATCTCCATCTGTGAAATATCGGTTTCGATCAGTTCCTCACTTCCCGATTCATATATCGGCACATCAAATGTTATAGAACCATCTGAGATTATCCCCGGATATTGCTTGTCTGTTCCCGCAAATTTTATATTAATGGATTTAATTTCACAATCGGAGTTTAAATCTTTTTCATCCGGATCGTGGCAGGCAAATAACAGGAATAAACAGAATATGCCAGCTATTATATATTCAAGTTGTTTCATTTTCAGTAATATTAAATTAATTATTGCCATGCCGGATCTTGTTTGCAATCCAGATTATTTCTCATTTCGAATTCAGGAATAGGTACAGTATAGTATCTCTCAGGGAAAAAGCGGTCAGCCTTGTCGCAGTCAACAATAGAATAGCTATATACACCGTCGTCTTTATTTATTTCCACGCCGTGCATACGTGTTCCATTCAATACTTTTTCTGCTTTTTTCCATCTTCTCAGATCCCAGTAGCGATGGCCTTCGAAAGCGAATTCACAGGCCTTTTCCTTCTGAAGATCTTCATAATAATCTTCCCAAGCATTTTTTTGCGGCAAATCAGGTAAGTTTACACTCTGACGGCTTCTTATCATGTTCAGATAATTGTATGCCGTTCCATAATCGTCTTTTCCCCGGGCATACGCTTCAGATAGAATAAGTAATATTTCGGAATAACGCATTTCTATCCAATACTGGTCTCCTTTTTCGGATACGAAATCCTTCACTTTATCTTCGAGGTATTTCCGAATAAAATAACCAGTTACAGTCCTGTTCCGTTGGTTTCCATCAAAATATTCGATATATCCGTCGGCGCCTCCTACAAAACTTTCAATAAAGCGTCCTTTCCACGGAGCCCCGTTATATAATACTGTGGCATAGAAACGCGGATCGCGGTTATCGTATGGATTAACATTATGCAAAGGGTTTTCCCAATCAAATTTTTCCCATGCATCTCCTGTTTTGATATCGAACAGGGAAACAAGTTCTTCTGTAGGAGAAGCATAGCCTCCATAACGCTCTATATCGCCTGTAGGACAAAAATATTTATCGAAATCGTTTGTCAGATCAGGTCTTTTATAATAAGTAGCCAATATTATCTCTTTGTTGTGAGGCTTACTAAATAGATCATCAAACTTATCTTCCAATCCATACAGTTGTTTTTCTTTTGCTAAGGCTTCAACCTTTTTAGCTGCATTGATAGCGTTGTCCCATCGTTCGGCATATAAGGCCGACCTGGCCACAAGTCCGTAAACAGCTCCTCGAGTTATCCGTCCTGTATTGCTATCATCCCATGTTTCAGGCAAATCATTCGCTATGTTATTCAATTCGGTTATAACCCAATCCCATGATTCTTCAAGGGTAGACCTCTTTTTATTCTTCTCGGCTGGCCCGTCTAAGGTTTCATTGCTAACCCTCAATACCACGCCTCCATGACGGATAATTAATTTATGGTATAGAAATGCCCGTAAGAAACGTATCTCTGCCAGTCGTATTTTCAGTTGATCGGGGTTTATGTTTTCTCCATATTTTCCGGCATCAACAATGAATTCATTCAGTTTTTTTATATTGATGTATGTGGCAGACCACGGGCTTACAGACTCGGCTGATGCAGGGGTCAGGTAGCTGGGAGATAAACATATACGATTGTGTTCGGTATCCATATATGTTTGCGAATACTTGAGTATATCCGAATAGCCGTCACTGAGATTTACACCGCCTATTTCTGAATACTGGTAAAGTGCCCCATACAAACCATATACATACATGTCGAGGTTGTTGATATTCGCCCAGACCGTACTGCCTGAATATTTGTCGTGAGGGTCTATATCCAGTGTATCGTTACAAGATGGCATACACAGCAGGAGAAAGGCGATATATATTAATATTGTTTTTTTCATCTTTCGTGTATTTTAAAAGGTTAAATTCAAACCAAAGCTAAAAGTCCTTTGCTGAGGATAATATCCGTTATTCACACTCGGGCTTTCAGGATCCAGATATTTAAATTTAGAAAAAGTAAGCAGATTGGTTCCTGCGATATAAACTCTCATATTCTGTATTCTTGCTTTACTTAATATTGATTGCGGTATAGTATAGCCTATCGACATGTTTTTGAGACGCAGGTAAGCTCCATCTTCTATCCACCACGAAGAGTCGAGGGAATTGCCTCCACTTGGGATCAGGGACAGCCTCGGATATCGTGCATTTGTATGTTCAGGAGTCCAGGAATCTTCCACCAGATAACGGGGGCTGTTATACCCGTTCCCGTAGAAGGCTGTTGTGAAAATCGTGTTGTCCGGTATTCCATGATCGTACATTCCACTAAGCATTATATCGTTCAGTGCTGCACCCTGCCACATCATCGACAGGTCGAAATTCTTGTACCTGAAATCGAAATTAAAAGCATACATCATTTCAGGCATATCAGGACGCGTGCCTACAGCCATATCGTCCTGCCGCGTAAGCTTACCATCGCCGTTCATGTCCCTGAACATAATATCGCCGAGTCTTTTATACCCACCGCCCGGAGGTGCAGGACTATTCCTTAATTGCTCTTCTGTCTGGAAAAGCCCGGTTGCCATATAAGTCAACCGTTGTCCTACAGATTTACCTATCATGCTTTGCCAAGGGTGGATACTTTCGGTTTCTACCATAGACAGTATCCGGTTCTTGGAATAACTAAGATTTCCGGATATGGTATATTCAAAATCACGTATCCGGTTCCTGTGCGAAAGTTGGAGTTCAAATCCTTTTACATCTACCGATCCACTGTTCTCTATACTTGGGTAATTACCTCCCAATGAAGACGGGTAAACACCGCTTATGTTTTGTAAAATATCATAGGTATATTTGTAAAAGCCGTCTAATTCCACATTCAGCAATCCGTTCCACATGGTTAATTCAAATCCCAGATTATACATTCTTGTTTTTTCCCATGTGAGGTCTGTACTCGGATACGACGTTGAAGACATTAAAGCATAATAAGTAGAAAGTTTATTCCCCAACGCAATAACAGGCTGTGATGAGAGGTTGAAGTATTGCTTGTACAAGAATGGATTTACATTATCCTGTCCAAGAAGTCCGGCCGATGCTCTTAATTTCAGTTTATTTACATTACTGAATTTGTCTTTAAAGAAGTTTTCTTCAGACACTACCCATCCTAAAGAAGCTGACGGGAAGAAACCCCAGCGGGAATGCTTCGGAAATTTGTATGAAGCATCCTGCCTGAAAGCCAGTTCAACCAAATATTTTGTAGCATATGAATAATTAATTCGCCCGACGTAGCCCGCCCGTACAGATTCATCTGATCCTCCTGAGTTTGGCACAGGCGGATATTCCTGGCCAAAAGATAATTCGGGCAGATCGGTGAGAAGATAACCCCATCGCGACGCAAACATTGTATTGCTATTCCCTTTTTGCCACTCGAACAGAAATAATCCACCCACATGGTGTTTCCCGAAATCTTTATTATACTCGACAGATGGCCTTATCACCATATATTCGAAATTATCGGAATTCTGATACATACTTCCATTCGCCAGAAAACCATCGGATATAGTTTTCGAATATTCTGCGCTCTCCGGCAGATATGTGTATACAGTATAAGGGGTGGCGAAGTTCTTTGCATCGGAGTACTTCTTATCATAGCTACCAAACATAGAAAGTTTAAGGCCATCGACAAAAGCCGGGGTATAAGATATCTGTGCAGAGGTTTCTATCATTGTATTTGTTCCTTTTTGGAATCCGCTAAGTTCGGCTGCGGCAAAAGGATTCAGTGTCATATAGGATGATCCTGTCGGCAAGCCTTTATATTCGAAAGGCAGGAAAGGATACATATACAATGCCTGCGAAATAGGATTAAAAAGAGACTGTTTCCCATAAGATATCGATCCCGGAGTATATGATTTTTCCATTCTCCCTGCAAGATTCAAGGAAATAGTCCAGTATTTGTTTGGATTCATATCCAGATTGGTGCGGGCATTGTAGCGTTCGAATTTCATGTCTTTTACGATACCATCCTGCTGCATCATGCCTATACTGGCAAAATAGCGTACATTCTCAGAACCACCGTTGAGCGATATATTATGTTGTGTGGTAGGAGCTACTTTATCGAGAAACTTTTTCTGCCAGTTTGTATTCTCCAGACCATCAGACGGATCACCGTTTGTCATCATCGCTATTTGCTCATCGGAAAACCATTTACGGTTCCCATCGAGTTCATTTGCTCTGTTGTGCCAGTATGCGTATTCTGTTCCTGTAAGGAATTCCGGTAATTGTGTATTCTGGGAAATTGTAACAGACCCGTTGTATGTGATCAAAGGTTTACTGTCTTTTTTTCCTCTTTTGGTAGTAACCAGAACCACGCCATGTGCACCTTTCACCCCATATACAGCAGCAGAAGCGGCATCTTTAAGCACAGATACAGATTCGATATCGTTAGGATCGATATGTCCGAACGCCCTTTCCACCCCGTCTACCAGAAAGAGCGGGCTTGAATTATTATATGTACCGTACCCGCGGACAAGCATTGTCGCATCATCAAGTCCCGGCTGTCCGCTGCCTTGCTGAAAGACTACTCCCGGAAGTTTCCCGGTCAGCAACTGGCTAACATTCGTCATGGGCACTTTTAGTATATCTTTGGACGAAACTTGTGCCACCGATCCGGTCACATGTATTTTTCGCTGTGTACTATAACCTACGACAACTACTTCTCCCAAAAGCTCAGGGTCTTCGTGTATTGTTATACTTAATTCAGTTCTTCCTCCTATAGGATATTCCAATGTCTTATATCCTACATAAGTGATGATAAGAACCGCGCTGCCAGATACACCATCGAGGGTAAACTCTCCGTTTATATCCGTTAAAGCTCCTATTGTTTCGGCATTTTTCACCCGGATAGTCGCTCCGATCACAGGCTCTCCCTGATCGCTTATGACTTTGCCTTTTATTCGTTCTTCTATAACAGAATTACTTTCGGTTAATGTAGATGTTATCTTTTTTAGTGTTTTTAGGTTCTTCTCTTTATAGACGACTATTTGCTTTTCCAGTATTTTATAAGTAATATCCGTACCATCCAGAATCCTTGAAAGAATAGTTTCTATAGATTCAGAATTCGTATCTACACTGACTTTCTTCTCAATATCTTTTCCAAGATTATCAGATAAGACGAATATAAATTCGCTGTTTCTTTCTATCTCACGGAAGACTTGCCTGATAGATTTTTCTTTCAGATGTAACGATAGCTTTTTCTCTTGAGAGTAGCTATTTCCCGCATAAGCAGTGAAAAAACAAGTAAAGGTTAACAAAACAAATACTTTCATGATTCTTAACATCCATTTAAGATTATTGGGCGGAGAACCTTTCCCAATATGATAATGTTTCATAAATTTGTTTGATTTAATTAAATTATTGACTCAGATAAGTTTAATTTTATCGTTCGGACGGTACCGCAAATACCGTCCATTTTCATTTAAGGTGTTTTTCCATAGGCATTTACTTTTTTTTAAGGTTGCATACTTATATGAATTTTGTGTCCTTCCCTGGTATATCTTGCTGATGATAAAAGAGATATCGTAGTCAATACATTATCGAGATTGTCAGATAAATATATTTTCCCCGAACATTTTCTTTTTCGGATGTCATCAATGTTTTCATAGTCGAATGATAAATTGTAGTAGCGGGCTATCTGCGTTAAGACTTCGTAAACAGACGAATTGTCGAAGACAAGGTAACCGTCTTTCCAGCTTGTATATAAGGAAGTCTCAACTTCTTTTTTTGAGAATGAATTGTTATCCAATACAGCCATATCGTTAGGTATCAGTTTTATTTCACTTTTTCCGGCACTCGTTTTTACCCCTACACTACCCTGCACCAGAACTACCGATTGCAAAGTATTATCATAGGCTGACACATTAAATTCCGTTCCATAAACTTTTACATCAAAATTGGTTGTATGAACATGAAATGGCACATTCTTATCTTTAGTTACATCCGCATATAATTCTCCGGTAAGATAAATATCTCTTGTGGCACCTGTAAATGATGCGGGAAACTCCAGAACAGAACCTGAGTTAAGCCAGATTCTCGTTCCATCGGATAATTTTATTTGAGATCGTTTTCCAAAAGGAACTATTAACTTATTATTCTTACTCCGGTCTGCTTTAATTTCGGTTTTGTTACCTTCCTCGTTTTGCAGCACTGTAATGGTATTATCATCACCTATTTGCACATAAATGTCATTGTTGAAAGTTGTAGTGCCGGAAGATGTTACTAAGCGTATTTCTTCATCATTTAGCTCTATGCCTTCTACCATAGATGCTACTTTTCCATCATCAGTACTTAAAGAGTTTTTCCGGGTGTAATAGAAACTAACACCAACTATTAGAATTATACATGCAACAGCAGCATAGTTTCTGATAGCCATTAATTTTCTTCTTCGCTTAACCTTAGTGTAAGTATCCTGTATCTGTTCGAGAAGCAGGCTTCTATCAGGCTCCTGTAATGATTCTTTATGTATTTCGAATCTCTCGAAATACTGAATTGCTTCTTCAAAAGCGCCGGATACGTCAGGATTAATTTTTAGATATTCATTCCATTCTGATTCTAAAGATTCGTCTTTTGTCAATCTCCACATTACAAAATCCTCATCCTCAATAAAATCGGAATATTTACTATACGCTTTCTTATCTTTCATTCGATTATTAGATTTCAGTTACATTAGCGGATTGTAAGCAATAAGAATAAAGACAGACATCCGCATTGTATAAGAAAGACGTATAAGGCAATTTTTTATACCCCTGTTTTAATAAAAAAATATAGAAAAATATATATTTAACAAAACGCCCAGCCCAACTAATTGTTAATCAACGACTTTTATTTTCAAAAATAATTTTCCCATTTCTAGTTATTTCTGTTAAAAAAGGAATTACCCATCAACAAAGTCATTTTATCATCGTATCATTGTACTTTCGTTACATCTTACATTCACTTTGACAACATAAATGTCATATAATAAAACTTGTATTGTATTCCATGACTCAAAGAAAATCACCATTTATGGATATTGATATTTTATATAGAAATTATATAGATGATCTTTACTCATATGCCATTAGTATGGGATTTGACAGGCAAACGTCTATGGATGCAATACATGATGTATTTTATAAGCTGTGCACAAATGAAAAATACCTGGAGAAAGTCAACGATATGAAGTTTTTCATGTTGCGTTCTTTAAGGAATAGACTGATAGACATTCACAGGGCAAAAAAAGAATACACAGGTTTATCTCCCGAAGAAATTCCGTTCACGATACATATATCGGTAGAAGAACAAATAATACAAAATGAAGAAGATGAAAGAAACCGCATAAAAGTAGAACAGATATTAGATAATCTGACAGACCGCCAGCGGGAAATCATTTATCTGCGCTACATGCAGGAACTGGACTATGAGAAAATCGCGGAAATGATGCAAATATCAGTCTCATCATGCCGTAAGTTAGTATACAAAACTTTGATTAAACTAAGGGAAGCGAACTGTACTTTATTCTTCGTTATAAATAGTCTGAATTATATCAGTCTTAGCAGCTAATATAGAGTTTATATAACACAGAACAAGGCTTTTATGCTTACTTTTGGAGCCTCGGCCAAAAGTAAGGAAAGCAATCTCTGATTGTGCGCAGCATAATAATTAAAGAACATATAGTTTAAACAAACTCAACTACTGCCCCACATTGTAAGTAAAAAATCCGTAGCTTGCGACTACGGATTCAATTTATATTATCATTATTACATTGGGCCACCGGGACCTCTTCCGCCCCAGCCCCTTCCGCTATCCATGTTTATATCTTCCTTCTTGGTTCCCTTGCCGAATATCTGGAATTTGTATGTTAGATGAACCATGAAGTAACTATTGATTGTATTAGAATAGCTTTCCTGTATATATTGCGCGGTTTGCTGATTGCTGATGTTGCTTCTTTCCTGCAATATATCATAGATTTTGAAGCGAACAGAGGTGTTTCCTGTATATCTGTTCTTGAAAATACCCTTTAACATGGAATCCATATCATAAGTCAGTGAAGCATTCCACAACCATTCATTTAGTTTATAACCTGAGGAATATCCTGAGTTTGTCGAGTATTGTACGTCAGATTGAAGAGTGAATCCGTAAGGTAGATAGAAAGAGAAATCGCCCTTGCCTCCATAAGTGAATACTTCCTGATCCGACTCTGTGGAAATCGTATTCTTGATGTTATTATAAGAGAAATTCCCATCAATCTTAAACAATACACGCGTATCTCTCAGTGTTTTTATTTTATCATCCAATGAGCCGGTACGGAACTGTAACCCTATATTTTCGCGAAGGCTATAAATGTCTGCTTTATTCTTGGATGTAATATCGTTGGAATTAACATAAGTATTATCCCGCTGATATCCTCCCATTGTCATGCTGTTGAAAGAGAATTTCTTGTTTTTCAATGGTGTGCTATAAATAAAACGCAGGTTACCATTCATATTACCCTCTACATTCTTGTAGGTAGTTTCTCTGGATTGGCCCTGGTATGTCGTAATATTAACTATCGCATTATTGGTATAGTTAAAATTACCGAAGAGCATCATATTGGAAGTTGTTTCAGTATTGAATTTCTGGTAACGCAACCTTAGCCTGTGTGCAAAGCTTGGCTTCAAATCCGGATTACCATAGGTTACATTAAATCCATTCTGGGAAATAATACCGTCATACAGCTGGGTAGTTGTCGGCTGGGTTGTCCTTCCGCTATAGTCTAACCGGATGTTGTGCCTCTTATCCCACCTGTAGTTGAACTGCCCGTTTGGTGCAAAGCTTAGGAAATTTCTAGGCTTAATATCTTTTTCTTCTTCTCCGGGCTGGACAATACTCGTCTTAGAGCGGGACGGTTCCAGTCCGACACCTAAAGTATAATCAAATTTTTCCCTTACCGATTTGAAGTTTAAGGATATATTTTGGTTGAGGAAGTCATTTTTTACATTACGGGTGTATGCTTCTGCAATCACATTATAGTTGCCGTTTGCATCCTTATCGTACGCCCGTCTGTCTGTTTCGGAGTGATTGTTTCTTATATTATAAGTCAGTTGCAGGAAATTATTTCTGCCCAAAGGCTCAACATACGAAACAAACGCGCGCCAGTTGTAGCTTTTGTCATCCTGCAACGATTTCTGGTCGCGTATAGAGTCTTTCTTTGATGGATCGGCATATTGTGAATGCGAGTAATCATATCCTTCGCTGTCGGAATTACTTAATCCTCCGGAAAAAGTAAAACTCAATGTACGTCCGGCATCGTTCAACTTCCGGCTAATGTCCAGATTCCCACTCAGGGATAGGCTCTTCCCATCTGAAGTATTATGGGAAGATTCCGAATAGTTCTCTGTTGTATTTTCCGCAAAAATTGTCTCACTTTCAGAAACCTGGTCGTTACGGTTTTTATTGTATTGTACATTCGGCCTGAATATAATTTTTGTCTTATCGTCCGGTGTCCATTCGAAGCGGAGATTCGCGCCAAAATTATCACTCCTGTTATTCCCGTAAGAGGTGGTTGTCTCTTGCTGGTCGGTACCAGTATACCGTTTGCTGGAAGTAGTGGAAACATCGTTGTCAACCGAGCCGTAACGGATATTTCCCCCGTATTTCAATTTATCGGAATGTTCGGTAGCGAAGTTAAATCCGCCATTGATCGTTTTGGCAACCCCGTTATTGCCTCCAAATCTCATCCTTCCTCCGCCACGTCCGCCAAACATATTTGACGCAAAATCGGAGAATCCGGCATTATTCGTATTGTTTACACCTCCAAGCGCTGTATATTGGCTGTTGTTGCGCATATAGTTGACCATCCCGTTGGCTTCGTACCGGTTCTTATTCCCTAATCCGGCAAAAGCGTTACCAAACACACCTTCTTTCATTCCCTTTTTTATAGTAAGGTTTATAACGGTTTCGTCATCTCCGTCATCAAAGCCGGTCATCTGCGACATATCCGATTTCCTGTCCAGTACCTGAAGTTTGTCTACCATGCTGGCAGGAAGGTTCTTGGACGCGACTTTAGGGTCGTCGCTGAAAAACTCTTTCCCGTCAACAAGAAATTTCTTTACCTCTTTCCCGTTAATCGTAATTTTTCCGTTTTCGTCAATCTCGGCTCCGGGCATCCGTTTTATCATATCTTCCACCACATCACTTTGTTGTGCCTTATATGAGTCCGCGTTATATTCCAGCGTATCGCCTTTTACCTGAATCTCTATCGCCTTGGCCTCTACCACGGCTTCGCCAAGCATAATGGCATCCTCTTTGAGATAGACGTCGCCTACTGAAACTGCTTTTTGAGCATTCGCGTTAATAAACAGATCGTGATAACCTATAAATGATATTTGCGCAATGTAACGCCCCGGCTTCACGCCAACGCTGAATTTCCCATTCATATTGGTAACTGTACCGGTAACATAGGTACTGTCTTTTGCATTCAGAATTCTTATACTGGCCATTTCTACAGGCTCTTTTATCTCATCAAATACCGTTCCTGTGATCGCATTGGTTTGCGCTTGTGCACTTAGTCCTAAGAATATGCAAAAGAACAGGAGTAAGGGAATATTCCTTTTCATTATTTCCTATTAATGTAAATTATCTAACTGTCAAGGTCTGACTATCAAAAACCGAAAAGGTTTAATAAAGAATATTTATTTTATTATTTTTTTATAATTAATGCTAATCAAGGATTGAAAAACACAGAATCTTATTGTCCACCTTTAGCCCACTTCGCGGACTTAGAACCCTGACGGCAAAACAGAAGATTGTTTTTTAACCCTTGATTAGCATAATTATCTTTTTCTATATCAAACTATCATCGGACTTTAACACACTCTCATCTTTTAAAATTATAGCTTATAGTTTGTTCCGGCAATAATAATCGACAGAAAGGATCATTCTCCTGATGAAAAACAATCAATACTCTATAGGAAAAAAGTGTACGGGGGAGCTAAATATGCGAATTAGGGGCTGAGGTATTTATTATAAGCCAATTTTCTGCTTTATTGTCAGTACTGTTCAGTCCCTTCGGGACAAAGTACATCCATGCACAGATATATACAAATTATTCCGGTAAGCCAGTGAGTTAGTAATCTGTGAACGAACGAATTCTTTGTAAAAGATAAAAACAAGCGAAGATATTCTTTCTGAAAAAGCGTTATCTTTGTGACGGAATTACTACGTATTTTAAATAAAAGGGGGAATCTGTTTCACTATATGGCAAAAAAAACTGTTCGGAAGAAAAAAACTCAAAATAAAGGCACGTCTTTTATCGAATTTATAAAGAAAGAGCGTACCAGATTTCTATTAGGTGTCTGCCTCGCTTTCATTGGGGCATACATCCTGCTTGGCGAAATATCATTCTTTTTTACCGGTGCCGTGGATCAAAGCAAGGTGGCAAATAAATATTTTCTTGATCTCGTCACTCAAAAACAGGCGATCAGCAACTGGACGGGAGTTGTAGGCGCATTTATTGCCGAACGGTTTATCAATGGCTGGTTTGGCGTATTCTCGCTTCTGATACCGGTTTATCTTATACTGATGGGGCTGAAGCTGATGCGCGTAATTAATATTTCAGCAATCAGGTCGTTTCTCCTTATCGCTTACGCTATTATCTGGGGGTCTATTACCTGCGCTTTTATATCACGGCTGGTAGCCGATGGCAGCAATATATTCTGGGGTGGCGCGCACGGGACGGAAGTTGAAAGGCTCTTAGAGTCGGCGTTAGGCATACCTGGGGTCATTATGGCTATTCTCCTTTTACTGATTATATTCCTTATCATCACGAAAAAAACGTCAATGGAATTTTACAGGGGATTGTTTAAAAATCCATTGAAGAATAATAATCCGTCATCTGACGATGTGAATGATTATTATGAGGAAGAGCTTCCGGTAGAAGAAAAGAAAAACTGGTTTAGCTTTTTTAAGAAAAAAAAGAAAGAAGATGAGGTTAAATCCGAACCGGAGGTGACTGTTACCGATGAAGGATATATCGTTCCGGCTTCGGCTCCGGTCGAAAAAAATAACAAGGCAAAGACGCCTGCTTCTGTAAAAGTAGACAATGACTTCGAAATAGTTGTTCCTGAAGATGAAGAATCTGTACAGCCTGTGAGGAATACGCCTGTAACACCTGTTGCCGCAACACCTGAGCCTGTCGTTGCAGGCGATATATCTGATATTTTGCCCGAAGGGGAGGAGATGGAAGATTACGATCCGACCAAAGATTTATCTAATTTCCATTTCCCGTCTACCGAGTTGCTGAAAATATATGATACTACGGGTAAAGGTGTAGATATGGTGGAGCAGAATGCCAATAAGAGCAAGATTATCACAACTTTGCAGAATTACGGCATTGAGATTACCTCTATTAAGGCAACAGTGGGCCCAACGATTACATTATACGAAATAGTGCCGAAGGCGGGTGTGCGTATTTCCAAAATCAGGAATCTGGAGGATGATATAGCCCTGAGCCTGTCGGCTCTCGGTATCCGTATTATCGCACCTATGCCCGGCAAGGGTACTATCGGGATAGAAGTTCCGAACAAAGACCCGCAGATAGTATCCATGCAGTCGGTAATAGCCTCGCGCAGGTTTCAGGAGTGTGCATACGACCTGCCTGTGGCTCTGGGTAAAACGATTACCAATGAAATTTTCATGTTCGACCTTTGCAAGATGCCTCACTTACTGGTAGCGGGTGCGACAGGGCAAGGTAAATCGGTGGGACTGAACGCGATAATAACGTCACTGCTGTATAAAAAGCATCCGGCCGAAATGAAGATGGTGCTGGTAGACCCGAAAATGGTGGAATTCAATATCTATTCGCGGATAGAGAAGCATTATCTGGCAAAGCTGCCTGACGCGGAAAAGGCGATTATCACGGACGTATCGAAAGTGACGCAAACACTGAACTCGCTGACAAAAGAGATGGACGACCGTTACGAACTGCTGATGAACGCCGGTGTGCGCAACATAAAAGAGTATAATGAAAAATTCAGGAAACGCCGTCTGAATCCATTGAAGGGGCATCGCTTCCTTCCATATCTGGTAATTATTATCGATGAGTTTGGAGACCTGATTATGACTGCCGGAAAAGAAATAGAGATGCCGATTGCCCGTATCGCGCAGAAAGCCCGTGCCGTAGGCATGCACATGGTAATAGCTACACAGCGTCCCACAACAAATATTATTACAGGTACCATTAAGGCAAACTTCCCGGCTCGTATGGCTTTCCGTGTGACGTCACAGATAGACTCCCGCACAATCCTCGATATGTCGGGGGCCAACCAGCTGATTGGCCGCGGCGACTTGCTGTTTTCGCAGGGCAGCGACCTGGTGCGTATCCAGTGCGCGTTTGTGGATACACCGGAGGTGGAAGGCATCGCACAATATATAGGGAACCAGCAAGGTTATTCGCACGCCTTCGAACTGCCTGAGTTTGTCGGCGAAGGGGGAGACGACAAAGTGGGAAGTATCGACCTCAACGACAGGGATCCTCTGTTCGACGAAGCCGCTCGCCTTATCGTTGTGCACCAGCAGGGCTCCACATCGTTGATACAGCGCAAATTCTCGATAGGCTACAACCGTGCAGGACGATTGATGGATCAACTGGAAGTGGCAGGCATTGTAGGCCCAACACAGGGCAGCAAAGCCCGTGATGTGCTTATTACAGATGAGTATAGCCTTGAGCAGAAATTGAATTCATTCTTATAAAATGCCATTTGAACTTTTTGTATGTGATTAAGGTTTAATATTTAATTAAACTTTTTATCAGAATAAATGTCTAAGTAGATAATAAAAAGTACTTAATACGGAACGTTCAATATAATAAATAGGTCTGTGACCTTGTTTTAAACATACAAAGCAAAATATGAAAACAAGACTATTATCACTTATCGCGCTATCTGTTTTTACTCTAAGCATTTCGGCACAGGATGCACGTTCTATACTCGATAAAGCCGCTGACGCATATAATAAGGCCGGAGGGGTTACCGTAAGCTTTACTTTAGATTCGAAAGACACTAAAGCAAAGACTGTTTATAGTTACGATGGAAAAGCTCTTATGAAAGGCGATAAATTTAAGATTGAAATACCCGATGCTGTTACATGGTTCGATGGGACTACACAATGGGTATATGTAAAAGATACAGAAGAAGTGAACATCAGTAATCCTACAGGCGAAGAACTTCAGGGAATCAGTCCTTCCATGCTTTTCGGCATTTACAAGAAAGGTTATAACCTGACGTATAAAGGAGAAAAAAGGCTGGCCGGGAAAACGATTCAGGAAGTGGAATTGACGCCTCAGAAGAAGAACGCCGATATTTCGAAGATTCAGGTGCAGATAGACAAGGCAAACAATATCTTTTCCAAAATCACCCTTACTGATAAGGTTGGTGTGCAAAACATATTGTCTATCAAGAGTTATCAGGCGGGGACGAGTATTCCTGATGCGACCTTCTCGTTCAATAAAAAAGATTATCCCAGAGCAGAGGTAGTAGACCTCAGATAAGATAGATTATGTTTATCATTGCATAGAAAATAAGAACCGGATTGGTTTTGTAGATATAAATAATCTCTATATCTTTACATAAAATATAAACAGAAACATATAAAATAAAAACATGAACGAAAAAGTACGCTGTCTTATTATCGGCTCAGGCCCGGCAGGCTACACTGCTGCCATCTATGCATCGAGGGCAAACCTTTCTCCGGTACTATATGAAGGAATACAACCCGGAGGACAATTGACTACAACGACTGAAGTTGAAAATTTCCCGGGATACCCCGAAGGCATTACGGGAACGGAATTGATGGAAGACCTGAAAAAGCAGGCTACCCACTTCGGTGCCGACATCCGTTTTGGCGTTGCTACTGCCGTAGATTTCACGTCTTATCCGCGAAAGGTAACTATAGACGGAGAAAAAGTAATAGAATCGGACACAGTGATAATCGCTACCGGAGCCAGTGCAAAATATCTGGGCTTGCCGGACGAAGCCAAATATGCGGGTATGGGAGTTTCGGCTTGTGCTACATGCGATGGATTCTTCTATCGTAAAAAAACTGTTGCTGTAGTAGGCGGGGGAGACACTGCCTGTGAAGAAGCTATATACTTAGCCGGATTGGCTGAGAAGGTATATCTTATCGTACGTAAACCATATCTTCGCGCTTCTAAGGTGATGCAGGACAGGGCTATGCAGAACCCCAAAATCGAAGTCCTGTTTGAATGTAATGCAGTAGGCCTGTTTGGCGATAACGGTGTAGAAGGCGCACATATTGTAAGAAATATGGGCGAACCGAACGAAGAAAAATTCGATATCAATATTGACGGCTTTTTCCTTGCCATAGGCCATAGCCCGAATACAGATATATTTAAGGATCAACTGAATCTTGACTCGGTAGGATATATTCTTACTACACCGGGCACTCCCAAGACATGTGTAGAAGGGGTATTCGCTGCGGGTGATGTTGCCGACCCTGTTTATCGTCAGGCTATTACGGCTGCCGGTAGCGGTTGCCAGGCTGCTATAGAAGCAGAGAGGTATTTGAGCGAGAGAGGATTGTAAATCAGTTAACAGTTAGCAGTTAACAGTTAGCAGTCAACAGTTAATATGACAATAAAAAAATCCCAACTGGTTTCAATCAGTTGGGATTTTTTTTATAATCTGCAAATTTTTATCTTCTCATCTTCGGCATTTTGCCGCCCTTCATCTGGGTCATCATTTTCATCATCTTGCGGGTCTGGTCAAACTGCTTGATTAGCTTGTTTACTTCCTGAATAGATGTGCCACTACCTTTAGCGATGCGCTGACGGCGGCTTCCGTTCAGAATCTCAGGGTTTGAGCGTTCTTTCGGAGTCATCGAATAGATAATAGCCTCGATACTCTTGAATGCGTCATCGTCTATATCCAAATCCTTAATGGCCTTACCTACGCCCGGAATCATCGAAGCAAGCTCTTTCAGGTTACCCATTTTCTTGATTTGCTGTATCTGGCCTATAAAGTCGTTGAAGTCGAACTGGTTCTTTGCTATCTTCTTTTGCAGGCGGCGGGCTTCTTCCTCATCGTATTGTTCCTGTGCCCTTTCCACGAGTGAAACGATGTCACCCATGCCGAGGATACGGTCGGCCATACGCTCGGGGTGGAATACATCCAGTGCATCCATCTTTTCGCCTGTCCCTACAAATTTGATCGGCTTGTCTACCACCGAACGGATAGAAAGCGCGGCACCACCACGGGTATCCCCATCCAGTTTGGTAAGTACAACCCCGTTGAAATTCAGCCTGTCGTTGAATTCCTTAGCGGTATTCACGGCATCCTGCCCTGTCATGGAGTCTACCACAAAGAGGATTTCATCCGGTTTTACAGCGTCTTTGATTGCTGCAATCTCTTTCATCATCTCTTCATCGATAGCCAGACGTCCGGCGGTATCTATGATGACAAGGTCGTTACCGTTTTGTTTTGCCTGCTTGATACCATTCTGGGCTATCTGTACAGGGTTTTTATTTCCTTCTTCGAAGTAAACAGGGACGCTGATTTGTTCTCCCAGTATCTTTAATTGCTCAATGGCGGCAGGGCGGTAAACGTCACCGGCAACGAGCAGCGGATTCTTTCCTTTCTTCGATTTGAGCATATTAGCCAGCTTACCGGAGAAAGTAGTCTTACCCGACCCCTGAAGTCCCGACATAAGTATTACGGCCGGGCTGCCTTTCAGGTTTATATCTGTTGCTGTGCCTCCCATCAGGGCGGCAAGCTCGTCATGCACAATCTTTACCATCAACTGCTCAGGCTTAACGGCTGTGAGCACATTCTGCCCCATGGCTTTTTCCTTGACAGTTTCGGTAAATTGTTTTGCTGTTTTGTAGTTTACGTCGGCATCCAGCAAGGCGCGGCGTACATCTTTCAGCGTTTCGGCTACATTTATTTCGGTGATTTTTCCTTCACCTTTCAGGATCTTAAACGAACGTTCTAATCTACTACTTAGACTTTCAAACATATTGTATGGTTGTTATTTATTATCAAATTACAGGAGCACAAAGATATAAACTTTTGCTATAAAGTAAAATAGTCACTATAGTTTTCTGTATATCTGAAATTATAAATATCAAAATCCTTTATTTTTTAAATCCGAAACAATATTAATATAGGTTTCTATCACATCAAAGTTTTTATAGTTGCCCGTGCTATATCTATCATATCTACATGAGAGATACCCCTTCTGCGCTTGTTTGTATATACTCCTCATGAAATATAGAAAGAAGGCTGCGGCTGAAACAATTTTTCATAAGCGACATATAGCTCTGATCTAAGTACATGACAAAATTTTATATCCTGCTGTAGGGGCATCCCCTTGTGGGTGCCCGTAAACGATGACAAGCGGGCAGGGACAAGCCACTGCCCCTACATCGTCTCCAAATCGTGTTTGAATAATTTTTGTCATGTACTGAGAGCTCTGATAGTAAACGTTGCTTACATCCGGGCTTTCGTTGTTAAATTTTTCGGCATATTCTTTCGTGAACTGGTGCATCGCCGTATAAAAATCAGGATTTTTATCCCCTATTTTCAGAAAATATTTGTCAAATACTGCTGCAACCGAACGAAAGGTTTTATCAGAATTACTAACTAATGCGAATCAAGGGTTAAATGTGCCGTTAGGCACATCATATTGGTAGAAGCATGAGTGAAATTCGTTTTTTTTTGTGCCGTCAGGTACAAAATGTGAATTGTTCTGTAGATATTGCGTACCTGACGGCACGCAATTAACCGGTTAAAGCTTCTTTCTACCAATATTCAGTCCCTAAAGGGACAAAAAATAGCACATTTAACCCTTGATTCACATAACTAATATAGTATAGATAAACTGCAAAAAATACGGGTTGCCCAAAACAGACAACCTGGTATATAATGTATACCTTTATAGTTATTCTTGAATACAACGCACAGAGGCTCCCTGTGCCCGATGAATAGTATTCCCTGCATAGACATCTTTTACATAGAAAGATAGATATCTTGCAGCATCAAAAGATATAGTACTACTCCAGTAGCGTCCATTGCCGTTTTCTAGGCTGGGAACTCCTACATTATACTCTTTAGTACCAGCCATTGGTAAATATAAAGCTTCTGCCACCTTATATCCTCTAGTCTTAATAGGGCCAATATTATCTGTCAATTTCCATGTATTAGCCGTAGCCGTAGTTGATTCCCCAGAGGTAAGACCTCCCTTAAAGATCGCACCTATTTGTTTTTGACTTGGTACTTTCCAACCAGAAGGGCATGGATCACTGGGAGTCGCTTTTGCTTGATTATAATTGTCAGTGCCGTCACCCCAAAGGTTATCTTTTCTGGTACTACGCCAATCTCCATATTGTTTTTCAGGCTCTTGAGAAAGTACCTTATGTTTTATGAATTTGCCATACCTGTCATTCCCTTCTTTTACTTGCCCATTTACATCTAAATCGCTAAGGACGTTATCATCATTGTATTGGGCAATAGTACCATCATCTGCATCACCCGATAGAGGCCATGCCTCAGAATTTCTTAACTGATGATCGTCACTCCATCGTCCCCATTGATACAGATAACCTTTCATATTGTCACAAGGGTTGGTTTCATCCTCTGCACCCAGATTTACATGAGCAAAGGTAGCTTTCACTTTCTTTGTACCCGTTTCATCCCAGGCGTAGACATAGATTGGCGACAAAACTCCTTTAGTGGCTTTCACTATCAGTATCTCACTTGCGGCAGCCTCTTTCATTTCGCCATCTATCTCCATTTGGCAAGTAACAGGCACCACCTTCTTCCAGTTGCCCAGTTCATCCTCTTCCAATTCTATACCAGCCTCTACTGGATTGAAAGCATAAGTGGCATCAATCGCATCGGGAATTACCTTTCCGTCTATCACCCACTGGTACGAGGTAGGCTGGGGCAATGTATTATAGCCAGCCACCAGTGTCATTGTCTGGTAAGTGAACATATACTCCGCGCAACCAAAAGCGTAGCAGTTGCCGTCTATCGGAGCCGGTATATATGGCGGCACTTCGCCCCCACAAGTTGATATCCATTTTTCCCCATTCCAGAATTCGATACAGTTATTTGTCGTATTGTAGATAGTAAGCCCCTTAGCCAAGGCGTTTTTATCGGGATTGGATTTGTAAGTTGCCTCCATAGCATTACGCTCCACAGTGGTCAACAGTGGCATGCGCAGGCCGGCTTTTTCGTTCGATATAAGCTCTAGTGCCGAAAACGTTTCGGGTTCTTTGTTGCTTCCTACGGTCACCTGCGCATGAATGGCGGGCATAGTAAAAAAGCATGTAGTTGTTAGAATTGCGGCTAATAGCCACAGTCTTTTGTGTTTAGTTGTTTTCATAAAAGTAATTTTTAAGCCACCCCCTCCCGGCCTCCCCCAAATGGGGAGGAGACTGGAGAGATGGAAAGATGAATAATACACCTCACCCCAACCCTCTCCACAGGAGAGGGGGAAGCAGAGGCTCTGTTTATTATATTTTAATTTGAGTTGCTTTGACCGCCTTGCGCTACCTCCCCTATCGGGGGAGGCAGGAGAGGGTGTATTACGGGGAGGCTCCGCCCTACTACTTTCGCAAGCGGCGGGCAGAATAAGTGAAGACAAATAAGACAACATTGTTGAAGACAACAAGACGGTAATATCGCCTCCCCGGATGTTAAAAAAATTCATGTATCTTTGTTTCTGATGTAGTTGTGAATACATTATAGTTACTTTACCTTGTTTAATCTTTCCTGTCTGTCACTATATAAGTGACAGACAGCAGAAAAGGTGTTTTGTAATGCCTTTATAATAAGGTCGGTAAGTGAGAAAATAAAAAAATGAAAACGCGTGTCAAACAATTTGTTAAACACGGAAGCCCGGCAGAGGGTATCTGCCGAGGGTTAAGTCATTGTATTATAAGGATATATTAGTTCCTGAGAATCTCTCCCCGAAATTGATTTGTCAAACAATTGTCAAACATTTTATAAGTGATTGGTAAACAGCGATATAAAAGAGGGTCGGAAGATTGCTGTTTTTTTCGGAATAAAGACATAAACAACTATATACCAGAAGTATAGATAATATTGCAAAACAAAAAGTCTGTCGCTTATATAGTAACAGACTTTTTTTCAGTTATTATACTAGAGGCAAATGTAAGTAAAAGTATTGGTATTTGGAGGTGGAGGTGGATAATTTAACATTTAGGGGTGGAGAAATCAATGAAGTCGTCTGGGGTTTTAAGTACAGAGTCGAGATGGCTTCTGTTTTTTCAAAGTGTAAACCCTACAATTATTAGAAAGAATGACTGACCGGATAACCTCTTTATTTAGAATCTTTCGTAAGTTTGTAAAAATATAATGAACTATTTTATGAACAATTACGGATTTATCAGGGTAGCGGCAGCTTCTCCTGCATTGAAGGTCGCCGATTGCGATTATAATACTGACCAAATAATAAAACTTATAAATAAGGCTGAACAGGACGGAGTTAGAGCAATAGTTTTTCCGGAGCTATCCATTACCGCATATACTTGTGGCGACTTATTTCTCCAAAGCTTGCTTTTGGATGAAGCATTAAAGTCATTGGAGCGTATCTGCGAGGCTACACAGGATTTATCCATAACCGTTATCCTGGGTTTACCAGTTGAGGTTTCCAACCGCCTTTATAATATGGCGGTGGTTGTAAGTGCCGGGCGTATAGCAGGCGCTGTGCCTAAAACATTCCTGCCCAACTATAACGAGTTTTACGAAAAGCGTTGGTTTTCTTCGTCGGAGGAATTGAAGGACAAAACGGTCAATCTTTGTGGCTACCGTATTCCTGTAGGCGTAAACCTGATATTTAAGACACCGGAGTTTAGTTTCTCTATCGATGTATGTGAAGATTTGTGGACTCCAATACCGCCGTCAAGTATTGCGTGCCTGAATGGGGCAGAAATTATTTTCAACCTTTCGGCAAGTAATGAGACTACGGGCAAACATCTATACCGTAAAGCTTTGGTCAGCCAGCAGTCGGCACGCTGTATCGCCGGATATGTATACGCCGCGGCCGGAAACGGAGAATCTACTACCGATATTATTTTTGCGGGTAGCAGCATGATTGCCGAAAACGGTTCTATACTGACAGAGGGCGAGCGCTTCTCATTCGATAGTAAAGTTACTGTTGCCGATATAGATATTGAAAGGTTAAGAAATGACCGCCTGAAAAATAAATCGTTCTCTTTGTCTGAATATGGGGCAATAAAGAATATTGAGTTCGAGAAAGTTATTGTCGAAGGTAACTTCTTTAAGATGCTTCCGGCTGAATTCTTTGCTGATGATAAAGATGCCGGGATAAAGGAATTCGGATTAAAACGCTTTGTTTCTCCTACACCTTTTGTTCCGGCCAACGACAATACACTGAATGAACGCTGCGATGAAATATTCTCTATTCAGGTCGGCGGACTTGCCAAGAGGATGCTGCATACGAATATCCAGAAAGCCGTTATCGGTGTATCCGGCGGGCTGGATTCTACTCTGGCCCTGCTTGTCCTGGTAAAGACATTTGACAAACTGAAAATATCCCGTGAAAATATAATAGGTATTACCATGCCCGGCTTTGGCACTACCGACCGTACATATACCAACGCGATAAAACTGATGCGGTCGCTTGGCGTTACAATCAGGGAAATATCTATAACAGATGCCGTTTTGCAGCATTTCGAGGATATAGAACATGATGCGAACGTGCATGATATTACTTACGAAAACTCGCAGGCACGCGAACGTACGCAGATACTGATGGATTATGCCAACAAAGTAAACGGCCTTGTAATCGGTACGGGAGACCTGTCCGAACTGGCTCTCGGCTGGTGTACATACAATGGCGACCACATGTCTATGTACGCGGTAAATACCGGTGTGCCCAAAACGCTGGTACGCACCCTGGTAGGATGGATTGCCGGCACGCACATGGATGAGGTTTCTAAAGCCGTCCTTCTGGATGTGGTAGATACGCCTGTGAGCCCTGAGTTGCTACCTGCCGACAAAGACGGGAAAATAGCGCAAAAGACGGAAGACGTTGTTGGTCCGTATATCCTGCACGACTTCTTCCTGTATTACGTATTGCGTTTTGGTTTCTCCCCTGCTAAAATCTATTTTCTGGCGAGATATGCCTTCAAAGGGCAGTATGAAAACGCGGAGATACTGAAATGGATGAGAAGCTTTTTCTGGCGGTTTTTCTCCCAGCAATTCAAACGCTCATGCCTTCCTGACGGGCCAAAGGTAGGTTCGGTAAACCTTTCGCCGCGTGGCGACTGGCGTATGCCGAGCGATGCTTCGGTGGCGCTGTGGATAAAAGAACTGGAAACATTGACGCCTTAAAATTTTTTAATAGAGTTTATATAGATATATAATTCAACTTACACGCTCGCGGTGCTATACATTCTCTACAGAAACGCTATAAGCCTCAATAATTTGAGGGTTTAGCTTGTAAGAAGATACAATAAGTTTTATAGATGGAAAAAATATATTAGTTTTGTGCGTTCGTTTACCCGTCATTATTTAAGACCAGTACTGAATCAACAACAATCGTTTATGAAGAATATACTCAAATTACTTTTCGCTACATTTTTATTATTCCAGAGTTTATGCCTGTCAGCACAGGACGAACCTTATTTCCGGCTTGGTGTGAAGGCGGGAGGAAATCTTTACACTTCTACATTGAAGGGGGCTACCAAAAAAGTAATGCCCGGTTACCAGATAGGGCTTACAGCTGAATATGCACTAAGTGAAACGGGTTATTTGCAAACAGAAGTGACCTTTACCACAAAAGGAACAGTTATGAAAGGGTCGCAAAGCATTGACGGTGGGACCGGTAAATGGTCTGAGCGCTTTAACATGCAGTATATCAATGTGCCCTTGATGATGACCTATAAACTGGAAATAGACACCGACTTCAAGGCATATTTTCGCGGAGGGCTTTACGGAGCTTATGGGATAGGAGGAAAAACGACACTCAAAACGGAATATAAAGGTGTTGATACAGAAAACACCAAGACCGAAAAGGATACCTTCGGCAAGGATGGATTAAAGAAGTTTGATGCAGGAGTCAGATTCGGTACAGGTTTAGAGTTTGAGAAATTTTCTGTTGGCTTTGATTTCGAATATGGTATCCTCGACCTTAGTAGGCGCAATAGCGATTTAAGCACCTTGCTCGACGACAGGGCTTATAGGAATAAAGGAGCGTCGCTGTCGGTAGGATACAGATTCTAAGCAAGAGTCTTGTTCATCTTATAGTATAATAAATATACATTATATCGAGCAAGATGCTATTTATTTGATTTTTAAATAGTTAAATATTGACAACTTTGTAAGGGCAGGCTAATCCTGCCCTTATATGTATAAGGGCAATACCGGGCGGGTAATCCCCGCCTCTACCCCCTACGGATACCATATTTATAATTAATGGCAAATAAAATATATAATGCTTTGTTCAATACAAACTCTAATGCCTGTCTAAGATACTGTTTAAATTTTATACGAATATTTTATTATATCTTTTTCTTCGTTCATTTTTAGTCTGTTTTCGGCTGTTTTTTTCCTTTCTTTCAACTCAAATAGCCCGCTATTATCGTTTCAAGAAAGAACCAACGGTCACAGGAGCGAAGCGTATGTAAATAAACATCTCTAAAACATCTCTAAAAATTTGAACGAATAAAATTTAAACAGTTTCTTCTATGTTGTAATCCAAATATTCGGAGTATTATTTTTCGTTTTTATTTTTTTTCATAAAAACAACTACATTTGTATCAGGAAGTTGAAGAGGAAACAGGCTCTGCTGGGGAGCAACTTGTCAGCAATACACTTCCTGCGTTACGCAGT
>NZ_QVMO01000051.1 GCF_010501055.1 Dysgonomonas sp. 521
CCTCCAGCTCCTCCCCCCAAATTTATCCCAGCCAATGCCGCTAACGAACCCATACTTCCTCCAGAACCAGATTGTGCTTCTGGCATCAGCACCACCGTCGTCGTATACTCTTTCGGAATACTAAAAGCCACAATAAGCCCCACAACCAAACCGATAAGGCATACTTTAATAATAAATTTCTTGTTTGCCCAAAGCTTTTGAGCCAGTTCCATCAAATCTATTTCTTTTTCTTCTTCTTTGTTTTCAGCCATTGTTCTATTTTTTGAACCGAAGAGAGTAATTTTTATTTGTGCTTGCAAAAGTAATTATAAATTGTTAGGAATGCAATAATTATACGATTCTTATTGAAGAGAATAAAGCCTGTGTTCGATATATTTAGAAATAAAAGCCTTGATAGGCTGTTAACAAAAGGTATAGGTTTTGTTTATCGAAAGATTTTCTTTACTTTGCGGTTAATTTAACCAGTTAACGAAAACAGATGATTTATGGTTACGCCAGAGTGTCGAGTCGAGGACAGAATTTAAGTGCACAGATACAGGCTCTGACAGATTTTGGTTGCGAGAAAATATTTAAAGAAAAAGTATCAGCATGTGATAATGCAAAGAGATTCCAATTTGAGAAATTGCTGCATCAAGTGGAGTCGGGGGATACCCTTGTCGTTTGGAAATTAGACCGGCTTGGAAGATCAATGTTCGAACTGGTAGAAATTATATCCATGCTGAAAGAAAAAAAAGTACATTTCATCTCTCTTACCGAAAACATAAACACAAATTCACCTACAGGTAAAATTATGTTTATGTTTTTCTCCATGATGGCCGAGTACGAAATGAACCTCAAGAAAGAGCGGGCAGAAGCCGGTAGAATTCTAGCCAGGAAAAACGGAAAACTCGGAGGCCGGCCAAAAGGACTTTCGAAGAAATTGCAGAACAAAGCCTGTGATATAAAGAAACTGTATTTAGCTAAAGATGGGGAGCAGCCTCTTTATTCTATCCGTGAGATAGAGAAAGTTGTAGGAGTTACGCGCCCCAGTATATACAAATGCCTGCGATATACAGGCGTTGACACAAATAGAGAAGAAATATTTAAATAAATAATTATATATTTAAGTTTTTATTTAAATATATAATTAAATAATGCAATAATTAAGATATGGACAATAATAACCAACTGAGTAGGGTTCCTCAAAATTTCTCGTTCGACAAAGATGCACTACTTCGTACCTTTGGCGAAGAATCGGCAATCATCAGGGACATTATTGTCTATGCTGCCAATTGCCAGTTTTTGGATTTATGGGGTAATATAACTTTTTCGATAGAAGATTTTTGTAGAGAATTTGGTTATAGCCGGACAACATTGCAGCGGACGCTTCCGGAGTTTAAAGAAACAAAGAAAAACCTGCCTGTCATTGACGACCATGTTTTCGATAGCCTTTTTGAATATGCCCTATACAGAGCCTTGAAGGAAAACGTTATCTTCAAACGGAAAAAGGATAATAAAGAAACATTTGAGTCAGTGCAGCTGATCAGTCATTTGGATGTTATCTATGATAAATCAACAAAAAAATTATCCAAAAGATTGTATTCCGTTAAGCTGGGGCATAAGATTATCGAAAATTTATTTAAGGAATATCACCTGATTGATTTCTATGATTACAAAAGGCTAAAATCAAGTAAAATATCATCGGTGGGGGCTTTCCGCAACTTTTATATCTTTATGGCCCGGATCATCGCCCAGGTACGTTTTTATGAACGGTCCAACAATCCTCAAAATTTCATCACATCGATAGATGACCTGTGCGATGTCTTTGGCGTGAGTGTAGACACCCCAAAGAACAAAAAAGCATATATAACCAAAACTTTGAAACATATACAGGAATCGTTAGTGAATACAAAATTTGATTGGAGTTTCGTTACGAACGGAACTAAACATTCTTATTTTGTAGAATTTATCTTCTCAAAAGAAACACTTGCTTATTTTGATGAAAAATTGAAAGCAGTATTCTTCAAAAAACTTCATTCAGCCGCGGAACAGATATATATAAAAGAAAAGGGCGGCTTAATATCACATTCATCGGTTCTGGACGCATACCGGAACATAGACCGTGAAGATTTCTACAAATGGTTTATGAGTGATGATTCGCGCGATAAGAAAATGAAGATCTGGAATGATCTTTACAGCGAAACTTTTGGTGTAGTTGAGTGAAAATATCGCTTAGTTGTGTAGTTGGCTATCCTATT
This sequence comes from Dysgonomonas sp. 521, assembly GCF_010501055.1. Lineage (GTDB taxonomy): Bacteria > Bacteroidota > Bacteroidia > Bacteroidales > Dysgonomonadaceae > Dysgonomonas. The sequence goes on from NZ_QVMO01000051.1 coordinate 2,238, forward strand.
TTGCCTTCCAGTTGTGTAGTTGGCTATCCTAATTTAGGTTTAGTTGTGTAGTTGGCTATCCTATTTTGGGTTTAGTTGTGTAGTTGGCTATCCCATTTTGGGTTTAGTTGTGTAGTTGGCTATCCCATTTTAGGTTTAGTTGTGTAGTTGGCTATCCTAATCGGGTTTAGTTGTGTAGTTGGCTATCCTATTTTGAAAATTAACCCTTACTGATTGTTAGACGTTTATAAATTTTAGTTGTGTAGTTGACTAGCACAATATAATAAAGAATAACCAGAATAATAAGAAAATGCTAAATCGACACGCTTTATAAATGCCTCATAAGACTAAAAATAATATATAATCTTTAAATAATATTTCTTTATTTATCGGATAAACATATAAGGACACGCATGTATGTTTTTCGTGTGTTAAGCTTTTGTGAGGGTGTATAAATATGCAACGGGATGTATATTAAATTTTAAAATTGTGACAATTTGCTAGTTTTTTAAAAAAAGTGGTTACTTTTGTTTTGGGTGAAAGGGTAGGGATAACGTGGGGACACGCCCGAACATGTAACCCAGGACGTACGCAAGTATGTAAAAAAGGGAGCTGCTAAAAAGTGGCTCCCTGATTGTTTAATTTTTTTGTGTAAACGCTAATATTTTTTTCTTAAATTCTTTCGGATTTCTTCTACAATCCCATACTAATATTATGTAAATAGTTTTATCTTCAATGAAATAAAGTACTCTATATTTGTTTTCAATAAGAATAGACCTAATACCTATAATTGAATGATATAAAACTCCCATTTTGGGAAATGAGGTTAGTTTATCTATTTCGTCAAGAATTTTGTTGTAAAGATTAATTGCTGCTTTTTCACTTCTTTGAGAAAGAAATGAGTAAATTTCATCCAAAGCCAACTCTGCCGACTCTAGGTATATAATCTTCATTTCGGATATTTAATTCTCATTTGTTCTACTGTTTTACCCTTCCCTTCTTGTGCGTCTTTAACTGCTTTTTTTATTATTAATTTCATTTCGCTAATAGAAAAAGGATAAAAGGATTCACTATCATCTAAAAAATCCATAACCTGTTTGTAACGCTTTTTATTTGAAATTCTATTTAGTAAGGCTGCGGTTTCTTGCTCTGTTAAAACTTTTCCCATAAAATATATATTAATCAATACTACTCAAATATAGTGAAAATAATCTATTTACTTTTACTTACTTAATCTTAAAACGCATAACCACCTCTCCGGTTTCCTTATCTATTTCTATTTTCTGGTTTTGCAATCCCAGATCTTTACCTGTCGTCATTTTGAATATTCCGGATAAGAATTGCAAGCCACTGTCTAATACAGATTGTAACTCTTTAGTTTGTTGTGTAACATCCTCTTTACTAACTGATTTTTCAGAGGAAGACTGTTTGGCGTCGGACTGATCGCGTACATCTTCTTCAAAAAGTTCTAATTGCTCAAGGCTGGCTTCTTTTTCTATCGGTTCCTTTTCCGGTACAGTCCCCTGTATATCGTCTGTTGGCTGCATATCTTCCCTTTGCCCGGCAACCATCATTTCTATCTGTTGGATAAACTGGGAGCGCCCTTTGGTAGAGAAATCGACAAAATCAATTGATTGCCCTTCTGATAATACCCCATCAAAAAGACTTTGCTTGACAAGCAATCCGGCGGCTATCTGCTGTTCTATCGAATTTGCAGTTATCAGGTTCAGTATAGTAAGTTTGTTGCTTTTCTGCCCTAAACGGTCGATACGGCCTATCCGTTGGTTTTTCTTTGCCGGATTCCAAGGCAACTCAAAGTTAATCAATATATCGGCCATTTGCAGGTTGAGCCCGGCGCCTCCGGCCTCGGTGGATAGAAAGACCTGGCATTCTTCTTTTTCTTCAAATTTGCGAATCAATTCGCCCCGGTGCTTTACCGGAATTTTCCCCGACAACTGTACAAATCCTATATTTTGTTTACGCAGCAGCTGTCCTATCAACTTATGTACTGCAACCCACTCGGAGAAAATAATAACTTTCCGTTTTGTTCTTTTTATATCCAGTTTTTCCAGTAAGATATCTTCCAGTTCTGCGAGCTTTGGCGATTCATTGGTACTCTCATCAATAAGGTAGGTAGAATCGCAGACCATACGGGCGTTTGTAAGCAGACTGTTGAGCATTTGCATATCGTACGGCGTAAGAAACTTTTTGCTGACTATACGGGCTACCCCATTCATAAAACCAAAGTGATAGTCTGCCTGTAAAGGTGAGAGAGGGACGAGTATATCATGTTGCTGTACCTCGGGCAGCTGGCTGAGAACTGCATATTTTTCGCGACGGAGCAGTATTTCAGACAGTTTTATTTTCAGTTTGTCCAAATTGTAATAGCCATTTATCTTGTTTATTTTTTCAGGATCGAACAAGCAATGCTGATATGAAAATTCCCACAGTGGGCCAAAAAATGCGGGGTCGAGCACACTCATGATAGAATAAATATCTATCAGCCTGTTTTCGATAGGAGTTCCTGTTATAATCAGGGTATGTTTTGGCTTCAATCTCCTGATGGCTGATGATGTCTTGGTCTCGTAATTCTTTATTTTTTGAGCTTCATCCAGTATAAGGAAGTCGAATCCGGCTTCATTGATAATCTGGTTGTCGCGAAGTACCATTTCATAGTTGACAATGAAGAAAGAATAGACAGGATCTTTATATTGTATGCACCTTTCGTTCTGGGAACCTTGTATTATCAGTGCCTTTTCATCGCTGAATTTTTCTATTTCATTTTTCCATTGCGACTTCAGTGTAGCCGGGCAAACTATCAGAATCTTGTTGAATCCGAATATCTGCTTCTTAAAAATAGCCGTAGCAATGGCCTGAATAGTTTTCCCCAGCCCCATTTCATCGGCAATGATGGCATATTTACGGAATACAGCAAATTCTACTCCTTCTTTCTGGTAGGGAAACAGATTGGCCTTGAGAGTGGAATAATCTACAGTCTCTTTTTCTTTCAGGTTCTTCAGCAGGCAATTTTCATAGTAAGCCTCTATTTTTTCTTTTACTTCGGGGCGTATTACAATGCTTTTGAAATTCTCGGCTTCTTGTATGAAAGGAAGGAAATCGGCAATAGCAGAATCTTCTATAAAGGAAGCATTCTTGAAATAGCGTGATATCAGGAGATTTTCTTTTAAGGCTAATTTTTGTGGATAATACCAGGATATTTTATAATCGTTCAGCGGATCGCAATATATTTCTACGAAAGGGAACTCTTTGCTTAGCCGTTTGTACAAGTTTGGGTCTTCTTTTAGTTTGCGGAAAGCGTACATAATATGCTTGGTAGTTCCCAGCTTATTGGTTTGGGAGTCGGCGCTGTCGGAATAACCCCGTTCGTTTTCAAAATCGCGAAGGAATATTTTGTATTGTATGCCGGCTTCGTTGATTAGTATATGATCCCCGTAAATGTTGTCACCCCACTTAATTTTATATTCGGCCGAACTTGCTTTCAGCTGGCGCTCTTTGAGTACCCGGCGGATCATACCTTCCCTGCTATACTTCATATGATGAAGTTCGGTTTTCTTGTGTAGAGAATTAAGTTCATCCTGGTATTGCAAAAGAGCGGCGTATGAATATCGGTTCCAACCGGTTCGTTTTCCGTCGCATTCGGGTACAAAAGCCTGGTCTTCTTCATCAATCAGCAGATTGCAATCTATAGTAGAGTCTGTTTCGGGGCAGACAATCACGCAGTTGATAGAAAGAGGCGATTGTGATAATATGGTACAGTCGTTGTTGTAGTAGATTAATTCGCCATGTGCTTTTTCGTCCGGAGATATGATGTCTTTTACTTTTTCGATGATAGGTGTGATTTCCATTTTGGTGTGTGAAATATAATTATAGTTGTTGTGAAATTGCATGATTATTGGATATATAGCATAAATTGATTTCTCTTTTCATATTTTCCCTAAACTCTTTTATGCTGATTACTAACATGTCTATTAATTTCTTACAATGCGTATCATATTGGTATTCAAATATTGTGATAATTTTTTTGAGCGCTTATATATCTTAGATAAGTTAGAGAATATATTAATCTAATTTGTTACAACGAATTATCTCTTATCCTTGAGTTTTTTTGGGTGTTGACGGCAATCCCAAATACGATAAATATAGATATTATCCTCTTGTACAATATAAATAATTTTAAATATTCCACGGACAACAACTAAGGATCTGAATTTAATTTCTTTATCAGAGATTTCTTTTATAATAACACCAATAAGGGGATTTGCAGACAACCTTTCTGCTTCATCTATTATCAAGTTGTAAATATGGCGGGCTACTGTTGGTGATTTGATGAAATAATAATCATAAATGGAGTTAAGATTATCTATAGCTTCCTGTGACCATTCCAGCTTCATTTTCTTTTAATTTGGGCATGGGATACGGTTTTTCCAGTTTTTATATCATTTAAAAATTTAGGAATACCAGTTTTTAGATTCTCTATGGAATATTGACATGGAAAAACAACCGGATTGAAACTCTCAATAATACCAGCAAGTTCATCTAATAAGGTTTCATCATCCATATTTAATATTTTTCTGGCTAAAGATGCTTTTTTACTTTCCAGTTTTAATGTTGCCATAATATATTTTTTATATACAAATATATAATTATTTTGCGTGTTTTCAAGTATGTACTTGTTTTATTATGAAGCACAATGATGTTTGTGTATGATGCAAATAAATTTTTAATACAGAAAGATATTGTTAATGTTTTGTTTTTTTGGTAATGCAAGATGTGTTTTTGTGTACACAAAAACAGTCTTGCGAATGGTCATATTGATAGTAATAGATGAGGCTTGAGTAATACTAGTCAATATTTTTTAGTTTTTCTTGTATATCTTTAGAGTAAGCCTGCCCTCTTGATACCAAATATTCAAAAATAACAGTATCATTTCCTGTTTTTTCAGCAGGTATGATATAGAGGAAGAAAAAAGCCCTTATACATTTTAGGTGATAATAGAATATAAAGTTCCCTTTTTGTCCCTCAATGAATCTACAGGTAAATATTTGGTTATTAATAAGATAAATGGCAGAGACAAAAAAGGAACTTTCTTCAATCTATATCCTTTATCGCTTCATCCACATGAATCATTATAAAGTCGCGAAGCGACAGGTTATTCTTCGCCAGGTATATTTTTAGCTTCTGCATCTTGGTTTTGCTGATATCGAAAGATGTACGGGTAGTTTCTTCCGATACGATGCCTCCTGTCTCCTTCTGGCGCACCGAGTTTGACTTAAATTTGTCGATTGCGCTCAGTAAATCCATATCGTTGGTTTTCTTTGTCATATCTTAGATGAATTTTGTCAGTATTTCGTTTGTCAGTTCCTTAAATTCTTTTTCAGCCTTTGTGTCCAGCCCGTATATTCCGTTTTCGGATGTGATACTTCTCGAATAGTTTACACGGTTGTTTATTTGTGTTTTGAAGGCCTCCACTCCCATCGATTTTATTTTTTCTTCGATTGGTTCGTTCAGCGAGGTTCTTGTATCTACCTGATTGTAGAGTACAAATATTTTCAGGTTGTTATTCCGGGCTTTTCCCTGGTAAATAATATCCAGTGTATCCCCAATGGCAAGGAGATCCGGAATCGACTTCCGGGTGGGGATGATTACCATGTCTGCATTCTTGAGAATGGCCGGCAACTCATTGAACAGGTAGGGGGGGGTGTCGATAATGAGAAGCTGGTGTTCGCCAATCTTATCATTTTTCTTGTAGACGGTAGCATCTCCGAGCGCGCGGAGGGTGGTTCCCTGGTTGTCGAAGTCCTGAAGGGCGACATCCATTTTATCTTTCAGAGTATGGTAAAGGTTGATAGCAATGGTGCTTTTGCCTACTCCTCCTTTCTGATGTGCAATAACGATGGTACGCATAATATTTATAATAAACTATTTATGCAAATGTAGCATATTTATTTAAATATTCAAAAGTGTAAATATTTAAATATGCTTTTATATATTTATTTAATTAAATATTTATGCTTGAAAATATTTAAATCCTTGATTCGCATTATTTACTAAAAAAGAAAGAAGTATTCGCTAATAATTTTCTACCTTTGATTTATCGCAACCTGTATTACTGTAATGTGTATTACGATAATGAAATTTTACAATAGAGAAAAAGAATTAGCTTTGTTAGGTAAGATTGAAAAGCAATCGCAACAAATAGCCCAAATGACATTCGTTGTAGGGCGGAGAAGGATAGGTAAGACAAGCCTGCTTATAAAAGCAAATTCAGATAAAACATATATCTACTTCTTTGTAGCTAAGAAAAATGAAGCTTTGCTATGTGAGGAGTTTATTGATGAAATAAAACACAAACTAAAAGTAGAACTGTTCGGAGAATTTAAAACATTTAAAGACGTCTTCGGCTATCTGATGGAACTTGCCAAAACAAAACATTTTACTTTAATCATAGATGAGTTTCAGGAATTCATGTTTGTAAATTCTTCTATTTATAGCGATATGCAAAACATATGGGATAGCAAGAAAGCTGAAAGTAATATTAATCTCATCTTGTGTGGTTCGATTTATTCAATGATGAAAAGAATCTTTGAACATTCAAAAGAACCACTATTTGGAAGAGCGACACACCGTATTTTCTTAAAATCGTTTGATATACCTACGATCAAAGAGATAGTGGCAGAACACTATCCTGAATATACCCAAGAAGACTTATTAGCCTTCTATATGATAACAGGAGGAGTAGCCAAATATGTAGAACTATTAATTGAGGAAAAGGCATTTACGCTTGAATCTATTTTGGACACAATCTTCTCAGAGAATTCATTGTTCTTGGATGAAGGGAAGAATGTATTAATAGATGAATTTGGTAAGGACTATGGAAATTACTTTTCTATCCTTTCGCTTATAGCATCAGGAAAGACGTCCCGTATTGAAATCGAATCTATCATGGAAATGCAAGTTGGTGGATTTCTGGACAGACTGGAAAAAGAATATAGTTTGGTTAAGAAAGTAAGGTCAATTTTTGCAAAGCCAAACAGCAGGTCTGTCAAATACCAAATCAATGATAATTTTCTTAATTTCTGGTTTCGGTTCATATATAAATATCGTAGTGCGGTAGAGATAGGGAGTTTAGATTATTTGAAAGAAGTAGTAAAACGAGATTACACAACATATAGTGGACATATTTTAGAAAAATATTTTATAGAAAAGATGATTTCTAAAAGATTGTATTCTGAAATAGGTACATATTGGGAGAAAGGTAATCAGAATGAAATAGATATTGTTGCAGTTAATGATTTGGAGAAATCAGTCACTTTTACAGAAGTTAAACGTAAAAAAGAAAATATAAGTATTCAAAAACTGAAAGAGAAGTCAAAGAACCTGCAAACGCAACTAAAAGGATACAAGGTAGAATTTTTAGGCTTGTCTATGGAGGATATGTAGGCTATTTCCTTCCCAAAAGTAACAGACCCATAATCTTCTTTCCACAATTTTATCTATATTATACAGCTTATAAGAAAGTTGTAAAGTGAAATAGTAACAACATAAAAATCGTTGAAACAAGTGTCACTTTTGTCACTTTTTAACAATTTTGTAAAGTCAATGTGTTCATTATTAGTTGATTGTTTCGTAAAGTTATTAATAGAAAAAGTGACAGGTGTCACTTTCTGCGAGCTGCGATTTTTAAGGGTAACTATTTTTCAATCGTGTTAATTATATTTTGAACGGAAATAGTACCTTTGAAAACGAATGAGTTGATACAAATTAAAAACAAAGAAGAATGACAATTCAATTTAAAATCCAGATAAAAGGGATTACTAAACCTCCGGTTTGGAGGAAAGTAGCCGTTCCTTCCGGTTTTACGTTTTTAAAGTTTCACCAGGTGATACAAACCGCGTTTGGCTGGGAAGATTGCCATCTGTTCGAATTCAAGGATAAAGAATACCAAGGCAGGATCCGAATATCAATCCCGGCAGATGATGACTTCTTTGATTCGGATTTCTTCGCTGACGTTATGGATTCTTCAAGAATTAAGTTGTCCGATGTGTTTACCAAAGGTGTTTCCAAACTTCTTTATGTCTACGACTTTGGCGACGACTGGCTTCACGAGATAACCCTGGAGTCTGTAGTAGATGATAATACAAAGAAAGCTGTCTGCCTTTCGGGTAAAGGAGCTTGTCCTCCGGAAGACTGTGGCGGCATATATGGCTATGAGGATATAAAAGAGACTTTCAGAACAATGCCTGACAGTGACCAGGCTGAAGATCTCCGGGAGTGGTTGGGATTGGATGAAGGTGAAAACTGGGATGCGACATTATTTGATATAGATGAGATAAATGCTTACTTAAAACAGATTTAAGAGTTATGGATCAGTCAAAATATCCGGAAAACGTAATAAGGGATATTGCCCAACATCTTGATATAGGTATGATTTGTTATTTCAATACAGATACAATGGAGATAGAAAGTGTATTGGGACAATCGTATATGACCTATTTTGATGATGACTATCAGGAAGTATATGATAAGGTAGAGACCTGGGAACATTCAGTTCGCATTGAACCTCCCGAATCGTGGCAATCATTTAAGTTCATGGAAGATTTTATAGAATATTGTATTCCGGATTCGGATCCTATAAAAAGGCGTTTGTGGACAGCTATATCAAAACGCAAGCCTTTCCAGAATTTTAAGTATATCATTGATTATAGTAAGTACAGGCAGTCTTGGTTCGACTTCAAGCAGATGGAACTGGAGAAGTATGTACGTGAGCATCTATTGTAACTCTAAAAAGAAGGGATGGAAACAATTATACTGATGGGCAACCTGATAGAGGATGCCCAGGCTAAGAGTAAGGATGATAAGGATTACCTCCTTTTTACGTTGGCAGTGGATGATAAACGGGATAGGAATATAAGCCGGTATTATTCGTGCATATTGTATGGGGCGAACCGGAACCGGTTGAAGTATCTGATAAAAGGGGCGAAGGTAAGCATCATTGGTGAGTTTACCCCAAGTATTTATCAGCAAGAGGGTAGGGAACCTGTACTGAACCTGAATGTGAGGGTGGATGTACTGGAGTTTGTGTGGGTGCCGAAAATGAACTGAAAGAAATGAAAATAAAGATAAGTGAATTTGAGAACCAGATAAACGGAGCAATACTGAGCCGGGGGCTTGATTATTACAAGAAAGGATATGTTTCGGATGTAGATGAAACTGGAGAGGGAGAATATGAGATAATGGTAGAAGGCTCGGAACTCTATACCGTAAATCTCAGCATCAGGGGAGATGTTGTGTCTGACTACGAATGCGATTGCCCTTACGATGGTTCAATCTGTAAGCATACTGTTGCCGCGCTGTATTATCTGAAAAATGATATTCTGGCATCAGTAGGAACAACAAAGAAGAAACCGAAGGAAAAGTCTGCAACCCAACAGATGGATAAACTTCTTGAAGATTTGTCCCATGAGGATTTAAAAATATTTATCCGCAATGCCTGTGCTAACGACAGTAAGTTTAAACAGCTGTTTGTGGCCAAGCATATACATGTTTTATCTCCGGTTTCAAAAGAATTATATACAAAGCAGGCACAGGCTTTGATAAAGACTTATTCAGGCAGGCATGGTTTTGTAGACTATTCGGAGGCAAAACGCCTTGCGCGGGCTGTTGGAGAGATGATAGAAGAAGCGAAAGCAAGTCTGGATAAAGGGCAGTACCGTATAGCGATGTTTATTGCTTTGGCCGTTGCGGAAGAAATGGTACAGGTACTAAATTATGCAGACGATAGTAATGGCGAGTTGGGAGGCTGTATTGAGGATGCTTTCGAAGTGTTGGAAAAACTTACCGAAAAGGAACTGGATGAAGCGTTGCGTGATGAATTGTTTGGACATTTTCTTCGCTTATTCGAAAAAGATGTATTTAAGAGTTGGGAATGGCATTTTGACACGCTCTGGCTTGCTATCGATATACTAAAGACACCTCCGGAGAGAGCCCGTATAAAAACCATCCTGGATAAGATAAAGCCGAATGGCAAAAATTGGGACTGGGATTATGAGCAGGCACAAAATTTGATGTTGGCGCTTATACAAAAAACGGGAGATGAGAGCTCTGCCACCTTGTATATGGAACAGAATCTTTCTAATCCGGATTTCAGGACTCAGTTGATAGAAGCTGCTCTGGATGCGAAAGATTACTATAAGGCCACAATGATGGCGGAGGAAGGTGTAGCAAAAGATGAAAAGGAATCGCCTGGGCTTGCATCTAAATGGCGCAATTATCTGTTGATTATTGCCCGGGAAACCAAAGACAGGGAAAATACTATCCGGCTGGCACGTTACTTTTTTGTTCATTCCGGCGGACAGTTTCATCCATCGAGATACTATTATGATATATTAAAGGAGCTGATACCAAAAGAGCAATGGGCTGATTATCTGGAAAATCTTATTATTGGTATCAAGGGTAAGGATACCTGGGACAATTATAGCCGCATCTCCCAGCTGTTTATTTGGGAAGAGTATTGGGATCGGCTGCTGGAGCTGCTCAGGCAGCATGTTAGTTTCGAACGGATTGCCGAAGCAGAGCCATATTTGTCAGGTTCTTATTCAAATGAGTTGGCCACTCTCTACAAGGAGCGTATACTTATCTATATGAAGAATAATATGGGCCGTTCTTATTATCAGACTGCCTGCCACTACATCGGGCGGATGAAAAAGTTGGGTGCTAAGGCGATGGCTGATAGTCTTGTTTTGGAGTTGAAGAGTAAGTATTCGAATAGGAGGGCTTTGATGGAGGAGCTGGGGAAGGTGTAGTTTGTTACAAATATAGGATGGCGAAAATGAATGAAGTTGGCCTGGGTTGAAAGAGTGATATTGAGTTTATAACTCAGGCTTATCTTTGGGAATAAAAATAGTCAATATACTAATGACTGAATGGATATTGTCAAAAGGGATTATCCATGTAGCTTCAATAATAGGGAGTTTATAACAACTAAACTCAATAGAATCATTAATAAAGACCTTTCTTTTGTGAGGTTATTAAACTTTATTTACAGATGAAAAATATTATAAAAATACTTTGCTTGTTATTTTCTAGCGTCATTACACATAATATTTATTCCCAAAAATCCTCTCCGTGGGGTGTTTCTGCCCATCCTGAAACAGAACGTGAATGGCCCAAAATTGATATTACTATGAAAAGGATGAATGATGCAGGGATCAAATGGATAAGATCGGATTTTAAATTTAGTTATATATACAAAGTTGATGCCCCTTTTAGTTTCGCTCGTTTTGACACTTTGGTTAATATTGCTGAAAAGAATAATATAAATATACTTCCTGTACTAGAGGCTTATGACAATGAAATAGCATATATAAAACAAAAGAATTTAGTACCAATATACAAACATCCCGAAGAATGGAGAAAATATGTAAGAGAGACAGTAAAGCGATACCACAATAAACTCAAGTATTGGGAAATATGGAATGAACAAGATGGTGGATTCTGGAAGCCTGCTCCTAATGCTTCACAATATGTATCATTACTGAAAATTGCTTATGAAGAAATTAAAAAGATAAATCCTGATTGCAAAGTGATTGTAGGTGGCCTTAATTCATGGAATGTCAATTACCTACAAGCGATGTATAACGAAGGAGCAAAGGGGTATTTCGATATTGTAGCAGTACATCCCTACAATGAAGGACCTGATATGAGTCCGAGAATAAGAAACTTGAGAAATGAGTTTATGGATATAATACAGAAAAACGATACAAAAGATATCCCTGTGTGGATAACTGAATTCGGGGGCTCAACTTATTCTAACCAGCTTATGGATCAACAGCCTGATTTCATGCTAGATGCCATATGTTTAGCCTTAAATAAACTAAATAAAAGAGAAAACGAAGAACTCAAAATAGCTATAGCCACCTCTCCAAGAACAAAAAATACCTTAAAAGAGACGACTAGAAACTGGCTTCCGAACACTCAGATAACTGTCATTCCCTTTAATCAGCTAAGCACATTAGATGTGAATAAGCATCCCGTCTTGATCGGTGCAGAAGGGTTAAATATTGATGAACCAATGCTTATTCCTCTATTAGAATATGTAAAAAGAGGAGGATTGCTGATAGCTGTGAATAGGGCGCCATTCTATACTCTTCATTACCAAGATGAAGAAGGACTGTGGAGACAGAGACCAGACATGGCAAAAAGAACATATGCATCTTTTAGGATGAATTTTGAGGCTTATTGGACAAAAAAAGGAGTACCAGGTAATACATCTAAAGTAAGGACAAGTGATGTGGCTCGCGAGTGGGGATTACCGTCGGTTTCTAATGTATACCTCGACAGATTTCTTGATAATAAAAATATGAAAGAAAATGATAAGTATTATCCTATTATACAAGCATATAATGGAAATGATGAGATTGGGGAAGGCATGGCATTGTACACATATGGAGACTGGAAAGGAGGAATACTTATTAGTACCATTCAGCTAGCATCTGGCTATACAGAGGAAGAACAAGCAAATTTACTTCAGCGTAATTACCTTATTTATTTATCATTGGGAGTTGAAAAGTTATTTTGGTACGATTTGCATAGTGATGGTCAGTTAAAGGGAGAAAAAGAGCATAACTTTGGTCTACTAAAATATGATTGGTCTCCTAAAAAGGCATTTTTAGCGTATAAAGAAATGATTGGCATATTAGGAGAAAATCCACAATATATAAAAATGATTAATGGTAAAGATTCGAATATTTGGGCACTCATCTTTAAAAATAGGGAAACGAAAGAATTTATTCTTGCAACATGGTCTATAGTAAACGGAGGAGAAATTAATATACAGGATAAGGGAGAAAAAAGTAAAGTTATACTTGATAATAATAAGACAGTACAGTTTATACCAATAACAAATAAAGCTAATATAACTTTTTAAGTGTAAAAGTTTAGACTAGATTTGACAGTCGGGCAAATTTATTAAAATTGTGTATTTGGGTTTTATAAGACATAATTTCTTGTAATAAGGGTATCATCCTCATTTCCGACTATTTGATGCCAAAGGTAGAGCCAAAAGACGGGGATTACCGGAGGCTTACGCTTCAACCTTGTAATAAATGTTTACACAAAATTATGAACAGTATCTTTCAAATATTTGGTATCCAATACAACTTTGTACAGTTTTTTTGATACTTAAAATCATATCTTCAAAAAGATAACCAAACTGTTCTATCTATAAAAGATATTTGTTATCATTATCTTTATGCCAGTCTTTGATCGCATCTTCTAAAGTATATCTGAACTGATAATTTGTTTTAACCATTTTGTATCCACATATATTGGTTGAAATCATAAGCTTCTTTACACGTTCCGGATGAATTCCAAGTTTTTTCCCACCCAAAAAACCTATTATTTTACTAGCAATTAGCATTAATTTTGCATTTATTTTTAAATAGGGGGGCTTTAGTCCTGTAACTTTAGCCATACATTCTACTATCTGTTCAATAGTATATGCAGGTTCATAGGTACAATTAAACAGTCTGTAGCCTGATGTTTGTGATTTAACTTGAAATAACATAAAATTAACTAAATCTTTCACATATATTGCTGCTTTTATAGTGTCTTTACGACCCGGATAGAAAAACCTATGTTTCCTTATACTCCAATACAATCTGGTAAAATTTCCATTCTCTCCTTTCCCAAATACTACACCAGGACGAACTATAACCAAAGTTCTGTTTATGTTTTCAATTTGCCATATCATATGGATCTTTTCAGCTACTAATTTTGATATCCCATATGGGGTATTTGGCATTGGCAGTGTATTCTCTGTCTTTAACTCCTCACTTGCTCCGTATGGGGCTATTGAGCTAGTAAATAGTATTTTGTTTATTTTGTAATTTCTCGCAAATTCACAAATATTTTCGGCTCCATTGATATTTGTTTCAAAATATGCATAATTTGGGTGTCCAGGTGTTTTATGAATTGCGGCTAAATTAAATATAATATCTTCTTCTGATATTGGTATTTCTAAATTTATTTTCTCTCTGACATCACAATAAATATATATAGATTGTCCATCATGATTATTTTCTACAACATCCAAATTATATATTTTAGATTCCGGATCTATTTTTTTTATTAATTGTGTTAAATGTATGCCAATGAATCCTGATCCTCCAAAAATTAGATACTTCATTCTTGTATGATTTTATATTTTATTAAATGCTTATTTATTTGTGCAATACTTTTTTTAGAAGGTGATACTAAATAATTAGTATCCTCTGAATTGAGAAGTAATGGTATGTCATCCGCATGATCTGTTATTACAACATTAATCGAACAATTTTGTTTTTGAAAAAGATTCTTTACATTGTTAAGTTTTGTAATACCTAAATTTTCTTCCCATGGTTTCTTCTTTTGAGGTATTGATGTACAAACAACACTGTCAAATAATTTAAATCTAGTTACAAAATTTTCCACATACAGAATAGGTGCTGCAGTTGCTAAACAAATGGTATAGCCTTTTTCTTTATATTCATTAATAATCTTTATAACTTTGTAGTTTATATGTGAAACAAGTATCTCTGAGAATGAGTCTAATGTTTCACTTTTTATTGAGTAAGTTTCGATAAGTGTATAGTATTTTAATTTTTCATGAGAGTATAATTTACATTTTCTTCCTAAAATAAGGAAAAACAATTTAAAAAAGTACCCCATTTTAAAAGATACAAGGCTATATTTTAATAAGAAAATATAAAAAAATTCGAAAGAATTGATTTTTATAAAAGTTCTATCCAGATCAACTACCACACCTCTTCTCATTACGCATCATTGGACCAAGGAAAACGCACTAGTGTGTGATTATGAAATAAATAATAATCAGCACCGATCATTGGTTTTTTATTTGTTATAGTTATTACTGCAATCTTAATAATATTATTAGGATAATTTTTATTAATATAATCGCTTATAGTTTTTAATGTAGCTCCAGAATCAATTGCATCATCTACAAGTAATATGTTTTTATTTCCCTGTTTTAATAGAATCACGACTTCTTCTGAGAAGTCTATAACTCCAAAGCGTGACGGTTCTTTTAATTTTGATTTTAATAATAAGAATTTAGACTCGAATATCCGTAAGTAATTTGTTAAAATTTTAGGTGTTTTCTTTAATATCTTGCGTAGCGGAATATTTTTTTTATTCTTTCTTTGAATTTTTACTTCTGTATAAAATATATTTTTTGAAATATCTAATTTATCATGTATTATTTGTCCAACTTTTCCACCACCTGTAAGAACTCCGATAATTAGATCTGGAGTATAATTGGCTATAGTGACCTTTTCAGCTAGTTCTTCACAAGCCAAAATAAAATTATTACCGATTAGGTCTATTACTCTCATATCTATGCGATTTATTAATTATGATTTGTAAAGTTCTAGAGTTTCTAAGGTGCATTTTTTCCATGAAAATTCTTTTACATGCTTTAGACCTTTTTCTTTATACTCTTCTCGTTTCGATTCATTTCTTAAAAAGAAGTCCAATCTATTAAATATTTCATCTTTATTATTTGGATCAGCCTTCAATGCTGCGTCTCCTGCAATTTCATTGCAGGCTGTTGTGTTTGAGGTTATTACTGGGCATCCTGCAGACATAGCTTCTAGGATAGGTAGTCCGAATCCCTCCCCTTGACTAACAAAGTATAATAAAGATGCTCCATTGTATAGATAATTTAATGTTGTATTCTCTATATTACTTAAATGATGAATAGAATTAGTATTTTCTATAATTTTCTCAAGCTTTGTATTCGGAAAGCTTATATCATATTTTCCAACTATAACTAAATCAAAATCTTTACTTAAAGATGTTTTTGTGTAAAAATCTATTAAAGACTCTATATTCTTTATTGGGGCTAATCTCCCAACAAATAAGATATAGGGTTTTTCTAGATAATAATTGGCATATAAAGTTTCTTTAACTGTTTTAGTATCTAATTGGAAATAATCAGGTGAAGCAGCTTCATAAATTACTGTAATCTTATCTTGTGTGAAAGGATAATATTTTATTAATTGCTCTTTTGTATAATTAGATACAGCAATTATATGGTCTGCTTGTTTAAAACTTCTTGTAGTAAATATATTAACACCTAGACTTAATTTTCGCGGAAAAAAATGACTGTGGGATTTAAATAAAATATCATGTACTGTTATTATTTTTTTAGCCCTGGTTTTATAAATTGATGTGAGATAATTAGTGTGGAGGATATCTAAACTATAGTCTTTTACAGCTTTGTTAAATCCCAGTATTATATTATATGGAGTAAAATTAGAGTACAAGTGTCCCCAGTTTACATGGGGAATATTTGAAAAGTGATTAGCTACAATATCTTCTTTATTTAAAAGATACAAACTATCTCCATTAACGGTTTTTATAAGCCCGTTTATTAATTGGTAAGAATAGGTTCCCGTACCTTGAGATATTTTAGATAAAAAATGTGCATCAATTCCTATTTTCATCGTTTTTAAATTTTATTTTGGTATATTCAAGGTTATCTACTACCATAGATAATAAACCACTATACAATATTGAGAAAGAAACTACAGCAGAATAAGATCCTATAGGAACTGTTGTAAATGAGGCTATTGAAAAAATTACAGGACATAATACTCCTAATATTCTGATGTCTAAATCTAGATTAATTATACGAAATATACGCCAGAAACTCAAAATAAAAGCTAATATATAAAATATATTACTAATTATACCACTTGTAACTGTGTTGAGACCATATTGATTTTCAACATAGATACGTCCTATAGGGTATCCTGATCTATAGTCAACAGCACCAAAGCCAACACCAAAGATCTGATCAAAAGGGCTCTTTAAGAAGCTTTTTTTTACAAAATCATATTGTTCAGCTCTCATATCCAATGTATTATATCCTAGGTTATCATCAACCCCTAATATAATAGAAATTCTATTTTCAGCAACTTTAAACAGATCTATCGAATTTATTTTTGACAATTCTAATATACTAATGGTTGCTATTGCTATTATTAGCATAAACATAGAAGTATAACCAATGTTTTTTTTTATATTAACAACGTTTTTTCCCCCCAACAAAGATACATATATTGTTGCCATAATGATTAAAGTCATCAATAAAAATCCTGTTCCAGATGCCAGAATGCATAAGCCCAATATTATGATAATAGAATAAAAGGTACGTTTAGTAGAGCTTATCTTTATATTCTTGTACAAAAATAAAGCGCAGAGTACATATGCTAATGAAATTACATCTATGGTAGGATATCCTTGCGTCATACGTCCCCACCATGGTCTGTAGTCTGTCCAAATAGGAAGCTCAAACAGATATAAAAATGTATTAATGAAAACGTATATAACAGCTGTCTTTATGAGGAATAGATATAATTGTTCATATTTTACCTTTGTTAGTTTTGTGAAATTACTAAATAAATATATACATACTGGTAATAGAAAATATTGTTTATATACCATGAATCCAGGAAGACCATACTGTAAAAAACCCGAGATAGAAAATATACCTATAATAATGTGATATATATAAAATAAAATAAAACCAATATTGAATATCTTAAAACTCGATAATTTGACTTTCTTTAGCAACGCTGAGGATAGAAGTAAAATCAGACAAAGATACTTCACATTCATTAATTTGATAAAAATAGAGTTTTCTAGTATTAAATCATAGAAAATGAAGATAATCAGAACTTTGAATAATAAATAATTTACTTTTTCATTCATTTCATTTATTTGCTATTTTGTTATAAAGATCTTCATACTCATTTCCGAGTCTATTTGTATCCAGAAAAGGTAGTACTGAATGACGAGCATTTTCTTTCATATCATTAAGCAATTCTCTATCATTATTTATTTGATGAATTGCATTGGATAAACTGTCTTTAATATTGGGATTGCATAGTATTCCATTTACCCCATCTATAATTATCTCTTTCAGGCCTCCTGTGCCTGATGTAATTACAGGTATCCCATTTGCACAGGCTTCTATTGCTACCATACCAAGGGGTTCTTCCCACACAGAGGGTACTACAAGGACATCTATTTCTTTATAGAAATTTTCAGATTTCTGGTATCCCACAAAAGAAATTCTGGGATCTTCTTTAGCATAATCTTCTAAAAAATTTAGATATACATTGTTACGCGCTTCTCCTGCTATTTTTAACGTTAATGTTTCTAATTTTATTTTTTTAAATTCTTTTATAAGCCATTCAACACCCTTATTTGGAGCTAGCGTCCCAATGAAACCGAGTGTTATATTCGCTTCTTTATCTTTCAAAACTTTTTGCAAAGCTAATTCTTCTTGTAGTATTCTGGCATTGTATATTGTTGCAGTTAATGAATTCTTAAAATAACCGGCATCAATGACCTTTTTTAGAATATACTGACTAACTCCAACGACCGCATCTACTTTATTTGATTTAACTTTATGCAAACTTTTTATAAAGCTACATTTAAGACATCTGGTCTTGCATTGTTTATCATTCTTATACATATTTGAGTTTATGCATAAAAGATAAAAATCATGTAAAACCTGTACTATTGGTATCTTTGCCTCATACAATACATCCCATACAGAAATAGACCAACCAGATAAGTTATGGCATGATACGATATCTGGTTTTTCTATTTCTATTATATTTTTTATGTATTTTCCCATTTTCCTATTATACGAATCTTTAATATGCCATTGTAATTTATCTGTTCCAGAGCGTATTTCTTTCTCATAATGCCAATAAATATTATTAATATTTGCTCTATATACTTTAATCCCATTTATTATTTCTTCTGACATTCCTTCATTGTGGGTTGTCGCTGCTACGATGACCTCATGTCCTCGATTATGGATAGCCTCTACCAGTATCTGAAGTGATTTTTCGGCTCCTCCTATTATATCTGGAGTATAAAAAGAACTAATATATAATATCTTCATTTTTGAGCGAAATTATGATTGTATAATCAATATTTATAATAATATTAAGAAAAATTGAGCCATAGTTTTCTTTTAATCTATATAAATTTAATTTTCAGTAGCTTGCATCGAATAAGCAAAATTGTTTCTTATTGATACTCTGTCAGCTTGCTACGGGGTAGTTCATTTAAAATAGACTAAGAAACTGAATTATCCTTTTTATAAAAACCTAATAAAACTCTTATATGAATTATTATTACAGATTTCAAGGTCGTTAATATATTGGTATGCCTCATTAGAAGAATAATATATTCAGGAAAGCAGAATCCTTTTTTTGAATAGAGAGACCTAAACCTCCTTCGCATGCTAACATGAGGATTTTCCCAATCTGATATTTTATTCCTTTCACATTTTGCAATGAAACAAGAGGAGATAAAACAAGTAAAAGAAGCTTTGGCAGCTCTTAGCCCATAATCTACATCTCCCATGGAATGTGTAAATGAATTTGATAGATTTCCTACCGTATTAAATATTTTTTTTGGTATTAGTGTAAAATTCCCATTAATGTATTTACATTTTATAGGTACGCCCTTTGGTACTATAAAATTATAATTAGAGTCTCTGCCACCATATGTTACAGTTGATGTTTTAGGAGAACAGCAGACTCCTGATATAATGGAAATTTGATTCTTTTCTAATAAAGTATTATAATCTGAAAATATAGTTATAAAAGCATTTTTTTCCAAAATAGTATCATCATTCAACCATATATAGAAATCATAATCTTTCTCTTTTCTAGCTTCTTCCCAAGCGAGTCTCATTCCCTGATTCCAGAATAAAGATCCGGTACCTTGCATTACATTTATTTGAGGGTATTTACTTTGTACAATTCTTCCAGTATTATCAGGTGAACCGTCATCCACGAGATAAATATCAAAAGTAATATCTTTCGGGATATTTATCTCGAATAGAGCATCTAGACATTTTAATGTCGTTTCTACCCGATTATAACAAGTCACTAATATTGCAGTCTCTTTCATAACTATCTATCATCGACCCTTTAGTACAATTTATAATTTTTATATTTGAATAAATAGCAAAAGATGCTAATTGGTCATGACTTTTAAACATTAGATACATAGATTCCAAGAAATCACTAATTTTCCATATTTTATCATCTCTATTTCTTCGTAATGGTTTCAACGGAGTGAGTTTTTCATCATAAAAATGGGAATCAATAGAACATAGCTGGTTATTGTCATTAACACTCACATGTTTAAATAAATCATGATCGGCTCCATAGAGTCTTATTGACTTTGATCCCATCTGTATACTTACATATAAAGCTAAAATTAATACTGTATTAATTGATGGAATAGCTGCTCCCTTTTTGTAAAAGAAATTTCTTAGGCTAGGAAATCCTCTATACACCAAGTTATTTACTTTTATAATGTTTATGTTTGTATTCTTCAGTTGACTAAATGAAACAAACTTGTTGTAAAAGGGTGATGGTATAAAAATACTTAAATTCCAGTTTACCTTATTTTCTAATATTGAAAATAATTTTCTAACATCTTTTATTCTATGATTTTCATGGAAAAACATAGGATCAGCTAAACAGTAATATTTCGGTTTAATTTTAAAAAAAATATCATCAAAAGCGAAAAAATTTAAAACAACAAAATCAACATTTTTAAATTCTTCATTTATTAGGATATTCGGTATCACATCTTTCAATGATGGTCCATTTGCTAATACAGCAATGGTATCTAAAGATTCTTTTTTTATTGGATTTCTAAAACTGCCGCTGAATATCAATTTTATTAGAAAAACAATAAGGTTAAGGCTATTCTTTATAAACTGTTTCATTTTCTTTATTTTAGAAATTTATTTTTCAAGCCATCGGATGAATTTTCCCAAACCCTGGAAGGGTGGGAAAAGAAAGCCCCTGTTTTTAAACAGGCATTAACGCAAAAGGATTTATCCTTTTACCTTTCAACCTACGGAACTTGTTCCGTAGTATTTGAGTTATAATAGATGGAATTTTTTTGCCCTTCCATATAGTAAATATCAGCATTCTTTTTAGTACCAGCATAATAGAATATGTTCATAATGCTGTCTGAAGATATGGCACCGCCTATATAACCACTATCTCCTCCTCCTTGCTGGGGTAGATAATGAATCCTAAACTGTTCTCCCATATTGTCATTTTTAGCATCATTTTCAGATGCAGCGCATTGATAGATACTTGAATGCCCATCTCTCTCAGGAAAACGACTATGATATACAAATTCGACTTTGCCTATATCTTCATGGTAGAAAAGATGACCGTTAGCCTCTGTCATATTTATAATTGATTTTGAGGGAACAGGTAACTCCCAAGTCAATCCGTTATCTAAACTTTTCGTAAAATATGCAGGCTCTTTTATCTTAGGGTTAGCTCCGACTGTTGATCGCATATAGCATATAATAGTTCCATCAGAAAGTTCACACCATGCTGGTTCAAAATGATAACAGTTTGGCATAGAAGCATAATTCCATGTATATCCATTATCATCAGAGTAAAGAACCCTAGTCTGCTTCTGGTATAATCCGAGTGTCAGTATTCTCCCTGACTTTAAAACTAAAAAACCTTCAACCCAACCCAAAAAAGGTTTCATGGTTCCAGCTTCATTAATCATCAAGCTTTGAGCATCCCATGTTATTCCCTTATCTTTTGATCTATATACATCTGTATTCTGGGTTTTAGCCAAGCTATTATTAAGATTTGTAACTAAAGATATATAGTCTCCATTATCAGCAATACCACTGGCTTGAGTTTTATTGCTGATACCTTCAGATAATCTATCAGCTACTATCTGTAAATTACTGAAACTTCCATTAGGAGTTTTAAGTCTCATAACTGTCTTATTATTAATTACTTCATGAGCATTTTTTATATTGTAAAAAACAACAAATTTATTTATTTCTTTATCATAAGCAACCGTAGCATGTGTCCAACTTGAATGTTTTCCCTGTACCAACTGAGTTTTATCCATTCCACTAAAAGCTAATCCTTTGTTAACCAATAGATATGGTAATTTCGGATTCTCGATTATTAAAGGGTTGAATGTTACTGGACCATCATCATCAGAACAAGATAATATTGTAAAACATAAAAAAAACAGTAATAGTAGTAGTTTGCTTTTTTTCATAGTTTTTTATTTAAAGTTGAATTATTTTGGTATAGTTTGCTTATATATAATTTCTGCTATCTTAAAATCTTCTTCCCAGTCAATATCAAATGATTTTAATTCATTAAGTTCATAAAAGTATGGAGATTTGCCTATTCTATCTTTATATAAAATATAGTTATTGATAGAATTAATGAAAAATGCACTATTAGCTTCATAGATAGGTTCCAAAGTTTGTGTACGCGGCCATAACTCTATTATCCTATCATAGTTTACAGCTTTCCCATTTTTATAAAAAAGAAATTTCCTTAATAATGTCACACTCATCAATGAATCATATCCTTTTGCTAAAACCTCAAAATATTCATCAATAGCCTTAATATAATCATCCTCATTACACATCGGAGATGTTACATGTGTCCACATAACATGTTCTACATTTTTCATGACTGAAGGTACATATTGTATCAACTCATCTGTAGTAGTGGCAGAAGTGCATAAATGTTCGGGACGGATATCTAATTCAATTTTGCTATTATTCAATCCTCTCACATACTCAATAATAAGATTATCATTTGTCGAGAGTATAATTTTGTTTATTTGAGGAATTCTAAGAAGCTGTTGCAACTTAATTTCTAATAAACCGTTTTTTATACCTGCAAACGATTTAATGTTTTTTTGGGGAATGCGTTCGCTTCCAGCCCTACATGGAAGAAATACTGAAATGTTATTCATTATAAATAAGAATATAAAGATGATACAGTTAATGAATATTGGGAAGGTAATAGAGACTGAATAGATTTTATTTTAGTTGTTGCTTTAGCAAAGCTATATTCATTCTCTATTATCAAATCTCTTTCTTTTGATGTAATGATCATATTATCATAACCATCATAACCAATAATAAATAAATTATCCACACCCAGTTCAATAGCTGTCTGAATAGCTAGTACCGTATGTGAGTCGGTATATTTATCAGTGAAATTTATCTCATTCAGTTCATAAGAATTTTTGGCCACAATAGAAGGTATATATGTTCCCATCTTCCTTGGATAAGGAGGTAGGATGCATCGTCCAGAAAAATCACTTAAATCTCCGTTAAATACATTTTCAAGCCGGTATCCTTCGTTCCCAACAAGACAGAAAAACTGGTCTAGTTTTACATTTTTGTAATATTTTGCATTTTTGGCACTTGCATGAATAATACAAATATCCGGTTGTTTTTCTAAGAATTTGATAACACCCTCAGAATGAATTTTAGGAGTGGCTCCACCCCCAATGAGTAATGCTGATTTAAATTTTTTATCGGAATTAAACTTAGATAATTTAATATTATCTGCCTTACCCTCTTTTTGGTTATTTAGGGTCCGAATAATACTATTAAAAGAATAAAATCTTTTAGTAACCCAATCCATTACATTTTTTTGAGGTAGAGAATTACTCCCAGATACCATATAAGGTAGATTTGTACCCCATCCATATTCTTTTTGCAACTGGGAAAAAGTACTAACGATTTCACTCAAAGCATTATAATCTACGTTTAATTTCTCTTTAGCACTTAAAACCGCTAATAATAATTCAGTCTTTAAATTCCCAGCTCCACGTCCCATTCCTGTTATAGTACTGTCTATTATGGTGCATCCTGATTCTATTGCTTCTATCGAATTTGCCAATGACATTTCAATATTGTTATGTCCATGGAATCCTATTGGCATTGTTAGAATATTCTTTACCTGTCCTACAATATTTGTAATATCCACAGGATACACGCCTCCAAATGAATCTACCAGACTGAAATAATCAACAACACCATTTAATGCTTTCAGGTCATTCAGAACTTTAACGTCCTTTACAATATCAGACATATACATAAGGTTAAACCCAACCTCATACCCTAATGCCTTTATTGATTGGGATAAAGCTATGGCAGAAGGCAAACGTTTAGGATCAACTGCTAATCTTACGATATCTATATAATCTCTTACTCCTCCCAAAAGATCAATAATTCTTTCCGGATAGTTGTCTCTCTCATTTAACATTATTGAGACTTTTTTCGAAGGGGCTAATTCCTGTGCTTTTTTAAGCAGGAATTCCGGACAATAAAAAAATTTACCCAAATACTCTTTTTGGGGAAAACTTCTATATCCTATTTCAATAATATCAATGGGTAATTTTTCCATACATCGAAGATATTGTTCATATAATGTATCTTCAAAATCCCAGTTATTGTAATATCCTCCATCCCGAAGTGTACAATCAAGTATTTTTAATTTATTCATTTCTAGTGAGCCTTATATGAGGATTATTGTTTTAATTTATTTGGTGTGAATCTTAGAAATAAGCGACATGCAAATATCTTGGCATATAAGAATGGTATTTTATCCAAAAAATAAAATATCCAGTGCGATCCTCTCTTTAAAGCTATCATTTTTTTAAAATTTAGAGGATATCTTAATATGTTGGTAATGCCTGCGTTTGCTTCTTTTGCTTCGATCAAATTGCTATAATAAATTTTAATAGAGAATGGGAGTGCATAACGTATATAAATGCGTCTGATTAGATTTGGATAAAAATTATAGTTAATATATTTATGTGAGTATTCCTTTTTTAAAGAAATAATATCGTTAAACTGTTTGGCTCTTTCAGAAGAAAATGATTTCCTTGTTTTTGCCATTATTGAAGTGGCATGTTCATAATAATTATAAGTTGCATCAGAAACAATCTGGCATGATTGAGCATGAAGAATAAGATTATAAGTAAAGAAAATATCCTCATACATCAGATGTATACATCTTATATTATTATTTCTCAAAAACTTCAAATTATACAATTTATTAACAGTATAAGTGGTTAACAATATAGTTCCTTTATAATAAGCATTTGCTACAGCAAAATCGCCTTTCCTCACTATACTGTCTTCATATAGCTTCTGCTCTTTCAATAGTCCATTAGATGCTATTATATTATGTGAAGCTGCTACAAAATCTACAGGATATTCCATCATGCGGTTATATAATATACTAATACAATCAGGAGTAATATCGTCGTCACTATCCAGGAAGTACAGATATTCTCCTTTTGCATTTTCTATTGCTGTATTTCTTACCGCACCCAAGCCTATATTTACTCCATGGTCGATAACCCTGACATCATTACCTCGTGGATGATTTTTTGCAACCTCCATCGCAATAGCCATACTATTATCTGAACCTCTGTCATCTATAAGTAAAAATTCTATGGATTCAAATGTTTGATTCAAAGCAGACAGTAATGCTCTTTTCATATATTTCTCCACATTATATACGGGTATAGCAATTGTTACTTTATACATAATTAATTATAGGTTGAGATTATTTAAACAATATTTATGAGATTTGGGATGTTTTCGGATATTTTTATTCACGAATAAATCTGATACCTTCAGTATCAGAAAGCCAAGTATCATAAAACGAGCTACTTTTTCCATACGAATTATCAAACCACACAAACTGCTTTTGAAGTAATATAGATAATATTGCTGCGTGTAAGCGGGTTACATAAATTTCTGAGTATGGGGATAAGAATCTAATCCCTTCTTTTATAAATTTCTTACGGAATATTTTTTTAAATGCTATATTAGTTAAATAATCCACAAAATGGGTAGATAGTATTCTTCTTTCTATCTTTTTTAAATACATTATTTTATGAAACACATTAAGGGAAAATAAGCTTTTTTCCATTGTTGGCCAGTCATGAATTTCGGCATTGTCTGGTACAATACTATAACTTAGGTTTTGTTTTTTTTCGATATCTTTTCTATTTAAAAACAATATTTTATCAGAAACAGGGGCGGTTATATACTTTTCCCATTTTGCCATATCTATGTAAAATGCCATATCAGGCACAAGTATATTGTCGGAGTGAGTAAAATATTGGTTTGCTATTTTCAATGAATTATTATCACGAAGGCATATCGTTATTTTCTTATGTTTCGAGAAAATTTCAGCATCCTCTTTCAATAAGTTTTCATCTTTATAAAAGATACTTTGAGGCAAGATAATTATATTATTATCTGGATATTGCTGTATGAGGCGTAACCAAAATTCAGTATGCCTTCTCCACAGATCTCCAAAACTCCCGCCACCATTTATTAGAATCATCGCATCTGACGGTATTTTATAATTTGGATTATAGCTAGATTCTGAAGCTGTATATAAACATTTATATGGTGTAGTTTTCAGAAAGGTCTCGACTCCTTTCCATATTAAAGAATCCCCTATGTTGGCATGATAAGGTAAGCCTAAAAGAACATAGTTTTCTGTTATTAAGGGAGTCAGCCTCTCATGAATGATATTTTTTAATTCTGATATTTTCTCTTGATAAGTCATTTTATTAATCTTCTTTTTATTTATATATTTAAATGTAATTTAGTTTTTAATAGTGTTAAAAAAAACTTTCTTTCCATACTTGTTAATCCAAATGAATATATGCTTATAGTAGAGCTTATTACGGATGTAGTCCCAATAATTAAAAATCTTGTGATACCAAAAGGTAGATATAAATGAATTATTAATGGAAGTACTAGACTCGCAATAAATACAGTAATATTAATAAGAAAAACTTTTCGTATATACTCAATTATACCTATGCCTATTGCTTTTTTTAAAAAAAATAGTCGAATAGGGATAACGGCAATACATAGAATATTTGAAATAATTAAAGCTGCGCTTGGCTCTGCACCTAATTTATATGATAAAAAAGACAACGGTAAAATTAATAGGTAAATGCAGGAAAGAAAAATCTGATAGTCTCTAATCTTACCTGTTGCATTTATTGGTGCCCATACTGTAAATGAGTAACTTTCAATTAATGTGAAAGTTATAATTAACCTAGTTAATATAACAGTATATTCAGGAACTTTTATCAACCAAAGATGAAGGATGAGTTCTGTTTCCAAAAGAGCCGGTATGGATAGAATTGTCAGTAAAAAAAAAGAAAATTTGGCTCCTCTAAATATTAAACTTTTCATTTGCTCTCTTTCTCCGGTGGCATATGATTTAATTATTGAGGGAACTAATGCTGTTGTAAAATTATTTGAAAAATTATAAATAGCGTTGTTAACTTGATATGCAATGGCATTTGCTGCATTTACTGCAGGACCAAAAAACACATTAATTAATATTGTTATACCCTGATTTTTCAACATCATTTGCAATTGTCCGATCAAACTCCAAGTAGAAAAACCAAGCATTTCTTTATAAAGTTTCTTCTCCCTACTTATCCCAATGTTATATTCAGAAAAACTACGTTTACAATAGATATGGTAAAAAATGTATATGCCAATACTAATGATCATATTAAGAGAGCCAAGTGTAATCAGTTTATCAAAAGTTGAGATAGTTATCAAATATGCAACACATAATTTAAATATGGCATCCGAAACTCCTAAATAAGCATATATATTCATCCGCTCATGTGAAATAATCATTGCATTAAGGGGGACCTGTGTGATACTCAAGAATGCTGAGATTATGACAAATTGATATATTACATTACAAGCGAACAATCTGTCAGCAGGGATTTCCAGTACGTTGTTTACTATCCATAAACCAGCTGTTTCGCAAAACAAAACAACAATGATAGCCATACAAAAATGGATATTAAATGCAGTACAGAATGTTTTCTTTACTTGTTCTTTATTTCCTTTTCCCAGTTCAAAAGTCAGAAAGCGGGAAGTAGCTCCGCTTAATGCTCCGTTTAAAAAAGTAAATAAGGTAATAACGCCAGCTATAACATTATTTAATCCATAATCAACTACACCTAACGTATTTAATATTACCCGCGATGTAAACAACGATACAAACATTGTTAATAACATCCGGAAATATAGAAATAATGTATTCTTGGCTATACGTTTATTATCCTCTGAATTAGATGCCATTTATGCTCTTGTTTGCTAATATAATATTATCATTAGGAGTGAAAAGTATACTCAAATTGTATATTTCTTCGAATTCTAATGTATTTTTTATGTTGGCTAGCTTATAAGACTGTATATATCTTTTCTTATTATCCACCCTACAGCACAAGTGCTAGATATTAATATAAATGCAATAAGAATCAGTTTTTTTCGTGGAGCTGATGGTTGTAAAGGCATCACAGCTGGTTGTATAATAGTAAAAACGGGTGTGTTATCTTGCACTTTTACTCTAGCCATTTGAAGTTGTTGAGCAGTCTGGTTATACACAGAGTAAGCTAAGCTTGCCTCATTTTGCAGCCTTTCTTGATTTGTACGATATTTGGCTGAAACAACATTCAAGTTTCCATCAATAAAGGATGCTAATTGTTGTTGTGCTTTATAATAGTTATTCTTAGAGTCATCATATAACTTCTCTGTAAACTCTAAATCATTTCGCGCTTTTTGAGTTCGATAATCTATAATATATGATTGAAAATATGATGTTAGTGAGTCGGCAAGAAATGCTGAAATTTCAGCACTTTGCATTGTGACCTCGATAGTAGTGGTACCTGTTTTCTTATCTGAAGAAATGAGTATTCGGTTTTGTAAGTTTCCTATAACAGACAACTCTCCTTTTGTAAGAATCCTATTGTTTATTTGAATATTTTTTCCATCTAACTCTTCGTTAGAAGAGAATAGATTCATTATTCTTTTTGGTGCACTGAATATGTATGACCACCAAGTCATTTCTTGATGATCTTTTAAGTATGTGTATAAAGTCGTATCTATTTCTTGTTTTACATCCTTTACCCTTATGTCAAACATCCCTTTAAGAAAAGGCGTAGATGCAAAGACACTTGGATATAAATTCGGTGAAGCCAAAGCATCACCTCCAGCTCCTCCCCCCAAATTTATCCCAGCCAATGCCGCTAACGAACCCATACTTCCTCCAGAACCAGATTGTGCTTCTGGCATCAGCACCAC
>NZ_QVMO01000052.1:0-327 GCF_010501055.1 Dysgonomonas sp. 521
TTATCCGTCAGGATGAATGTAGGCGTACCCACGATACCGTAATTGCGAAAGTTAGCCCCGTCGAAACCCTTATAGTCGCACAACTTGTCTGCCCAAGGCAATCCGGCAGATGTCTCCGCGTGAACTTCTTCGCCAATGTCGGCAGCAATGGAGATTACAC
This sequence comes from Dysgonomonas sp. 521, assembly GCF_010501055.1. GTDB lineage: Bacteria > Bacteroidota > Bacteroidia > Bacteroidales > Dysgonomonadaceae > Dysgonomonas. Next base: position 161 of record NZ_QVMO01000052.1, read on the forward strand.
GGATATTGTTATCTGTCAGTAATTTATAATTCTTTTTCAACTGTTCCAACTCATAATGACAGTTGCCACAACCCGTTTCATAAAACATTATCAAACTCAATCTTGGAACGAACGAACTGTCGCCCACTACAATCTCCGGCGCAGGCTGCCCGTTCAACGGCAAGGTC
>NZ_QVMO01000052.1:352-685 GCF_010501055.1 Dysgonomonas sp. 521
ACAGCCTGTTTCATAAAACATTATCAAACTCAATCTTGGAACGAACGAACTGTCGCCCACTACAATCTCCGGCGCAGGCTGCCCGTTCAACGGCAAGGTCAGATACTCAGTGCCCAGCTCCGCCAGCAGGTAATCCTTGCCATACTTGCTGAACATACGGATAAAGGCCTGCGTCAGTTCGCGGCGCAGAGGGATATCAGTTATCTTGTCGAGCATATGTTTGCTATCGTTCAATAGGAGGCTGTCGTTACCCAGCGCCGACTCGTACCAGAGCTGTAGCATGGGTTGCCAGAAACCGCTGGTATACAGGTCGTGGAAATCCAGCTCCTGCGA
>NZ_QVMO01000052.1:813-7029 GCF_010501055.1 Dysgonomonas sp. 521
GCTGCATTGTAGTCGCTTATTATCCGGCTTTGGCGGGAAAAGAGCTCTTGCAGGTATGCGTTTTCAACCGAGCCCGAAAATATACCGCTGTCGGGCTCGCTGTCTTCTTTCACCGAGAGGTTCTTCTCCCCGTTGATTATCATATTGATAGAGGTGTGGGTGGTTGGCACCGAGAGGTTACCCACACCACGGTATGAAGCATAACCGGCAGGCAGTGTAAACGATGCCTTGCCTACCGAATCGAGCCTGCCCACAGCCACCGTATCGCGGGCGGTGCCCTGTTTCAGGATGAAGACATATTGCAGGTAGTTGCACGAAGGCAGGTGCATCTCGATGGTTTGGGCAAGGGCGCCCCCGGAAAATAATAGGAGGAGCCCCAATAATACTATATTTTGTTTTTTATACATTTCGATTTGCAATAGATAGCTAAAGGTTATCGGTTGATTATGAATGTTTGATACAACGAATGGCGAAGCCGTGCGCACGACCGTTACCAGTAGCAGGATTGATGTTAGTGCTACCCAGCCCTAAGGTGTACGCGTTTGTACCAATAATAGAAGTACTCCGTAGAGTGCTACTTCCACCTTGGCTATAGAGCAAACCATCACCATGGTTACGGTAACCACTAGCAGGTAAAAAGAGAGTGGTGGTTTCACCATCCGGTTTGATCTCATATCCGCGACTGATATTACTACTTGTACCATTATACCAGTTCCATGTATTGGCTGTTGCATTGTCCGGATCGCCTGATATGGTTCCACCCCTGTAAATACTACCCCATTCGTCCTGCGAAGGAGTGCGCCATGCTGTATCTGCATCCCCGCAGGCTTCAGAGAAAGTTACACCATCTACATCTTTATTTTGTCCATCAGTGCCATTATGCCAGAATTCCTGGTATGTACCATCTGTTTTATAATGTGCACAGGGGTCGTTTTGTACAAAGCGGCCTGTGCGCCACAACTGGTCGGCAGTAGAGGAAATAGGTGTCCAATTATAGTTTGGAGGAGCAAGGGCGTAAATAAACTTCCCATATCCCGCTGTCCCACTTTTTATCTGTTGGTAAGGGCGGGAAGTATCCCCAGTGGAGCAGCGACTGCCGTTGACGATATCAGCTGCGGCTATCCCACTATATGCCTGTATATTGGTAGGGGTTCCGCCTGCGCCGGTAAACAAGCGTAATTCGTGGCCGTCAGCAATACGTCCCCACTGAAAGAGGCTGCCCCAAAGCTTTTCTTCGCCAGGTATATAAGCATGTTGGTCAGATACACCATTAGCATTATTTGTAAATGTTCCTATCGGATATTCCTTTTGTTCCTGTATTGTAATGCCATTGTATGAAGCTGTACCAATATCTGCTCCTGCCCCCAGGTTAAAGCACATAAAGGATATCCACTCCCCAGCGTTGTTCTTTGCTCCGCAGCCTACAGCCACTTCGGCAATGTCGGAGGTCAGTTCTGCACCCAGCGAACTTTTTGCCACACAGTAGAACTTATAAAAACCTGTATTGTTGGCATTGCGGGTAGTACCCTTTTTTACGCCTGTGGGGGTAAAGGAGGCTGTAGTAGCTCCTGTGCCGTCGACTGTATCAGGACCACCGATGGGTGTGCCGATGCGCACATGCACATTGTTGCCCGTCACCTGGTACCACTGATACTCCCATGTCCCATCGCCTTCTACAGTGATGGTCAGCGGATCGGGTTCTTCCGTTCCCAGTTCATAGAAGGTAAAGGCTTTGGGCGGTTCGGTAATCGTTGCCACAGGAGTGTTTACCCGCGAGGTAATCCAGACCACACCATTCCATGTGTAGGTGGCCGGATATAATTTGCTGAACGGCCCGTTGTCGGTCAGGTTGTACACTGTAAGGCCTGCCAGGCGTTCTTTCAGCGAGTTGGTATTGTTTACAAACTCGGGGTCATCTTTGGCAATAAAAGGTTCGAGGGTGGTGATGTCCACCAACTTTACGCGTGGCAATACCAGCCCGCCGTCGCCCTCGGCTACGGTTATATTGGCATCGTCGGACACGGATGTCACCGTGCCGCTTGTCTGGCGTGCTTTCAGGTCGAGCAAAGCCGCCCGTGTAGGCTCTATCTCCGAGCCGAAGGTTATCTGCCCGCGAAGGCTCACTGTGGTAACCAGCAGGGCGGATAGAAAAATGATTTTATATGGTTTCATATATTTTGAGGATTTGGCTAACGCCGATTTTCAATTCAAGATTTGGTTGTTGACTGTTTTTGTTATGGTTTTGCTTTCTCTCTCCCTTTTGGGGAGTTGGAGGGGTTGTCAGCTGTTTTTGATACAGCGAAGAGCGAAGCCATAGGCGCGGTTAATATTAAATGCTGGACTAACGCTACTTCTGTTAAAGAATAGGTAGTACGCATTTATATTAATAATCGAAATGCTCCAGTAGTTACCACCCGTACTTTGATTGTATAGCAAACTATTATTACCATAGTTTCGGTTACCACTTGCTGGCAAGAAAAGCGTAGCTGTAGTCCCATCGGGTTTTATCTCATAACCTCGGCTATAATTTGTACTTGTACCATTGTACCAACTCCATGTATTTGCTGTAGCATTACCCGGATCGCCAGATATTGTTCCTCCTCTGTAGATACTAGCCCATTCGTCCTGCGAAGGGGTGCGCCATGCCGTACCTACATCGGTGCAGGCTGGAGAGATGGTTACACCATCTACATCTTTATTTTGCCCATCAGTACCATTATGCCAAAATTCATGGTAAGAACCATCTGTTTTATAATGGGCGCAGGGGTCATTCTGTATAAAGCGGCCTGTACGCCACAACTGGTCGGCATTAACTTGAGAAATTGGCGTCCAGTTTGCGCCTCCGGTGATAAACTTACCATATCCTGCAGTTCCATTTTTCACCTGCTGATAAGGGCGGTATGTATCTGAGGCCGAGCAGCGACTACCATTAACGATGTCATTTGCTACCACTCCACTGTAGAGTTGTGTATTGGTCGGTGTGCCGCCTGCGCCGGTAAACAAGCGTAATTCGTGGCCGTCAGCAATACGTCCCCACTGGAAAAGGCTGCCCCAAAGTTTTTCTTCGCCAGGTATATAAGCATGTTGATTGGATACTCCATTAGCATTATTTGTAAATGTTCCTATCGGATAATCCTTTTGTTCCTGTATGGTAATGCCATTGTATGAAGCTGTACCAATATCTGCTCCTGCTCCGAGGTTAAAGCACATAAAGGATATCCACTCCCCTGCGTTGTTTTTTGCTCCGCAACCTACAGCCACCTCGGCAATGTCCGATTCGAGGCGTGCGCCCATCGAGCTTTCGGCTATGCAGTAGAACTTATAGAAGCCTGTATTGTTGGCTTTGCGGGTAGTGCCCTTCTTCACGCCTGTGGGGGTGAAAAGAGCGGTAGACCGGGTATCGACTACTTCCTTGCCTACTGTGCCGCCCACCGCATCGCTACTGCCGATGGCTGTACTGATGCGTACATGCACATTGTTACCTGTTATCTGGTACCACTGGAAGGTCCAGTCACCCAGACCCTCTACAACGAAAGTCAGGGGATTGATTGTCTCTTCGCCCGTTTCGTAAAAGGTAAAAGGCAGAGGTTGGGTAATTATCGACGAGGCAGCCTCGTTGGCCTGTGTGGTTACCCATTTTTCACCGTCCCAGGTATAGACGGCCGGGTAGAGGGCGCTGCCCACTCCGTTGTTGGTCATATTGTAGACCATCAGACCCGCCAGTTTCTCTTTCAGGGAGTTGGTATTGGCTGTGAATGCGGCGTCATCGGCCGGGATAAAAGGCTCCAGGGTACTGATACTTACCAGCTTTACGCGTGGTAAGACCAACCCGCCATCGCCCAAGGCAGCGGTGATGTTTTCGTCAGCGGTAACGGAAGTCAGTGTGCCTGTGGTCTGGCGTGCTTTCAGGTCGAGCAAAGCCGCCCGTGTAGGCGGAATATCTGAACCGATGGTTATCTGTCCGCGAAGGCTTACTGTGGCAGCCAGCAGAGCAAAAAGAAGAATGATTTTGTATGGTTTCATATATTTTGAGGATTTTAAGATTTGGCTGTTGACTGTTTTTGTTATGGACTTGCCCTTCTCTCTCCTTTGGGGAGTTTGAGGGAGCTGTCAGTTGTTTTTGATGCAACGAAGAGCGAAGCCAGACACACGGCTGCTGCTGTTAGCAGGATTAACATAACTACTGCCAAAGTTCAGATTGTATGTATTAATACCATTAATAGAATAACTCAGATAAAAGGCACTCACACTCTGGTAGTACAGCAAACCTTTGCCGTTACTTCGGTAGCCACTGGCTGGTAAAAACAATGTTGTAGTTTCTCCATCCGGTTTAATCTCACATCCACGACTATTGTCGATGAGCGTGCTTGTTCCTCCATACCAGCTCCATGTATTTGCTGTCGCATTACCTGGAGAACCTGTTATTGCCCCTCCCCTGTATATACTACCCCATTCGTCCTGCGAAGGGGTGCGCCATGCTGTACCCGCATCAGTGCAGGCTTCAGAGATGATTACACCATCTACATCTTTATTTTGCCCATCAGCACCATTATGCCAAAATTCATGGTAAGAACCATCTGTTTTATAATGTGCGCAAGGGTCGTTCTGTATAAAGCGCCCTGTGCGCCACAACTGGTCGGCAGTAGCTTGGGCAATGGGCGTCCAGTTAACAACGTTTCCATAGATAAATTTTCCGTATCCTGCTGTCCCTTCTTTTACCTGCTGGTAAGGACGAGGTGTATCCGTAGTCGAGCAACGGTTGCCGTTGATGATATGGGCTGTTTCCACTCCGCTGTATGCCTGTATGTTGGTAGGTGTTCCACCTGCACCTGTAAAGGAGCGCAGTTCGTGTCCATCTGCTATACGTCCCCACTGGAAGAGGCCGCCCCATACATTTTCCTCTCCAGGGATATAGGTGTGCATACCCGATGCATCATTTGTAAATGTTCCTATCGGATAATCCTTTTGTTCTTGTATTGTAATCCCGTTCTGTGCTCCGAGGTTAAAGCACATAAAGGATATCCACTCGCCATCGTTGTTCTTTGCCCCGCAGCCTACAGCCACTTCGGCAATGTCGGAGGTCAGTTCTGCTCCCAGCGAGCTTTTAGCCACGCAGTAGAACTTGTAGAAGCCCGTATTGTTGGCATTGCGGGTGGTTTTACTACCCTTTATTACTTTATTTGGGGTAAAGGAGGGAGAGGTAGCTCCGGCAGCGTTAGCGTCAGTTGTATTTGTGTAGATAGTTTCGGCTTTGCCCACAGCCGTACCGATGCGTACATGTACATTGTTGCCCGTCACCTGATACCACTGGTAGGTCCATGTGCCTAGCCCGTCTACAACAAACTCAAGGGCCTTGACTGTCTCTTCGCCCGTTTCGTAGAAGGTAAAGGGCTTGGGTTGCACCATGATCGATGCCCCGGCCTCATTGATGCGTTCGGTACGCCATTTGGTGCCATCCCAGGTGTAGACGGCCGGGTAGAGGGTGCTGCCCGCGCCATTATCGGTCACGTTGTAGACCATCAGCCCTGCCAACCGCTCTTTCAGCGAGTTGGTATTGGCCACATATTCGGCGTCATCTTTTGCAATAAAAGGTTCCAGAGTGTTTATGTCTATCAGCTTTACCCGGGGCAGCAGCAGTCCGCCGTCGCCCAGAGCGGAAGTAATGTTTTCGTCGGCATTGACCGAAGGAATGGTTGCTGTGGTCTGCCGTGCTTTCAGGTCGAGCAATGCCGCCCGCGTGGGTGTGATATTGGAACCCACGGTCACCTGCGCCCCGGCAAAGGAACTACACAGCAAAAAGGCTGCCGTGGCAAGCAGTAACCGCCAATGAGCCATGTTTTTGTTTTGTGTTTTGGTTGTTTTCATAAAAGAATAAATTTTTAAGCCACCCCCTCCCGCCTCCCCCAAAAGGGGAGGAGACCAGAGAGATGGAAAGATGAATAATGCTCCTCACTGTAACCCTCTTCACAAGAGAGGGAGAAGCAGAGGCTCTGTTTATTATATTTAAATTTGATTTGCTTTGACCGCCTCGCGCTACCTCCCCTTTTGGGGGAGGCAGGAGGGGGTGTGTTACGGGGAGGCTCCGCCCTACTACTTTCGCAAGCGGCGGGAGGAATAAGTGAAGACAAATAAGACAACATTGTTGAAGACAACAAGACGGTAAGTTCGCCTCCCCGGATATTTATAATAATATATACAGTGTTGTTAAAACCGAAA
>NZ_QVMO01000052.1:7157-7561 GCF_010501055.1 Dysgonomonas sp. 521
CACTGAAAGGTTTAATGGTAAGGACAAATCAAATTTGCGGACAAAGGTTTTCTTCCCCTGCCGGGACGAACACCGGAGGTGTATCTTTCAGGGGGGATATCTTCCCCAAAGGTTTTCTTATATGCAATTATCTGGGATTATGCTTTTTATATATGGTTTATAGGATGTTCATTGTTTATAATTGACATGAATCAGTATACTTCAATCTGAAAAAAGGTAAGGATTATGAAAATTAAGGGGCGTTTCTGTAGCGGAAGTCTGACGGATGTATTATATTTGATGCAAGTCTGCTTGTTTACCATTTGTCACTTAGCAAGTGACAGAATACGGGTTCTTGTAATTACCGACGATACAAAGGTATCAAAATTTCTGTATTTCGCACCTTTTTGCTGTTAATTATTTTT
>NZ_QVMO01000052.1:7579-7826 GCF_010501055.1 Dysgonomonas sp. 521
TTAGCAAGTGACAGAATACGGGTTCTTGTAATTACCGACGATACAAAGGTATCAAAATTTCTGTATTTCGCACCTTTTTGCTGTTAATTATTTTTTTGTTGTTTTTATCCGGCTGTTTATTCTTCCGGCACAAGGCCTGGTATATCCTGTCATTGGCTTTGTCCAGGATGGAGCGTTCCAGGTGTGAGAGATAGATATAGGTGGTCCGTTCGTTGTTATGCCCCAGCCCTTCGCTGATCACCCACAG
>NZ_QVMO01000052.1:7859-38006 GCF_010501055.1 Dysgonomonas sp. 521
GGTAGCCCAGCTGTGGCGTGCCATATGGGTAGACAGTTTTACACCTGTCCCTGCCAGCCTGGCCAGTTCCTTCAGCAGGCGGTTCTGGGTGGTAAGACCTGTTTCGTATTGCAGGCGGTGGGGTTTTTTATTGTTGTTATCAATTACGGGGAAGACATAGGGGCTTGCCTTTACCATCGGGGAAAAGTAGTCGATAATCTCCTGCATGGCCGGGGTTATCTTTATCTCCAGCCGCCCGCCTGTCTTTTTGCGGTAGTAGCGGATGATGCCATTCCTGAGGTTATTCTTCCTGAGGTATGCCATATCCACAAAGCTCATTCCGCGGGCATACAGGCAGAAGAAGAACAGCCGGCGGCAGGTTTCCAGGCGTTGCCTGTCCTTTCCTTCCGCTAGCTTCACATCGTACAGGGCTTGTATCTGGTTACGTGAAAGGGCTCGTTTATGGGTTTTCTGCACGCCGGTATACACTCCCGAGAAAAGGTTTTGGTCGGGTTTGGTTACCAATCCTTTTGTTATGGCCTTGTTGTAGATGCTTCTTAGGTTGCGCATATAGAAAGAGATGGTATTGGGGGCTTTACCCTGGCTCTTCAGATGGCGCTCGTAATTCTTCACCAATGAGGGACTCAGGTAGGAGATGGGGATATCGTTCTTGTTGAGGAACAATAGCAGGCTTCGCAGGCTGCTCCCGTAAGCGCGTGCGGTGCGCTCCTGTCCCGATCTGCTCAGGTTGCGGCTCAGGCGGGAGACGAGTTTCTTCAGGCTGTGTTCGCCCGATTCTTCCATGCGGCTGGAATGGTACACATCGGTAATCTCCTCCACTTCGAAGTAGGTGCCTTTGCTTTCGAGTTCATGAATGATGGCTTTCAAACGGCTTGTTTCTTCTTCGATGCCGTTGCGGGCTTCGTACAGGTAGTTGTCCCGGTTGGGATTATCCGTAATGATTGACTTGTTTGTGTTATCCCATTCTTCCTTGTAAATTTTATAAGAGAGGGCTACTTTTCGGGTGCGCCTCCTGTGGATGACCTGCAGGTAGAGACTGCCGGGTAAGTTTCCGGCTCTCTCCGAGGGTCGGTAATGTAAATTGATACTTGTCATAATTGTTTCCTTTTTGATTTTCCTTTGGTTTTTTTATAGAACAAAGGAAAGAAGAAAAGGGTTGGGATGGGAGGAGTTTTTTGGGGGAGAGGATGGATATGATTTGTATGCAGATTTTCGGAGTAAAAGGTTCTGATAGTTTTCTCCGGTGAAGAATTTTTTATATATTTGCTCATGAAAGTCGTTCTTTGTTCATGATGCAAAATGAGGTGGATGATATAGATTCGCTCATTTCTAAAGCGTTACCTGTAGTGGAGACTATTTGTGTAAGATGTTTGTTTTCAGGTAGGAAGAAGATTGGGTGTGTCTTCTGACATGACAGGTTACCGGCTTATCGATTCCGCAGATTGCAGCAATCTCCTTCAAATATTCATTCATCTTTTGGTTGGAACATACAGGGAATAGGCGTCCGTCTTTTTGCTTTCCTTTATACTTTTCAATGATCGCAAGAGGTATTTCAAGCAAGCGAATGTTGGATGGCACATTGGTTTTCTGACGATTGGTCATAACCCATTGATGACCATCGAAAGCTGTTTTGATATTATCCTCTGTCAATTGAGCCACATCAATATAGCTTAAGCCCGTATAGCACATAAAAATGAAAATATCCCGAATATGGCGGAGTCTTTCTGTCGGGAAATCTTTCCGGTAAATCGTATCAATTTCCTCTTGTGTAAGGACCTCCCGAATCACTTTCTTGGTCTTGAACCTGAAACCGACAAAGGGATCTATCTTGATATCCGCTCCGGTACTTTTAATATAGTTGAATACGGTCCTGAAACGTTGAACGAACTTCAGAGCGGTATTATTACTGCAATTATGTTCGTTTTGGAGATATAAGAAGAATTTCTCTATAAATACAGGAGTTAGTTCCATGACAGGAATATCCGATAAATGGTATTCCTTTTTAAGGAACTCCTGTAAGCGTGTTTTAGTCAATTCATATCTTCCATAAGTTATTTGAGATGTATCTCGTCCGACTTTTAACAAGTAGAACTCATTGTGTTCCGCAAAATGTTTCAACAACATTTTCTTCTTATCCGTTTCAATGCCCAATACAATATTCTTGATCTTCTCGGGCAATACATATCCGTATTCATTAAGTTGTTTGTGGTAAATCTCAGTAATCCTTACCTTTAAGGCTTCCAAAATTCGGTTTGTTTTGATGATTTCCTGTGAACGACCGATACATTTTCCTGCTTTGCTGTCCCACAGGATAGGGTCAACCATTGTCCGTGTATTGAACTGTGCACGTTCTCCACTAATAGTTATGCGTGCCATAACGGGAGTTAATCCGTTTTCATCTGCCCTCGTTTTACGCAGATAGAATAAAACTGTGAATGTAGCTTTCATAATCTTCTCATTTTTTGTTTGTAAAACTATAATTTTAACACAAAAACATGGAAGACATTTTGCTGCCAATTTACGACAAATAAGCACTTTAGCTTTTAATTCGGTACCATAAACCAAATGATAGAAATTGGTACCTGTTTGGGTACCGAATCAGTGTCTTATGGTTGCTATATCCTGTCGCTTCTTGTCTATTGAGGGGAATAAAAAAACTCCCTAAATTCATCATTTAGAGAGTTTTGTCTTATTTCGTCAGATTCTTGTCTGTTAGTTTCTGACCTTCCAGTGATCCCGCTGGGAACGCTTTTTTATCTCGTAATAGATGTAGTAATCAATCGTTTAATCTTTCAAAAAGGCAAGTCCGTAACGAATTCGTAACGATTAAAATGATACCTTTTTGTCTTGTTTTGGCAGACCTCTGTGAGCCCAACTTCTAATTACAAATATACAATTTTTATTTGCATATCAAAAATAAATTCGTATTTTTACGAACTGAATAATAATTATACTATGTCAAAGAAAGAATTAACAGCCGAACAAGAACAAATAGCACGCTTTGCCAAAGCAATGGGGCATCCTATTCGCATCGCTATATTGGAAATGCTTGCTAACCAATCATGTTGTTATCATGGCGATATGTCGGAAATATTGCCAATAGCTAAAAGTACGCTATCGCAACACCTGAACGAACTCAAAGATGCAGGATTGGTACAAGGTACAATTACGCTACCCACTGTCAAATATTGTATCAATAAAGAAAATTGGGAGAAAGCAAAAAGTATGTTCTCTGCATTTTTTATTGAGGTTAGCAATGAAGATAATTGCAGCACTAAATAAAAAATTTATCTATAATATTCGTATTTCCACGAATAGCGAATATATCGTATATTAACGAATGAATATAAAATATGAAAATACTTATACTTTGCACAGGGAACAGTTGCCGCAGCCAAATGGCACATGGATTCCTACAATCGTTTGATTCTAAATTATCAGTTTATTCCGCAGGAACAAAAGCAAGCGGAAAACTAAACCCAAAGGCTGTTGAAGTAATGAAAGATGCGGGGATAGATATTTCGCATCATACATCAAATAACGTGGAGAAATATCTCAATGACGAATGGGATTATGTAATCACAGTCTGCGGTGGAGCAAAAGAAACTTGCCCGATATTTTCGGGTAAAGTAAAACATCAATTACATATCGGATTTGATGATCCATCCGATGCCGAAGGAACTCCCGAATTTATTCAAAGTGAATTTATTCGTGTACGTGGCCAAATAAAAGAAGCATTTTATAATTTCTACCTCAAAATAAAAGAAGAAAATGAGCAATAAAAAAATGGGGTTCTTAAATAAGAACTTAACACTTTGGATATTCTTGGCAATGGCTATCGGAGTGGGATTAGGATATTTTATCCCATCCTTTAGCGGATATATAGATGCTATGTCGAGCGGTACGACAAACATACCATTGGCAATCGGACTTATCTTAATGATGTATCCCCCATTGGCAAAAGTGGACTACAAACTTTTACCAAAGGTATTTACCAATGCAAAAGTATTGACAACCTCTTTAGTTTTGAATTGGATAGTGGGACCGGTATTGATGTTTGCATTGGCGATTATCTTTCTACACGACTATCCCGAATATATGGTCGGCGTTATTCTTATCGGGTTGGCACGTTGTATAGCAATGGTATTGGTCTGGAACGATTTGGCAGAAGGTAATGCTGAATATGGAGCAGGGCTTGTAGCCTTGAATAGTATCTTTCAAGTATTCTTTTATAGTTTTTATGCGTGGTTGTTTATAACAAAACTTCCTCCACTATTGGGCTTTGAAGGTGCGATAGTGAATATCTCTATTGGAACAATAGCTGAAACAGTCGGCATTTATCTGGGAATCCCCTTCCTCATGGGTATTCTAAGCCGTGTAATACTTGTGCAACTAAAAGGCAAACAATGGTATGAAGAAAAGTTTATACCAACTATTTCTCCGATTACATTAATAGCATTATTGCTGACTATTGTATTGATGTTTAGTTTGAAAGGAGAGCTAATCGTCCAGATACCAATGGATGTGGTTAGAATTGCCATTCCTTTGATTATCTATTTTACAGTCATGTTCTTTATCAGCTTCTTTGCGAGCAAAGCCGCAGGAACGCCATACGACAAAAATGCTTCTATTTCATTCACAGCCACAGGCAACAACTTTGAGTTGGCGATAGCAGTAGCTATCGGGGTATTTGGACTACATAGCGGACAAGCCTTTGCAGGTGTAGTCGGTCCATTGGTTGAAGTGCCTGTATTGATTGCATTAGTCAATGTTGCATTTTGGCTAAAGAAAAAATATTACAATAATGATTTACAACCTAAATAAATTAAACAAATGAAAACAAAAAATCTATTATTTGTCGCACTCATTGCTTTGTTTGCAATATCGTGTAACAGCAAAGGGCAAACGGAAAAGAATGAAAGTGTAGAAACAACGGTTACAACCAATGTAGCCGATGCTTCAATTGTGAATGTCTACTATTTTCATGGTAAACAACGTTGCAAAACTTGTATAGCAGTGGGCGACTTGGCAAAGAAAACTATCGAAGAAGCCTATACAGGTAACAATGATGTTAAATTTATCGAAGTAGACACAAGCGATAAGCAGTTTGAGGATTTGGTAAATAAGTACGAAGTATCTTGGAATGCTCTCATTATTGCTAAAGGCGATAACTCGGTAGATATTACAGAACAAGCCTTTGCCAATGCTGTAAACAATCCGAATGTCCTTAGTGATCTGATAAAGAAAGAAGTAAACGAAAGAGCATCATAAGCGTATGGAGTTCCTACAACAATTAGTGGATAACTCGGATATTCCGATACTGACTGCTTTTATCTTGGGATTGATGACAGCTATCAGTCCTTGTCCATTGGCTACCAATATTACAGCGACAGCCTATCTGAGCAAAAATATAGCAGACAAAAAACGTGTCCTATTCAATGGTATATTCTATACATTGGGGCGTGTGTTCAGCTATACAGCTTTGGGATTGGTATTTTATTTTGGTGCAAGTAAATTTCATGTAGCCAAAATGTTGCAGAATATTAGCGGACTGTATCTGGGTATAGCATTAATCATCATCGGAATATTGATGTTGGATATTATAAAGTTCAACATCCCAATACTAAACAGACTCACAGCGAAAATCAGTGAAAAGAAAATGAAAAAGAATTATCTGAACGCTTTTCTTTTGGGCGTATTGTTCGCATTGGCTTTCTGTCCGTACAGCGGGGTTCTCTATTTTGGTGTACTTATCCCTATGACAATCAGTAGTGTATCGGGGTTGATTTTACCTCCTGTATTTGCCATCGCTACAGGATTGCCTGTTATCATCATCGCTTACCTGTTAGCGTACAGTATGTCGAATGTAGGTAAGTTCTATAATAGAATGAAAAGTTTTGAGGTATGGTTCAGACGTATTATCTCGGCTGTATTTATTGTAGTGGGAATATATTATGTAGTAATGAACATTTAGGTCGCAGACCTTTTTATTATCAAAATAAAATAGAGAAATGGAAATAATAATATTAGGCACAGGATGTGCCAAGTGTAAAACAACATTCGATGTTGTGCAATCTGTCGTTGCCGATTCGGGTATAGGTGCTACGGTATCTAAAGAAGAAGATATACTCGAGATTGTGAAATACAATATCATGTCGTTGCCTGCCGTAGTGGTAGATGGCGAAGTAAAAATAAAAGGCTATGTGCCAACCAAAGATGAAGTGTTAAAAGTAATAACTGTATAAAATAGATATGATATGTTAGATTTAAAAGTAGATAATCGTAAAACAATGAAAATATATGACTCTGCACTATGTTGTCCAACGGGACTATGCGGAGTGAATATCGACCCTGAACTCATGCGTATTGCAGTAGTAGTAGAAACATTGAAACGCAAGGGAATACTTGTAGAACGTTACAATCTGAAAGATAATCCACAGGTATATGTAGACACAAAAGTGATTAACGATTGCCTGATGAATGAGTCGGTAGACGTATTTCCCATTACGATGCTCGATAATGAAATTGTAATGAAAAAAGTATATCCGAGTAATAAGCAAATAGCCGAATGGCTGCAAGTAAAAGAAGAAGAACTGATTGCGAAATAAGAAAAAAAATGAATATGAAAATATATAATCCATCAACAGAAAATTATACGAAGTATATATTCTTTACAGGTAAAGGTGGTGTGGGTAAAACATCTATCGCTTGTGCCACCGCCGTAAACCTTGCCGATAGTGGCAAGAAAGTCCTTTTAATCAGTACCGACCCTGCATCTAACTTACAGGATGTTTTTAATATGGACTTGAACAACAAGGGTACACAGATTAAAGAAGTACCTAATCTGACTGTAGTAAATCTCGATCCCGAACAAGCTGCTGCCGAATACAGAGAATCGGTAATCAGTCCATTCAGAGGAAAATTACCTGAAAGCGTAATTACCAACATGGAAGAACAGCTTTCCGGTTCATGTACAGTAGAGATTGCGGCATTCAATGAATTTTCAAATTTCATTACCGATGAAGAAAAACGGACAGGCTTCGACAATATTATATTTGATACGGCTCCCACCGGACATACTTTGCGTATGCTACAATTACCATCGGCATGGAATACTTTTATTGCCGAGAATACTACAGGAGCATCCTGCTTGGGGCAACTTTCGGGATTGGAAGATCGAAAGGAAATATATAAAGAAGCGGTAAGAACATTATCAGACGAAACACAAACAACGATGTTTCTGGTTAGTCGTCCCGATGAAAGTCCGTTAGCCGAAGTAGAACGCTCTTCTAATGAATTATTGGAGACAGGCATAAAATCGCAACATCTGATTATCAACGGTGTATTAGATAACTACGACCCGAATGATACTATATCGAAACAATTATATGACCGCCAACAAAAAGCATTAAATAATCGCTCTCAAGCCTTGTTGAATCTGACGACTTATTTTGTGCCCCTACGTTCTTATAACATGACTGGTATTGATAATATCCGTAATATGTTGAGTACAGACAAGGTGTCGACAAACGAACAAAAGACAATCAGTACAAAAGATTTTAAAACTATTGATAATATCATTGACGATTTGTACACATCAGGCAAGCGAGTAATTTTCACAATGGGTAAAGGTGGTGTCGGGAAAACAACCATTGCTGGCGATATTGCAAGAGGGTTGGCAAAGAAAGGTGTAAAAGTGCATCTGACAACGACTGACCCTGCCAATCATTTGGCTTTTGTAGAAACGAAAGTAGAGGGTATCACAGTAAGCCATATTGATGAGAAAGCAGTATTAGCAGCCTATCAGAAGAATGTATTAGATAAGGCAAGGGAAACGATGGGCGATGCCGATTTGAGTTACATCGAAGAGGATTTGCGTTCGCCATGTACACAGGAAATAGCCGTATTCAATTCTTTTGCAGAGATTGTAGCCAAGGCCGACAATGAAGTGGTGGTAATAGATACTGCACCGACAGGGCATACTTTGCTATTACTCGATTCAACACAAAGTTATCACAAGGAAGTAGAGCGGACACAGGGTAATATTACGCCTGCCGTTCAAAATCTACTGCCACGCCTGCGGAATGAGAAAGAAACGGAAGTAATAATTGTCACTCTTCCCGAAACGACTCCTGTTTTCGAAGCCCAACGCTTACAGCAGGATTTACAACGTGCAGGACTAAAAAATAAATGGTGGGTAGTTAATTCAAGTTTATTGCTTACCAACACAAATAATCCATTTTTGAAAGCCAAAGCACAAAGCGAAATACAATGGATAGAAAAAGTAAAAGAAATATCTAACAATAATTTTGCTGTGATCGGATGGAGTGAGCAGGACTGATAACTAAAAAAGAAATTATTATGAACTCGTGTTACAACATACAAAAATCAGTACAAGATTTTTATGATTCGCTATTTTCATTACTATACATATATTCATAGTTATAAGCAGGTAAAAAACAGAAGGACAAAGAACAGTTTACTCATATCCACTAAAAAACAACTGATATGGATAGGATAACTCAAAAAAACGAATATCTTGGTAGGGTAATTTCTTTTTCAAGCGGTACATAAATAAAAAGATATCATTGGAGTGATAAGCAAAATAGAATTTCAAAAACTGTTTGACAACTATTTCGATACAATCAGAAACTTTGTCTATTACAGATGCGGAGATACGGAAACCGCATCTGATATAACACAAGAGGTCTTTATGAAGATATGGGAAAAACGTGAGCAGTTTGAAGTTAGCGATATTAAAAGCTTACTTTATAAGATGGCGAATGATATGGTTATATCGAATTATCGCAAGGAACAAACCCAGCTTAATTTTGAACAGAGTATGACCATAAAGCAAGATTATGATGCATCTCCCGAAGAAATAGTACAGTTCGAAGAATTAAAATCCTCTTATGCAAAAGCTTTAACCGATATGCCGGAGAATCAGCGTGTAACATTTCTGATGAATCGTAACGAGGGTTTGAAGTATCACGAAATAGCAGAAAACTTGAACATTAGCATCAAAGCTGTAGAAAAGCGAATCAGTACAGCATTGGCTTATCTGAAAAAAGAATTACTCTAAAAAGTATGTATATGAATACCGACAAAATAAAAATAGGACCCCGGTGGGAAAAGAGCAAAGATAAGATATGGAATGAAACCTTTGCTGACTTGACAGAAGAAACCACCACACAAGGGAAAGAACCGAAACGAAGATCCCTTTGGTTTTATGCTGCTGCATCTGTTGCTGCAATAGCAATTATCCTGCCCAGTATAGCATTTTTATATACCAAAAATGAGGTTGTAGGTAGAGGCTCGCATCTGGCTGTTGTATTACCTGATGGCTCTAAAGTAGATTTGAATGCCGAAAGTAAAATAACTTATAAACCTTTATGGTGGCATATCTCCCGTGATGTGGAACTGAAAGGAGAAGCGTATTTCGAGGTTGAAAAAGGGAGCACTTTCGATGTACGTTCAGGAGAATATACAGTCAGTGTGTTGGGTACAAGTTTCAATATATTCAGTCGTGACGGGAAATATAATGTAACTTGTTTGACAGGAAAAGTGAATGTTTCTGATAAATTAGAATCAGTAATACTTACCCCGAATATGCAGGCATTATGGGATAACGGCAAATTGACTTCAAAGGATATAGATGATGCAAAAGAATCTATCAACTGGAAACAGGGAAAATTTATTTTCGTTGGTGTACCTTTGTATGAAGTAATTCAAGAGATTGAAAGACAATATGATATTGAAGTATTGCCAAATTCAAATCTTGATTACCTATATTCAGGTAATTTTACAAAAGCAAAAAATCCGAATGACGTTCTTAAAATAGTAGGTAAACCGTTTGGAATCGAATTTAAGATAAAGTAGTTGAAGAAATTTGTAGTTATACTTATAATTATCCTCACAGGCACTATTGCAACTTTTTCACAAGAGCTGCATTTGGCTGTTAAAGATAAACCCTTGAATGATGTATTGAGAGGTTTGTCCGTAGAAATTTCATTTGATGACAATGCACTATCCAAATATAAGGTATCAGTCAATAAAACATTTAATAGCCCTCATTCAGTACTTGATTTTTTACTAAAAGATAAACCGTTTCGCTTTGAGAATATAAACGGGGTTTATGTTATAACGACATACATTGAAAAGAAAGAACCGTCGTTAGTTGTTGAAGCTAAAAAATACTACATGTTTTCGGGAATGATAAAAGATGCCGAAAACGGAGAAAATCTGCCTTACGCCTATATTACCACTCCCGAAGGAATAATATCAACTGATGAAGCTGGTTTTTTTTCGTTTAAGACAGAAAGAAAAGGAAAGCTGCATGTACAGGCTCAATACTTAGGCTATCAGGTACAGGACACTATCCTATCTCCGGGATTAAATGAGATAAGTTTAAAGTCCATTATTTATACAATGGACGAAGTTATTGTCAGCCCTTCACCTGCAACTATGCTTATGCAATCGGGAAATAACGCAGGTGAAATCCGCATCAATCATCAGGTAGCTAAATATTTGCCGGGAAGCATCGACAATACCGTGTTTAATCTTATGCGAATGATGCCCGGTGTAAGAGCATCGGGAGAACCATCGGAAGATATGATTGTATGGGGCAGCAATATGGGCGAGAGCAAAATAACGTATGACGGATATACGCTGTTTGGTATAAAGAACTATAATGACCATATAGGTTCTGTTAATCCCTACATGGTGAAAGATATTCGCATTATGAAAGGAGGTTACGGTTCCAATCAGGGAGGGCGTATCGGTGCTATTACAGAGATTACAGGTATAGATGGTGATTTTTTCAGACCTTCGGTAAAAGCAAGCATCAGCAATTATACCATGAATCTTTTCGCTTCTGTTCCTCTGACTAAGAAGCTCAATATATCTGCCGCTTACAGGCAGACATTCTATAACCTGTACAACAATGAAAATGTTGATTTTTCTAATAACGGTGACAGTCCGTTGAATATTTCCGATGTATATATAAAGCCCGATTATCATTTTAACGATGCCAATGTAAAATTATCAGGAAAAGCATTGAAGGATGACTCCTATTATATCAGTCTATATGGAGCTAATGATCGCTTTAAATATTCGGTAAAGCAACCGGAAGAATACGACCTCAATGCTTCTGAGAAGAATAGGCAATATGGCGGAGCAGCTTCCTATAAACGGGTATGGGAAAACGGTTCAACGACAAAGATCACTGCAACTTTTTCTCGTCTTACCTCTTTATTGGATAATCTTACCATAGTAGGAGATAAAAAGCCGACAACAGAAGATGTTAGTCATCTGGACAACGAAGTACAAGAATATTCGATAAAACTCAACCATGATTTTTCCATCGGAACCCGCAATAAAATACAAATCGGTGGAGAATGGCAACAATATAGGGTAAGCCTGAATGACCTATGCGGGGAACTGGAAAAACCGACAGTTTATATAACTGACAATATATTGTTAGGGAAATTGTCTTTAAACGCAGGTGTAAGAGTAGATATGCCACTCGATGAAAAAGTGTATGTACAGCCCCGTTTATCAGGAAGATATAAAATATCGGAAGAACTGACAGCAACAGCTTCATGGGGATTATATAACCAGTTCCTTACCCGTACTGCCTATGAATATGATGAATCGGGGGTACAGACTGTATGGAGTATGGCGGATAGCACATTTACCAAAGCAATGCACACTACCACAGGCATTGCATATAGTAAAAACGGTTTTTTGGTAAGTCTGGAAGGATATTATAAAAAGACAAAAAACGGGCAGTATTTTTTGGATAATACAGTCTATAAGATAGAGAACACGATTTTAGGTGTAGATCTGTATGCCAAAAAGCAGATTAAAAACCATACTCTGTATGGTTCGTATTCTATTAATAACCTTCGGAAACCTCAAAATGAACTTTCACATGAGATAAAAATCGGGGGTATCGGAGCTTTTGATCCGTTCTATTTCTCTTTGAGTTATGTTTATGGAACAGGGTTTAATTATATCTCTACCGGAGGGCATGGGCATGGTAATGAAGAAGAACAACACAACTCCAAATATGGACATACGGATTCTTCCGATGAATCGTATAGCCGTTTTGATATGGGCATCACATACAGAAAGCAAATAAAGAGAATAAAACTGCAAACAGGCGTATCGCTTCTGAATGTTTTCGATACAAAAAATATAAAATACAATTATCGGGTTTCCGGTCAGAATACTGCTGCAAATATCTTCACTAAAGCTACTCCATTCACTCCAACAGTGTTTTTTGAAATTATTTTCTGATTTTCGGTAGGGTAAATCCTACTTTGTGCGGTTAACTATACGAAAGCGCTTCAGAAAAGAAAACAAATTACAAATTCATAAAAATTAAAAGGACAGATGAAAAAATTATTTTATTCGTTGGTAGTAGTTTTATTTGCAGTAACATTTGTAGCATGCAGTAATGACGACCATGACGATTTTGGTACATCGGCAAAACAGGACATTGAAACAAGAGCAGCCGCTTTAGGATTTGATGACGTTGCCACTTATAAAGCAAATGTAGCTGAACAATGTGTTGCAGGAAATCACGAGAATTGTGATATTTACAAAGATGGTACACATGAAGCTTGTGCATATTCCGATCATTTGGGGAAAAACCATGACGGTACACATCATAATGGAACCGATCACGGTACGCATGATCAGAATGGTCATTCACACGGTTCGCACGATGGCAATCATCACTAAAATATTCTCAGTGGGGATTCAATAAAAGAAAATAATAGTCTTTTATTGAATCCTTTATTTAAAATGTTTGAAACAATAATCTATTCAGTCTACAGTTTATAAGGTATGAAAAGGTATTTCATTTTATCAATACTGTCGTTGCCCATATTTATGCTGTTGGTTATGACAGTAATACCTCATCATCATCACGAAGGGATAGCTTGTGTTATTACGGAACTTTGTGAGGATGATGATACATATAATGATGAACATACCTATCATAAAGATATATCGGGACAAAATACTTATGACTATTCATGCGTTACCGAATTGGATATTATCGTGCCATCCTTAGACCACGAAATAATATTCAAAATATTATCAGCTAAAGATAATCTTAACCTATTCTTCTTACTTCCCACACATTTAAATGTCCTTGTTGATTCCACGACCTCAGATAATGATTTTGGAGAGTATATACTCAACTACCAATCTACACACGTAAATCACTATAATGGTTTACGTGCTCCCCCATATTTGTCCGCCTGATACATCAGGGGAATGGCATTTTCAAATCATATTCATAATATAGACTTGCTACAAGTGTAGTCGTAAACATCTGTATGTATACCTGTAGTATCCCTGAAGTATTTGGTTTTTTCTGAAATCATAGGTAACCCCTATGTCCCTATTTGTACAGATAAACTATTATACAACCAATAAACATACTAACAATAACAATTTTAGTCTATATGCTGCTTATGGTATTTTCAAGTGAGCTGATTGTTAGTTATTTCATTTAATATATACGTTAAAATTGAAAACCATGTATCAAAAAATAAAAATAATTCTATCTTTCATTACGATAACATCCCTGTTTTTAATACCAGTAAAAGCTTTGGCTGAAACTGCCGAAATCGAATTATCCTTCAATGACAGCATTCCTGTCTCCGATGAACACACGTTTTCCTATAAACAATTAATAGTCCCTGCCTCTCTGATGTTGTACGGAACTATTGAAGCAACCCTCGCTCCTAAAAACCGACTGCTAAATTATGCTATCGGACATGAAGTAATAACGCATACACCCGAACGATTTCAGATTGATGACATTACACAATATGTTCCTGCCGCCAGTGTATATGTCTTAAACTTAGTCGGGATAAAAGGTAAGCACAACTTTAAAGACAGAACAATTATTTTAGGAATGGCAAGCCTGTTCACAGCAGCATCAGTGAATGGGTTAAAATATACAGCGAAAGTTGAAAGACCTGATAAGTCCGCAAAAAATTCATTTCCTTCGGGACATACGGCAATAGCCTTTATGGGAGCTGAATTTCTATGGCAGGAATACAAAGATGTTTCTATTTGGTATGGAGTTGCAGGATATACTATTGCTGCCGGGACGGGAGCTTTCAGAATTTATAATAACAAACACTGGGTTGGCGATGTTTCTTTCGGTGCAGGAATTGGCATATTAAGTACAAAACTTGCCTACTGGTTATATCCAACCGTTGAAAAGAAAATGTTTAATGGCGGTAAGGGAAAAAAGAACAAACAAAATATCGCTTTATCTCCTTTCTATAATGGACAACAAGGAGGGCTGGCTTTTTCAATGCAGTTTTAAAAAATATGAAATTAATGGATTCTAACTTGTTATATAGTAAATTTGTACTTAATAATTACTGATTATGAGCGGAAGTATTATAAAATTATTGGAAGACCGGAACATAAAACCGACATCCACCCGTATATTGATTTTAAAAGCAATGATTGATTTCGACAGGGCATTTAGCTTATCCGATTTGGAGATAAAGCTTGAAACCGTGGATAAATCAACTATATCACGTACTATACACCTGTTCCACGAAAATCAATTGATACACAGTTTTGATGACGGCTCCGGTTCTGTAAAATATTCGATATGCAATAGCGACTGCAACTGTGACATAAACGATTTGCACGCCCATTTCTATTGTAACTATTGTAAGAAGGCATTCTGTCTGGAAAATATATCCATACCTAATTTTGAATTGTCCTCAACAATGCAGGTCGAAAGCGTAAATTTGGTTATTAAAGGGTATTGTGGCAATTGTGATAAGTTTGCAACTTAGTTGCATGCTTTTTGTTATATATTTGCACATATAAATAAGAAAAAATGAAATCATCTGTATTCATAATAGGTATTTACTTTCTGATCCTTGCAGTGCTACCATGCCACTGTGATGTTCCGATAGCAGATACTTTTGGACAAAATACAGAATTGGTTTCCACTGGAGATACAGAGCATAATGATTCCGGATATGAATTTTGCACACCGTTTTGTGTATGCTCCACTCATCACAATCCAAATATTACTACAAATTATGAAATAGTTCTCCGTAATTTCAGTTTGAATGTCAAACATATGGCAATATATACTGATAAGGAGATTCCTTCTTTCCTATCCACACTTTGGCGACCTCCACAAGCCTAAAATATAACATCTGATTAAGTCTTGATGTGCCTTCACTTGGTACATCCTAAAAGCTAATTGTTATATTTTAATTCCAAAATTATGTTTCAAAAACTGATTAAGTTCTCGATAGAGAACAAATTGGTAATTGGAGTTATGACTGTAGCCCTCATTATTTGGGGGAGCTATTCGTTGTCACAATTACCATTCGACTCAACACCTGATATAACCAATAATCAGGTACAAGTAATAACACAAGCCCCATCTTTGGGTGCACAAGAAGTAGAACAATTTATAACTACTCCTTTGGAAATGGCTTTGGCTAATATTCCAAAAGTTGTAGAAAGAAGAAGCATTAGCCGCAGCGGGCTTTCGGTCATTACTATTGTTTTTAAAGAAAATGCCGATATCTACTGGGCACGCCAACAGGTAAGCCAGCAGTTGAAAGAAGCCGAAGAGGTTATACCTCAAGGCTTAGGGAAAATTAGTTTAGCTCCTATATCGACAGGCTTAGGGGAAATATACCACTATACAATCCGTGCAAAAGAAGGATACGAAGATAAATACAGTATTACCGACTTACGCACTATGCAGGACTGGATTGTTAGAAAACAACTTTCCGGTACGGAAGGCGTTGCCGAAGTGAGTGGCTGGGGTGGATTCGTAAAACAATATGAAATAGCCATCAATGCCGATAAACTGAATGCAGTAGGCATAACCATACCCGAAATGTACACAGCTCTCGGAAATAATAATGAGAACACAGGAGGCAGTTACATAGAACAATATAGTAACCAGTATTTTATACGTGGTATCGGTTTAGTTGGTTCTTTGGAAGATATAGAGAAAATTCCTGTAAAAACGATAAGTGGTAGCCCGATACTGATAAGGGATGTAGCCAAAGTGCAATATGGCAGTTCGACAAGATACGGAGCTGTTACCCGTAATGGCGAAGGAGAAGTTGTAGCAGGTATTACTCTGATGCTGAAAGGGGAAAATTTTCAGGATGTTATTGAAAATGTAAAAACACGCATGGAACAGGTTCAGAAAAGCCTGCCCGAAGGAGTTGTTTTAGAGCCATTTATAGACCGT
This sequence comes from Dysgonomonas sp. 521, assembly GCF_010501055.1. Lineage (GTDB taxonomy): Bacteria > Bacteroidota > Bacteroidia > Bacteroidales > Dysgonomonadaceae > Dysgonomonas. Next base: position 24,133 of record NZ_QVMO01000052.1, read on the forward strand.
ACACAATTAGTTGACAGAGTAACTAATACAATCGCCAAGAATTTGGTAGAGGGAGGTCTAATTGTGATATTTATTCTTGTCCTTTTCTTAGGAAACTACAGGGCTGGATTAGTCGTGGCTTCTGTAATCCCACTTTCCATGTTATTTGCATTTGGTATGATGCGGCTCTTTGGAGTCAGCGGAAACCTTATGAGTCTCGGTGCGATTGACTTCGGGTTGATTGTGGATGGGGCGGTGATTATTGTCGAGGCGGTATGCCATCATATCAGTGTGATGAAAGACAAATACAAAGGAGCTTTACTGACCCAAAAGCAGATGGATACAGAAGTATTTGATTCCGCTTCTAAAATAAGAAACAGTGCGGCATTCGGGGAAATAATCATTATGATTGTTTATATACCTCTTTTCACTTTGGTTGGTATCGAAGGTAAAATGTTTAAGCCAATGGCTATGACCGTATTCTTTGCGATACTTGGAGCATTTATATTATCCCTGACTTATGTACCGATGGCAAGTGCATTGTTCTTAAGCAAGAAAACAGAACACAAACGGAACTTCTCGGATAAAATGATGGATAAGATAAGTGGATTTTATCGTCCTATCATAACCAAAAGTCTTAACTGGAGCAAAACATTAATAGTTAGTATGGTCGCTCTATTTGCGATAAGTCTCTTCATTTTCAGCAGGATGGGCGGGGAATTTATTCCAAATCTTGATGAGGGAGATTTTGCGGCAGAGATAAGTATGGCACAGGGAACGTCTTTAACTCAAATGGTTAAAAGCACTACACAGGCTGAAAAAATATTAAAAGAAAAGTTCCCCGAAGTCAAACAAGCTGTTTCTCGGATTGGTAGTGCTGAAATCCCAACTGATCCTATGCCAATCGAAAGGGCAGATATGATGATCGCACTGATTCCTAAAAAGGATTGGACTTCGGCTAAGACAAAAGAGGAATTGATGGAAAAAATGGAAGAGGCGGTCAGTGTTATTCCCGGCATGGAAATAGAAATGACACAGCCTATCCAGATGCGCACCAATGAACTGATTACAGGCATCAAGCAGGATGTGGCTATTAAAATATATGGCAATGACCTTGATATTCTCACATCATCGGCCAATAAAGTAGCTTCCCTAATTAAGAATGTAGAAGGGGTTACCGATCCTTTTGTAGAAAAGGCTACAGGACTGCCACAACTACAGGTAATATATAACCGTGACCAGTTAGCCAAATATGGTATTTCTATCAAAGATGCCAATATGGTATTAAAGACCGCTTTCGCAGGCAATGAAGCAGGCTATGTATTTGAAGAAGACCGCCGTTTTGACCTTGTATTGCGTATGGAAAAAGATTTGAGGAATGACATCAGTTCATTGGAGAATCTATATCTTCCTCTCCAATCCGGTGGCTCTATACCGCTTGCACAAGTAGCTGAGATAAAATATCAGGATGCACCGGCACAAGTAACCCGTGAAGATGCCGAAAGGCGTATCTACGTTGGTTTTAATGTGAGAGGACGGGATGTGCAGAATACTGTGTATGATATTCAGAAAATACTTGATAAGGAGTTTAAATTGCCTGCCGGATATTATTATACATACGGAGGTCAGTTCCAAAATCTGAAAGAAGCGAAAGACAGACTGATGGTGGCTGTACCATTGGCGTTACTCCTGATACTGTTTCTTTTGTATGCTACGTTGAAAAGTGTCAAAGAGTCCCTGTTCGTCTTCTCTGCTATACCTTTATCTGCCATTGGCGGTATTTTCGCTTTATGGCTCAGAGGAATGCCATTCAGTATCTCGGCAGGTGTCGGCTTTATTGCCCTTTTCGGTGTTGCGGTATTGAACGGTATTGTACTTATCGGACAATTTAACATATTCGAGAAAGAAGGCATTAAGGATATAAAGGAAAGGATTATCACAGGGTGTATGTTACGTCTTCGTCCTGTAATCATGACGGCTCTTGTAGCATCGCTCGGATTTCTGCCGATGGCTATTTCTACAAGTGACGGAGCGGAAGTCCAAAGACCGTTGGCAACTGTCGTTATCGGAGGATTGCTGACCGCAACAATACTAACATTAGTTGTCCTGCCTTCAATATATAAAACATTCACAAAGAAATAGAAGAAGTTATGAAAACAAAAATAAGAATATCAATATTTACACTTCTTGTAATGCTGTTTACCGTATCATCAGGTGTTTCAGCACAGGAAAGCGTAAACACATTGGACGAATGTATCCGTCTGGCAATGGAAAATAATCTGACTATGAAATCAGGTAAAATATCTATTGAGAGAGCAAAAGATTTGCAAGGTACAGCATTCAATATTGAAAAGACAAGTTTCTCTTTGAGCCAAGACCCTACATCGGGAGGTAGTCCTGATAATAGTATATCATTAAGTCAGAGTTTCGATTTTCCGACTGTATATACAACTCGTAGTAAATTACTTAAAGCAGAAACGAATCTCGAACGCAGTAATCTCGAAGTGACTCGAAACGAACTTGTAAAAGAGATTACAGGAACATATTATCAGTTATTATATGCGAAAGAGAATATCAAAATTCTACAAGAGCAGGATAGCATATATTCAAAATTCCTGTTTTTAGCTTCTGCCAAATTTAAAGCTGGAGAAACCAGCCGTTTGGAACAAATGAATGCTGAAAGATTGTACAATGAGAATAAAATTGAACTGCAAAAAGCGGAGAAAGATTATCAGAATGTACAGCTTATTTTGCAGCGATGGATGAACGCCGAAGTATCGGTAAATCCTCTTGAAGCCGAATTGCCTGTAATGGCAGCAAATTATCCGTTCAATAATTTCAGTGCAGAGCAAACGCCTATGGGAAGAGTATTTCAAAGCCAAAAAGAAGTTAGTGAAAAAAATCTGAGTGTGGTTAAACAAGGATACTTACCAAGTTTCAACTTTGCTCTAAAAAATCAGTTTCTTATAAAAGGATTTAATCCTTATGATGTGGAAAGAGAACGATTTAATAAAGGAAACTTTATGGGATTTGAAGTGGGTGTCAACATTCCGTTATTTTTCGGGGAGCAAAGAGCTAAGACTAAAGCAGCCAAAAGAGAAGTTGAAATAGCAAGAGTACAGCAGGAAGAAGTAGTACAGGCGATGCAAAAACAGTATCAGACGTATATCAACGATTTTTATAAGGCAAAAAATAGTCTGGATTATTATACCTCTCAAGGAATTGCTCAAGCGGATGATATTACCCGCATATCACAAGTTTCTTACGAAAAAGGAGAAATAGGATATGTAGAGTATATTCAGAACCTGAAAACAGCCGTTGAAATCCATCTGCAACGCACCAATGCAGTGAACGACTACAACCAGACAATCATTATGTTAAACTATATACAAGGAAACAAATAAGATTATGAAAGCAATATATATATCGTTAATAAGCCTGTCTTTGATATTACTGGTATCATGCGGACAAAATACAAAGTCTGAAAGCACTGAAAATTCCGCAGAGAACACCGAACAGGCTCATGAGGGCGAATCGGAAGAAATAGCCGTATCCGAAGCACAGATGAATGCTGTAGGTATTAAGTTAGGCAAAATAGAACAACGTGAATTAAACAGTGTAATTAGGGTAAACGGGGAGATGGATCTCGATCCACAGAAAAAAGCAGAAGTTACATCACTTGTCGGTGGAATAATCAAACAGGTATTGGTTATCGAAGGTAAACGTGTTTCGGCGGGGCAGGCTGTTGCCTATCTCGAAAATACAGAGATAGTAGAACTTCAAAAAAATTACCTGACATTAAGGAAAGAAGCACTAACCGCAGAGCAGGAATATAACAGACAGAAAGAGTTGTCTTCTCAGGGTGCAGGTGTCGAAAAAACATTTCAACAGGCTACTGCCGCTTATGAAATAGCAAAGGCACAGCTTACCGGACTTGAAAAACAATTGCGTCAATTGTCTATTAGTCCCGAACAGGTTTCGGCAGGTAATATGGTTACCCAGATTCCGATTAAATCCCCTATTTCGGGTACGGTAAGGAAGATAAATATAAGTACAGGAAGCTACGCAGATACTCAAATTTCATTAATGAGCATATCTGATAATTCGGCTGTTCACTGTGATATGAAAATTTTCGAGAAAGATATAAACGCAGTAAAAATTGGTCAGGAGGTGGATATCCTGCTAACCAATCAACCCGGAGTAAATTTGAAAGGTGAGATTTACGAGATAAATAAATCCTTCGAGGGTGATACAAAAGCCATATTAGTACATATCCGTATTAAGAATCAGGGAAATATTGAGTTGATACCGGGAATGTATGCCACAGGGTTAATCAATGTCGGGAAGCAGAAAACGCCTGCTGTTCCTAACGATGCAGTGATAAGCAGTGAAGGGAAAAAATACATTTTTGTACTCGAAGATGAAGAAAACGGACAAGAAGGTAAAAGTTCTCATTTCAAACGGGAAGAAGTTATAACAGGAATCAGTGAGTTAGGATTTACACAAATAACTCCTGTCAATCAATTGAAAGAGGATGTAACGATTGTTACAGCCAATGCGTTTTACATAGCATCAATGGCCAGTGATCACGGGGAACACGGGCATTAATTCACAAAGATAAGTTTGCAACTTTGTTGCAGCTTTTACTACTTATCTTTGTTATAAATAATAAGGTTATGGATAATAATAAACAATATAAATGTACATCATGCGATTCGGATGAATCGCATGATAATTCACAAAGTTGGAAAAGCTATATTCCTGTGGCAATAAGTTTATTTATGCTTTTGGCAGGAATCTCTCTAGACAACTTCCTTGAACATTTCTTTAATTCTTACATAAGAATCGGATGGTATATACTTGCCTATATACCTGTAGCTTATCCTGTGTTAAAAGAAGCTATTGAAACAATACGGCAAAAGGATTTCTTTACTGAATTTACTCTGATGCTTGTTGCTACATTGGGAGCATTTTTTATTGGAGAATATCCCGAAGGTGTAGCTGTGATGCTGTTTTATGCTATTGGTGAATTATTTCAAAATTCTGCCGTCAATAAAGCCAAAAGAAATATAAAGGCACTTCTTGATGTACGTCCTGATACAGCCGTAGTGGAAAGAAATGGCAGTTATGAAACAGTACCACCCGAAATTGTGAAAATTGATGAAATAATACAGGTAAAAGCGGGAGAAAAAGTACCATTGGATGGTATAATGATTTCTCCTTCAAGTAGTTTTAACACATCTGCACTGACGGGAGAAAGTAAACCGAAAACAATATCGGAAGGGGAAACAGTTCTTGCGGGTATGCTCAATGTAGATAAGGTTATTACTATAAAGGTGACCAAGAAATATGAAGACAGTTCTCTTGCTCGTATTTTGGAAATGGTACAAGATGCTACTTCGAGAAAAGCAAAAACCGAACTTCTTATCAGAAGGTTTGCCAAGATATATACTCCGATAGTATTTGCACTAGCAGTATTAATTACTGCAATACCTTATTTTATAGTCAATGACTATATATTTCAGGATTGGTTATATCGAGCCTTAGTATTTCTTGTAATATCCTGTCCTTGTGCGTTGGTTGTCTCTATTCCTTTGGGATATTTCGGTGGAATTGGTGCGGCTTCAAAAGCAGGTATATTATTTAAAGGTGCTAATTATCTTGACCTAATGACCAAAGTAAATACTGTGGTAATGGATAAAACTGGCACTTTGACAAAGGGCGTTTTTGATGTTCAAGAGGTTGTTGCAGTCGATAATATTGATAAAGATGAATTGGTAGGAGTTGTTGCGGCAATGGAGAAATTCTCTAATCATCCTATTGCCAAAGCTATCGTTGCTTTTACGAGGAGTAAAACAGATAATTATCTAGCAAGCGATATCGAAGAAATATCCGGTCACGGTTTGATAGGTAAGGTTAATGGAAAGGAAGTCTTGGTTGGTAATAATAAACTGATGAAAAGATTCAATATCGATTACGATATCAGGGTGGATTTCATTGTTGAAACGATTGTAATTGCTGCTATTGACGGTAAATATGCCGGATATATTACCATTGCGGATGAAGTGAAGGAAGATGCTGTTGACGCTATAAAAAATATGCACGCAAACGGTATTGATAAGATTGTGATGCTAAGCGGAGATAAAGCCTCAATTACAGAAAAAGTCGCATCTATTCTCGGAATAGACAATGCTTATGGAGACTTATTACCTGAAGATAAAGTGAAACATCTTGAAGGGATGAAAATTGACAAGAGCAATATAATTGCTTTTGTCGGTGATGGAATAAATGATGCTCCTTCACTTGCACTGAGTGATGTCGGAATTGCTATGGGTGGAATGGGTAGCGATGCCGCTATTGAAGTAGCTGATATAATCATTCAGACAGACCAACCTTCTAAAATTGCAACTGCTGTAAAAATTGCAAAATCGACCAGACAGGTGGTTATACAGAATATAATCTTAGCATTTACTGTAAAGATACTTGTACTTATACTCGGAGGCTTCGGGCTCGCAACTATGTGGGAAGCAGTCTTTGCTGATGTGGGCGTATCGTTACTGGCTATACTGAATGCTGTTAGGATTTTGAGAATGAAATTCTGATAGGCTATATAGCTAATAATTGCAGTCATCATGAGCAAACGAAGGCATATGAGACGGTTAGCTGCAAGAAAGGAATTAATAAATGTACAGAAAAATAGCTTGTTAAAACGATATTTATCTGTAATCAGTATATCTACAGGTGCTGTCATCGGACTTATCCTATGGCTACTCTTCTTCAAATGTAAGGATATACATTGTGTCAATTCCTTTTTCCCCATACCTCACATGGGTTTTGCAGGATTTAATGCGTGGGTAATAGCAAATTATTTCTTTAGAAAATAATATTATTAACCCTTGATTGAAATAATCATTTCAGTCAAGGGCTTCTCGCTCTTAATTATTTACATTATACAAACGACAAACCGTGATTAACAACTATAAAAATAATGAAAAAATACACTTATGAACTGATCGAAAAGCTGAATAGCGAACTTAAAGTAATCGACTTAGCTGAAGAAAGTCTATTTGCTAAAGCTCCCAAAGCGATTATTCTATTAGAAAATCTATTTGCAGAATTAAAAGCCTTTATATCCACTTATTCATTCAAAGATATGGAGGAGGAAACTTATTTTTTCAAAGAGATCAAACCTCAATTATTCAGCAAGTTAATCTATTACCGGAAGGTATATAATATAGAAACTATACGCCCCAATGGTAGCATAGATTCCCAAAAGGCATATCTTGAAAAAGAATTAGACCATATTAAAACTTTCTTTGACCGGAATCTTGATTTTTATAAATACTATCGAACAGGCTGTACACATTTCGATAAATTCTACTTCGTTCGTGGTAAGCCTGATATTCAACTCAATTTGGATTCCTTCTACTTTGAGAGAGATCCTCAATTTGCAACTTGCTTCGATTTCAAAATAGCGAAAATATTAGCGAACGAAATGTTGTCCATTTATCTCAATGAGGAATTAGCCAAATTAGAATCCTATTCTATTCAGTCGAATGATAAAGATGTAGCTATTCCCAGAGTACGTCTCACATGGACAGGCAAGAAAGCTGAATTAGTTGAACAAATCTACGCTTGGGAGAGAGCCGGATGCTTCAATTACGGTAATGTAACTATAAAGCAATTAACGGAGTACATCGAGTATATTTTCAACATCAATTTAGGCGATTTTTATCATATATTCCTCGAAATCAGAGAACGTAAAGGTAGTCGTACTATCTTTTTAGATAAATTGATAAAGTTCTTGAATGATCGTATGGATGAAGCAGATAACAAGTAAACAATTTATTCTATCTTTGTATGAATAAGAAAATATGGAGAAATAAATCTCCTTAAAATATAACATAACGTTCACTGAACGTCTCGCAACGAAAACTGGTAATTTTTAGAAGAACGAGACGAAACGTGCAATGTTCATGCTATACGAAAGTATGGTGTGGACGTGCTTGTTTCGTTCTTCGGGTATACCAGTACCTCGTTGCGGAGCAATGCATGCTCCACACTTTTTTGTATATTGCATATCAAAATATTGTAACCATGAGAAAAATAAAATTATACATTGCAGCATCTATTGACGGATATATTGCCGATACGGATGGAGGATTAGATTGGCTTTCCGGCTATCCGATTACACCTGAACTAAATTACGGATATGATGAATTCTTCAATTCTGTCGATTCTGTTATTATGGGAGGACGCACCTATCGGGATATTCTAAATATGGATGTTATTTATCCCTATAGGGACAAAACATCATACATCATTACCCGAAACAAGGATAGTCAAACATCCAAAGAGAATATTCAATTCTTATCTGAGAATGTTATTGAAACGATTACATCATTGAAAGAACAACAAGGAAAGGATATCTGGCTTGTTGGCGGTGGCGAAATAATAGTCATGCTCCTCGATAATAATTTGGTGGATGAAATGATAATAACTCATATTCCCAAGATACTTGGAGATGGGATACCACTGTTTCCTAAGATGAAAACGGAATCGAATTGGAGATTACACAATAGTCAATCTTATAGTAATGGCGTATTATCTGTTGAATATCAAAGGATAATGAGATAGAACCTCATTCGATATAATTACAATAAACTCCCAAGCTATACCCAAGTTTGGGAGTTTTTATTTCCTCATTTTTTAGGCTCAAATACCTTTATAAAAATCTATTTTTCAAATATTCCACTCCGAAAACACAACTCCACAGATTCCAATTTTCTACGGAAATATTTCTCTTTCCCTTTCCGCTAAATATAAGATAATTAAAACTTTATTTAAAAATACTTATCCCAGCTTGGGAAAGATAGATGTCAATATATCAGACCTTTGTATCAAACAAAATTGATATGGAAGTTATTACAATTGATTCTAAAGCCTACAAAGAACTAATCGACAAGATAGATTCGATTGCCGACTATATTAGGAATAAAACAACTCAAGATATTTCAGAAGAATTAGATGAGGTATGGGTAGATAGTTATGAGGTATGCACCTTTCTTCGCATAAGCGAACGCACGCTACAACGTTTACGCACAAATAATCTCATATCCTATTCTACACTATCAGGGAAAACGTATTATACTATTGGCGAAATCAAGCGAGTCCTAACCGAGCGATTAGTCAGATCGGGCAGTGATGCTTTGGCAGACTTGATTAAAAGCCATCAGGAATATATTGAGACAAGGAAAAAGAATAAACCAAAGAAATAGTTATTGATATGAGAATAGATGATGATATATTCGAGTCTAACATCAGAGGTCTGGCAAGGTTGATAAAGAATCTTGATGCCAAAATTGACAAGCTATTGGTTGCTGATAGTTCTGTGATGGATGAACGGCTATTTGATAATCAGGATTTATGCCTTTTCTTGAAAGTTACACCACGCACCCTGCAACGATATAGAAATCAAGGTCTAATTCCATTTAAGACTATCTGTAAACGAAACTATTATAAAGAATCGGATGTCAATATTTTTGTAGATAAATACTTTGGTGGAAAAACTCAACTGACTGACAAAGATAAATATAAGAGAAAAAATAAACGTTGTGATGACGATGCGGAAGAAATGCTAGTTTGATTTGTTTTTGTTGTTTTGTTATTTTTATTTGGTTTGGAATCCCTTTCTGTCGTGATGACAGGAAGGGATTTGTTTATTACCTTTATATTTTAACATCTAATAAAAACACATTATGAGTAAACCAAACAAGGAATCAAGATTTCTAAATTTTAAAAAGAAGATTACAGATGTAGTTATTATTGCAGCTATAATTACTGTTTTATTCCAATTTTACATCTATAAGATTGAAAAAAGGCAAACTATTATTAACTCAAAGAAAGAAGTCATTGACAAAGCCTGTATAGCTTATGCTAAAATTGCACGAGCCAATAATATTATGAAAAAAGTTACAGAAAGGGGACAAATATTAGACGAAGAAGACCAAGAGTTGGGGAGGATATTTGTAGAGGTACTCGCTAGCTCTAAGTTGGTTGATTTGTATTTTGAAGAAGAGGCTACGAATAGTATACATACTTTATTTGGCTCTGAAAAATACAGGGAATGTTGGTGGTCAATTTCTAATCAAGATCTTGATAATCTTTTGAAAATCATGAGAAATGAACTTAAAAAAGATGAGAATACATTTTGGCTATTTGTGTAAAAACATCAATTTGCGAGCATTGTAAAAGCAGATTTTTGTAATCTGCTTTTATATGCCTATCCCTACCTCCTCATCCCCCGATGTACCCCATCATCCTCACTTGATTTCTTAACCTCATTATCCACCTTCCCTACAAATATCCGCTCCCGATTACTATCAATAATCTCCTTAATACTCATCGACTCTCCCGAACGAATAGTATCATTTGAGAAATTGGACTTAGGAATAGATTCAACAATTTGTGCTTCCTGTACCGGCTCATCCTTAGTTTTGAGCGTTTGTAGAATCTGTCTATCCAAAGCCACTAATTCCGTTTTCAACTCTTTTAATTGAGGTTCTTTTCTGAAAGTGGAATCAATAACCTCTTTGAGAATAGGTAAATCCTTAGACAACTTCTCATTGTCAGTCTGATATTTCTCAATCAACTTGGGTATCCGCTCCAAAGCATTCAAAAAATTGAGAGATGCTAACTTAGGATCAGTAGCAATATGACCATTATTGTAGTTATACTTGATACCACCTTCTCCCTCAATAAAGAAGCGATTATCTTTAAAGATAGAGCCTTCCTTTTGACTATCCTCGGTCTTGACCAGCAACTTGAAGCCATAAAGTTCTCCAATAGCAAAGTATTCGCTATTCGTTCGAGCGTTATCCGATAGCTTATTCAACTTCTCGCTAATAGCTTTCGGATCAGATGAGGCTACACCATCCAATTTTATAGGATTGAGTTTGTTACCCTCCTTATCCGTCTGCACACGAGAATTGAAAGCATCCCAATCTTTTGTCAAACGACTAATCATCTGCGTATTTCCCTCAATCGTCCGAGTGCTATCCTCGAATTTGAATGTAGCCGAAGATTTACTTTTGATAAAACCTTTCTTCTCGCTCTCTAAAGCATTGATCTTCTTTTCCAACTTGGCCTTCTCCAACAATTCGGTATTGCCGGAAAGAATAGCTACATACTCCGAGAAATTCATCCCCGAGCTTTCATCCATACTGCCCTCATCAATGGTGCGACTTCCCAAACTATTATTTTTGAGTTGATTGATAAAGGTCTGCTTATTCTGCAATAAATTGAATTTGTAAGAGTCGAGACTTTTCTCAACTGCGTAGATAATCACATCTACCTTATTCCCTGCAAATTCCTTAGCTATATCGTTACCTTTCCGTATGGCTCGCCCATCACGCTGTTGCAGGTCAGAAGGTCGATCGGGTAGGTCAGCTCCCTTACAGGAGCTTTCCCCCCTAAGAACCGTACGTGAGCGTTTCCACTCATACGGCTCAAGCAATTCTAAGTTTCTATTTGTATATTGAAACCGGCTCATAACTTCTAATTTTGTTGTTTTCTAAATTGTTTGTAACATTTATCGTGCACCAAAGACCTTTTTACTTTGCCATTTACAACCTTTTCGGTTACATTCCACGGTAAAATACGGTCAATCGGCATACCGCATAGCGGGCATTTCCTGTCTTGTCTTTTCCATAGGTAAAGCAAGGAATTCCTCCCTTTCAGCGTAACAAGCATTTTCTGGGTCTCCCTCTGGTCGAAGTATCTATCATACTCCGGGTCAAAGGGATTAGCATCACCTTTAATTTGTGTGTATTGGATAAAATGGATATTCGACAGATTTTTCAATGTCAGATTATCCTGCTTTCCTTTTGACTTCTTAAAGTATGATGTGAAGTGCCATCCCTTTCCTTTTGCTACATGCCAATATCTGTCAGCTATCCAGCGTTTACTCTTTTTCGAGTGCCTGCGTTTAGCCCATTGCCACAATGCATTGAAAATTTGATGGTCAGCCCAATGAAACGCATCCCTCGTAGCTCCATGTTTGTAATAATTACCCCAACCCGTTATCATCGGATTCAATAACCGTATCAATGACTCCTGCTTACACGCTTTGTTGCTCTTGATGGTCGTTCTGACCTTAGCGAGAAAACGTTTTTGTGCAGGCTTGGATGGTTTTGTCAATATCTGATTCTTGAACTTCCTGATATTGAATCCGAGAAAATCGAAACCATCATTGATATTGGTTATCATCGTTTTCTCTTCCGACAAGGTTAATCCTCTTTCGGCGAGAAATTCAGCAACCAATGGTTTGATTTCCGTTTCCAATACCTCTCTGTTCTCTGACGTAATGATGAAGTCATCGGCATAACGAATCAGATTCACCATTGGTGAATAACGTTTGCCTTTGACATTTCTTCGTTTATACTTATCAGCAAGAATCTTCTGTAACCCATCCAGAGCCATATTCGCTAAAGTCGGCGAAATGATACCGCCCTGTGGCGTACCTTCTTCTGTCGGAAACAACTGTTTGTTAAAGACAAAACCACATTCCAGCCATTTGCGGAGCATCACTTTATCCATCGGGATATTGTTCAGCAACCACTCGTGGCTGATATGGTCGAAGCATCCTTTAATATCTCCCTCTAAAATCCATTCGGGAGAATATCCTTTGCGTAGAACATTATGGCATTGTTGTACGGCATCCATCGTACAGCGTTCCTTTCGGAAACCATACGAACGGGTATCTGCCGTCGTTTCTGCCACAGGTTCTAACGCCATCAGGTAAAGGGCTTGCATGGCTCGGTCTCTCATAGTCGGTATTCCCAACGGTCGAAGTTTACCATTACTTTTCTTAATATGAATCCGTCTTAGAGGTTGTGGTTGGTAACCACGTCTTTTGAGCGTTCCGATTGCCTGAAACTTTGTATTGGAATCTTTCCATGTTACAAGGTCAATCCCTGCGGTTTTACTGCCGCTATTAGAAGTTACTCTTCTTACCGCCAACGCTTTGGCGTAGAACGAGTGAGTAAGCGTCCATTGCAAGGCTTTCACCCTGCCATGTCTGCCCTCTTTTTGAGCCTTTACAATTCGTGCTTGTAGCTTTTTTATAGCCAACTCACATTTGAGCCAGTTTATACTGTCCCAAGATGTTTGCCGGTTATCAGCAGGTGCACACGATGTTTTAATGTCGTTCATTTGCTTTTCCACTTTCAAAAGTTCTAAAAGTTAATTGTAAAGAATTACCTAACGCAGAAGTCTGCCCACTTTCGTGTCGGATAATGTCGTTCTGTTCAATCCATAAACAGAGCTCAACCCGTATCCTCCTCATTACAAGGCGGCGTTCGCTTTCTCTGCAATCTTATACCTGCATTCCATTCGGCTCACCTTACGGCTCGCTTACCTGCCACAATGACAGGAGAAATACAGGCTTACCACGTTCCACGTACAATGACTAACGAGTAGGTTAGGTTCTGTCTCATCCACCAACAGCACTTATATCCGTGTAATCCCACCGTGGAGGGGATTAACTGGCTGCATCCCATTTTGGGTGGAGCTTGAAATAGTATCTTACGCTCCCTTACGACTTTACGATGTTTACACAACAGTTCGCTTATGCTAACCATACTACTCAGCCTAGCCTCCCGACTGTATGATACTAACAGCCATTGACTTTCCCTCGCGGTTCTGTCTGCCCCTTTCGGGAGGAGTACATTGTCCAACCAGCTTGATACATTATATCACTATTTGGTGCATCTGGTTGTAGGCTACTGCTGACGGAACAGCAGGTTCAATCGTTCCATTCCAACTCGTGGAGCGGAACTTCAAACAATCATTTACGCGACTTCGTGTCGCACCCACGGCGTATCTAAATGATGGAT
>NZ_QVMO01000053.1:0-28731 GCF_010501055.1 Dysgonomonas sp. 521
AGGCGAGTTTCGTCCCGTTTAGCCGGCAAGCCGTTGGTGGGTCGCCGAGGGACAAAGCACTAGCCTTTTGCTTCCTTTTGGGCAATGCCAAAAGGAAGGACAAGCCCGGGAGGGCGCGGCAGCAGGGAGCTACGACTAAAGTATTTAGCCTAGGATAGCCTTTGTGTAAAAAATAAAAGAACGTTTTAAGTAGCGAGGGCAGAACTGAATTAGAAAATCATGTTATGCCGAGTCACGACAAACAACGTTCACAGGAGCGAAGCGTATGTAAAACGACTAATGAAATTGAACATTTAACTTATCAACTACTGATTGACATTATTTAAAAATAAATTATTTTTCTTTAGGTAATAGTATTTAGAGTGAATCAAAGGGGCTGTCTTATGGCAGTCCCTTATTGTTTTCAGGACAATATATTTTATGTTTAGCGAAAAGATATGCGCTAAACCTTTCAAGATGTAATATTTACTACATGTGTAGGATACGATGATAAAAAAACTTTATATCCTGAAAGAGGGCAATCGCCAAAACTTTGTAGTAATGAAATTCGTTATTACTTTTACGACCTGAAAATAAGAGCCTGTTTAAATTTTATTACTAAATACATTATGTATCAGATAGAAGTAAAAGACATATATAAGTCATTCAAAGATGTACATGCCGTAAGAGGTATCTCTTTTGCGATACATCCCGGGGAATTTGTGGCTTTACTCGGCCCTAACGGAGCCGGAAAAACAACAACGGTGGAAATGATGGAAGGATTAAAGCATCCGGATTCGGGGGAAATTCTGCTACAAGGAAAAAGTTGGCAAAAGCATGAAAAAGATCTTCGGTCAATTATTGGCCTGTCATTACAAGAAACACGTTTTTCCGAAAAGCTTACAGTCTTTGAAACCTTATGCCTGTTTGCCAGTTTTTTCCGACTTGGTGAAAAACGAGTGGATGAAATCATCGATTTGACCGGACTGGAAAGTAAAAGGAAATCGATGGTGGGTACACTCTCAGGAGGGCAACGGCAACGTCTTGCTTTAGGTGTAGCATTGTTAAATACACCACAAATCCTTTTTCTGGATGAACCTACTACCGGACTTGACCCACACTCACGTCTCGACCTTTGGAATATTTTGAAAAAATTAAAAGATGAGGGAAAAACCACTCTTATTTTGACAACGCATTATATGGAAGAAGCAGAATCGCTTTGCGACCGCATCATCATTATTGATGAAGGGAAAATATTAAAGGAAGGGAGACTCGAAGATTTATTAGACGAGAATTCCCGTAATCTTGACGAATTATTTATCAATCTCACAGGAAAAGCTCTTCGTGAGAATGGAAACGTAATACTATAATAAATACTGATACACTTCAATTATTTCATAATGGGATCAATCAAAAATAATCAATTATATCAACTCTTCAAAACCCAGTTCCTTCTGACGATTCGTGAGCCGGAAGTCCTTTTTTGGGGCATGGTATTTCCGGTACTTATCTCCATCGGATTAGGATTGGCTTTTACACAACAAGCAGAATCGAAATTTAATGTTGTTCTTGTTGAGAAAAATAAGACAGAGCTGGATTCGCTTCTCAATATTTATGCTAGAAAAGTACAGAGCAAAGGAGAGAATACCCAAAATTGGAAAATAAATAACAAAACGCTGGGTAATACTATATTCCAGTTTTCACAAAGCGATTGGAATTCAGCAATCATATCCCTAAAAAGAGGAGAGGCAGATGTGATCGTTACCGATTCGTTAGGAAAAGCCGTTTATCATTTTGATCCGCTCAACTCTCAATCTCAACTAGCATATATGAAGCTTGCGGCATTGGTAAAATCGCCAGCTTCGAGTATGAATACAGAGAATACGAATATAGAACCACTGACATTGAAAGGTGTTCGTTATATCGATTTTCTGATTCCGGGACTGATTGCTTTTGGGCTGATGAGTTCTATCATGTGGGGCATTAGTTATACAATCATTGAACGAAGATCTCAGAAATTGTTGAGGCGGATGGTTGCAACACCAATGAAAAAAACGAACTTTTTGTTTGCATTGATGTTTGTCCGCATTCTTATGAATGTCGTCGAATCCCTTATTTTACTGTTTTTTGCCTGGTTAATATTCGATATTCATATTCAGGGAAATATCGGCGCATTGATTGTACTATTTTTAGCCGGTAATCTGGCTTTTACAGGAATTGCTATTTTGGTTGCATCGCGTACTACAAAGACGGAGGTAGGCTCAGGCTTGATTAATGCTGTACAAATGCCTATGATGTTGTTGTCAGGTATTTTCTTTAGTTACCATAATTTTCCCGAATGGAGTATCGGAGTTATTAAGCTACTTCCTTTGACAGCTTTAACCGATGGGATACGAAGTATTTTTAATGAAGGAGCCGGATGGATGGAAGTCATTTATCCTACTTGTATATTATCGGCTCTCGGAATTATCTGTTTTGCTGTAGGGATGAAACTGTTCAAGTGGAATTAAATTTACTATATCTGACATTCGTTTTCTTTACATTTACCTCTTACTCTCTTCGTAACTATTAGAAAATTTCACGAATAAGATAATCAAACATGAAGTCCGCCTTGTATCAACCGGGCTGTGTCTTAAATAGATGTTTTCTTGTGTCTTACAAAATAACTATGCTGCCTCAGCAGTGCTTTAATAGTTATCTTTGTCTTTTATTGTCTCCTGAAATACCACTTTTGGCTTAGTACATGACAAAAAACATTGAACCAGGCTTGAAAAACCTGATTTTGGCTCCGCCAATTTTAGCTCCGCTGATTTTCAATTCAATTCAATTCATAACCGAAGGTTATCGGTCCAGTGTCATCAACTTAAGGATTATGGAACTAAAGATCAGGGCTGAAAGCCCGTCTTATTTCAGCCCAAGGCAACGCCTTGGGGCAGAATATCCAAATACAGAGCGTGCGCGCTGAAAGCGCAGGTCAATGAATTGGTCTTGTTCTTTAAGTTTAACCTGCACTTTCAGCGCGCAGTTTCTGGTAGGTGCTGTTTACCCAAGGCGACGCTTCGCTTGCCATTGGGCTGAAATAATAAAGGCTTTCAGCCTTAGCTTGAAGACATTGAGTCATCGGCCTGCGGAAATTGCAATGCTTAGAAACTACTGTCTGAAAGACAGGACAGCATATATTTTGTCTTTCGGACAATTTGTTAATTATCAATATTTTCCATATTGGATATTTTTTTGTCATGTACTAAGCACTTTTGGCTTAAAGTTTACCTATATCTTTACTTTGCTAAAGTAGAGATGAAAAAGTAACTAATAAATTATTACCGAATAATTATGAACTAGAGGTATATCATAAAATAATTTGCTCATTTTCTTTTATTACATATATTTTTGAATATTTTTGTTTCAAATAAGCTATACATAGTTTTAAGTTATGGGATTGAAAAACACTGCGGCAATCGATCAATTATTTTGGAGAATAGCACTTAAAGATGATGAGGAAGCTTTTCGTTCTTTATTCTTAGAGTTCTTTTCTTCTTTATGTGTTTTTGCACATAGATATGTTGAGGATTGGGATACCTGTGAAGATATTGTTCAAGATACATTCTTTAAAATATGGAAGAACAGGAAATCCATAGAAATAAACACCTCAAGCCGCAATTTTATGATTACAAGTGTGAGAAATTCCTGTGTCGATTTTTTACGTAAACAAGACTCAGCCCGAACCTGGCAAGAAAGAGAAATAAAGAACAAAACAGAATACACCTCTGATGATTTATACTCTCATATAGAATTAGAGCAAATGTTAACCACTGCACTCTCTAAACTACCAGAGAATGTAAGAGAGGTTTTTGAGATGAACAGGTTTGAAGGAAAAACATATAAAGAAATTGCAGAAGAAAAAAACATCTCTGTAAAAACAGTAGAAGCCCATATGACAAAGGCACTTAAAGTGCTTAGGATCGAACTAAAAGATTACCTGCCTCTAATAATTCTTCTTCTCTGGTAAAAAAAATAAGTATTATTCTGTAGGGTATATTTTATCTTGTGCGTCTAGTAGTTAAAATAAAGAAGAAACCGTGGATATTGATACCCAACATATAATAGCTTATCTGGAGAAAAGGTTGCCTGAAAACGACCTGAAAGAATTTGAATATCAACTGGAAAATTCGGATGACTTTAGAAAGGAAGTTGAAGACATTGCCTTTGTATGGAGAATGTCAGAGGAGTTGAAGCTACATGACAATATAGATACAGATGCTAACTGGTACCGGATTTCGAGAAGAATAAAGAAAGATAAGCTTAAAATAAAACTTTTACAATATAGCCGTTCGGCTGCTGCAATTCTTATACTACCGATATTGCTCCTTACCACTTTTTTATATATCGAACTGGATAATAAAAATAATGAACCCGTACAGCAGTTGCATGTTACATCGGCATACGGTACAGTTACCAAAACGATACTTTCTGATGGTACCGAAGTCTGGCTGAATTCGGGTTCAACGCTGAGCTATCCCCAAACTTTTACAGAAGGAGAACGTAACGTCATACTCACAGGAGAAGCATACTTCAAAGTCAGCTCTGATAAATCGAATAGATTTGATGTCATTGTTTCTGACGAACTTATTGTCAGTGCATATGGTACGGAATTTAATGTGAATTCTTACAAAGAAGATAAAACAATAGGTGTTACTCTGATCGAAGGGAATATAGAGGTTTCCAAAGCAGACAAAACCAGTTCTAAAAATGTAGCCCCGGGACAACATCTGGTTTATGACAAAGATAATAGACACATGACAATGGCTGAGGCTAATGTATCTGTTAAGACCGGATGGAAAGACGGAAAGATGATATTTCGCAGGGCTAATATGACCGAAGTTGTCCAGCGCCTTTCCCGTCACTTCAACGTAGATATCCGACTCGAAGGAAAAGAACTATATGATTATGAATATTCGGCAACATTTACAACAGAAACCTTAAATGAAATACTGCAATTACTCGAGAAAACAGCACCCATTAAATATTCGATAATAGAACCGGAACAATCCGGAGATTACAGCTTCACAAAAAGAATCGTAAAGATAAGCCTTAAAAAATAAATAAAAACATATAGGGTATTTCTCAACTGAATGCGTCTATCCTATAAATGCAGTTTATACTATGAATTACTAACCTTAAAATCATTGCTATGGAAAAAAGTATTTAAAAAAGATACGGGAAAAATGCAAACTGCATTCCTCCCGTAAATTATCAAATCTATATTGCCAATCCGAAAATCTCACCTGACGAATGGTAATAAAAAATTAAGTCGTTAACAACCCAATTAATTTGACGAAGTAAAATTATGAAGAATTTACTAAACAAAAAAGGTAATAGGCTATATTTTAGTCTGCTATCAAAAATCCCCATCTCCATGAGAATCGCAGTAATTTTATTATTTGGAATAATATTCCATGCAGGGGCTACCAACATCTATTCACAAACAGCCTCGGTCTCCTTAAATCTAAAGAATGTCACAGTAGAAAAAGTTTTGAATACAATAGAGGAAAACTCAGAATTTTATTTTCTGTACAACAGTAAACTGGTTGATGTAGACAGAAAAGTAAATATCGATGTGAAAAACCAGTCAATAGAATCTGTATTAAAGTCTTTGTTCGGATCGACAAATATTTACTACAAGGTTGAAGGCAAACAGATTATATTGTCAAATAAAACAGTTTCTTCATTAGACGCTCAAAAAGCTCTTCAACAAAACATCAAAAGAATTACAGGTATAGTCAGGGAAACGAATAAAGAACCTATAACCGGAGCAAGTGTATCAGTTAAAGGTACGACCAATGGTACTATGACTGACGTTGATGGTAACTTTACTCTTAATGTTGCTCCCGAAAATATATTGGTTATCTCATTCATTGGTTTTCATACTCAAGAAATAGCTGTAGGGGATAGGACGACTTTTGATATTACACTTCTGGAAGACAATAAAATACTGGATGAAGTTGTAGTAGTCGGTTACGGAACCCAAAAGAAAGTGAATCTGACAGGCTCTGTTGCGAGTGTGTCTGCCGATGTACTCGAAAGCCGCCCGATCTCAAACCTGAGCCAGGGGCTACAAGGGCTTATCGGTAACCTGAATATCTCGATGAGCAGCGGTGCTCCCGGTACAGGCGCCGGTTTTAACATACGCGGTACGACCTCAATCAATTCCAGCGGTCCGTTGGTACTGGTCGACGGGGCACAGATGGATCCGAATATGATCAACCCTGCCGATGTGGAAAGCGTATCGATACTCAAAGATGCAGCATCGGCTTCTATCTATGGAACACAAGCTGCCTATGGAGTAGTGCTTATTACTACGAAAAAGGGAAAAGAAGGTCCTGCGAAAGTTTCGTTTTCAGCAAATATGGCTGTCAATAGCCCGACACGCAGGCCCGAATACCTGAATTCTTGGGAATTTGCTAATTTTTTGAATGAAACACATCGTAATTCCGGTGGTGGAGATTACTATGATAAAAACTACATGGATCATATATATGCTTATTATACCGATCCGAAACATAATTTACCGGTTTTTGTAGACCCTTCTAATCCTAACAAATACCTTTATTGCGGGAATACCGATTGGTTAGACGAGACTGTCAAGAAAAGCACACTACAACAGCAGTATACATTGTCGGTAAGTGGCAAATCTGATAAAACCACATATTATGGATCAGCCGGATTTCTGAATCAGGGAGGTACCCTGAAACATTATGACGACAAATACAAACGTTTTAATCTCAACCTTAATCTTTCATCTGATATACGTAACTGGATTCAGGTAAGATTTAAAACCATGTATAACCATGCATACAGGGATTCTCCTTACGGGGCCAATGCCAGTAGTAATTACAGCGACAGCGAGATGATGAATTATGCTTTTTATGGAGCAGACTTACGTCCGTTAATGCCCGTTTATCATCCTGATGGTAATTATTCCGGACAAGGAAGCTGGACTAATATGGTAGCTACACAGGCAATATCGGGCAATCGCAGGCATAAAGAAAATGATGTCTGGCTATCCGGAGGAATAAAATTGACGCCAATCAAAGATATGACCGTAAATGTTGATTATACCTTTAATGTATATGACATAACAAAGAAATATCATGGAAAAGATATTATAGAACATACCGCCAATCCGAATATTACTACAATTTTCCCTCATACAACCCCTAGTTCGGTTGAATATACTTCGGATGACAATTATTATCATACTCTCCGGGCATTTGCCGATTATAACAAGTCATTCGGCAAACATGGTTTTAAGTTTTTGGTAGGTTATGATTACGAAAAGAAGAGTTATCGCTGGTTTAATGCCAAACGCCTTAACTTAATAAACAACGATTTAGCCGGATTAGGGCAAGCTGTCGGGGAGAAATACAATGGCAGCGGTGAGCGTTCTAATGCGACTTTAGGTTATTTTGCCCGTATCAATTACAACTATGAAGACCGTTATCTTCTTGAACTTAATGGCAGATATGATGGTTCATCCCGCTTCCCCAAAGATGATCGTTATGTATTTTTTCCATCCGTTTCTGCTGCATGGCGGATATCAAATGAGAAATTCTTTGAAGGAGCTAAAAGTATAGTTGATGAACTTAAGGTACGTGGTTCATATGGTTCTTTAGGTAACCAATCTGTCGGAGGAGACTATCCTTACATCCCTACAATGGGAACAAACTCAGAAATGGGTTATATTATCGATGGTAAACAAATAACAAGTGTAAATCCGGCAGGGTTAGTCAGCCCTTATCTGACATGGGAATCGGTGCGTCAGATAGATTTTGGCTTGGATTGGGTTTTATTGAACAATCGCTTATACGGATCGTTCGACTGGTATCGCCGCAATACATACGATATGGTGACAAACGGCACACCTCTTCCGGCTGTTTTGGGTACAGGAGTACCTAAGGAAAATACCGCCGACCTCAAAACCGTCGGATTCGAACTGTCGGTCGGTTGGAGAGACCGTCCGTCGAAAGACCTTTCATACGACATAAATTTTATATTATCTGATTACCAGACCGAAATCACAAAGTTCAATAATCCGCAAAAAATACTTTCCTCACACTATGTAGGAAAAAAATGGGGTGAGATCTGGGGCTTCGAAACAGAAGGCCTATTCCAGTCGCAAGAAGAAATCAATGCCCATGCCGATCAGTCAAAGATATATGGAGGAACATGGCATCCGGGTGATGTAAAATATAAAGATTTGGATGGTGATGGAGAGATAACTAAAGGAAAAGGTACCTTGGATGATCCGGGCGACCAGAAAAGAATTGGGAATGACCAGCCACGTTATAGTTATGGCATAAAGGGTGGTGTAAAATGGCATGATTTCGATTTTGATATATTTTTCCAGGGAATTGGCAAACGTGATGTCTGGACTGGAGGTACTCAATTCTGGGGCTTCGGTAATGAATGGCACGTTCCTTTAAAGCATAGCCTCGATTCATGGAGAGAAGATAATACAGGAGCCTATTGGCCACGTTCGAGCTACGGAAACGTCAATGGAAACAGGGAAGTACAAACCCGTTATTTGCAGAATGGAGCATATCTTAGGCTAAAATCCATAACATTGGGCTATACTCTGCCTAAACCTATATTATCCAAGATAGGAGCAGATAATATTCGTTTTTATGTGACAGGACAAAACCTGCTTACCTTCACTAAGATGCTGAAAGTATTCGATCCTGAGACAGTACTTACAGATAGAGACCAAATCGATAGGAACAAAGGTGTATATCCTTTAAATAAATCTATATCCTTCGGGCTGAACGTAACATTTTAAAATAATCTGAATATGAAAATAATATCTAAATTACTTATATTGTCCGTAATCACTTTGTTTATATCATGTTCGGACAATCTGGATTTAAAACCGGAAGATTCACTTTCTGACCCTACATTTTGGAAAACAGAACAGGATCTCGAATTGTACGCAAATCGTTTTTACACAAGCCTTCCGGGAGCATTAGGGCCTGGCGCTGATGACCAGTCGGATTGTTATGTAAACAGCACACCTAATACATATTTGTTTAATACAGAGGTTATACCTACTTCGGGCGGAGGATGGTCGTCTGGCGATTGGGGAAATATCCGTGCCTGTAACTATTTTATGATGAGATATCACCGTGTTTCAGGAAATGCGGATAATATCAACAGAATTGTAGGCACAGTACGATTTTTCCGGGCATGGGAATATTTCGAAAAAGTGAAAAGATTTGGAGATGTTCCTTGGTATAGTACCGATCTGCAAACAAATTCTCCTGAATTATATAAAGCCCGCGACTCCAGAGTACTAGTGATGGATTCTATCCTGTCCGATCTTGATTTTGCGATCAAATACTTGCCGACATCTAAGGAAGTAAAAGCCGGAAGAATGCATAAATATGCTGCTATGGCCTATAAAACCCGCGTTTGTCTTTTCGAAGCATCATTTCGCAAATACCATGGCTTAGGTAATTATGAAGAACTATATAAAGAAGCTGCAAAAACGGCAAAGTCTTTGATAGATACAGGGGTATATTCAATCTGGAAAAATGAACAACCAGATTCTGACTATTATAATCTTTTCATTCAGGAAGATTTATCTAATAACAGCGAATGTATTATGCCCCGGATATATGTAACAGAGTTGTTAATGCAGAATAATACCCGCCAGATGGAAGAAAGCTATACGGGCTTGAGTAAAGCAATGGTTGAATCATATTTGTGCAGCGATGGGTTGCCTGTCGGTGTCAGCCCTCTGTATCAAGGAGATAATATGCCGGAAAAAGAATTGGCAAATCGTGACCCACGGCTAAAACAAACAATAGATAACCCTGAACTTGCTTTCAAAAACTTAAATGACGGCACAGTGCAATACCGGGAGTTGCCCCAGATAGACCCTCAATACTGCACCACCGGATATTATGTGATGAAGTATCATTCACCCGATCCTGCACAATGGAATATCGCACTTTCTACATTGGACGTCTTCATATTCCGTTACGCCGAAGTATTGTTGTCGTATGCCGAAGCCAAAGCAGAACTGGGAGAGTGTACACAGGATGTGTTGGACGAGAGCATAAACGAATTACGGGATAGGATCGGTATGCCTCACCTGACTGTTAATGTAGGCTTTACTGATCCGAACTGGCCAAATTATGGATACACGCTATCGCCTCTTCTTCATGAAATACGCCGCGAACGTGCGGTAGAATTGGTCGGTGAAGGTTTCCGTTGGAACGATATTGTTAGATGGAAAGCCGGGAAATTGATCGAAAACATGAAAACTGTATATGGCTTGCGTGTTACAGACGAATTGAGAAATAAATACGAATCATTTACACGCGAACTGACAGATGATCAGTTATTAATTGTATATCCAAACGTTGCACCTCGTAAATGGGATGACAAATTATACCTGCGTCCATTACCAATCGAAGAACTTGCAATTAACACAAATCTGAGTCAAAACCCGGGTTGGGAATAACTTTAAAATGAAGAAATAATGAAAAAAAATCTAATATATTTAATTACGGTTTTAATGGGAATCTGCATCTTGCATGGATGCAGCGATGACGACGGAGGATCTGACATATATATTACCCAGGCAGGGAATCCGGTAAATGTAAAGTTTGTAATGAAAGATGATCCTTACATACAAACGTTCACTGTATCAATGGTAAGTCCTTACCCGATACCGGCTTCAAGCGGAATTAACCATGATGTAAAAGTGTCTTTAGAGACCGATCCATCTAAGGTAGAAGTTTATAATTCAAAGGAAGGTACATCATATAAGTTAATGCCGGAAGGCAGTTACTCTTTTCCTTCAGAAATCGTTATTGATGCCGGTTCGTATGTTTCGGAAAATATATCCCTTTCCATAAATGCTAAAGGTAAAATTGAAGCATTAGAAACATATATACTTCCTATCAGTATAAAAGCTGTAGAAGGAGCCAATGCTGATAATTCTCACCAAACTATTTATTTTTTACTGACAGGCTCTATCGATGCCAGCGATATGGTATTCCTTAGCCGGACAGGCTGGCAGGTGATTGATGTGTCGTCTGAAGAACTCAATGGCGAAGGGCCTAGCAATGGTGCTGCGAAATATGCTTTTGATGGAGATGGTCAAACATTCTGGCACACACAATGGCAGGGTGGTGAACCAATGCCTCCTCACCATATTACAGTAGATATGGGTAAAGAAGTAAAACTACAAGGTTTTTCTTATTTAACTCGTGATTTTGGTGGAGCATGGCCTAAAGAATGTACTATTGAAGTAAGCAAAGATGGCACTACCTGGAACGTTGCGGCTAACTTTACAGGCTTACCGGCAGCCGGAGCGACTGAGTTCCGTTCGTTCTTCCCCGAAGCAGTAGAAGCCAGATATTTCAGAATGACAATAACTGCAGGCTATGGTGGAGCTTCCACACATGTGGCAGAAATAAATGTATTCTGATTGAATAATTTAACTGAGGATTGAGTAACTGTTTAAATTTTATACGAATATTTTATTATACCTTTTTCTTCGTTCA
Organism: Dysgonomonas sp. 521; assembly: GCF_010501055.1. Taxonomy (GTDB): domain Bacteria; phylum Bacteroidota; class Bacteroidia; order Bacteroidales; family Dysgonomonadaceae; genus Dysgonomonas. The sequence continues at coordinate 11,550 of NZ_QVMO01000053.1, forward strand.
TTTTTAGTCTGTTTTCGGCTGTTTTTTCCTTTCTCTCAACTCAAATAGCCCGCTATTATCGTTTCAAGAAAGAAAAAAGCATCTCTAAAACATCTCTAAAAATTTGAACGAATAAAATTTAAACAGTTTCTGATATTCTAGTCAATCCTCAGTATTAAACAATTACAAAATAATTTTGAAGATGAAAAAACAGAGATTCTTATTTGCCTTATTCTTTCTATTGGTTTCGTTAAATACTCTGGCACAGGCTCCTAAACCTGTAGGCCCAACTCCAAATGAAAGGCAGATAGATTGGTATAACCAAGAAATAATAGCCTTTTTCCATTTCGGGCTGAATACCTATGAAGAATTTGTAAACGAAGGTGATGGCAGGACTACCACTTCTCTTTTCAATCCCACAGCACTCGATTGTAAGCAATGGGCCCGTACATTAAAAGCAGCTGGAATCCCTAACGGTATACTGACCGCTAAGCATGCGGATGGTTTTTGCCTTTGGCCAAGCGCATATACAGATTATTGTGTAAAGAATAGCCCGTGGAAAGGGGGTAAAGGCGATGTGGTCAAAGAATTTGCCGATGCATTCAATAGTTTGGGCGTAAGAGCCAGTGTCTACCTCGGACCTCACGATCGTCACGAGCATCTGTCTCCGTTATATAATACGACAGACTACAGGGATTATTATGCTCATCAGCTGACCGAACTCTTATCTAACTATGGCCCGATGTGGGAAACATGGTGGGATGGGGCAGGAGCAGACGAACTGACTACTCCTATCTATACAAAATGGGCGGAGATTGTTCGCAGGCTTCAACCTCAGTGTGTTATTTTCGGGACAAAGAATTCATATCGTTTTGCAGATGTTCGTTGGAATGGTAATGAATCGGGAATAGCCGGAGACCCGTGCTGGTCAACTATAGACTCTCTATCTATCAGAGATGAGCATGCCCATATAAAAGATCTGAATGAAGGGCAACTTAACGGGGATGCCTATATCCCTGCCGAATCGGATGTTTCAATACGTCCAAGTTGGTTTTATCACTCCGAGGAAGATGTTATGGTGAAATCGGTAGCGGAGTTATGGGATATCTATTGTAAGTCGGTAGGACGCAACAGTGTGTTGTTGTTAAATCTTCCTCCCGATAGGAGAGGCCTTATTCATCCTATCGATTCTGCAAATGTAGTCGGTTTGCGTAAAGCGATTGATGAAACATTTCACACCAATTTGCTGGAAGATGCAAAAGTAACAGCTAAGAATCCTCGTGGAGGCGAGTATGCGGCAGCCAATATGATAGATAAGTCGCCGGATACCTATTATGCAGCTAACGATAATGCCACAACTGACGAAATTGTATTCGAACTGAATTCGCCCAAGACATTTGATTGTTTAATGATTCAGGAAGTGATAGCACTGGGTCATCGTACCACCGGATGGTCTGTAGATTATTCTAATGATGGCAAAAAGTGGACAGTTATCCCCGAAGCCAATAATAAGCAAAGCATCGGGCACAAATGGATTCTGCGATTCTCTCCGGTTACTGCAAAATATGTAAGACTGCGTATTACAAAAGGTAAGGCATGCCCGGCCATTCATACTTTTGGTGTATATAAACAGTCTGCTTTAGTAAGTAAATAGTATTGGAATTTAATAATCAGAGCAGAGGAATAGGCTTTTTTTTAGCCTATTCCCGCTATTCTATTGAAAAAAATCAGAGTATGATGAGAATCTTTTCTATTAAAACCATTATCGTATTTGTTAGCCTTCTGTTCAGTATAAAGGCTCTTCCTCAGGGAATTAATACGGAGGTTTTGTACAAAATAGTAAGTCCTTTGGGCTTGGTACTGGACAACCATCAAAGTCCTCAGAATAACGCCGGTTTCTTTTTGGAAAAAGATAAAGCGGGTGATGAAGGACAACTATGGAAATTGACACCTGTAGCTAACGGATATTATACTATATCCAATCCTTTCTTTAATAAGAGTATAGATAATGACGGAGTAAGTGATGGTAGCGGAAATGCATTGACTCAATGGGACGTTATCCATGAAAATACAAACCAGCAATGGAAATTTACTGTTACCGGAACAGGAGCTTATGTGATAGCACAGCGCAACAGCCGGATGGAACTGGCTTATCAGGGAAAAGAAATACCCGGAGCAAAAATATTCCAGCGTCCCGGAGCGTTCCAGACATGGAAGCTGGTACCAACTTCAACCAAAGCACCGGAAAGGAAAGCTTTACCTGTAAGTGAGAACCCTTGGGAAAACGAGACAATATTCGCAATAAACAAAGAACCAGGACGTGCAACTTTCTATCCTTTTCCTACTACAGAAAGCCTGAAAGCTGATAAAAGCTTCGATAAACCGTGGGAAATACCCTCTTCGGAGTATTATTTATTACTAAATGGCAACTGGAAATTCAATTGGGTGAAACAACCATCGGAACGTCCGCTCGATTTCTATAAATCAAATTACGACGTATCATCGTGGAAAGAGATTCCTGTACCTTCAAACTGGGAAATGCACGGATATGGAACGCCTATCTATACAAATATAACTTATCCGTTCAAAAATGAGCCTCCTTATATCTTACCACAGAGGGGATTTACGAATGAAACGGAAATAAACCCTGTAGGCTCATACCGCCGCGATTTTACTATTCCTGCCAATTGGGATGAAAAGGAAATATTCCTGCATTTCGATGGAGCATATAGTTGCCTTAATGTATGGGTAAACGGTCAGAAAGTAGGTTACAGCGAAGGGGCAAGCAATGATGCGGAATTTAACATTACCAAATATGTAAAATCAGGTAAAAATACGTTGGCCGTAGAAGTTTTCCGCTGGACAGATGCCAGCTATATAGAAGATCAGGATATGTTCCGCCTGAGTGGTATCCACAGGGATGTATATCTGTATGCTACGCCTAAAGTACATGTGCGCGATTTTGCACTGAATACCGAATTTAACGGTGATGATTTCAGCTCTTCCAACGTCAAAATAAAGGCATATATAAAGAATTATAACAATCAGTTATCCCAATCCGCAAAATTGAATGTCACGTTGCTTTCCCCTGAAGGCAAAACAGTGAAAACACTATCGCAGCCAATAGATGCCCTTTCGGGAAATGCCGAGAAAGAATATACATTAGAAACTGTTGTGGATAAGCCTTTGCTTTGGTCGGCCGAAACTCCGCACCTGTATACAGTCATTGTATCTATGACAGACAGTGATGGAAAGGAAACAGAAGCCATGTCTTCTAAATTGGGATTCCGTAAAATTGAAGTAAAAAACAAACGGGTATATGTCAACAATGAGCCTGTATTCTTCAAAGGAGTCAACCGCCACGATATACATCCTCAATATGGGAAAGCTGTGCCGAATGAGTCGATGAGAGAAGACATCATCCTGATGAAACGCCACAATATAAATATGGTGCGTACCAGTCATTACCCCAATAGCCCTAAAATGTATGCCATGTACGATTATTATGGCTTATATGTAATGGATGAAGCCGACCTCGAAAACCACGGAAACCATTCGATAAGCAATATGCCAAGCTGGATACCTGCATTTGAAGACCGTATAGACAGGGTAATACAACGGGACAAAAATCATCCGTCTGTTATCTTCTGGTCGTTAGGCAACGAAGGCGGGAATGGAGCAAACTTTGAAGCCATGTATAAACTGGCTAAGAAGCTTGATCCAACCCGCCCTGTACATTACGAAGGAAAGAACGAAATTGCCGATATGGATTCGCACATGTATCCATCCGTAGAGCGTATGATACAGTTCGATCAGAGGGATTCGGATAAACCTTATTTCCTGTGCGAATATGCGCATGCTATGGGTAATGCTGTAGGTAACCTCGATGTATATTGGGATTATATAGAGAACAAGTCGCAACGGATGATAGGCGGTTGTATCTGGGACTGGGTAGACCAGGGCATAAATATGTATGGCAAACCAGTTGATAGATACTATTATGGTGGCGATTTTGGCGATAAGCCGAATGACGGAGACTTTGCCTGCAACGGACTGACTACTCCGGACAGAAGGGTGACCGCAAAGTTATTGGAGACAAAGAAAGTTTACCAATACATCAAATTCAGAGCTATTGATACTAAAAGCGGGAAAATTGAAATAGAAAACCGTTATGACTTCATCAACCTTAACCAATTTAATATAAGTTGGGAAGTGTTGAAAAATGGGATAAAAGTAGAGACCGGAACGGTTAGCTCTTTAAATTTGTCACCCAATCAAAAGAAAGAAGTAATAATTCCTTTCAAACAAAAACTGGATGCTCGGAATGAATATTTCCTCAATATACGTTTCAGCCAGAAACAAGATACTCCTTGGGCGGAAAAAGGGCATATAGTTGCTTCGGAACAATTTTCTTTGACGGAAAGGATAGATGTGCCTGCAATCGACACATCTGCATTACCTGATATTATATATGAGGCTCATGGCAATAATGTGCATGTAAAAGGGACGAACTTCAGTACAATTATCAGCTCTGAGGGAAATCTAACCATGACCTCATTGAAATACAACGGGAAAGAAATGATACATCGTTTTAACGGTCCTTCATTAAACTGGTATCGTAGTGTGAATAATGATAAATATACCGATCAGTCCTTTTATCGCACCACGTTCGACAAGAAACGTTTTACATTCAAACTGGATGATAGCAGGAAATTTATAACCTTTACTATTATCAAAGATGTGGTGATACATTCACCTGAAAGACCTATACACATGGATTATCAGATGAAATACACAATTTACTCAAATGGAGTGATTGATGTTGAGGCTAATTTCAAAAAACCGGTAAATGAGCCTATAATAAGGCGTCTCGGCCTTGAAATGATTCTGACCGAAGGTATGGAGTATGTTCAATGGTATGGTAATGGTCCTCATGAGAACTACTCGGATCGCAAAACGTCTGTGTCTGTCGGCTTGTATAGTACAACGGTTACCGATATGGAAGGCGAACACTATGTCCGTGCTCAGAGTATGGGTAACAGGGATGGTATCAGGTGGGTATCGATTGCCGATAAAGACAATAACGGAATGAAAATTATATCGAAAGATAAATTGAATTTCAGTGCTTTACATTTTTCGGATAAGGATTTATGGGATGCTCGCCACGATTTTAATCTTGATAATATCCGCAAGCCTCAAACTTATCTGAGTCTTGACTGTATTCAGCAAGGACTGGGGAATGCCAGTTGCGGGCCTCTGCCTTTGGAAGAATATATGATACCGGAGAATACTCCATTGTCTTACTCTTTCAGAATAGAGCCTATACAATAGATGATAACCATAGGGAAATAGGAAAATAGCTATTTCCCTATATTTAATATTAATTCAATGAAAAATATATATTTAGTGTTTTTTCTTCTGTTGATGATGTCATGTCAGTCCAAAGAAGGAAATATAACAAACAATGATAAAAGTCCTGTCGACTATGTAAATATATTGATGGGTTCACAATCCAAATTTACCTTATCCAATGGCAATACCTATCCGGCTATTGCCATGCCTTGGGGTATGAACTTCTGGACACCGCAAACCGGTAAAATGGGTGATGGATGGATATACTCATATAATGCAGATAAAATAAACGGATTTAAACAGACTCATCAACCCAGCCCGTGGATGAACGATTACGGACAGTTCGCCATTATGCCGATGACGGGTAAAGCTATTTTCGACCAGAATGAAAGAGCCAGTTGGTTTTCGCATAAGGCGGAAACAGCCAACCCCTATTATTACAAGGTATACCTGGCCGATTACGATGTGGTAACGGAGATTACTCCGACCGAACGTGCTGCCATGTTCCGCTTCACCTTTCCCGAAAATGACAAATCGTATGTCGTAATAGATGCTTTTGATGAAGGGTCGTATGTAAAGATTCTGCCTGATGAAAATAAGATTATCGGCTATACTACGAAAAACACCAAAGGCGTTCCTGATAACTTCAAGAACTATTTTGTAATAACATTCGACAAACCATTTACTTATACAGCTTCTGTAGCAAGTGGAGCTATATCTGATGGGAAATTGGAAAGCAAAGACAATCATGCCGGAGCCATTATCGGTTTCTCAACAAAAAAGGGAGAAAAAGTGCACGCTAAAGTGGCTTCTTCTTTTATCAACTATGGGCAGGCAGAAATAAATTTAAAAGAATTAGGAGATAATACTTTCGAACAACTAAAAGAGCAGGGCAGGAATAAATGGAATGAGGTATTAGGTAAGATTGTAGTTGAAGATGATAATATCGACAACGTAAGGACATTCTATTCCTGCCTTTATCGCTCTGTATTATTTCCCCGTAGTTTTTATGAGATTAACGACAAAGGTGAAACAGTCCATTACAGTCCGTATAACGGGGAAGTCTTGCCTGGCTATATGTTTACCGATACAGGATTCTGGGATACATTCCGCTGTCTGTTCCCATTCCTCAACCTGATGTATCCTGAGATGAATACTAAAATGCAGGAAGGACTTGTAAATACTTACAAAGAGAGTGGTTTTCTTCCCGAATGGGCCAGTCCGGGGCATCGCTATTGTATGGTGGGTAATAACTCGGCTTCGGTTATTGCCGATGCTTATCTGAAAGGACTGAGAGGGTACGATATAGAAACACTTTGGCAGGCCATTGTACATGGCACAAGTGCCGTACATCCCGAAATGAAATCGACAGGCAGATTGGGTTATGAGTACTATAACAAACTGGGATATGTACCATACGATGTGGATATTCATGAGAATGCAGCCCGTACTCTGGAATACGCATACGATGACTGGTGTATCTATCAGTTAGGCAAAGCGCTTGGAAAACCTGAAGCAGAGATAAAGATATATGCAGAACGCGCCATGAATTATAAGAACCTATTCGATAAAGAACATAAGTTGATGAGAGGGAAAAATCAGGACGGAACATTTCAGTCCCCATTCAATCCTCTGAGATGGGGAGATGCCTTTACCGAGGGAAATAGCTGGCATTATACCTGGTCGGTATTCCACGATCCGCAAGGGTTAATAGACCTGATGGGGGGTAAGGAATGTTTCAATCAAATGATGGACTCGGTTTTTAATGTACCACCTCTTTTCGATGAAAGTTATTATGGAGGCGTTATCCATGAGATACGAGAAATGCAAATCATGAATATGGGTAATTATGCACATGGAAACCAGCCCATACAGCACATGATCTATCTTTACAATTATTCGGGAGAACCATGGAAAGCTCAATACTGGGTACGCGAAGTGATGGATAGACTATATACTCCCAATCCTGACGGATACTGCGGAGATGAGGATAACGGACAGACCTCGGCCTGGTATGTATTCTCTGCACTTGGATTTTATCCTGTATGTCCGGGAACCGATCAGTATATTCTGGGCTCCCCTTTGTTTAAGAAAGCCACTTTAAAGTTAAATAACGGAAAAGAGATAACTATCAGTGCAGATGATGTGAGTGGCGATAATCGATATATAGAGGCTATGACAATTGATGGTAAATCTTCGTCACGTAATTATATAACCCATCAGGAGTTAATGAATGGTGGCAAAATAAATTTTAGGATGTCTTCATCTCCTAATAATAGCAGGGGTATTAATAAAGTGGATTTGCCGTATTCCTTCTCAATAAAGTAAAGTTTTACTTCAGATTTTGCGTCAATATTCGTTATTGTAAGTAAGATAGATAAGAAGTGGGACTTTTTGTGAGAATTATAAAGTCCCACGTATTAGCCTTTTGGGGGATTTGACCGTCTTTGCCTATGATAGGTGGGGGCGGTTATATGCATAAATTGAAATCCCTCAAGTTTTTAGATTGGGTTCATATTTTGGAATATATCGGATCAAGTGTAAATCTTTGTTGGTACTTTCATGTTTATGCAAAAAGTTTAGCTAATCTAAGAGTCTGTTTAAATTTTATAGCAAATCTTTTTTATAGCTATTTTTAGATGGATTATATCATTTTTGCCAGCCGAACCAACGGTCAGCGGAGCTAATTAGCGGGCTAAACCAAGAGTAAAAAGGGAATTGAAAATCGGCGGAGCTAAAAATACGCTAAAAAGAGCCTAAAAAAATTGCTAAGAACTATTGACCAGAACCTGTAATAAAAATTTTCGCTAAAATTTAAACAGGCTCTTAGAAACTGTTAGGAAATTTCACGAATTCTTTTTCATAAGAGAAAGGTTAAGAGTTCTTCGTTCATTTTTAGCTTGTTTTCGGCTAATTTTCTCTTTCACTCAGCTCAAGTAGCCCGCTACTATCGCTTCGTGGAAATAAAAATTATCTCAAAAACAATTCTAAAAATCAGAACGAGAAATTTCCTAACGGTTACTAAGAAACTGTTTGAACAGTTACTAACTATTCATTTTTCATTTTTAATTATTTAAAGGGGGGATTTCGTATCAAGTACGGAATGACAGACTTTTTACATACCCTCCTGCATAAGCCTGAGACAGCTTTGTGGATTTTGATTTCCCCTGTAGGAAGAAGTATGAAAAGTATGTGTATTATTACGGAAAAAAATTATCTACTATTAGATGGTCTTTGACATAATCCGGAGAAAAAAGAAGTGACAAAATAAACAGCATAAAAAGTGTCACCTTTGTCACTTTTTTAATTTTATAGTGTAACCTGACTGGAGAATGAGCATTTTTACGCCCTTTTTCTATTTCCTGTATCATTTTACCAGAAATAAAGTTTTAACTTTGTCTTTTTAGAAAATTCTGTTGATGAAAGAGCGTATTACTGTAAAAATAGGCAGTCAGATATTAACCCGCAAGGATGGTACGCTGGATGTTACCCGCATGTCAGCCCTTGTAGATCAGATTGCAGAACTGCATAAGAATGGTACGGAAGTCATTCTGGTATCGTCAGGGGCTGTAGCTTCGGGAAAGATGGAGATAAAGGTAAAAGCCAAATTGGATACCATATCCGCCCGCCAGTTATATTCCTCTATCGGACAGGTAAAACTGATAAACCGTTACTCGGATCTGTTTCATCAGCAGAACATTGTTTGTGGCCAGATATTGGCTACAAAGGAGGATTTTTCAACAAGGCGCCATTACCTTAACCAACGCAACTGCATGTCGGTAATGTTGGATAATAAGGTAATCCCTATTGTGAACGAGAATGACGCTATTTCCGTTACAGGGCTGATGTTTACCGATAATGATGAAATGTCGGGTCTTGTGGCGGCAATGATGGGGTGTAAGAAACTTATTATACTCAGCAATATAGACGGTATTTACAACGGCGACCCTTCTGATAAGAACTCGGAGATATTCAGGGAGATAGATGTTAAGAAGGATAATATCGAAGATTGTATCCAGTCATCCAAGTCTTCCACCGGGCGGGGAGGCATGACTACCAAGTACAATATAGCCCGTAAGGCTGCCGAAGAAGGTATTGAAGTGATTATCGCAAACGGCAGGAGGGACAATATCCTGATAGATTTGATGAAGCGGAAAGATGTCGTTTCTACGCACTTTATCCCTTCGGCGAAGAAGACCACCAGCGTAAAAAAATGGATTGCCCATTCAGAAGGCTTTACAAAAGGCGAAGTGTATGTTAACCAATGTGCTCGCGAAGTCCTTCTCGGCGATAAGGCGGTAAGCCTTTTGCCAGTTGGGGTCACTAAAATTGTTGGTAACTTTGAAGCTGACGATGTGGTACGCATCATTGACGAAACGAACGGGAAGCAGATAGGTATAGGGAAAGCTGCTTACAATAGCGAAAAGGCAAAAGAAGTCATAGGAAAGAGCAATAAAAAAGCAATTATTCATTACGACTATTTATATATCGAAAAGTAAAAATGGACGACTATCACCAGAACACCTTTCAGCTAGTATCAGAGGCCAGTAAGAGCCTCAATTTACTGAAAGAAAAAGAGATTAACGCAATACTGGAAGCTATTGCAAAAGAAACCGAGTCGAAAATGTATTATATCCTAGCCGAAAATCAAAAGGATCTTCAAAGGATGGATACAGATAATCCCAAATATGACCGGCTGCTATTGAATGAGCAACGGATAGCGGATATTGTGAAAGATATCCGTAATGTAGCAAAGCTTCCCTCCCCTGTAGGGAAAATGTTGATGCAGAAGACCTTACCCAATGGATTGAATCTCTCAAAAGTGACTGTGCCGTTCGGTGTAATCGGGATCATATACGAGGCACGGCCCAATGTTAGTTTCGATGTGTTCTCGCTTTGCCTGAAATCGGGTAATGCGTGTATATTGAAAGGAGGGTCGGATGCGCGCTTTTCCAATGAGGCTATTATCGATATTATCCGTAATGTATTGGATGAAAATGGTGTAAATCCGAATATCTGCACATTGTTGCCGAATGACCGTAGCGCTACGGAGGAGCTGATGAATGCCAGGGATTATGTAGACTTGATTATACCCCGTGGAGGAAAGGACCTGATAAACTATGTTCGCGAGAATTCGCGTATACCTGTTATTGAAACCGGCGCCGGTGTATGCCACACATATTTTCACAGGGAAGGGGATACGAAGAAAGGTAAAGATATTGTTGCCAATGCAAAGACAAGGAAGGTTAGTGTTTGCAACTCTCTTGATTGCCTTATTATCGACAGGGAAAGGCTGGACGATCTGCACTACCTCTGTGAAGATATGGAAAAGAAAGATGTGGTTATTTATGCTGATAAACAAGCTTATGAGGCCTTGTTCTCATACTATCCGTACGACCTCTTGAAAAAGGCTGAAGAAGATAGTTTCGGTACAGAGTTTCTGGATTACAAAATGGCTGTGAAAACCGTGTCGGATATAGAAGAAGCCATTAATCACATATCCAAATACAGCTCTAAACACAGTGAGGCTATCATAAGCGAGAATAACGAAGCTATTGATCTATTCGAAAAGATGGTTGACGCCGCATGTATATATGCAAATGCATCTACAGCCTTTACGGATGGTGCCCAGTTTGGGCTTGGCGCGGAGATAGGTATCAGTACACAGAAGATGCATGCCCGTGGGCCAATGGCATTAGAGGAACTATGTACTTATAAATGGCTGATAAAAGGAGACGGGCAAATCAGGTCTTAATACTTAGTGCAAGAGTACATAATTTTAATTGATGGAAAGAAATATTACACTCGATTTTTTTAAGATTTTTCTCAGTATATTGGTTATTACAATACATGTAGAGGTGAAGCTGGCAGAGACTCATCCTTTATGGAACTGGTTTATATCACAAGGAATAGCACGGATTGCTGTACCTTGTTTTTTTATAATCAATGGGTATTACTTGGCAAAGAAGATAGAAGACTTTAGTGCTGTTAAAAAATATGTCTTGCATTTGCTGACCATATATATAACTTGGTTTGTTTTCTATATATTATTTTATGACAGAAAAATTGATTATGCAAATTTATTACAAAATTTCCTATTGAGTTCTTCTTCTCATTTATGGTATGTCGTTAGTCTTATATATGGATGCATCCTTTTATTTGTATTAAAAAAAGGAATAAAAAATGATCACGTTTTACTAATCATTGCTTTATTACTTTTTTCTGGAGGAGTTGTTTGGGAAGGGATGCGTGGCAATGTTTGTAATGGATTATTTATGGGATTTCCTTTTGTATTCTGTGGCTATTACATTCGGTCAAAAGATATTATCTCTAAAATAAAAGATATATACCTGATCCCTTCCATTATACTATGTTTCATGGTGCTTTTAATCGAATCTTATCTGGGGTTCCGTGCATATATTGCACATAATATCTATATTGTTTTGATTGTTTTATGTCCTCTGATCATTATATTCGTTTTCAAACACTCTACTTATAAATTCAGTAATAGTTATTTAATGAATATTAGTTCTATGGCCTCTGCTATATATTTCATACACCCCTTTGCTATACTCATGTTAATAAATGGCGAATACCCAAATACACTTGTCCGCTTTGCCATTGTTTGTTTGCTGTCATTTATTTTATCTATCTTTATTATCTATATTAATAAGTATGTAAAGATATTCTTATAAAAGAGTATAGGACATTATAATTATGAAAAAGAAGAAACGTACAACAGGGAAAATAACAATTGACGACTATATCAAAGCCGTGAAGAAGGCTGACCGGGAAAATGAATTATCTAAATCGCCGGGATGGAAGCGTATAACGAGTGTGCATAAAAGTAAAAAGGCATACGATAGAAAAAGAGACAAGAAGAATATTACGGAAGATTAAGGTTGAATAAATGAAATAAAACGATATAAACAATGAGAACATATACTAATGTAAAAGACTTAGGAGACTTAAAAGCAGCAGTGAGCGAAGCTTTGGAGATAAAGAAGAACCGTTTTGCATATAAAAGCCTGGGAGAAAACAAGACCTTGCTAATGGTGTTTTTCAATTCCAGCCTGCGTACACGCCTGAGTACTCAAAAAGCCGGAATGAATCTGGGTATGAACACGATGGTACTCGATATCAATCAGGGAGCATGGAAGCTTGAGACAGAACGTGGGGTAATCATGGATGGCGACAAGTCCGAGCATATATTGGAGGCGATCCCCGTAATGGGCAGCTATTGTGATATTATTGGTGTGCGTGCTTTTGCTCAGTTCGAAAATAAGGAAGACGATTATCAGGAGAAGATCCTTAATCAGTTTATACAATATTCCGGTAAGCCCGTATTCAGTATGGAGGCTGCAACAGGGCATCCTTTACAGGCTTTTGCCGACCTGATTACCATAGAAGAATATAAGAGAACCTCACGGCCAAAAGTGGTTATGACGTGGGCTCCACATCCGAAGGCGCTTCCTCAGGCTGTACCCAATTCTTTTGCTGACTTTATGAATGAAGCGGATGTAGACTTTGTAATCACTCATCCACAGGGTTATGAGCTTGACCCTAAATTTGTACGTGGAGCTGTGGTTGAATATGATCAGGATAAAGCACTGGCAGGAGCAGACTTTGTATATGCTAAAAACTGGGCTGCGTATGCCGACCCTAACTATGGTAAAATACTGAGTAAGGATATGTCATGGACGATAACTTCCCAGAAAATGGCGCTTACAAACAATGCTTACTTTATGCATTGCCTACCTGTGCGCCGTAATATGATTGTGAGCGATGATGTAATAGAAAGCCCGCAATCCATCGTTATTCCGGAGGCGGCAAACCGTGAGATATCGGCTCAAACGGTTATAAAAAGAATGCTGGAAAGCCTGACTTAGATATAGGTATAATAAAATGGAAACGGTATATCTCATAGAAAGACTCACCGTTTCCATTTTATTATTATCTGTTAATAACCCATGCTAAATCTATATCCTACTGTTAAAAGGCCTTGAAATGAGCTTGTTTTTAAAGAAGCTTTTTCAGCCCCCGTAAAGGAATATAAATCAGCCTTCTGAGATTTCATTACAAAGGCGATGTCTGTATAAAAATACCCCTCAGACCAATCGGAATCACTTCCTCTTCTTTCAGGGATGAATTGATACCCCAATCCATAAGTAAAAAAGTAATTAGTCTCTTTATCAAAAACATAATGAGTTACCGGGCGTGGGTCGGTAGTTACCTCTTCGCCACTATTCTTTATGCTAGACTGAAATGGGCTCTCCATCCATGAGTAACCTACACGTCCTGAGAATTTATCTGTAAACCGGTATTCTAAACCTACGCGGACTACTGAAGCCATCTTGAAATCATTCTTGATATATTCGTTAGGATCCGGAATAAGTGTATTACTGTTGCGGTCGAAAAGCTTCATGTTATTCTTATAGTTTGTCAACTCATAATCGGCGCTGATTATAGCCTTTCTTCCGATCACTCCGGCCATGCTGATAGTCCATTTATCAGGAGTACGCAATTTATAATCATATACAGCGTCTTCACCTCCGTCATAACTCATAACAGTACCACTTTTGTAATCAGAAGGCATGCCGGATACTGCCGATAGGTCATGATCCAGGTCTGCGGCAAAATGGTCAGTCATTTTATACCATGTAGGAGAGTGGTACGCCAGACCTATGCGTAATTCCTGTACAGGTTTCACTATAACGCCTGCTTTAACCTGCCATCCGGTTCCGTCGGTCCTGTTCCAGTTATACAAATCGAATCTTCTGTTATCTGACAATCCTCCGTTACCATCAGGCATATATTCTGTGTATTGCGAATATAAGCGATAATTAATATCTGTCATGGTCACAGTAGCTCCTATGCTGAAAACATTTTCAAAGGTTGTACCGATATTGAAGTCGTATGAGCTGATTGCTCCTTTCTCGCGAACATAAAGATCGTTAGATACATTGTTGGGTATGGCTGCGCTATATGAACCGGGAGAATTTTCATTTATAAGAAAAGCGTTATAGCCTAATGTTGTCAGCCAATCCTGGCTATTCCATACACTTGTAGGATCGTTATCGGCCAGTGAAATATCTGAGCTTGGATACCCGTTAGATGTTGCTCTACCTGCCATGTAGCCTGTAATGGATTGGGTATTATTCCCCATCATGCTGTATGTGCGGTCAAATGATTTCAGACGGTTATAAGAAAAACCGACATTCAAAAATGGAGCGACATCATTATTCAAAGGAAATACTCCTACAAAAGCGAGGTTATCAAAAGTAAACTTAAATTTACTTTCGCTTAGTTTCCCTGCGTTCAGTTCTGCCTGCGATTTGGTATTTTGGAAATTCATCGTTGTTACAATCTCGGATCTCGAGTAAACTCCTATTCCTGCAGGATTGATCGCTATACCCGAAATGTCTCCTCCTAATGCACCAAAGGCTCCACCCATGGCTACAGACCGGGCTGTTCCGGTCAAATCATTTTTTGAAAACTTATATGCATCCATTTCATTCTGGGCATGAACCATCCCGAATGAAAATACTGCGGTAAGCATTAATAATGATACTTTTTTCATATATATAAAGTTTATTTATTGTAGTAGTAGACAAAATCTATATAGCCACATCTATAACATTAATGGAGCATATTTGTTTAACCCAGATTTCTTTACCTTTTCGTAATTTCTTAAAAAAGCTGTTCCAAAAGTTTAATTTGTTGAAACAGCTTTTCTATTTTGGATTTCTAATTTCTGATATTATCTGCGTCCGCCGCTACTTCTACCGCCACCGCCACCGGACGAACGGCCTGAAGAAGAGCCTCCTGAACTGTAAGAGCCGCTGCTTCTTGACGAACTGCTCGATGGAGCGCTATAGCTAGGGCGCGAACTGGAACTGCTATTGTAGCTAGGACGGCTCGAAGAGCTACTGTTGTAGCTAGGTCTTGAGCTGGCGGATGAACCACTGTTGTAACTAGGCCTTGAGTTTCTTGACGAACTACTGTTGTAGCTAGGGCGCGAGCTGCCTGAACTACCGGATGTTCCGCTACTGTTGTAGCTAGGGCGAGTAGTCGGCCTTGTACTTACACCGCTTGAAGAGTTGCCTCTACCGGTAGATGTTCCTTTGTTGTTGTAGCTAGGACGTGTAGTCGGCCTTGTGCTTACACCACTCGAAGAACCTCTGCCTGTAGATGTACCACTATTGTTATAGCTAGGACGTGTAGACGGTCTTGTACTTACACCGCTCGAAGAGCCTCTGCCTGTTGTATTATATGACGGACGGGTGTTTACGCTACTCGAACCTCTGCCACTATTGTATGATGGACGTGTGCTGGCTGTAGATGAACCACGGCCTCCGTTATATGATGAAGAATATCTCCCCGAGTTGTTATATGAAGAGCCATAACGTCCTGAATTTGATGCTGAATAGCGTCCGCTCGAACCATATCCATAGCGAGGGCGTCCCGAATATGAATAGTTTGAATAGTGACGATGTCCACCACCGTACCAGCCACCACCATACCAGCCTCCGCCGCCGTACCAACCGGCGTACCAGCCTCCGCCATACCAAGGCCTGCTCCAGCCCCAGCCGTACCAAGGTCTGCTCCAACCCCAGCCCCAAGAACCGTAATGCCAAGGGTCATACCATCCTATCGAATAAGAAGGATAATACCATGGATCGTACCAAGGGTAGTAGCTGCTGTATCCAAATCCCCAACCCCAACCAAGGTTTACGTTAAAGTTCCATCCGCGGTTGCGGTAATATCCGTTATATGCATCGTTTACTACATATACGTTTATTTCGTTATCACTGGATATCTTAACGCTGTTTTCAGGGTCATGGAATTTTACTATACGGTCAGTATATTGATAATCCTGATATTCGTCGGAGTACACAGCCGAATCCTGATATTGATCGTTATTATCATAGACATTCACATTCCCACCTCTGCGGTTATATGCATCCACATCGATGTTTACATTTCCTGTACGTTCTAATGTAATATCGCCATTATCTTTTACAAGTAAAACCTGTGTTTGGTCAACTTGTCTTTGTGGATTAGCTTTCTTTACTTCTTTTTTATCTTTTTTAGAAGTAGCATATATGTCATCCCATTCCTGTGCAAAAGCCAGAAACGGCATCGCTGACACCAGAACCAACAGTAATAATTTTTTAGTATTCATAACCTGCTCTCCTATTAATTATATTTATAATCTTTAGTCTTGTTTTGTGACAATAATCTGTTTTAATTAAATTTTCCTCTATTATTATATAAACCTTAGACTGTCTGGAATCATAAAGGTTTAATCTCATTCAAAAAATATTATACCAAGTAATAAACAAATATACGACTTTTATTTTTTTCTTCAATGCTTCTATTTGTAAAGATGCTAGAAAACAGGACTATGTTGCGTATCGTATTGTTAAAATTGGTTATAAATTAAACGTTATTTAAGACAACTGGTTCATTTTACCATGCTTATTTTTGAAGTTATTTTGATTTTTTATTTAACCTCAGAGTAATGGGAGTCACACGGATTTTTATTATTAATGCGAATCAGTATTTGTTTTTGTTTAAATTATGTGTTCTTTAATTTTCTATCTGCGCGCAATCACAGATTGCTTGCCTTACTTTTGGCCGAAGCTCCAAAAGTAAGCAAAAAAGCATTGCGCCCCGCTTCGCCGTACGACCCACCATCGGTTTGCCGGCTGAATGAAGTGATGATAATCTCATCATTGCAATAATTGGCAGACGATGCTTAAAAGCGCCCGCACTTCATTCTACGCCGCCTGCACCGGGTGGGTACCCCGTACGCTTGCTAACGGCGCTGGCTGACGCCTGATTTGCA
>NZ_QVMO01000053.1:28764-29152 GCF_010501055.1 Dysgonomonas sp. 521
GCCGTTGGTGGGTCGCCGAGGGACAAAGCACTAGCCTTTTGCTTCCTTTTGGGCAATGCCAAAAGGAAGGACAAGCCCGGGAGGGCGCGGCAGTATGAGCTAATGCTAAATGATTTAAACTAAGATAGCTTTTATGCATAAAATTAAAGAACACATAATTTAAACAAAAGCAAATACTGATTCACATTATTTGTTAAAAAGTGACAAAGGTGACACTTTTTTGTGCTTTTTTATTGTTACCTTTTCCGTTTCGAGTTATTATGGCGATATTGATTTACTATATCAAAGAACCTTTTACAATAGTTCGTTATAAAAACAGCTTTTTTAAGCGGCAATAGTCCCATATTGTTTTAGTTCATTAATTATCCGCTTATTTTTTTTAGAGTTT
>NZ_QVMO01000054.1 GCF_010501055.1 Dysgonomonas sp. 521
CGGACGGCTTGGGTACCGATGTGATGCTTAAGCTTGATATATCGGTGCAAGATTGTACTTGTTGCCCGGGATATTTTGCTATCGGCGGGGAGTATACGGTGTTGCCGTCTGCGCTGGATGCAAATGGTTATTTGAAAACATCGTCTTCCCTGACTTTTACACAAACATCCGCTAAGTTCGAAGCTACTGGTAAGGATGTTTGTTTCTACAAGACTGACGCCAGAGCTATATGGAATAATGCTGCAAATGCATGCGGTAACGGTTACGTAGGTACAGTAAGTTACATCGATGCCGAACACCGCAGTATGGGTTGGAGGCTTCCTACTGTTGCCGAGTTGGGCGCATTGCAAAGTATCCATGCTGCACTGTCTACCCAGCCTACTTCCGCACTCGACACTCAGAACCTGCATACTGCCAATTACTGGAGTAGTCACGAGCTCAATGCTACCAACGTGTGGGCCTGGGACTTCTTCAACCAGTTCTCGGATGGCAGGTATAGCAAGTCGAACGACTTCTATGTGCGTTGTGTCAGGAGTTATTAAGTGTGCCCTGAGCACGTAAGGGCGCAAGGGGACGCTTAAAATTCCCCCTTGCTCTTACCTAACTATATGCAAGATGGCGGACTATGGTATGCCTGTCTTGGCCGGCATTAGAATACCGGTATGGAAGTATGCCATAGGTTGTCCCGCCGGTAAGGAGTTACCGGAAACACTTACCAAACCGCCCCCTNCTCAGGGGGGAGAGTAGGTTCCTCCCCTCCGGGGAGGCAAGGAGGGGCTTTATATCCCGCAGGTGGTTGGTTCTGCCTGCGGGAACAAACGAATTTCCCCCCTGTCGTAGGGGCGACTTGCCGGTCGCCCGTTGATACAGTTTTCATTGTTCATTTCGGGCGACCGGCAGGTCGCCCCTACGATTCATCCACCCGTAGGGACAGGGCTCTACCCTGTCCGCAGTTCTACCCTGTCCGTAAATAATATCGCAACCGTTTGGATAAACGGACAGGGCAGAGCCCTGTCCCTACGGATTTACATCATTATGGTGGGTTTCTCATATGTTTTATAACCATATTAATTTACGCTAAAATCCTTTGTTTTCCGATTATTTTTTCCTAATATTGAAATCGATTGGCTATATCAGGTAGTCAATCGATTTTTTGCACTATACAACGATCATGAACACGTTAAATAATATTATCTAACCTTTTAAAAATCTTTACAGTATGAGTGAAAAGTCAGTTTATGTCTTTGGCGGTACAGTTACCGAGGGAAACGCGAAAATGAAGGAGTTATTAGGTGGAAAAGGTGCTAACTTGGCTGAAATGAGCCTGATGGGAATACCTGTACCTCCTGGATTTACGATTACTACAGAAGTTTGTAACCTGTTTTACACAGAGGGAAAAGAGAATGTTATTAAACTTCTGACAAATGAAGTAAAAGCAGCAATACAACATATAGAGCACGTGGTGGGCGGCCCAAAATTCGGAGACGAAGAAAATCCACTTTTAGTATCTGTTCGTTCCGGCGCAAGAGCATCCATGCCGGGAATGATGGACACCATCCTCAATCTGGGATTGAACGAAAAGGCTGTAGAAGCCATTGCCCGTAAATCAGGAACGCCACGCTTTGCATGGGATTCTTACCGCCGTTTTATCCAGATGTACGGAGACGTGGTAATGGGATTGAAACCGGTAGAAAAAGACGATGAAGATATATTTGAAGAGATCATCGACGAACTAAAAGAAAAGAAAGGCATCACTCAGGACTCTGAGTTTAAAACAGAAGACCTGCAAGAACTTGTTGTACGCTTCAAGAAAGTGATTAAGGAAAAAACAGGACAAGATTTCCCTACAGACCCTTGGACTCAGCTTTGGAACGCTATCATGGCTGTATTTGAAAGCTGGATGAACGAACGCGCTATTTTCTACCGCAAACTGAACAACATACCTGCCGAATGGGGTACTGCCGTAAATGTACAGGCGATGGTATTCGGCAATATGAATGATAATTCAGGTTCGGGAGTTGCCTTTACACGCAATGCCGCTACCGGAGAAGGTGTATTCAACGGCGAATTCCTTATCAATGCACAAGGCGAAGATGTGGTTGCAGGTACACGTACACCTCAGCAAATTACATTGCAGGGCTCTTACGACTGGGCAAGGCAACAGGGAGTTACCGAAGAAGAAAGAAAGCAAAGAGGGCTTTCTCTGGAAGAAGTAATGCCTGAGACATTCAAGAGCCTGAACGAAATACAGAAAAAACTTGAATTGCATTACAAAGATATGCAAGACCTTGAGTTCACTATCCAGGATGGTAAACTGTGGCTGCTGCAAACACGTAGCGGAAAACGCACAGGCGCTGCCGCTGTGAAGATCGCGATGGATATGTTAAGCGAAGGATTGATATCCGAAGAAGAAGCCTTGTTGCGTGTCGAACCTCAGAAGATAGATGAACTATTGCACCCTATATTTGAACCTAAAGCACTGAAAGAAGCCGTTGTAATAGCAAAAGGCCTTCCTGCATCTCCGGGTGCTGCTACAGGTCAGATCGTATTCTTCGCCGATGATGCAGAATGGCAGACAAGCCACCATAAGAATAAGAAAGTAATCCTTGTCCGCATAGAGACTGCTGCCGAAGACCTCAAAGGTATGGCTGTAGCCGAAGGTATCCTTACCGCCCGCGGAGGTATGACGTCGCATGCTGCCGTAGTTGCCCGTGGTATGGGTAAATGCTGCGTATCGGGCGTGTCCGATCTGCGTATCAACTATAAGAGACGTTCGCTGATGGTAGGCGAACGCGAATACCGCGAAGGCGACTGGATTTCTATAAACGGTACTACCGGGGAAGTATATGACGGAAAAGTAGGTACGAAAGACGCCGAATTAAGCGCTGACTTTGCCGAAATGATGAAATTGACCGACAAATATACACGCCTGAAAGTAAGAGCGAATGCCGATACTCCGCATGATGCTGAGGTTGCACGCAACTTCGGGGCTATCGGAATCGGATTGTGCCGTACAGAACACATGTTCTTCGAAGGGGATAAGATTATCGCCATGCGCGAAATGATTCTGGCTGACACAACAGAGGAACGCAAAGAGGCGTTGAAAAAACTTCTCCCATTGCAGCAGAAAGACTTTGAAGGTATATTCACAGCCATGCAGGGACTACCTGTAACCGTACGCTTATTAGACCCGCCTTTGCATGAGTTCTTACCTCATGACATTAAGGGTATAGAAGAAATGGTAGAAGCAATGCAAATTTCGGAAAGCAAGGTTAAACAAAAGATATCCGCCTTGCATGAAGTAAATCCGATGCTGGGGCACCGTGGTTGCCGTCTGGCCAATACTTATCCTGAAATTACCGAAATGCAGACACGCGCCATCTTGCAGGCTGCTTTGGCTTTGAAGAAAAAAGGTATTGACACCCATCCTGAGATCATGGTTCCGCTGACTACATCATTAACTGAAATGAAGTATCAGGAAAATATTATCCGTGCCACAGCAGAGAAAGTATTTGCGGAAATGGGCGATAAGATTGACTATGAAGTGGGTACAATGGTGGAAACACCTCGTGCAACCATCACTGCCGATAAGCTGGCCGAATCTGCCGAGTTCTTCTCATTAGGTACGAATGACCTTACTCAGATGACATTCGGATTCTCTCGTGACGACGTTGGTAAGTTCCTTCCTATCTATCTGGAAAAAGGAATCCTTAAAGAAGACCCATTCCAGGCAATAGACCGCGAAGGTGTCGGACAATTGATACAGTCTGCCGTAACCAAAGGCCGTCAGACCCGTCCGAATATGAAGGTAGGTATTTGCGGCGAGCATGGAGGCGAACCTTCTTCTATCGAATTCTGCCACTGTGTAGGTCTCAACTATGTGAGCTGTTCTCCTTACCGTGTGCCTATCGCACGTCTGGCAGCTGCTCAATCGGCAATCAGATTTAAATAAGATATAACCGACTAATGTATAACGGCTGCAATGGAGTTCATTGCAGCCGTTATTTGTTACACTACTTAGTAACTGTTTAAATTTTGAACGAATAAAATTTAAGCAGTTACTTAGTTTGAAAAAAGTGACATGGATAGTTGGAGTAATTTCGGATCACTTTTGTTGTCTATGTTTTGAAGAAAACAATAGTACTTTACTCTTTTAGGGATTTGATATTTATTAGGTTAAGGTATACCCACACGCTAAAAAAGGATGCAAATTGCAGCGAAACTCATTATTTTTACTCAACTATCAGCCTTATAGGTACTTTTTTCTTAATTTTGCAAGCTAAATAAAAGTAATTCCTAAATAGTATATGAAATTAGAAGTAAAACTACAGGATGCAGTTATCAAAGCTATTGAAGCCCTCTACGGACAGGCGGTGGCTCCGGAGCAATTATCTTTACAGAAAACGAAAAAAGAGTTTGAAGGGCATTATACGTTAGTGGTCTTCCCCTTCTTAAAGATGTCTAAGAAAGGGCCGGAACAAACCGCACAGGAAATAGGGGAGTGGCTACAGGCGAATACAGATGAAGTAAGCCGCTTCAATGTTATCAAAGGTTTTCTGAACCTATCTGTCGCTACTTCATGCTGGCTGGAATTATTGAATGACGTGAACGCAACGGAGAATTATGGGATAAAAGAAGTAACACCCGATGCTCCATTGGTAATGGTAGAATATTCTTCGCCCAATACAAATAAACCGCTGCACCTCGGACATATACGCAACAACCTGCTTGGCTTTGCCCTGTCGGAAGTGCTGAAAGCGAACGGGAATAAAGTAGTAAAGACAAATATAGTAAACGACAGAGGTATCCACATCTGCAAATCGATGCTCGCATGGCAGAAGTGGGGAAACGGCGAAACTCCCGAATCGAGCGGTAAAAAGGGAGATCATCTCGTTGGCGATTACTATGTGATGTTCGATAAGCATTATAAAGCCGAATTAGCAGACCTTCAGGCAAAAGGGCTGTCGAAAGAAGAAGCGGAAGCCCAATCTTCCCTGATGGCGGAAGCCCGCAATATGCTTCGCCTGTGGGAATCCGGCGATATGGAAACCGTGTCGCTATGGGAGAAAATGAACTCGTGGGTATATGCCGGATTTGATGAAACATACAAGAGGCTTGGCGTAGGCTTCGATAAGATATATTACGAATCGCAAACATACCTCGATGGCAAAGAGACTGTACTGACCGGTTTAGAAAAAGGGACATTCTACAAAAAGGAAGATGGCTCGGTTTGGGCAGACCTCACAAACGAAGGCTTAGACCACAAGTTATTGCTCAGAAGTGACGGTACATCTGTGTACATGACACAGGATATAGGTACAGCCAAACTCCGCTTCGACGATTACCCGATCAACACGATGGTATATGTGGTAGGAAATGAGCAAAACTATCATTTTCAGGTTCTGTCCATACTGTTGGATAAGCTGGGCTTCGAATTTGGCAAGGGGCTTGTACACTTCTCGTATGGCATGGTAGAATTGCCCGAAGGTAAGATGAAGTCGCGTGAAGGAACAGTAGTTGATGCGGACGACCTGATAGATGAAATGGTAGCTACAGCTAAAGAAACATCCGAAGAATTGGGAAAACTGGATGGAGTAAGTGAAGATGAAGCCAACAATATAGCAAGAATAGTGGGCATGGGCGCACTTAAATACTTTATTCTCAAAGTAGACCCCAAAAAGAATATGACTTTCAACCCGAAGGAATCAATTGATTTTAACGGCAATACAGGTCCTTTTATCCAATACACGTATGCACGTATACAGTCAGTACTGAGAAAAGCTGCTGAACTGGATATGGCTATCCCTGAAACGTTGGCGACAGATACTGCACTCAGTGTAAAAGAGGAAAATCTTGTTCAACTTGTCGCTGATTATGCCGCTATAATTAAAGAAGCGGGAGATGAGTATAACCCTGCGCTGATCGCAAATTACATCTACGAGCTGACGAAGGAATACAACCAGTTCTATCACGACTATACGATACTGAAAGAGGAAAATGCAGACTTGAAGAATTTCAGGCTGATGCTCTCTAATAATGTTGCGCGGGTAGTAAAAAGCGGAATGTCGCTTTTGGGAATAGAAGTTCCGGACAGGATGTAGAAAAGTAAATTAGCATATTGCAGATGTGTAGATTAGTTGGTTGCTAATTTACACATTTGCTACCGTCTTATCGTCTTTGCAATCCGAAAGAACGGACTTTACTCATCAGTATCCTCCTCTATGCCTAGTTGCTGATATAGTTTATACATACTATCCTCTCTCTTTATCAGGAATTGTCTATAGAACGCGACTTGTTTGGCTAAAAGGGATTTATCCTTATTTTCGATCAGGTCATACGCCACATTAATCCAGCTCAATGCATTTCCTACATCATCGAGATATTCGTTCGCAAGGGCTAGATTAGAAGCCAACCGTATCTTTTTAGTTATATTTTTTTCCTTATCGTATAAGGTTCCCCAAATGTCGGCAGCCTCTAACCATTTTCCTGCTCCGGCAAGCTTCGCCGCATTTTTCATATCTCCTGAGTTATCAGAATAATACCAGCGGGTTTGAGTAGACCAAGAGGGGATAATAGTCCCTGTAAGTTCATCCGCAGCCTTCATTGTTATTTCAGTAACCAGGTCGTTAATTTCGGGGATACTGTTCTTTATATTGTTCCATGTGATGGAGGCCTCCCTGTAGAGGCTATCCACATGGGCTATAGGTGGAGCCAACCGGCTGCCATCCATAGCATATACTCTTAATAAGGCGCCCAATTTGGAACTGAGCAGATTGTAGTTATTGAAATAGTCTACATTCACAGACTCCAGTTCGGCAGAGACAACAAACAAGTCGAGGGAAATAAGGATATCCGCGTTTTTCTCTCTGCAGATGGTTTGCACATTCCTTGCGGATAAGGGTTTAATATCGCTGGCTTTTCCCCGATTAGTCTCATGCGGATAAATCTCTACTCCTGAGAAATATTTCTCCTCACCCATATATTGAGACAGAGAGTTTATAAGCAATATTTTAGCGCTATCGGTGGATATTACCGATATTTCAGCCTGTTTTTCCCCGTTAGCCTGCACATCTTCATCTGCCTGCGACGCACTGTTATTTACGATTATCACTTTCTTTGTCTGGGGATCATCAAACGATACGATAGCCGGTTCACGCACATCGATTGACACAACATTGGTTGTTACGCATGATGTGAAAAGAAGCGCAAATAAGAAGCCTGAAATATATTTTACCATAGCCCTTAAGTTTAGGTTCAGTCATACAAAAATAAGAGTTATATTTGTAATTCTGATTGAAATAATTATCAAATAATGGATGCATCTGTCAATAAGGTTTTTGAATTGGCTACTGATATTGTCAAACATACTTCCCAGTCGGTTTTTCTTACAGGAAAAGCCGGGACGGGTAAAACCACATTCCTGCACCACATACGGAAAACTTCGGATAAAAATATAATAACAGCCGCTCCTACAGGCGTAGCGGCTATTAATGCCGGAGGGGTTACCCTGCATTCGCTATTGCAATTACCATTCGAACCTTTTATCCCAAATTTTGAAGGGAAAAAGAAACTCGATTACCATTTCAAACTGCGGAAATCAAAGATTGAGATGTTGCGCGAGCTGGATTTACTCATTATAGATGAAGTGAGTATGCTACGGGCGGATATGCTCGATGCCATCGATTACCTGCTGCGCAGGTACCGCAATATACCATTGCCTTTCGGAGGAGTGCAGATGCTCTTTATCGGCGATATGTTCCAACTACCCCCAGTCGTGCAAACAGCAGAATGGGAACAATTAAAGCATTATTATCCATCGCCGTTTTTCTTTCATGCGCAGGCTCTCGAAGATTATCCCCTGCTCTATATAGAACTTAAAAAAATATACAGGCAGCAGGATCAGCAGTTTATAGATATCCTGAACCGTGTACGAAACAATTGTACCACCCAGCAGGATTTACAGGTACTGAACAGGCAATACAACCCTTCGTTCAGGCCTGGCAACGAAAACAGCTATATTACCCTGTGTACGCACAACTACAAGGCAGACCGCATAAACAATGAAGAAATAGCCAAACTGCCAGGCAAAGAATATACCTTCAAAGGACAGATAAAAGGAGATTTCTCAGAAAACTCGCTGCCTGCCGAACATGATTTGGTCTTGAAAGAAGGGGCGCAAATCATGTTTGTAAAGAATGACAGTGGGGAAAACCGCCGCTACTACAACGGTAAACTGGCAACTGTAAAAGAACTGAAGGAAGATTTCATTCTGGTAAAATTCGAGAATGGAGAGGAGATGGAACTGGAACACGACTCATGGAAAAACGTACGCTACACGCTGAATGAGGAATCGGGAGAAATAGAGGAAGAAGAGTTGGGCTCATTTACCCAGTATCCTATACGTCTGGCTTGGGCTATTACCATTCATAAAAGCCAGGGATTGACTTTCGACCGTATAGTGATAGACGCAGGGCAGGCCTTTGCCGCAGGGCAGGTATATGTGGCTCTCAGCCGCTGTACATCCCTTAATGGTATTGTGCTCTATTCACATATCACATCACAGAGCATCAGTACCGACCCTTTTGCCATAGAATTTGCAAAAAAAGAGCAAGACCAGATACACCTGATGGAAGTATTAAATAGGGAGAAACCCCGTTATTGCGCCACTCAGTTAATTAAATACTTCGATTGGACACCGTTTATACGAAGCTTACATGCATTAAATGAACTGGCAACGGCAAAGAAAATACCGAATCAGGAAGAAGTACAGTCCATGATTGCGCAAATGTGCAGTAAGGCTGTGGAACAACAGGAAATAGCACGTAATTTCATAAAAGAACTAAGTAAAATACTATCTGTTCCTAATCCCGATATAAACAGGTTAAAGGACAGGGTGCAAAAAGCCGCCATGTATTTCCACAAGGATGTGTCGGAATGCATTATCTGCCCACTGGCGATACACCTGGAAAGATTCAAAACCAAATCGAAAGTAAAAGGATACCTGAACAAGGCGACAGAAATATACAATACTTTGCTCAGGCTATTATCTAAAATAGAACATATAAACTACGGGAACCTGGAACTTACCGGGGGCTTAGCCTTTTCAATAATAGAAATACCCGAAGAAGTCACCCCTAAAGAGAAAACCAAACCGCAAAAAGGAGACAGCCACCGGCTAAGCCTTTCACTCTTTAACGAAGGAAAATCTGTAAAGGAAATAGCGGCGGAAAGAAACCTGGCGCCAACAACTATAGAGGGGCATCTGGTAAGTTTTATCCTTACAGGAGAACTGGATATTCTTCAGTTAGTACCCGATAATAAAGTGCAGTACCTGCTCCCCATATTGAAAGAGAAGGATCCGGACACATCGCTATCCGCCATCAAGGAGGAACTGCCCAAAGAATGTACATATATGGATATTAGGGCCGTTATCAATTATATCAAATATCTGGATAAACCGTAGATGCTACAGAATAGTATATATGGCTACTATATGGCACACACTCCCCATCAGCACAAAGAGATGAAAGACCGTGTGCATATATCTCCGCTTTGTCCACGAATAAAACAACGCACCCACAATATAGGCGGCACCTCCTCCTATCAGCCAGTATAATGCGCTGATACGCCCTATGCCAGACAGAACATCATAGAGCGGCTTGAACGCAACCAGAATAGCGCAGCCCATCAGTACAAAGCAGACCGTTTCAAGGTTGCTGTGAGACTTCAGCTTTGTAAAACTCATTATCAGCCCGGCAATAGCGGCCAGGCAGATAAATATAAAAAGCCCCCATCCCCATACACCTTCGTTGCGAAGGACAATCAGGGTAAAAGGCACGTAAGTACCTGCTATATGCAGATAAATGGCGCCATGATCGAATTTACGGAGCAGTTCTTTCCGCTGCTCGTGTCTGCAACCATGATAGCAGGTGGAAGTAACATAAGATGCCAGCATACCGAACAAATATCCGACAACACTGCCTACTGCCCAGTTGTTGCCACTGGTGATTGCGGCCGACAACAGAATGTACCCTCCCACGATACCCAACACGATACCGGCGGCATGCGATACGGTGTTTGCTGTCTCTTCTCCTTTTGTATAATATTTTGCGTTTGCCATTTTTATAGTTTATAGAATGTCTTCTTTGTTTACCGGCGTTCTTGAGGTAACTAAATTCCAGTTTGCATCGTAGAAGTTATACCTTTCAAAGGTACAATCTTTCAGATTATACGTTATGCCGTGCGAAGTTACAAAATCCTTTCTATCTACAATGATTCCGATCTTCAATCCCAGCTGTTTTGCTCCCAGAAAAATCTGTTGTCGCCAGCCCTCAATATCTTCATTGTATGACAGCCCGGAATAGGAAATGCCATCAGGAGGAATTATTACAAAGTTCTTATTTATTACACTGCCGGCTCTAGGAATAAAAGGTTTGTGCAACTCTGTTATACTCTGAAATATATCTTTGTCAAAATCTTTACCTGCAGGTACTTCAATATAGATGACCTCCCGCCAGCCATATCTTATTTTACCCGGAATCTTTACATCTCCCATTTATCCTGTTTTTTTCGCAAGATAAGGATTTGTCTCCAAATCACTACATCTAGTGATTGATAGATATTAAGGAATTTTTTTCCTTTGCACTTTCAATAAATAAAATCTATGAAAATATATTGCCCGATTAAAAAATTGACTTTTGTTGTATTTTTATTACTGCCTTCCCTTGTCGTAAACGCTAAAGGCGGAGTACCTAAAGATACATTATACACCGAACTGAAATATGACATTGTCGTCCTTTCGTCCACAAAGGAGACAAACAGCCTGAAATCTTTGCCTGCCGCCGTCTCTGTATTCTCACCGAAGAATCTGGACGCGCTACAGATACATTCGATAAAAGACCTGAGCGCCATTGTTCCCAATTATTTTGCAGCCGATTATGGTTCAAAAATGACGGCTCCGCTTTATATCAGAGGTATCGGCGCCCGTTCGGGAGACCAGACGGTAAGCATGTATGTAGATAATATCCCATATTTCAATACCACCTCTTTCGATTCCGAATTGTTCGATATCCAGCGGGTGGAAGTATTGAGGGGAACACAGGGTACGTTGTACGGACGTAATGCTATGGGCGGGATTATCAACGTTTATACATATTCCCCTCTCACTTACGAAGGTACTACTATAAAAGCAGGCGGCGGCAACCACGGACAATTCTCCGGAAATATCTCGCATTACCAACGCCTGAATGACAAAATGGGATTCTCCGTCGGAGGATACTACAAACAGGATGACGGGTATTTTGAGAACCTCTATACGGGCAAAAAAGTAGATGATATGAAGAATGCCGGAGGGCGCGCCAAATTTGTATGGGATATTACACCCCGTTTGTCGGCGACATACTCCGTCAGTTTCGATTATGTAGATCAGGGGGCATTCCCTTATGCGGATATCGAAACCGGAGACATCGACTACAACTCTGATAGTTATTACAAAAGGAAATTACTGACTAACGGACTCGCCTTGCGGTATGCCGGACATGGGTATGAGATAAACTCGACCACCGGCTATCAGTACCTGAATGATGAAATGAATATGGATCAGGATTATACACGCCTGTCGGTATTCCGGATAAATCAAAAGCAAAGGCAGAATTCACTGAGCCAGGAAGTAACCATAAAATCGACCAAGGTATCCGATTATCAGTGGTCGTTCGGAGGATATGGATTTTATGATTACCTGCATACGACCCCGCCTGTGTATATGATGAAAGACGGGATACAGAAGTACTTGCAGGCGCCCTTGACGGCCGTAGGCGCACCGATAACTTTTACCGATGAGCAGATTGACCTGAACGGGCAATATAGGCGTCCGACTTACGGGCTGGCGGCATTCCACCAATCTACATTCAATAACCTGCTGACAAAAGGACTATCGCTTACCCTGGGGCTTCGCCTCGATTATGAAAAGACAAAACTGAAATACAATGCTCAGACTGTCGCTAATTTTGATGTGGCAATACCAAGTATGCCGCAACCTATATCGATGGCCGCCGATACCACCATTTTGGGCAGTTCTTCCGCCCATTTCCTTGAACTGTTGCCAAAGGCAGTGCTGAAATACCAGATAAACGCAAATTCTTATGTATATGGTTCGGCATCGAAAGGATATAAAACAGGCGGGAATAATATCCAGATATTCGCCGACCTGCTACAGGAAGCCCTCGAAGCCAAAATGATGGGGATGATGCCTCCAAGTATGGGAGGAGGACAGTCTTCCGCCAAAAGTACAGCTATCAATGACCGTATCTCTTACAAGCCCGAATACAGTTGGAATTATGAGTTAGGCGGACAGATAGATATAGTGGAAAATACACTTTCAGCCAACTTTGCCTTGTATTATATGGATATACGCGATGTGCAGATTACGCAATTTGTAAACAACCGCGGAGGCCGCATGGTCAGCAATGCGGGAAAGGCGGAAAGCAAAGGCTTCGAAATAGGCTTGAAAGCGCGTCCCTGCAAAGGTTTTTACCTGTATGCCAATTACGGGCTGGCAGACGCTACCTTCAAGGATTATAAAGTAAAAAATAATGAAGGCGAAGTAGTAAACGACTATACCGGAAACCATATCCCATTTGCTCCGGGCTCTACATTCAGCATAGGCGGCAGTATCTCATGCGGCATAAAGAATAGCCCTGTACTGGACAGGTTCACGTTCGATACTAATTTTGCAGGAATAGGAAAGACTTATTGGGCGGAGGACAACGAAATGGCGCAGGGATTTTATGGTACATTAAACGCCCATCTTGCACTGGAAAAGAATATGTTTACACTGGAACTTTGGGGAAAGAATATTCTGGACAGGAATTACAACACATTTCTCTTTGAGTCGGATAGTAAACATTTCGCTCAAAAAGGAAAACCGATACGTTGGGGCGCATCTTTGATTATAAAGTTGTAGTATTTACATTTTGTATCTATACGGGAACGTACCAAAGGTATGTCATTCCATGCTTGATAAGAGCCATTAGGCTGTAAATACACCCAATCCGATAAGGATAGCTATAGTTACTTCCGCATATTGCGCAAGTTATTGTCAAGTTAGAAATGTTTTTATTCTCAACTTGGAATAAAAAACGTAATTTTGTAACTCTCATTTTGACAGTTATTCAAAATTATGAATTATAAAAAGATAAAGTTAAAACCGAAAAAAGAAGAATCCCTTAAACGTTTCCATCCGTGGATATTTTCAGGGGCAGTACAGTCCAAAGATGAAAACCTTACAGAAGGAGAAGTCGTCAATGTATATACAACTAATAACGAATTTATCGCTGTAGGACATTACCAGATAGGAAGTATCGAAGTACGGGTTCTCTCTTTTGAGGAAGAAAATATAAATCCTGATTTCTGGAAAAAGCGTCTATCTTCAGCTTTGGAACTCAGAAAATCCATCGGTTTACTTTCCGCTGATAATAATTCATACCGCCTTGTACATGGCGAAGGAGACAATCTTCCCGGACTGATTATCGATGTGTATGCCGAAACAGCCGTTATACAATCGCATTCGGTAGGTATGCACGAATCGAGGATGATGATTTGTGACGCCCTGAAAGCTATAATGGGAGACGCCCTGAAAAATGTATATTACAAATCGGAAACGACCCTGCCTTATAAAGCCAATCTGGGAGCCGAAAACGATTATCTGTATGGAGGAAAGGACGTAAATGAAATAGCTGTTGAAAACGGATTGAAATTTTATCCCGACTGGGTAAAAGGACAAAAAACCGGCTTCTTTGTTGACCAGCGCGACAACCGTGCTTTGCTTGAAAGATATTCTAAAGACCGTTCTGTACTGAATATGTTCTGTTATACAGGTGGATTCTCGTTCTATGCCTTGCGTGGTAATGCCAAGTTGGTTCATTCAGTGGATAGTTCAGCCAAAGCTATTGCCTTAACCAACAAGAATGTGGCGCTTAATTTCCCCGAAGACAACCGCCATGAGGCATTTGCAGAAGATGCTTTCAAATTTCTGGGTAATATCAACAAGGGCGATTACGACCTCATCGTACTCGATCCCCCGGCATTTGCCAAGCACAGAGGGGCGATCAAGAATGCGTTACAGGGTTATAAGCGGTTGAATGCCGCCGCCTTTGAGAAAGTGGCATCCGGAGGAATCGTCTTCACGTTTTCATGTTCGCAGGTAATCAGCAAAGATGCTTTCCGCCTTGCGGTATTCAGTGCCGCCGCGTTAGCCGGACGGAGTGTAAGAATATTGCACCAGTTGAGCCAGCCGGCCGATCACCCTATCAATATTTATCATCCGGAAGGGGAATATCTGAAAGGATTGGTGTTGTATGTGGAGTGATAAAGCTTATAGAAAGAGATTAAGAAACTGTTTAAATTTTATTCGTTCCAATTTTTAGAGATGTTTTAGAGATGCTTTTTTTCTTCCTCGAAACAATAATAGCGGGCTATTTGAGTTGAGAGAAAGGAAAAAACAGCCAAAAACAGCCTAAAAATGAACGAAGAAAAAGGTATAATAAAATATTCGTATAAAATTTAAACATTTTCTAAAATTATCTTATATAGAGAAACCATAAGATGTGGGTTATAAATAGTGATGGTAAGAACTGCGGCTTTGCGTCTTTGCGAGAAAAAAGTAACGTTGAAAAGCAATAAAAAAGTGTCACTTTTGTCACTTTTTATAGTCAAAGTATTCATTGATAAGGTTTTGGTGTTTTCGGAAAATGTCACTTTTTAGCTCAATAGATTTAAGATAAAATGTTAGATAACGATTTTAATGATATAATAAAACAGAAATTCTCAGGAGAGGTATTCGATACCGTTTCCCGTGTAGCTGACGAGATGAATCTCGAATGTTACGCTATCGGTGGCTATGTGCGCGATATATTCCTGCACCGCCCGTCTAAGGACATCGATATCGTTACGGTGGGCAAAGGAATAGAACTTGCCGAAGCTATAAAAAAGGCATTGGGTAAGAAAGCTAAACTTTCTGTATTTAAGAATTTCGGAACCGCCCAGATAAAATATAAAGATACCGAAATAGAATTTGTAGGGGCGCGCAAAGAATCTTACGAACGCAATTCCCGCAAACCTATTGTAGAAGACGGTACACTGGAAGACGACCAGAACCGCCGCGATTTTACAATCAACGCTCTGGCTATCTGCCTGAATAGAGACAGGTTTGGAGAACTGCTCGATCCCTTCGGCGGGCTTCGGGATATGGAGAACCTGATTATCCGTACGCCGCTCGACCCGGATATTACATTCAGTGACGACCCATTGCGTATGCTGAGGGCGATCCGGTTTTCGTCTCAACTGGGATTCGATATAGAGCCGGACACCTTTGACGCAATCACACGAAATAAAGACCGTATAGAGATTATCTCAAAGGAGCGGGTAATAGATGAGCTGAATAAGATAATCTTATCGCCAAAGCCATCTGTAGGACTCCTGCAACTAGACCAGACCGGACTGTTATCTATTATCTTCCCGGAATTGGTAGCACTAAAAGGCGCGGAAACAAAAGAGGGGGTAGGGCATAAGGATAATTTTTACCATACGCTTGTCGTATTGGATAATATCTCGAAGAAGACAAGCAACCTGTGGTTACGCTGGGCCGCTATATTGCATGATATTGCCAAGCCCGCGACCAAACGTTGGGACAAAAAACTGGGCTGGACTTTCCACAACCACAATTTTATAGGGGGAAAGATGATTCCGGGAATTTTTCGCAGGCTGAAACTGCCATTGAACGAAAAGATGAAATATGTGCAGAGGATGGTCACATTACACATGCGCCCACAGGTACTCGTAGATGAAGATATTTCCGATTCGGCAGTTCGCCGTCTGTTGTTCGAGGCCGGAGACGAGGTCGACGACCTGATGACGTTGTGTGAGGCGGATATCACATCCAAAAATCCTGATAAGGTACGCCGCTATCTCCGCAATTTTGAAATTGTACGGCAAAAATTGAAAGATATAGAAGAAAAAGACCATGTGCGTAATTTTCAGCCGCCTATTATGGGGCAAGAGATTATGGAGATATTCGGTTTGGCTCCTAGCGCGGAAGTAGGCAGGCTGAAATCGTCGATAAAAGATGCTATTCTGGACGGGGTAATTCCCAATGAATATGACGCGGCTTATAAATACCTGATAGAGAAAGCAAAAAAGATTGGGCTGACCCCTGTTAATAATCTCAATAATAAATGAGGAAAGGGTTGCTTATGTCTTTTATTGATGGAGCAACAGAGTGGAATATGGTGAAAATCAAACTCTGTAAAGAATGAGAAAACTCTTTTTATTCACTCTTTTCCTATCCTTGTTTGCAACAACAAACGCGCAGGAATGGATATATGAGGAAAAAGCATTGGATGTATGTCATACACCCGATGTGCAGAGAGACTCAATATACGGAGTAATCAAAATAGATGAAACAATCGGCGGATTGAGCATATTAATGTATCACGACACAAATCTTGGGGTAATGGAGGTGTGCAGAAATGGGAAAATAAAGAAAGGTTATATCCCCAATAGCATCAAAGTAGGAGATAACGCTCCTGTACGCTATGCGAAAGAGTTTGAGGGAAAGGGAGTTCTTGAAAATTATATACCTGAAAAGATTTTCTATCTAGAAAATAAGGATCACCGGTTTATTGTAATGAAATTATACGCGTTTTTCTATAATTCTATCAATGGTATGTCCGGCGGATATAATTATTTCATAGTTCGCCTTGATAAAGAAAACATGGTAAAGGGGTTCTCGATAAGCACGTTCTATCACCGAGGTCTTTCTAAGGAGAATTTAATTAAGCTTTTAGAAAAAAGTTTTATAAACTAAATAATATGCCAGTAAAATCAATAATAGTCGCAATAGACGAAAACAACGCAATAGGCAAGGGCAACAACCTGCTTTGTCATCTGCCTAACAGGAGTCGCATCGCACTTTGTTGTATTGAGATTTGGTTTTGTTAAAGAGATGAAAATTGAAATTGGTTTAATATAAATTTATGTACAATAGGGTGTGCTTCAGTGATTTAAAAGGATTGTTTTTAATTTTAATGGGACACGAGTGACACATTCACAAAAATGACAATATGTTAGCAATATTAGTAGCTTGGATAATTACATCTTTTATCTTACTTTCTTTTGGAGATATGCTTATCTCCCTGTACAATGTGATTTTTAAGAGGAGAGAGACATATAATGTGGTCGATACTTTCATGCTAGGAATAGTATTCATTATCACTCTACTATCAGTAACGTCTTTTTTTCTTCCTTCAAACCACTATATAATGGCATCTTATTTTGTTATAAGTATTATATACTGGTTTTTCAACAAGAAGAGATTGCTTATATGGTTTAGGATAGGAAGGTGTTCTTTTTCAACATTTAGCCGAAATCAGAAAATAACACTTATGTTATTTATCTTCTCTTTTCTGCTTTATGTCGTATGGCGGGAAATGATGTT
Organism: Dysgonomonas sp. 521; assembly: GCF_010501055.1. Lineage (GTDB taxonomy): Bacteria > Bacteroidota > Bacteroidia > Bacteroidales > Dysgonomonadaceae > Dysgonomonas. The sequence continues at coordinate 17,492 of NZ_QVMO01000054.1, forward strand.
TGACGGAATTTACTATCATTATCAGAATATCAGGTGGTATGAAGAATATCCGGTTACCCCGGGAATAGGCAATCTCAAAGACCAGATGGGTTTTAATTCCAACTATTTCTTAATCTCTGCCATATTTACATTCAGGTTTTTGTTTAATGAACCTTTATACCTGTTTCAGGATGTATTATTCACATTTGTTATAGGCTGGGTTTGTATAGAGGTTGTAAATTCCAAATTCAGACTTGATAGAATAGTACTTTTAGTATTATTGTTCATTTTCTTTTTCATGAGCAGTGTTGGCTTGACAGATACATCTTCAGATATTATTCCTAATATTTGCATTTTTTATTATATATCCAGATTTGTACTGTATCCTAGAACACTAACAAAGAAGTTATTGTTTGCAATCCTACTTCCTGTAGTACTCATTACTTTCAAATTGTCAGTATTGCCTTTATGTTTGATTAGCATATATCTTTTGTTTTTGCTAATAAAAAGGAGAAAGTATGCTTTAAGCCTCTTTTATGTATTTGCTCCTTTACTTATTATGGTATTATGGGTAGCGCATAATGTTATAGTATCTGGCTACCTTGTATACCCTATTTATGAGATCGATTTGTTTGACTTTGACTGGAAAATACCAGAGGCAATAGCAAAGTGGCAGCGCAATTTTATTTTTGTATGGGCTAAAGATACATTTCTGGGCTTGTCTTCATTTTTGTATTTTTTCTATTATGGTGATATGAGTAATATAAATGATATGATATTGTTTATTAGTACAGTAATTGTAAATGTGTTTTATCTCATCATACTATTATCTCCATTTGCTATCATTTGGGGATTATGGAAGAAAACAAAAGTCGATAAGAACATCTATATATTGTACAGTACAATCTTATGTTGCATCGTATATTGGTTTTTGTCCGCTCCAGATTTTCGATTTGCTTTGGGTATAATTATAGGAATGATATTTATATTATATTGTATAATACAGTCGAACAGGAGCAAAGAACCAGTGTTAGCACCTAAAGCCGGATTGAGAATTTTTTTTCTCATTAGTACTTTAGTATTTTGCATGGGTATTAGTAGGACGGTCTACTTTGTCTACAAAACTTTGACTCTTGTTCCGTCTACCGAAGAACGCCCCCCGCTTTATGAAGCCTTGCTTAAACCATACTCATCCCAATACTACGAGATAAAGGTAAAGAATATTGCTACAGGTTTTTCGGAATATATGACAAACGGCGTATGTATATATGTCCCTGAAGACGTAGCTAGCAGAAGCTTTGAAAAACTACCCTGTGTAGGTAAAATAATATATGAAAAAGAACTACATAATATTGAAATAGTTGAAGCGAGAGGTACATCCATTCGGGATGGATTCAGGGTAAAGAAAGGATATGAAGAAAAGATCGCTACGGCGTTGGATACTAAAAAATAGTAAAAGGAGCATCATGCCAGTAAAATCAATAATAGTCGCAATAGACGAAAACAATGCAATAGGCAAGGACAATAACCTGCTTTGTCATCTGCCTAACGACCTGAAGCACTTCAAGGCGGTAACAGAAGGGCATCCCGTAATTATGGGACGCAAGACTTTCGAATCGCTTCCTAAGGGTGCGTTACCCAACAGAAGGAATATAGTAATCACCCGGAACAAAGATTTACAGTTTGAACGATGCGAAATGGTTTCCTCCATAGAAGAGGCAATTGAACAATGCAAAGATGAACCGGAGATATTCATCATTGGCGGGGGCACAATATATAACAAAGCTATAGACTTTGCCAACAAACTGTACCTGACACGTATACACCACAAATTTGAGGGAGCTGATACATTCTTTCCCGAAATAGACCCGGCACAATGGCAGGAAATCGAAAAAGAAGATTTTCATACCGACGAGAAACACAAATATGATTATAGTTTTATCACTTTGGCGAAAATAAAACGTTAATATACTTGCTTATATTAAATAAACATCCTATTTTTGCAACCCGAATATCTGGAAAGAAATTATAACAGAAAAATAATATATAGCAATGAAAAGGACTTTTCAACCATCGAACAGGAAGAGAAAAAACAAACATGGTTTTCGCTCCAGAATGGCTACTGCAAACGGACGCAGAGTACTTGCGTCACGCAGGGCAAAAGGAAGAGCTAAACTTACTGTCTCTGACGAATACAGCAAATAAGAATCTTTTAAAGATATTTTGCTAAAACATACGAAGTAAGAATTATTTTTAATTCTTACTTTTGTTTTTTTACAGCAAATACATTAAGTATGAATTGGTTCGACCTCGTTGTTGTAATATTAGTTATTATTACCCTTGTCAAAGGTTTCTTTTCAGGGCTTGTGATGCAGATCGCGTCATTAGCTGGTATTATATTAGGTGCCATATTTGCCGGGCAACTGTCAGGAATATTAGCCCCTAAATTAATTGAACTTACCCAAGCGTCCCCTCACATAGTAGGGCCCCTTTCTTATATTGTTGCGTTCCTGATAATTATAATTATCTTATTATTTGCCGGCAAACTATTGGAATCATTTATCGAGGCTATCAAAATGACTGCCCTCAACAGGCTTGCCGGAGCATTGTTTTGCTGCGCAAAATGGATCATCATATTCAGCATAATAATGAACCTGTTTGTGGAATTCGATCAGGGAAAGAACATCATAAAAGAAGAGATACGGGAGAATGCGCACGCTTACCCTATTGTGATGGATATTGCCCGCACGGTAATTCCTTTTCTCCGCTTCGACTGGCCAAAGGAATGGAAAGAAGATGTATCCGGGCACTTCAATGAAGGAGTACTTGTATAGGACTGTTTATCGTCATCAAAAATTCAAAGAATTATCTAATATGAAGAGTTCTTTGAAACGATTATGTTAACAAGTGAAAATAATGTAGAATGAGAATAAGTAACAATAGGGCAGTATGTGAAAAGTGTCACTTTTTGTTTCATAATGTCACTTTTTTCTTTCCTGATATTTCCTGCTTTACACACATAAAAAAAGTAGGAAAACATTTCCTACTTCCTTTTTCTTCTTATAAACTGGATTATAGAGCTGCCAAATCAGCGCCGGCTTTAAATTTAACAGTTTTTTTAGCTGGAATGTTGATAACAGCTTTAGTTCTAGGATTGATACCTTTTCTTGCAGCTTTTTGAGTTACAGAGAATGTTCCAAAGCCAACTAGAGCAACTTTACCACCATTTTTCACTTCTCCTGTTACTGATTCGATAAACGCTTCAAGAGCTTTTTTAGAATCTACTTTGCTCAAGCCTGATTTTTCAGCTATCGCATTGATAAGTTCTGTCTTGTTCATAATTGAATGTAATGATTTAATTAAACATTATATAACTGAATTATTTTTTTAGAGTTATTTCCAGTTCTGGCATTCAAATATAAGCGTTTTATTTAATAATCATAAAAAAAAATCGGAAAAACTCATATGAATTTAGAAAATATCTAAAAGCATATCCGTTTTTCATCTGTAAAACAAAAAATATCTGTAATTTTGGACGTTTAAAAACGAAAATAGAGGAAATCAAAATGAATCAAAATAATGCGGGTTTTATGAGTTCAATTCCGGTTGTTACCAGAAATCTCATCATTATCAATTTCTTAGTCTGGATCGCAGACATGTTACTAGGGAATCAGCTAGGTATGGGAAAATATCTTGCCTTGCATTATTTCTCCTCTAATTACTTTATGCCCCATCAGATTATCACATATATGTTTATGCATGGAAGTTTAGGCCATGTATTCTTTAACATGTTTGCTGTGTATATGTTTGGGCGTACACTCGAAATGGTGTGGGGACCTAAACGGTTCCTTATCTATTATATGTTAACAGGGATTGGGGCTGCTGCCCTTCAATTGTTAATTACATATCTCAGAATTAAAGGAATTGAAAGTAGTTTATCACCCGATATAGTATCTCAGATACAAGCAGGTGCTACCAGTGTTATGGCTACAGCAAGCGATCATGACGCTATACAGAATTTATATGCTCTTATCAATACTCCAATGGTGGGCGCTTCAGGCGCTGTATTTGGGGTCTTGGTCGCATTCGGAATGCTATTCCCGAATGTCGAACTAATGATGCTGTTCTTCCCTGTGCCAATTAAAGCGAAATGGTTTGTAATAGGTTATGGCGCTCTCGAACTGATACTGGGCGTGATGGATAATGCAGGGGACAATGTGGCTCACTTTGCGCATCTGGGGGGATTAATCACAGGTTTCTTCATTATACTTTACTGGCGTAAAAAAGGAAAGGCGAATGGGCACAATTTTAGACAATATTAAATACAGGTTTAAGCAAAAAGATATACTGATACAGCTTATAATAATTAATGTAGCGGTATTTCTTATTCTGGCTGTTATAGGTATGGTAGGCAAGTTATTCAAACTTGATACGATCAACCTGATACCTTATATCGCTGCTACCTCCGACTTATCTCTGCTGGTAAAACGTCCGTGGACATTATTTACCTATATGATTGTTCACATAGACTTCCTGCATATATTATTCAATATGCTGATGCTGTTCTGGTTCGGGCAAATGTTTTTGAGTTATTTCAGTTCCAAGAATCTGGGGAGCTTGTATTTGCTTGGAGGGCTGGCAGGCGCAGTTTTATATATCATAACATTTAATACGATCCCATATTATCTGGAAATGAACCATCCGCCTATGATCGGCGCTTCAGCTTCCGTTATGGCGATAATATTTGCCGCCGCGTTTTACAGGCCGAATGCCGAAGTAAACCTTTTTATGGTATTTCGCCTGAAAATAATTTACATAGCGATCTTTTTATTTGTCATAGATTTTATCTCTCTTGACAGCGATTCAAATCCCGGCGGGCACATTGCCCATATAGGGGGAGCCATAATGGGATATATATTTGCGAAGCAGTACCTGAAAGGTAAGGATATAACCCGTTGGGTCAACAAAACGATTGATTCAGTTGTTAATTTAACAAAGCCGGGATCTTCTAAGAAGATGAAGGTAAAATATAAGAAAACTGAGACAGATTATCAATATAACCAACGTCGTCATAAAGAGACGGAAGAAATTGACCGCATTCTGGACAAAATAAAGGCGTCGGGCTATAGTAGCCTGAGCACGGAAGAAAAAAAACGTTTATTCGATGCGAGTAAAAAATAAGTTATCCCAAATAAGAGTTGGCAAGATTATAAAATACACAGTATTTGCCACCAATATTCTGGCTATAATCATCCTTTTATTATCTATCCTTGCATGGTATGTTGTACCATCGAGGGTTTCTGTAATAGCCTATCTGGGGTTGGGATTCCCCCTTATTCTCTTTGTCAATATACTATATTTGTTGCTATGGGTTATTAGCTTCAGGTGGAAATATGCATTGGTACAGCTTGTTGTTATCTCGGCTTGCTGGCAACCTATACTTACTTGTTATCCGATTCATTTTAAGACAGAGGATAAAGATATTCCGGCGAAGCATATCAAGGTACTTACATATAATGTGCGTGCTTTCAACTGGATGAAAGGAGACGCAGCAAGAAAAAATCCGATATTGGAATATCTGGTAAACAGCAATGCCGATATTATCTGCTTGCAGGAATTTGCAGTCTCTGCAGTGAAAAACAAGAATAGTATTGTATCGGAGAAAGAGGTAAAAGCGATACTGAAAGATTATCCATACAGCCAGATAATCAAACTGGGAACTTCGCGCGGTAACCTGATATATGGAGTAGCCTGCTATTCGAAATTCCCCATCGAAAAGGCCGAACGGTTGCCACTGGAAAGTTCGTATAACGGTGCCGCCATGTATGAGCTGAATATCAACAAGAGGAAAGTGACACTGGTGAATACCCATTTGGAATCGAACCGTATAACCGCGGAAGACAAGCAGTTATATAAAGATTTTTTCAAAACGCGCGACAGGGAAATGATTGGCGAAGTTGCCATGAATGTGCAAACACGCCTTGGCGCGGCTTATAAGATAAGGGAAGCTCAGGCTGATATGATAAGGTCTCTTATCGACAAACAGGAAACAGATGCGACTATTGTATGTGGCGACTTCAACGATTCTCCTATTTCGTATGCGTATTATACCATCAAGGGAGATTTAATAGATTCGTATGCAAATACAGGGTTTGGGCAGGGTATTACTTACCACGAAAATAAATTCTGGTTCCGTATCGACTTCATTATGCATTCCCTTGCCTTCCAATCGTATAACTGCACAGTAGATAACGTAAAATATTCGGATCATTATCCTGTGTGGACTTATCTGGCATTTAAGGAGAAGTAATCAAGGTACTTCGATATGCCAATGTGAGTCTTAAACTCCCGTTTTTGTGGATTGTGTAGGGGTGTATTGCATACGCCCGAAGACCAGATATTACAAGTGAGGCTATCCCAAAAGTATTTTTCATATCTATTTACATACGCTCAATTTGATAGAGATGTTTTACTTTTGGGACAGCCCCCTACAGTTATCTATTTCTACCGAAATATATTCCCCAATTACTTCACTGCCGATACGGGATGTTTATTACCCTTATAGCTTTTTAGGATTGCCCGTGTGGAGCCAATATTCAGCTTCGAATCGAGGCGTACAGGCATACGGTTATTATCATTGGTAATATAGACTTTCATAGCCTCCTTTTTGTCGCTGAAAGCGTCATCCATAATACTCAGAACAAGCTTGATACAATTATACTTTTTATTATCATTAGCTTCCACTGCTTCTATTCCCTCATATTCTATGACCATACTCACTTTCTTTTTGCCTGAAATGAAGTTCACTTTCGAAGTATCCCCTTTTTTCATTGATGCATAGTTTAGTGTACGCGCATAAAATACGACACTCATCATATCATATATGCATGAATTGGATGTAATGGTTTCGTTAAACCTGAATGTGCCGTTTTTATGCCGTTTAGCGTTTATGCTCACTCCCGACCCTGTATATGTGTAACGCACTTCTTCCTGTGTGTAATCTTTCCCTTCAAACGCATCTTTTATATATGCAAGGGGCACAAGGTCTTTAGTTGTATAACATGACAATGTATCGTTCAGGGAGAATAGTTTACGTACGGTTCCTGACGATTGTGCCAGCAATGTCATTTTGTATGCGTCTGTTCCGTTATATTTCTCCGAAACGGTTCTTAAAGAGGAAGTGCCTGCTTTTGTATATATGATGCCATATTTGAAATACAGATCATAACTCAGGTCTTCTCCTGCCTGAAAGTATGTATTGTTTAATTTACACTGAGCATTGGCATTCAGGCTGAATAAAGCTGAAAGCATAAATATGAATCCGATAATTCTTTTCATCATAATTGTCTAGTTTTATTAAGTCCTTCAGAATTAATTTAGTATTGGTTGTAATTATTGTTACTAGTGTTGCTACTTCTATTACTATTGCTCCTGTTAGTATTGGTATTATTACTATTATTTTGTTCTCTGTTTCGCTGGTTTTTAGCGTCTTTTTCTTCCAGTTTCTTTCTTCTGGCTTCTTTGTCCTCCGGTTTTTGTTTTGTTATTTCCAGTGGCTTCTGACTGTCCAGGTTATTTATATCTATCCTCCAAGGCGGATCATTTTCTTCAATCTCAAAGTTGGCTTTTACTTCTATTGGTTTCCCCATATAATAAACCAGTTCGGGCTGTATTTTTTTATCATAATTTCCTGTATCCCATACGCCGTTATTATTACTGTCGAGTATGATACGGAAAAAATATGTTCCCGGATCGAGGTCTTTAAATACGGCTACATTATCTATGACTCTGGATTTTCTAATTGGTTTATCCGACTTATCTAAAATTTCCATAAAAGACGGGATACTATCTATCCCTTCCACCCAGATAGCCAACTGTGCGTACTGGTCTTCATTCTTTACTTTAAATTTCTGATCCAGCTTATTGTTCCACAATCCATAGATGCTGTGGATGGATGCAGAATCAATCTTTATCTGATATTCCGAGCCATAAGCCCACCTGTTTTTGATGGTATATTTACGCGGATTAACCGAATCGGGAAGTAATTGGATTGGTATATCGTTGTACACAGTATCCACTTTTTGCTGGAGTACAATTTTATTTATTAAAGAGTCTTCGTTAATAATAGGTTCGTTAAATTCCAGATAAATATTTTTATGTGTATCCCACGTAGAGTTTAAATTATTGCTGATGGTAAGGAATACTATCTCAGGTTCCTCTTCTTCTTTCTTCTTCTTTTTATCTTCTTTACTTGTATCCTTCTTACGTGTCCTGTCTATGAACCGGAGTGTGTCGGTAGCCGATACCAACTGATTTAGCGAATCGGTCTTCATATACGAAACACGAAGCATCAATGTGTCTGTTTTTATAAGTTCCTCATCTTTTAGCCAATATATAAGCGTATCGCTTTTAGCTGTCTTCTCCAACACAGCCCAGTCTTTTTCTCCGTCAAAATTGAACGGTTCAACCACAGCGCCGGGGTGTGCGGCTCCGAAGAATATGGAAAGCTTACGTGGCGAACGTTCATGCTTTTGCAGGTATTGGCGTTGAAACCCTGACTTGAAAGACCTTAAAACGATATTATCCGGCAAAAAACGGGTGTACTCGACCGCCTTTATCGTATCTATTTCTTTCGGAGGAGGCTGATTGTTGTTCGCCTCAGCTTCGTGGTTGTGGTTGTGGTCAGGCTCTATGAATATAGTATCGTTCCTTACTGCTCTTTCGCTTGTAGGTTCTATTATTGTTTCCATGAAAGCGATTGCCTCGGCAGGATTGTCATACATATAGTCCCTGTTGGTATCGTCCAGCGCATATAGCTTGTATTTACCCGGGGCAACGCCTCTGATGGTAAATGTTCCGGCATCGTTAGTGCGGGATATGCGGTCAAATTTTATTTTAGTAAATGCTGAATCTTCCAGATTGGAGTGTAATCCCACATACATTCCTTTTACAGGCTCCAGATTGTCGGCGCTAAGCACTTTTCCCGATATGGCGAGTGAGTCTACTACATCTCCTGTAGAAAAGGAGTATGAGAAGTTCTCCAATGGGTTTTCTTCATTATTGTCAACAATAGCATCGGTAAAATCTATTGTGTATGTCGTATTAGGAAGAAGGGTGTCTCTCAGTTCAACGGTTACCTTCCTGTTTTCTCCGCGTATAATGGGGAATGCTCTCTGTGGCGGAGTGATGATAACGTTTTCGGAAGGGTTCTTAATCGTAACGTTTTCGTCAAATTCAATCGTAACCTTTCCGTTCTTTACCTGAGTCGCGTTAAATCCCGGAGAGCTCCTGACCACTTTGGGCGGGTCTAAGTCTACAGGCCCTCCTGTCGGGCTAGCTATACTTGCGCAGGCTACAGCTATCAATACGATGACGCTTAAAACAAACGATAAGGCGATATATTTTTTTATGAGCTGTATCATCTTTTATTTAGTAACTGTTTAGATTTTAACGAAATAATTTTTTATATAACTATTTTCTTTCTTTGGCATTCCCGCTATGGCTCTTTTGAGCATCTTTTCCGCTTTTTACTTTTGGCTTAGCCCGCCGATTAGCTCCGCTAACCGTTGGCTCAGCAAGTAAAAATCAAAAAATATATTTCAAAAAACTCATCGTAGAATACCAATAAAATTTAAACAGTTACTTAATTTAACGCAAAAATACGATGTTTTATAGATAAATAAGCATATAGGGTTATAAAATACTTTAATGTAAGCCTTATCTTTTAACAGAACTTTCAAGGATAAGCCGGCTTTCGTTGCCCATATTGAAAAGGAGGTCGATAATACTCAGGTTTTCCACAAAGCCGAATTTTTGTCCGAATACCTGATAATAGGGAGTTGAAATAAAATCGCCATCCAGTTCCGGCGACTTTTTCGGATGGATAATATCCCTGAAGTCTGATTCATTTGCCGAAAATTCCTGTTTATATTCCACAGTGTATTCGATGGTTGGCAAATCGATATCCAACAATCGGGATATGAGTGCCTGTAATTCCTGATTGAAATCGAACAGGAAAGTCTGTTTTTTATGATAAAAAGGGTAAAAGTCATCCTGATAATATTCGAAAAACGGAGTAGAATTATATGCCGAAACAATGGCGTTCCAATGCATGTGCTGCCAGTTGCCGTGTTCGGCTATGCGGATATTTTTTGTCAATGTCTTTTCGGACGAGGAGTGAACTACAGGTATAGATAGTGGTATAGGGCCATTGGCTGACAGAATCATGCACCTGTTGCGGTACGATTGTTTTGTGTAACTCTCACATTGTTCGATAAATATCCGGCTTCCGGCACAGAATTTGGTATAGTACCAGATGGGCGCCAGATAGGCGGATGATAAGTATATGTCCATATCAAATCTAATTTATCAGGGTAAAACAGCGCTCTCTTTTTATGCCTTCGCTATCGGAGCTATACCAGATAAGGCGGGCTTTACCTATTATGCTACTGAAAGGTATAAAGCCAAGGGTGCGCGAGTCTGTCGAATTCTGCTTATTGTCTGACAGCATCCAGTAATAATCGTCCCCGAAAGTGTAACTATTTTGCTCTTTACCATTGATGAACAGCATATCGTCCGATACCTTTATTTTGTCGCCTTGTTCCAGTTCTATTATCTGCCTGTACATTGTGAGGCTGTTACTGTTTATATCTACTGTTTTCCCTCTGAATGGTACGGGGAGCCGATAGCTCCGGATCGTATCTACCTTGCTTTTTAACGATAGGGAATCTTGCAGGCTTTCATTTACGATAAACGCTTCAAGCCTGTTCAATACGAAAGATACGGTGTCAGACCGGTGCTTTAAATTGCGGAGAGGTATATCCTGCTCTTCCATAATTTCTTTTACTTCATTCAGAGCCATGATATTTACAGTATATTCCTCCATTACATCGGGGGAGGTTATGTATTGCCTGTTGTTTATCATGAATAAGCCGTTTTCTACAAGTATGGTATCGCCCGGTAGGGCTACGCACCTGCTAACGATAAGGCTTCTTTTATCTAGCGGTTTTTCAGACTCAAGCGAGTTGTTGAATAAAACGATGTCGTTCCGGCTTACTTCTTTTTCGAATATACGCTTATAAGGGGCTTCAATCTTTGTAGAATAAGACCTGTGTCCGAATATATTGTCGAATGTAAAAGGAATAGTCAATATTGTCATGGGCAGGCGTACTCCGTATGCTGTTTTGTCTATCAGTATCCTGTCTCCTTTTATCAGCAATGTTTCCATCTGAGGCGATGAAATGGTATATGGTTCGATAAGAAAAGTACGTATACATAAGATAATGAGCAAAGTGATAAAAATCACTTTACCCAAATATATATAGATATTTTTCTTCTTTTTTTGTGACATTCAATCAGTACTTAAATCGTTCAAACTATACGTTCAATATCATCAGTCGTTTTGCATGACTCGGGGGTGTCTCAAAAGTAAAACATCTCTATCAAATTATTACTCTCTTTGTCATTCTGAGTGCAACGAAGAATCTCGACCTTCCAGATACGAGAGTTTGACTCCGTCGATTTTCAATTCACCCCGTTCAACATGACAAAAAGATATGAAGAAATACTTTTGAGACACCCTCCTCGCTACTTAAAACGTTCTTTAATTTTTTATCTGCGCGCAATCACAGATTGCTTGCCTTACTTTTGGCCGAAGCTCCAAAAGTAAGCAAAAAAGCATTGCGCCCCGCTTCGCCGTACGACCCACC
>NZ_QVMO01000055.1 GCF_010501055.1 Dysgonomonas sp. 521
TTCAGATAAGCCGGGTGATGATAGGTTTTTCAAAGAACACTTACCTAATCCTTGCCAAAGGATATTTCTTATGCTGCCTTGACGGGCGCACCCTTTATCGCATCTATTTCAAAGACAATGAAGCGTTTAGATAATAAATCCAACTCATCCGCAGAGTTCAATAGGAAGTCATATCGCCCACCTTTATAGTAAGGGCGCAGCGTAGTCAGAAGATTGGAAATGTTGAAATCTTCTTTTTCAACCGGAATTTCCCTGTTATTCAATTCTTCCCTGAAATCATCTTTCAGATATTCATAGAATGTATTGAAGCAGGGCGTTATGGAACGGTCTTCCTGAATACGGCGAATATAACCCGATACGGCATTTCCCAACTCTCCGCTTTCCGTCTTGCCCGCTTTCTCATCCGCACTTTTCCACAAGGTCATGAGCAGCGTAACGATACTGTCCATTTTTTCCGTTTCAAACACGTAATCGTCCGTGAAAAACGGGTTAAATGAAATCGGGGATTTTTCGGTATAGGTAAAATAGATTCCGTCCTGTCCTTTGGTCTTACGTCGGATCAGTTCGCACAAGCCCTGATAGCTGTTTCCCGTATCGACCAATACGATATGGGAGCCTTGCTCGTAATACTGGCGCACCATGTGATTCATAAAGAATGACTTGCCACTTCCAGAAGGCCCCAATACGAACTTGTTCCTGTTCGTGATGATTCCCTTTTTCATCGGCAGATCGGATATATCCAGGTGTAAAGGTTTACCACTGATACGGTCGCACATTTTAATGCCGAAAGGGCTTGGCGAATCCTTATAATTGGTTTCCTCCGTGAAGAAACAGAGTGCTGGTTCGATAAACGTGTAGAACGATTCCTCTGCCGGAAAATCCCCCGCGTTGCCGGGTAGCCCCGCCCAATAGAGCGTTGCCGCATCCACAGTATTGTGGCGAGGGCGACACTCCATGAGTGCAAGCTGTGAACCGACATCGTTGCGGATGTGTTGCAACTTGTCCGAATCTTCGCTCCATGCTATCACATTAAAATGCGCCCGGATAGAGGTCAAACCATAAGAATGGGCTTCGTTCAGGTAATGATCGATCCACTCTTTGTTTATCTGGTTCCCCCTTGAATAGCGGGATAGCGACTGCATATTGCGGGCTTGTTTTTCAAACTTCCGCAGGTTTTCGGCACTATCGTCCAAAAACAAATACTGATTATAAATGTGGTCGCAGGACAAGAGTAGTCCAACGGGAGAAGCGAAAGACAAAAGACAGTCGCTCCGGTCGGTGGATAGTTTTTCATAGCGGATGCTTGTTCCCACCCGTCCCGGTAAATCCTCTGCATCGGATAAGGTATGCAAGCATACCTTTTTATCTCCGATACGCAGACCATCCGCTCCCAACTCCAAATCTTCCAGTGTCGTGGTATCTTCGGGCGACAGGGCAAAATACTTTTCGATTATCCCCGCATTATCCGCTGTACCCGTTATTTCGTCGTCTGTAAGACGGGCAAGGGTAATAAACCCCGAATCGTTTACAATCCGTTCAAATTGTCCGACGGCTTCCAAAAACTTCACGGCTGTTTCCTTATCTACCTCTTTGGGAATAATGTTACCCCGGCAGAGGGAAGAAAAATTCGACTGCATCCGCATCCTCTCCTTTGTCGTTTTGGTAAGGAACAAGTAGCAGTAGTGGTTTAAGAATGGTCGTTCGTTGAAATGTCGTTCGTAGCTGCGCGAGAGGAAACTCATATCTCCGTCGCCCGTCTGAGGACGGTATTTTTCGCTGACGAACCAATCGGCTTTATGCACGATACTGTAATCCGGCAATACCTTTACCGCCTTTACCCATGCGGCGTGTATGGCTTCATACTCGGCCGAAGTTACGGTAAACAGTTCGGGCAGATCGACACGAAAGGCTACCGTTATATCCGCATCTTTGCTTATTATACATCCATGTTCGACAGCCAGTAGCGGAAATTTGCTCTCTATCGTGGATGCTTTCATTATATTCCTCATAGCGCTTTCTTCTTTTTGCGGAACAGGCGGTATGGAATCTTGCGGTTGATGAGATAACGGGGATGCTGGCGTTTTGCCATAAGTTTCATGAGTCCGTTCTCACCGTATTTCGCATTCAGGCTGAAAGTCAACCATACCAGTACCGATGCGGCTATCACGCCAAAGCCTATACATATCCATTGGTCTATGCCTATCATGTAAAGAATCACGAACAGCACGAAAACGGACAGCAGCCCTCCGGCGAAGATGAACAGGTATTGCGCTTTCAACCCCTTAAATTCCACGCTTTTTCCTATTCCTTTATTTATATTGTACTCCATATTGTTACTTTTGGGAGTAGTGATTAAAGGAAGAAAGAGCGCAGGATGGTTGCCGCTACAATTAGGAAAATACATGCTCCGAACCAACTGGCGGCCGTTTTCGAGGTGTCAGGATCGCCTGAACTGAACTTGTTATATACTTTAATACCGCCAATGAGTCCGACGACGGCTCCGATGGCGTAAATTAGCTTCGTGCCGGGGTCGAAATAGCTGGTTACCATGTTAGTAGCCTCGGTAATACCCCCGATTCCGTTGCCCTGTGCAAATGCGGAGGAAACAGCGGCAAAGACAAATGCCGCCGACATAAGAACTTTCTTCTTTGTCATAACTTGATTTTTTTAAGATGGTGCGGGGTTGGATAGGCCCCGCACCGGGTGAAACTTGTTTTTACTTGAAATTTTAGTGGTCTGTGGATAGGTTTTCCGCGCTATCCGTAATCATACTTTTTCATCTGATTTCATTTTTACGTTACATAAAATCCCGGACATCAAAACCCGTTGGGACTTCACCCTGCGGAGGTAGGCTTTCCGCTGACCTTTCGGCGACCTTTTGCTGGAATGCCGTGAGGTAGGTGTTAATAAGGATATCTACCTTATCGCCCCGTTCGGGCTGACCTGAAACGATAGCTTCAAACATATCGGTTCCTTTCAGGTTTAAGAGGACACGTCCGGTTTCCTCTTTTTGCTCATCTGTAATTGTCGGATTATGTACCACATGGCGGTAGGCTTCGCCCATTTGTTCAAAACTGACCCCCTGGGCGACAGGTTTGCCTTTGATTGGCAAATCCTCACTTTCGTCCTCGTCTTCGGTTTCTTCCGCTTCTTCTTCCGGGAATGGTTTAACTACCAGCGGATAGTCAATGTCCAGAGGTTCATTTGTTTCGCCTTCCGGGACAATACCGAAAACATCGTCCAGTTCTTCCGGCGCTATTTGCCGGGGGTGTTCGGGTACACTTGCGGGAGCAAAGATATTTTCTTTTTCTGTATCTGATTCAGTTTCAGGAGTTACGGCAGCTTCTGGCTGGGAGTGGCCGGAAAGTGGCAACACGAACCTGCTTTTACCGATGATATCCCCCTTTTTGCGTTTTGCCGGACTTTGTTCTTTGACAGCGTTCTTTTTCTTTTCCGTCTTTCCCAAACGATTCAGGTAAACCATTGTCCAAACAGCATAGATGACAGCAAACACAATCAGCAAAACGAGTATGGTATGGGAATTAATGACTATCATCTCTATTCAGGTGTAAATCGGTTATATCTTCCCCGAAAGAGTGGAAATGATGTTCCATCACATTATCCATATAGCTGTATATGGTTACAGGTATGCCTCTTTTCCGGGCATTCCCTACAATCGCTTTTATGCGGGCATGGTACTTGGGTTGGATAAGCACATCTTTGGCGTTTTCTGTGGAAGAATCCGCCGGGTGGAAGAAATAGTTACGGTAGTAGTTACCCGTTTCATGGGGTGCATCTCCACCTGTAATTCCGATATTTATTTCTTCGGGAGGAATACCTTCCCCGATTGTTTCTCTTACTCTCCGCCGGTAGCCGATGGCACGACGGACAAATACGGCGGCTATGACTGCGACAGCCGACAGTACGATACATAACATGATTATTTTGTCTGACATGATGATTGGATTTTTAGTGGTTTATAGTAAATCGTTTCGCTCCCGGCGGTAGATATGGTTTATCTCCGCCTTATGGTTCTCCAGGTGTTCGGTAATTACATTATCGATGTAACCGCCGATGGTCAGTCCCTTTTGGTTTATTGAGCGTATGAGCGCACAAAGTATGTCGTGGTTGCGTTTACTGATATACACGCAGCCCCGGCGGTCTATCTCAACGGGCTTCAGATATTGCTCTGCATAGGAAGCCATTTCCGCCATTGTTTCCTCCGGCTCTTTTCTTTCTCTTTTTTTCATTTGTCTGTATTTTTTAGAATGTTTATTCCTTTGTGTTTCTCGTTATATAGTCGGGTAATCTCATTACCGTAAGTATCAAAGTGATGAGCCAGCACATTGTCAATGAAACTCGACAACGACACCTGATTGTTCCCAATTATCTGGCACACAGCTTGAATTGTATCGTGAAATTCCCGCCGTATATAGACCATCTTGCCTGCCCGTGCAGTGATAGTCGATTTTTTGACGAACAACGTTTCATAACTTTGTTGTTTTCTATTTTTCTTTTTCATCGTTTCATCTTATTTATTGATTTATAAATTTTCTATCTGCCTGCGCCGAAGCTCGGCTATATCTTCTTTGTGCTGTTCCAGATGGTCAGCCAGCACATTATTAATGTAACCCCCGACACTAATCTCCTGATTCGACAGGGCAAGCAGGTGTACCACCTTTTTAATCTCCTGATGAATCTCTTGGCTGATATAAACAGGCTGCCGGGCTTTGAGGTCTTTATTTTTAAGAAAGACCTCATCATAACTGCCCTTGCGCCGACGGGATTTACCCTTTGGCGCAGTATCGGCTGCCGGAGTTTCTGTTTCATCGGAATTATCTTCCGCTTGCACCATTTTACTACCCGTTTCCTTTGCCGGAATGTCCTCATCCGGTTTCCCGGCAATAGCATCGGCAGGGTTGGCCAATAGTTCCGTGTCTTTGAAGGACTGGATAATCAATGATTCATCCAGTTCCCCTGCCTTTGCTCGTTTAGCCATTGTCAGGTCGTTTTAAGAGTGAAAGAATTTCATCGGTCAGTTCTTCGATATTACTGCCCTTGATAAGTGAGCGGTCTGCAGGAAACAGCGTGGAACGGAAAACAGGCTTGTGCAATACCGATTGTTCCCGGCGGAAACGCTTGCTGTCCGGCAAAAAGGTTTTCAATAAATCGAAACCGAGATCGGCGATTACCTGTTCGTAAACTTCGTACAGTTCGGATTTTTCACGTCCATCGACCATGTTCCAGACCAAATACGTTCCTTTGATAGTGGATACTCCCGTCTTTTTTATCACATCGTTTATCACTACCATATAGCGCAGGGTACTTTCCAACACAACACGGTCGGCACTGATAGGTGCGATGATATAATCCATGTTTGACAGGGCTTTGATGACGGAAGGGTTGTTTACCGTCCCCGGCAGGTCAAAGAAGACAAAGTCGAAATCCGCCTGCCCTGTAATACGGTCGGCATCGTCAATCGCTTTCTCGGTACTGCTCTCGATAACCGGATAGCCTTTTTTGTTCAGGCGCGTAAACTGTTCGTAGGCCATCCGTTTGTAATGGTCGTCTTCCAACGCTTGTTTCAGGTCGCGCTCCCGCATCTCGGCTATGGAGTGTTGCGGATAGTCGCAGTCGATCACGGCTACATCATAGCCTTTTACATAGTGCAGATAGGATGCTACCAGCACCGTAAGGGTTGTTTTTCCGGCTCCGCCCTTCTGGGTGGAAAATGCCAGGTAAATAGGCTCTTTATTCATCATTTCTTTTTTTAAGTGTTTAACTTCTTATTTATTTCACTGTTGATACATTGCTGTTTTTCTATTTCTCTGTATTTCCATATTGTTATGGCTCAATGTTTAGTCATAGGTTCATATCATTAATTCCCCGGATAAATATTGATATGTGTATTACCTGTCAATACATCAATCAATGTTTCAGTATTGCCTATCAACACGTCAATCAGTAAATCAGTATTGATAATCCATATATCTATCAATATGGATACATGGATAGACTATCAATAGCTACTGATTTTCGGGTGCATTTCATCACTTCAAAATGGAAATAAAGAACTCTTGAAACAATCCATTATTTACTTGTTTCCGAGTGCAAATAAACCCCTTATTCTGCTCGGTTGTATGCGATTTTCAGGCTATGGAACAGAGTGGCAGCCAACTGGCAAAGAGAGGCATAATCAGTTATGGTGCAACTGATTATAATGTCCGGTAACTTTGCCGATGTTACGATCCCGGTGGTTAATGAGCCTCCCTTCGATGTTTGATCGGGATGCTTTTTCAATGGTCTGTCCTTGTGGACAGATTTCTTTGCAACGGGGCAAAGAGCAAGCTGTGTTTTCTGCTGCAAATTACATTTGGTGCATCAGAAAACAGCTTGCCCACAAGGGGAGGAAAAGCTACTCCGAAGTCGGCGCTTTTTAATAGTGGCGGCTGACACCACCAGATAAAGGGATCGGATTTTTTATGAACCGGCGTAGCCATGGCTACCCACAAAAATCCGATGTATGGAAAAGAATAATACACCCCGAAGGGGTAAGGGTGGCAGACCCACCAAAACAGATACGGCGGACTACCGTTTTTCGGTAAACTTTACCGCCGAGGAATATGCCCGTTTCCTTACCATGTTTGAAACTTCCGGGCTTCAATCCAAAGCCGCTTTTATCAAAGCGCGTGTTTTTAACGACACGTTCCGGGTGATAAAAACCGACAGGGGAACGCTAGAATATGTGGCTAAACTCACACAATTCCACGCACAATTCCGCGCCGTTGGGACGAATTACAATCAGGTAGTGAAGGAACTTCACACGCATTTTTCAGAGAAGAAAGCGCTTGCACTTCTCTACAAACTGGAAAGAATAACGGCGGAACTGGCGGCTATTGGGCAACAGATCATCGCACTTTCCGAAGAATTTAATAAGCGATGGTAGCCAATATTACAACCGGAAACAATCTCTACGGTGCACTCTTTTACAATCAGGAGAAGGTGGATAAGGGAGTGGGAACGGTGCTGGCAACGCACATTCTTCGGGAACCTGTGGACGGTAATTTCAATGTGGCGGAAACAGCGGAAGATATTTTAAGGTGGATGCCCGACCATTTTAGAACCGAAAAACCTGTTATCCATATTTCACTTAATCCAGATCCGAAAGACAATCTTTCAGATGAACAGTTATCCGAAATAGCCGGGCATTATATGGATCGCATGGGTTGGGGTGGCCTGCCTTACATTGTTTTCAAACATTCCGACATCGAGCGGGAACACGTACATATCGTATCGGTGCAGGTTGGTCAGGATGGGAAGAAGATAAAGGATAATAAGCGTAACGAACACAGTGTAGCTATTACAGAGGAACTGGAAAAGGAATACGGCTTACATCCGGCAAAAGGACAAAAGCGTTCCGAGAAATGGCAACTTAAACCTGTGGATTCCACTAAAGGCGACCTGAAACGGCAGATAGCGGCGGTTATCAAACCTGCATTATCCATGTATCGCTTCCAGACATTGGGCGAGTTCCGAGCCTTACTTTCCTTATATAATATAGGCATAGAAGAAGTCCGTGGAGAAAGGGACGGACACACTTATAGAGGGTTGCTCTATACGGCATTGAACGCTGATGGCAAAAAAGCAGAGGTTACCCCGCTGAAATCTTCCCTGTTCGGAAAATACGCTGGTTTTGATGTGTTGGAGCGGCACATGGAACACTCCGGTGAAAAAATCATGAAAGAGAACAGTCGGGAACATACTCGTCACCGTGTAGCCGAAGCCTTTCTGGATGCACCGACCGAAAACGCACTTCGTGAACGGCTCCGGGCTTACTACATCGACCTCTTTATCCGGCGCAACGATGCGGGGCGTATCACGGGAGTAACTTTCATTGACCATGAAAACAGGTGCGTGCTGAACGGTTCCCGTCTGGGGAAGGAGTATTCCGCCAACGCCCTGAATGAACGCTATCCCGAAGCACAAAAAACCGGAGCAGATCTGCACGGGGTTTCTGATACAATTCGACCGCAGGAGATTGTAGTTTCAAAGGGTGCTGTACGCAAAAATAAAAAACCGAATCAGAAACGAGGATTAAATTAGAAAATAAATATTCTTCTCAAACAGATATTTAGTCATATCAGAAAATTATTAGTTGCACAAGTTTAATGCTTTTTTTAGTCTTTCTATCGTAATGTATTTTGCTCCTGTACCTTTATATAAGGAATAAAAAATGTCCTTTTTTGAAATAATTGTATCATATAGAGATTGAATGGTTTCTCTGTTGTCTCCTAAGATAGCAATTACACAGTCCGATAAGACATAATGATCTACGTCGTTTATTATGCACACTTTTGTTATATCAGGTTTGCCTACTCGATGCAATAAAATGGCTGGCCCGTTTATAGTCGACTGAACTTTGTCCACAGTCATCTTTGTAAGAACAATAGTATTGTTCCGTAGGTTTGTGGAGTGCACGTACATTAACCCTTTACTATTTTTATATTTAACCGCTTCATGAACACTTAAATTCCCTCTAAAAATACTTATATTATGTTCTTTTGCGTCAAATAGAATTGGTACAGAATCCAATGCTATTATAGAGTTATCCCCAATACGTGTAGTTTTCTTTTTGACCTTTAACAAAACTATATTAGGAGAACAATTCTTAAATAACTGTTTTTCTCTTTCTTCAAGTAGTTCTATTTCATATTTTTCGTTTATTGCAGTTACTAACTTTTTGTCTTTAGCCGAATATATCACACTCGCCGGCATTATTGCATATAAACTACCTCTTCTGCTTAAATACCTCAATGATTCAACAAGAAATGTCATAGCTGTGCTTACATGAAAAACGCTACCACAAAACTCAACTTTATTGATTTTACTTCCTTTACATGTGAAAGGAGGATTTAGTAATACTAAATCAAAAGTTGTACTTTTTAATATCGTGGTATTTTCTCTGCTCAGTTGGTTTATGAAATCACATACAGCAATATTCCAAGTTGGATTGCTTCCCTTGATTTCATCGACAATCATATTGTCAATATCAGTTCCATAGCATTCTATGCTTCCAAATTTTGTTTGTGCGGCCTTTAACAACTCCCCTTTTCCAACACAAAAATCCACAACTTTTTTTGCTTTTTTACAATCAACGTAACTAAGCAAGCGTTCAGCTAGTTCAGGCGGAGTATAAAAAGTGTCTATGTTATTAATTTTCATGTAGCAACTCGCTTACTTTGCTTTCAACAATTAACCCAACCCCTTTCGTTCTTTTGGATTTTCGAATAGGATTGTCAAATACTATTTCAACATCTGTCGGATACTTTATAGCAAAAAGAATAGCACCTATTGCATGAGGTTTAGTCCCAATAGGAGCTAATTTTATTTTAGAGATCGGTGGTTTCTTTTTTATTCTTTGTAAAAGGAAAAATATATCTACAAGAGAATTTGCAGCTGCATATTCAACAAACTGCCATGACTCTGTGTAAATCAAAGGGCGCCTGTTACCCCAATATGCAACAAATGGATATTCTGGCCTATAGCCAGGAACTCCAATTACCGGAATGATTTTATCTGTTGGAGGTTGAATTGTTTCGTACATTTGAGTAAATCTTCCTCCTTCAAATCCTAATAACGCAACAAACTTCACGTCAACATCATCAGGAATAATATTTGCGAGACCGGGCAAAGGTTCTATACCTTCAATTCGTTCAGACAAGTCTTTACATAACACTCCTTCTTCCTTGAATTTTTCTATATCATAATGTTCAGGTTCAGTATATACAACTCGAACTGAAATATTTGTAATTTCTAAAGCATTTTTTAGAAGAGATGCAGAGACTCTATTGTTCAACCCAGATACATCTATGTAAATTGTCGTTGCAGAATAAGTTTCATACAAACTTTTCATGCTCTTACTGCTTCTTAAAAAATATTTCTCTCCCGTTTTTTTGTCAACTATAACGTCTTTTTCCGGAGACTCAATTTCTACGAAAATTACATTTGATAAAGATGTATCGGTAGTTAGATCATTTACTAACAAGCTCCTATCTTCTGTTGAATATCCGTATATATAGAGACTTTCATCTACTGGACGAAACTCCGAAATATTTTTATAAGAATTTGAGTATAAGTAATCTTTATTAAGCATTGTAGTAATTTTCGAATAATGTTAATTGTTCGGGGAGTGATTTATAATCTTGTTCAGACACATCACATCTCGATAAAATACCCTTTATTGTTTCTTTTTTGTTCTGAATTATTTCCATCAATTCTTGCTCTGTTACATCTAACTTTCTTTTCTTTCTGTGGCTATAAACAAAATAGGGAGCATATATCGGGTGTAGCATGTACATGGTTTCTCTTGTGTTTGCCTCGTCATTTAGCTTGTTTCCTGGAATTCTTATCAAAGCCAAGTTCATTACTGCATCAGTAATAATTGGTAATCGTTCAGAGTTCTGAACTCCTTTTATGCAAAATTGGTTTACTTCGGGTCTAATTCTTCCATCACTACAAGCAAGCACATTGAATATTTTCCCAAATCCCAACAACAACTTCGTAAGTTGAGCTCCATTATTACTCAAACCTTCGAGTTCCATTAGATTTTTCAATCCAATCTCTTGCGCTGCAATTGTCTGATTTGATGGTGATATTGGAGATAGCAGGTCATTTTCTTCATTAATATGTTTTTCGTAGGTACGATAAACTAATTCCATAAGATATCTAATATTACCGTGAGCCAAAAGAATAAAAATTTGCCATCCAGCGTAATATTTTTGTATACCTACCATCCCCCGTCCTTTCCTTATTTTAAACAACATACTATATTTATAGTTGCTGTAATCAGATTTTGATTTTGTAGGGTTCTTAATGTATCTATTTACCATCTCCTCTAAACTTATATTATGAGACTGAGCCCAATGAGCAAGATAAAATTTATTTAAAGGAGTCAAATCTTCTATCTGTTTTAATAGTATCTCAGGGAGAGCCGAATAACCCTTCATTAATTTGGAATCATTAACTTTCAACAACACAGCCTCCTCTTCCATTGAAATGCTTTGTAGAGATTTCTCGATTGTGAATTCTCCCTTTTTATCTTCATCAATGAGTTCTTGGATGCGCTTTTGACATACTTCTTTTGCGAAATCGTCAAAACGAGACTCTTCTGTTAATTTTTTAGTAATATCAAATAACACATAATCCGCTGGATCAATAAGTGATTCTTGCGGATTTAGAGTCTGTTTTATTCTCCAACCTAATTCTCTTACACCTATTTTAAAAGTATAATCCTCACTATTATGCTTTATCAATGTATTAACAACCATTTGCTGATAATCTTCCAAGTTTTCATATTCATCGATCAATAGATAAAACATTTTGTTTGAAAATTGAGGGAGGCTTACAGCTTTCTCTGTCAGTATTTTAATTGGGTCTCCACTCATTGAAAGAGCAGGAATATCACCATCCGCGATGTTATTGATTTGTGATTGAAATTCATACATTTTTTCTTCAATACCATCCAACAAAGCAGAAAATGATCTGCAATCATTTGTAAATCTTAATGATTGCGCAATTATATGACATGCCGTAGATGATAATTCTGCATCATTGGAACATTGCTGTTTATGCCAATTCATAAATTGTATAATCTCTCTGCAAATAATTAAATTGAAATAGTGTCCAAAGATTTTTTGCCAAACATCAAGTCCTAATCCACCATCCTTAAATGCTCTTACATGATTCGTATTTACTCTATGATAAATGCCAATAAAATCTAAACTATCAAATTCAGTAATAGAATTGTTTTGAAGGGCATATTGTCCTTGGTATGACAACCCTTTAAGCACCGTTGTCTTTCCAGTTCCTCTTCCTCCCTGTAAAACACATGGTCTATTATCTTTTAGTTCAACAAAATATGAAGGTTCGGTAAAATAATCAAAGACTCTACCTTTTAACCATTCAGCACGATAACTGCCAAATAATTCATTTAATCGCTTTAATTGATCTTTATTTTTCATCTTTCATATGATTTTTTTATCAGAGGAACCCAATTATCACTTTCCCAATAAAAGAAAGCAGGGACAGCATCTGGGATTCCATGCTCAAATGCAATCGCAAGTCCTTGTCCTCTAAACCCTTTTGCGCTCACTACGGAGTTATTATTTTTTATTCCTAACTCTGCACTCTTTCTCAATATCATTTCTGTACCTTTAGCGAATAATTCTTTATCATTGCTCCAACAGATACATTTTTCGTTAAAAAGATTATATTCCTCCCCAATAATATGTGCTGGAGACAGGAATAACTCAGGACAATTACTTTTGATTAAGTCAAATCCGACTCTATTAATTATTAGTGGTGCATAAATAAATTTATGATTGTATTTTTGGGCAATCTCCTTTAGTGTACTTAAACTCGTTCCTCCTACTTGATCACACCATGCAGTTTTACACTGCAGACCGGAGCCGATAATATCATCAACAAGTATTACTGGCACTGGATTTGAAGAATTATGTTCGAGGTAATCAAAAAGTTCATGAAATCCTATTAGTTGAGTTTGAGGGATATTTGCTACTTCTCTGATCTTTCTAATAAATATATGACCGCTATCAGATTCATTAGGTGTTTCACCTGGAATGAAGCTATAAATACATCTTTGCTTAAAATGTTTATGAGTCCAGTCTGCATAATGCTCTTTTAGGATTGTCCCTGCCCCTCCAACAGATATGGATAACATTTGATTAACCATTTTTTTTGAGTAGTACGTAAAAAAATCTAAGATCTGTTCTGCAATTGTTCTATCAGAATCATTTGAGAAATTACCTAACCAACCCTCATAATCCAATTCAGTAGACAATGGCCACACTTGAACATCTCTGAAAAGTTTACCTTTTTCATAATTTTTAGTAGTACTAATTCCCATAGTTTATTGAATTTGAAATTTGTTTTATAACATTCATCACATCTTCGAAAGAAACGTCATTATCCATTATCATATTATTAGTAAGATTTTTAAAATCATTTTGCCAAAGGAGGAGCAGGTCATCAGGAGGTATAGGGTTCAGACAGGGAGGATAATGTGACATATAATCAACTCCTCCAAGTTTTGTAAATCGTTCTCTATGGGCAACAATTGAACGATATAACTCTTTGTCCTTAATCGCTTTCTCCGCAAATGGAGTTTGTGAAATCTTATAAATATCGTATAGATGCCGACTTTTTCCCTGAATGGACATTTTTTCTTTTGGGCGCTGGTGTTCTTCGTGAAGTAAAAACAGCTTTTCCAAAAAAGTCCTTTCCGGATTCACGCAATTGATTTCGATATTTTCATCGGCAAAGGATCTCTCTGAAAATGAATCTCCAATCATAGATCTAAATTTGCAGGCAGTAGAAGGCTCCATCAATGATCGACTACCTATTTCTAACAACACTCTTGGCTGAATATAAGACGAGTATTGTGTGATAACTGGAAATACAATAGCTATCTTAACAGGATCATCATCGGGGTCTTTTATATCCACAACATCTAACTTCACATCCTCGAAACCAGCCTCCCTAAACATTTTTCGTAATCCATTCAGAAAATCATTGCAGAGATATTTGTTTGAAGCATCTTTTAATTTACCAACTTGAGTTCGAGAAATATCACCACTGTAACCGAAAAATTCACGATTAATAGCCAGATCAATATCTTCTGAAAACCGATTTATCAATCCCCAAGCTTTACTTAAAGATGTACCTCCTTTAAAAACAATCTGATCTGCAATATCCATTTGCATGATTAGTCGCAACGTTTGTACAACCCACCAGTCTTTTTCTACAACAAATGCAGGTAAACCCACTTTTACGGCTACCACAGATAAGACTTCTTGTTTTTCGTTATATGATAGTTTATACCAATTCATTTTGCCTTTCTCATTATTACTCTGATCCATTCAGGAGCGAGTTTTATGTCATTTGAAATATTTTCAGGTTTCTCTTTTTTTAGCAGTTCAATGATTTTTTCTTCAATACTTTCTGTTAGATTCTTTTTTCCGATAGCTTTTAATGCTTGAATAACGAGTCCACTTATTTCTCCCCAAGCACTTAAATTTTTAGGAGTTGTTTTTTTGAATATCAAAATCCGACCTCCAATCTCCAATTTACGAGGAGTTCCATCTGTCAGATATACTGCCTTCAATGGAACCTGAGTAGACAAGCCAAGCATATTCATTGCATATAAACCGGCAGGAATAATACGTGCCTTTTCTCTACGTGCGATATCTTTAGCAATATCTTCAAGAGTAGGCATAATATATGCACCAAGTAATTTGCTCTTTTTGGGCAATGAATAAATTCCTCGTCCAATGCGAACAATCTGCTCGCTTTGTACCAATCTCTCTAAAGCCTTAGCACACGCCTTACTGTTTCCATAAGAGAGAAAATCATCCACGAAAAATGCTTTCCCCCTTTTGGCTTTCTTGATTTTATTAATTATATGTTTTTCAAGACTTTGTGTCATTTATGCGTGCTTATTTCGTCGCAAATATAAGCTTTTTTTTCGTCATATCAACCTATTGTTCTTATATTTTTATAAGATGCTGTATAATAGAAGACTTAATATGTTAATAGAATTAATTTCAAAGGTGCTTTATTCTTGTGAATGAATGTTCGTTACTCACTTTAAATTAAATGACTTATAAACGCAATAATGCCAAAAATCGTCACTTTACAACCACAAGCGGCCAATCTCTATAAATCAGAAAATTAACTATTCAATCTATATACTTTCGCTTTTCAAACCCATAAAAGCGAAATATTATGCAACAAGAAGATGATCTCCGGGGATTGGCAAAAGTCATGGACTTTATGCGTGCCCTCAGTATTTTATTTGTAGTAATCAACATCTACTGGTATTGTTACCAACAGATGGTAAATTGGGGTGTCAACATCGGTGTTGTCGATAAGATACTCGTTAATTTCGACCGTACAGCGGGTTTATTCCATAATATCCTTTGGACTAAACTGTTTACCGTAGTATTCCTTGCCCTCTCCTGTCTGGGAACAAAAGGGGTTAAGGAAGAAAAAATCACATGGAACAAAATCATTGTGTTCCTATCAGTCGGCTTCGTATTGTTCTTTTTTAATTGGTGGCTACTGGATTTACCATTACCACTGGAAGCCAATGCAGGCTTTTATATCCTCACAATGTCCGTAGGATATATTTTCCTATTGATGGGCGGAACATGGATGTCGCGCTTACTCAAAAACAACATGATGGACGACCCGTTCAATGTCGAGAACGAATCCTTCCAACAGGAAACCCGCCTGATGGAGAATGAGTACTCGGTAAACCTGCCCACACGGTTTTATTATAAAAAGAAGTGGAATCCCGGTTGGATTAATGTAGTAAACCCGTTCAGGGCTTCCATTGTTTTAGGCACGCCCGGATCGGGTAAGAGTTATGCAGTTGTTAATCAATATATAAAACAGCAAATTGAAAAAGGTTATTCACTCTATTGTTATGATTTCAAGTATCCCGACCTCTCTACAATAGCCTATAACCACCTATTAAACAATCAGGGCGGTTATAAAAAAGTGCCAACTTTTTATGTGATTAATTTTGACGATCCTTCACACTCACACCGATGTAACCCGCTCAATCCGTCATTTATGAATGACATAGCTGATGCTTACGAATCGGCATATACGATAATGCTAAATTTGAACCGAACGTGGGTGCAAAAACAGGGCGACTTCTTCGTAGAATCCCCGATTATCCTTTTTGCCGCTATTATATGGTACTTACGCATTTATCAGGACGGAAAGTATTGTACATTTCCCCATGCAATTGAGTTCTTGAATAAACGTTACGAAGATATTTTTCCTATCCTGACCTCTTATCCGGAGTTGGAAAACTACCTTTCTCCCTTTATGGATGCGTGGCTCGGTGGTGCTGCTGAGCAGTTGCAAGGTCAGATCGCATCGGCTAAAATTCCGCTTTCCCGTATGATTTCGCCACAACTTTATTGGGTCATGTCAGGCGATGAATTTTCGCTGGATATAAACAATCCTGACGAACCGAAAGTATTGTGTGTGGGGAACAATCCCGATAGACAAAATATTTACGGGGCGGCATTGGGACTGTACAACAGCCGTATCGTGAAATTAATCAACAAAAAGGGGCAATTGAAAAGCAGTGTGGTAATCGACGAGTTGCCCACGATTTATTTCAAAGGATTGGACAACCTAATCGCCACCGCACGAAGCAACAAAGTAGCCGTATTGCTCGGTTTTCAGGACTTTTCGCAGCTAAAGCGCGACTACGGCGATAAAGAAGCCGCCGTCGTGATGAACACCGTGGGTAATATTTTTTCCGGTCAGGTGGTTGGCGATACCGCCAAAACACTTAGCGAAAGATTTGGAAAAGTATTGCAAAAGCGCCAAAGTATGACTATCAACCGCAATGACAAGTCCACTTCCATATCTACGCAGCTTGACAGTTTGATTCCCGCCAGCAAGATAGCCAATCTGACACAGGGAATGTTCGTGGGTGCAATCGCGGATAATTTCGACGAACGGATAGAACAAAAGATTTTCCATGCTGAAATTGTGGTAGACAACGAACGGGTAAAGCGGGAAACTGCCAAATATCAACAGATACCCGTTATTACCAATTTTGTTGATGAGAACGGAGTGGACAGGATGAAGGAAATGATTAAGGAGAACTACGACCGTATTAAAGAAGAAACCCGCCAGATAGTCGATGAGGAAATGGAGAGGATAAAGAATGACCCGATACTGTGTAAACTGCTACCGGATCAGGAATAAAATACAAAATAGCCACTTTTTCATTAGGTGGCTATTTTATTTGATTGTCATTACTATCTCTTTCGTTTGTAATGTAATTGTGTTAATCCGGTATCGAATGATTTTACATTCACAAGTTCAAGTTGCTGTTCAGGTCTGCCGTCTTTAAAAAGTCTTGTTCCGTTGCCAAGAAATATCGGAATAATTGAAAGAATGAACTCATCTATTTGGTCATTCTTCAAGAGTTCATTCACAATTTCTGCTCCGCCGTCACAATAAATACCTTTTCCGTTTTCATTTTTCAATCGTTGAACTAATTCAGTTAATTGTCCTGTATAGAATGTTGTTTTTCCAACGCTCGGTCTTTGCTTTCTTGTGATAACATATACATTTCTATCTCCATTATCGTAATGAGAAGTACCAATTTCATTAAGCACCCAATCGTAAGTTTTTCGACCAAGAATTATGGTATCGATATTTGCCGTAAATTCAGCATAACCATAATCTTCGCCTTCTTTTTCTACAATTTTCAAAAAGTCAAGATTGTCGTTCGGTTTCGCAATGTAACCATCTAAACTCGTTGCTATGTATAAGATTAATTTTCGCATTGTTTTTTACTATTTTTTATTTCATATTCAATAGATAGAAGTTCTATTGTACCAAGCTTTTTTCTAACATAACCATATCTTTAAGCTGAATCCCATTTTCAAAAATAGGTTCATCTGGATATTTCTTTAAAAAATAGTCTTTTTTGACATTATATTGAGAATAGCCGTTCTTTTCATAAAAACGGATCTGCTTAAATCCACAATCTGCCGTTCCAAGAATTATCCTTTTATAGTTTTCTCCCCCTGCAATTTTTTCTACTTCGCCCAACATACGACTTCCTATTCCTTTGTTTTGAAATTCTTCCGCGACAGCAATATTCACTATCTCTACGTCTTCTTTGTCATGAGGTAGCAGACAAAACACTCCAACTGCTTTATCATCTATTTGTACAACATAAACATCCGAATCAAACAGATATGTGTTAATCCCTTCAACAGTTTCATCTGCCAGCAGAAGTAAATCGTAAGGGTAATTACTTTCTATTTTCTCAACTTTCATCTTTATTCCTTTTATCCATAATCATATTAGCTAAGATTGATTTATAGAAATCTTTAGTTTGAGAGTGACGCCAAACATAATAATACATAATGCTGATACTACCCATGCAAATGGATTATCGGTCATAAAATAAACAGAGAGTATTCCAAAAATCAAGAGGAATACTCCGATTATCAATATGGGAGTTATCATAAACGGGTATCTCTCCAATCGGTTTAGCAAAGGGAACAATATTATTCCGCATAATATCAGGGACGTTCCCGTCCCCAAGCTGAAACAGATAAAAACCTTTGCTGCATCTTCTGAAAGTGAATGTAAATTATCCTGAATCAGCGGGGTGAATGTAGCTATATCGTGGATAATCCCCATTATCAGTATTCCTGTGGCAATCCATTTGCTGAAAACGATCCATTTGTTTACATCTCTCTTTTCCATAATATTTATAGTATCAATTCAAATATTTTCCCCTATCTCCAAAGAAGAAATCTACACCTGTATTAGTTGGTTTCAACTCATAAATCTTCACTATCTCATCCAACAGGTTTTCATCCAAATGGAGGAATGCTCCGAATGAAGGGTAATCCGTCAATCCGAAACCAACCATTATCCCGTCTTTTTCATCTTCCATACCCCGCATAAACACGAAATAATTGTGTGGGTTGGCTCCGTCCATATTAAACATTATTTCCTCATCCGACAACTCCGGCGGAGTAACCCCTTCGGGCATCAACTTGTAATAATCGTAATCCACCCAACCCCGGCTGCGGTATGCCGAGAACAGTTCCCTTAACTGATCAGTTGACAGATGCTTGATAGAATAAAATTGCTCAACCATACCTTAAAAATATCTCTCCCCAAAGGTAGGCAATATTACCGGATAAGGAGGAAAACCGCCCGCTTAATTTCTCCGCCGGTAGGACTTTGCTGCCACAAGTCGCCAGTTGTTTGCCGGAAGCCTCCATGGGTTCAATACTCCTTTGCCAGTCAACAGGTTACATCTAATTTCGCCCATGCACCGATATTGGTGCGAACTAAAAACATTCGTAAATATGGACGAAAAATTAAAGAACGATGCTAAAAAAGTAATGCTCGTTCAAGATGCAAGCAGCGGCCAACTGAAAGCCGTTACCAATGTGGATAAGGATGGAAATATTCAGACCGTCGAACCCACTAAAGCGAATCTGGCTTCCCTGTTGAATGTGAACACCAACGATTCTTTCATTGAAGCCTTTTTCAAAAAGATGATGGAGCAGGCGGATAATCCGGCGCATTCAGGGTTATCCAATCCCATCAACAAAGTCTTTATCATGACCGAGAGTGTTTTCAACAAACTCGTCAAGATGAACTTTCCTCCCGAAGAACTGGAAAAGTACCGTGTCGATCCGGCAGCCGAACTGGCAGCCCGGCAGGGACAGAACCCCAAAGTACAGCAGGGTGGCGGCGACACCACTTCCCAATCGACTTTCCAGCCGATGGACGTAAGCAAAATCGACCGAGCAGATTTGGAACGCAAAGGGATTAAGTGGGAAGATATGGAACCGCACCTGAAAGCGATGTCCTACGGCCATAAGTCCAACAAGATGGTTGAAATGAATCCCGAAATGGAGCCGGGCGGTATGCGTGTTCCTACAAAGGGGCGTATCTCGCTGGAAGAACAACCGGACGGTTCAATAAAAGCCATTCCGTACTACCATCAGGAAAAGCCGAATCTGGATGCACCCCTGCATGGAACAAAGCTCGATGATGAGGCAAAAGCCAATCTGATGACAACGGGCAATGCCGGAAAAGTGATTGAACTGGAACTAACTCCCGGCAAGAAAGAACTCTGTTATGTTACCCTCGACAAAATGACCAACGGATTGGAAGTTCTGCCAGTCAGCCAGATTGGGCCGATTGACAAAATTAAAGGCGTCGAACTTACCGAAGGACAGAAGTTGGACTTTGCCGCAGGACGCAAAGTGTTGGTTGAGGGCATGACTTCCCGCAGTGGAACTAAATTCGACGGCTACGTCCAAGTCAATGCTTCCGATAAGAAATTTGATTTTACCTATGACGGCTTAGACCGTAACCGCTATTCCCAGGAGAATAAAGAAATCCGCCAGCAGAAGAAAGCGGAAGGTCAGGAAGCGAAAAAGGAAGTTTCACAGGGCGAAGACAAAAAAGAGGTTTTTATCCCTAAAAAACTGTTGGGAGTTGAGTTTGACGAAAAGCAGATTAAATCATTAGAAGCAGGTAAAGCCACCTATGTAAGAGCCATGATGAAAGACGGACAGGATCAGCCTTTCAATGCGTGGGTTAAACCGAACTACGAAAAAGGCAAACTGGACTTTTTCAAATGGAATCCCGACTATGCCAAGAAACAGGGTGCAACGGTGAAACCCGCCGCCGAGAGCAAAACTCAGGTAGCCGTCAATTCCGAGGGTAAGACCAACGAAGCAACCAAGAAAGTGGACAAGCCACTTCAGCAGGGGCAACAGAAACCGACTGAAAGCCAGCAGAAAAAGCAGGATGAAAACAAGCAGCGGCAAAATCCTCAAAAACGGCAATCTGCACCAAAAGCAAGGAAAAGCCGTGGGGTTTCCTAATTCATTAATTAACAATTAAAAATGAAATCACAATGAAAGTATGTATTGCAGAAAAACCCAGCGTAGCGCGTGAGATCGCCGCTATCGTGGGAGCAACAACAAAGAAAGACGGATATTTAGAAGGTAACGGTTACGCCGTTACGTGGGCGTTCGGTCATCTGGTCGGACTTGCCATGCCCGAAGCCTACGGTTTCACAGGGTTTAAGGCGGAGAATCTACCGATACTTCCCAAAGAGTTTATCCTTCAACCCCGACAGATTAAAGAGGGCAAGGAGTATAAGAATGACCCCGGCGTAATGAAACAGCTAAAGGTAATTAAGGAGTTATTCTCCCGTGCCGACCGGATTATCGTTATGACCGATGCCGGTCGAGAGGGAGAACTTATCTTCCGTTTTATATACAGTTACCTCGATTGTAAAAAGCCGTT
Organism: Dysgonomonas sp. 521; assembly: GCF_010501055.1. GTDB lineage: Bacteria > Bacteroidota > Bacteroidia > Bacteroidales > Dysgonomonadaceae > Dysgonomonas. Next base: position 20,911 of record NZ_QVMO01000055.1, read on the forward strand.
CGACCGCCTTTGGATCAGTAGCCTGACCGACCGTGCCATTCGTGAGGGACTGCAAAACCTCCGTCCGGGCAACGATTATGATAACCTGTATCTGTCCGCCCGCGCCCGCAGTCGTGCAGATTACGTCGTAGGAATTAATGCCAGCCAGGCATTAAGTATTTCCGCCGGGAGTGGTGTATTCTCCCTCGGACGGGTACAAACGCCTACGTTGGCGATGATATGCAGTCGCTATCTGGAAAACAAAGATTTCAAGCCGCAAACCTACTTCCAACTCAAACTGCATACAGCGAAAGATGCCACCTCTTTTTCAGCCCTGTCTTTGGATAAGTATGATACCCGGACAAAAGTGGATGAATTGTACGCCCTTGTAAATTCCGGCGGTACGGCAAATGTAGTAAGTGTGGAACGCAAAGAGGCCAATCAGGAACCACCATTATTATATGACTTAACCACTTTGCAGAAAGAAGCCAACAGTAAACACGGTTTTTCGGCAGATAAAACCCTGACGATAGCTCAAGCGCTTTATGAAAAGGCCGTACTTTCCTATCCCCGTACCGGTTCCCGCTATATTTCCACCGATGTATTCGATGAAATACCGCAGCTACTCGACAGCCTGAAAAGCTATTCCCGCTTTTCCGCTTATGCCGAAAGTATGGAGAATACCCCGCTTAATATCCGCAGTGTGGAGGATAAGAAGATTACCGACCACCATGCGATTATCATTACCGAAAACAAGCCCGGCGAACTTTCACCTGACGAACGCATCATCTACGAAATGGTTGCCGGACGTATGCTGGAAGCATTTTCCAAAAAGTGTAAGAAAGAAAATACAGTTGTTACTCTTGAATGTGGCGGAGTAACATTTACGGCACGGGGAAGTATTATCCTTTCTGCCGGATGGCGTGGCGTATTTGGCGCACAAGAAGAAGACAAAGAGGAAGATGCCACCGTACTGCCCGACATCGTTCAGGGCGACAGCCTGCCCGTGAAAGGTTGCGACGTATTGGAAAAGCAGACCAAACCCCGCCCATTGCATACAGAAAGCAGCCTGTTATCCGCAATGGAAACCTGTTCCAAAGAAGTTGAGGACGAAGCCGAGCGTGAAGCTCTCAAAGAATCAGGCATCGGAACGCCTGCCACCCGTGCGGCCATTATCGAAACACTATTTTCCCGTGAATATATTATACGTGAGAAAAAATCACTTGTACCCACCAATAAAGGATTGACCGTGTATCTGGCTGTTAAGGATAAGAAGATTGCGGATGTTTCAATGACCGGCGAGTGGGAAAGCGCACTGAATAAAATCGCTTCGGGAGGAATGGATGCCGATACTTTCCACAAGGGTATAGAAGTATATGCCGCACAGATTACAACGGAGCTGCTCTCTATCTCTATCGAGGGGGCGAGCAATCGCTCCGGATGCAAATGTCCTAAGTGCAGCGGACAGGTGGTTTTCTATCCTAAAGTCGCCAAATGCGGGAATGAGGATTGCGGGCTGACGGTATTCCGCTCCATAGCCGGAAAAGACCTGACGGATGCACAATTATCCGACCTTTTCGGCAAAGGAAAAACCGGATTGGTAAAAGGCTTCAATAAAAAAGCCGGAGGAACTTTCGATGCTATTATTGCTTTCGATAGTGAACATAAGACCGTTTTTGAATTTCCGAAAAACAAACCGGGTAATGCAGGGAAAGGGAAAAAGCGGAAATAATAGTATCTTTGCCACTAAGATTCTAATCATAACATTGTTTTTTAAGACGTGTTTTGAAAGGAATTTTAGTGGTGGGCGCTTCGGGTGGGAATCCGGAGCGCCTTTTCGCTTTCCCTCTCTCCATATTTTCAACCACTAAAATTCCAATGTTATGGCAAAGAATAATTCATCGCCCAAAGGCGAACTATCCTATTACGGGCTATCCCTCTTATCGTATCTCAGTGACAGTCATCCCGACAAAACCGGGGATAAGGCATTTATAACAAAACGAGCCGACCTTGCAGCAGAGGCTTACAGCGAGGCAATCCGAAACGGGCTTACCCATATTGAAGCAGAAGAACTGGCAAATGCCGAACTATACCGGGGTTTACATTTTTCCGTTTACAATACCCTTGTAAATATACTCTGGGAGGAGTTTTTGGTGGAAATCCCCGAAGATACCGCCCGAAAGGTCGCCCTGCAGGTCTTACCGCTATGCGGTAACGTGCTGGCAAAATACCCGCTTGGGGATGATTTTGCCGACACTCCTGCATACGACCTTTTATACACGGAACTCGTAGGAACAATTCAAATACTTCTGGAAGATGGCGCGGTTTAATAAAACGGCGCACCTTCGCCAGAATATCGACGCGATAAAGGCAGTCTTTACGCTCGACCGGGAAAAGCGGGAAGCCACCCCTGAGGAAAAAGAAATATTGCAGGCATACAGCGGTTTCGGAGCGATTAAGGAAGTGATAGACCCGCTGCCGAAGGACGGCGGTAAAACCACGCCCTTAACCCCTCTTATCGAAGAACTGCATACCGTTCTCAAAGAGAACACCGCCAGCGAAAAAGAGCACAAGCAGTATCTGAATGGCATCAAAGATTCCATTCTATCCGCTTTTTATACTCCGCCCGTCATTGCCGACACCCTGATTGCATCGTTAGCGCAAAGCGGCGTTACACCCTTGCGGGTAATAGACCCCAGTGCTGGAGCAGGCGTATTTGCCGACAGTCTTAGGAAATCCGCTCCCGATGCAGAAATAACCTGTTTTGAAAAAGACCCGATGGCGGGAATGATACTTAAACACCTGCGCCCGGAGGATAATGTAAGGGTACAGGGGTATGAAACCATCGAGCCGAAGTATTCCGGCTATTACGATGTGGCGGCCAGTAACATCCCGTTCGGGGATGTTGCCCTTTTCGACCCCTCTTTCTCCACAAGTACCGACCCTGCCCGTCGGCAAGGTACACGGACTCTGCACAACTATTTCTTTATGAAATCGGTTGATACCGTCCGCGATGGCGGCATAATCGCCTTCATTACTTCGCAGGGTGTTCTTAACTCCGAGCAGAACCGCCCCATCCGTGAGTGGCTTGCTGACAGGTGCGATGTGGTTTCCGCTATACGGTTACCTAACAACCTTTTTACAGACCACGCCGGAACCGAAGTCGGCAGCGACCTCATTGTATTGCAGAAACGCGCTGCCGGCGAATATCCCGTAACTGAGCGGCAGACGGATTTTATCGAATCCCGTAAGCTGTCAAACGGTATTTCCATAAATAACCTGTTCCAACAGTTAGACAGGGTTATCCAAACCGATGCCAAAGTCGGAACAGACCCTTACGGCAAACCCGCAATGGAATTTACCCATTCCGGTGGCGAAACAGGTATCGCCGAAGACTTGCGCCGGATGCTGGGCGAGGACTTTTCCAAACACCTCGACCTTGAACGCTACCTCTCTTTTGCTCCCCAGCGTGCGGAGCAAACGCAAGAAAGAAAAGTAGATGCTCCACAAGTTGAACCGGAGCAGCATACAACAGTGGACATTGCAAGTGCTTCAAACAAAGTGGAAGCCGACGTTTCCACCTCGCACCTGCAAAGACCACAGGAGGGGGAACGACTGCCAAATGACCTTAATCCCCTTTGGCAGACGGATGACCTTGATCCGTTCTGGGAAGCCGTAGAGGAACACTTTGAAACTATGGACAGTCGGGATAATACCCAAACGATTATCCCGGCAGAAGAACAGGATGCTATCGCAAAAGCACGGACGGAAGGTTATAATCTTGATACAATCACAGGGGAACTGACACCGATAGCGACTACGGAGCCTTCTTTGAACATATCCCCGTCTGACATTTCAGCCAATGATCCCACACCGGAAGACCTTGCAGAGTTTGGGGCATGGGCGGACGAGAGTAGCCGTCGCTTTATGGAAGAACACCCGCCAACGCCGGAAGATTTCGGCATAACGGAAACTCCTGAATCCGAAAGAGTAGCGGCACAGGCGACTATGGAGCCAAAGCAAAACCAACAAACCACTCAGGCAGGCAATTTCAGCGGGACACTTTTTGACATGGACGACCCCGCTATTCTCGCAAAGCCGACTACGGAGGCTGCTCCAAAAGTAAACGTACAGCAAGAACCACTGATAACCCTTTACGATTTGTTCGGTTTCTCCGAAGAAGAACGCAATCAGGCAAACCGACCCCACAGGCGGAAGAAAACTGCCAAGCCGAAGAAACAACCTGATGAAGACCGGGTAATCGAATGGCGGGAAGAATTGATGATAGAGGCTTACGAACGTCGTCAGCGTGAAGAAAAGGAACAACAAGCGAGGCAACCGTCGCAGGATAACACGCCGCTTGTTTATCCGGTCAAAGATGCCCGCAGATCGGAACAACAGGAAGCTTTACGGCGTGAACAGGAACGGGAAGAATACCTGAAACCTATTCCGTTCAAAGCGGAAATACTGCCGCATTATCGTGAGGGATCACTCGTTTCGGACGACCATAATCGTATCGGCTATCTGCGGGGTATGGACGGTTTGCAGCCTATGTTCCACCCGTTGGAACTGACCGAAACACAGGAAAAGAAAGCCTCTATCTACGTCGAAATACGTGATACTTATTATCATTTGTATCAGAATGAAGCCGAACGGCTGGAAGCCAACCCCGCCCTGAGAGAAATGCTCAACCGCCTGTACGATAATTTCACAGACCGTTTCGGCAGGCTGAACGAGAAGAAAAACCTCGACCTGATTAAAATGGATGCGCGAGGAACGGAAATACTTTCTCTGGAACGCTACATTGACGGGGTAGCACAGAAAGCCGATATTTTTCATCATCCGGTAGCGTTCAATCCCAATGAGATTACTGAAGCTGCCGATGCCCGTGAAGCGTTGGTCGCCAGCCTGAATAAATACGCCGGGGTAAATCTGGAATATATGGCAGGACTTACCGGAGGAACAAAGGAAAATATTCTGGAAGAACTGCATGACAGTATCTATTTCAATCCGGAAATTAACGGCTATGAAATTGCCGATAAATACATAGCCGGGAATGTCATAGAGAAAGCGGAACGGGTGGAGCGCTTTTTGAATGATAACCCCGACCACATCCCGGCAACAGATTCTCTACGGGCACTTCGGGAAGCAACCCCGAAACCCATTGCCTTCGACGACCTTGATTTTAATTTCGGCGAAAGGTGGATTCCCAAAGGCATTTATGAAAAATACGCATCGAACCTGTTTGATGCGGATGTTTCGATAAACTTCGCACCCAATATCGACGAATACAGCGTAAAGGCTGACAGGACGAACGTAAAGATAACCGACCAGTATGCCGTGAAATCACAGAGCCGTACATTCAATGGCATACACCTGATGAAACACGCCCTGCAAAACACTTCGCCGGACATCACTAAAAAAGTAAACAAGCTGATTGACGGTAAAATGCAGGAGGTCAAAGTGCGTGATTCCGAAGCCATACAACTCGCCAACTCCAAGATAGACGAAATGCGTAACGGCTTTTCCGATTGGCTGCGCGACCAGTCGCCGGAGTTTAAGGACAGGCTGGCAGATCGCTACAACCGAATGTTCAACTGTTTTGTGCGCCCAAACTATGACGGCTCACACCAAACCTTTCCGGGGCTTGACCTGAGAGGATTGGGCATACAAGACCTGTATAAGAGCCAGAAAGATGCAATCTGGATGGATAAATTGCTGGGCGGAAATATTTGCGACCATGAGGTTGGCGGCGGTAAAACGCTGATTATGTGTTGCGGTGCAATGGAGAAAAAACGGCTCGGATTAGCTAATAAACCCATGATTACAGGCTTGAAAGCCAATATCCATGAGATTGCCAAGACTTTTTGTACAGCCTATCCGAACGCAAAGGTTCTTTACCCCGGCAAGGAAGATTTTACTCCCAAAAACAGGGAGAGGATCTTCCGCGAGATAAAGAACAACGATTGGGATGCCGTTATCCTCACACACGAACAGTTTGCCAAGATACCACAATCGCCGGAACTGCAACGGGAGATATTGCAGACCGAACTCGACAGCGTGGAGGAAAACTTACAGGTACTCAAAAACCAGGGCAAAGAAGTTTCCCGTGCCATGCTGAAAGGTTGTATAAGGCGTAAGCTCAATCTGGAAGCCAAACTGCAAACGGTTATGCACACCATTGAAAATCGTAAGGATGATACAGTCGATTTTCGCCTAATGGGTATCGACCACCTCTATGTGGATGAATCGCACAAATTCAAGAACCTTACATTTAATACCCGCCATGACCGGGTAGCCGGATTGGGAAATCCCGAAGGCTCACAACGTGCGTTGAACATGCTCTTTGCCATCCGTACCATTCAGGAACGCACGGGGCGCGATTTAGGTGCTACTTTCCTTTCGGGGACAACCATATCCAACTCCCTCACCGAGTTGTACCTGTTATTTAAATACCTCCGCCCACAGGAAATGGAACGTCAGAACCTTAAAACCTTTGATGCGTGGGCAGCCGTTTTCGCTAAGAAGTCCATTGATTACGAGTTTTCGGTAACCAATGAGATTGTACAGAAAGAGCGTTTCCGATACTTTATCAAAGTGCCGGAACTGGCCGCCTTTTATTCCGAGATCACCGACTTTCGTACAGCCGCCGATATCGGCATCGACCGCCCGGAGAAAAACGAAATATTGCACAACATACCGCCCACACCTGACCAAACGGCATTTATTGAACGCCTCGTGCAGTTTGCCAAGACCGGCGACGGGGAACTACTCTTTCGTGGCAAATTGACAGAAAGAGAAGATAAAGCAAAGATGTTGATTGCTACGGATTACGCCCGTAAAATGTCGCTTGATATGCGTATGGTTGATCCGACCCGTTTCGGCGACCATGTGGACAATAAAGCCAGTCATTGTGCCCGGATGATTGCCGATTATTATTACAAATACAATCAACATAAGGGTACGCAGTTCGTTTTCTCCGACCTCGGCACTTACAAAGCCGGGGAATGGAACGTATATAGTGAAGTGAAACGTAAGTTGGTAGAGGATCACGGCATACCTGCCCATGAAGTACGTTTTATTCAGGAAGCTGCCAGCAGCGAGAATATGCGAAAGCGCATGATAGAGGAAATGAAAGAGGGCAGAATCCGTGTTATGTTCGGTTCGACCGAAATGCTCGGAACGGGCGTAAATGCACAAAAAAAGTGTGTAGCCATCCATCACCTTGATTGTCCGTGGGTGCGACACGAAGTCGCGTAAATGATTGTTTGAAGTTCCGCTCCACGAGTTGGAATGGAACGATTGAACCTGCTGTTCCGTCAGCAGT
>NZ_QVMO01000056.1 GCF_010501055.1 Dysgonomonas sp. 521
TAAACTGATGGCTCCTTAATTTATCGTTAAATCTCTCCGTAAAGGTAAAAACTATATAAATCTTGTAAAAGATGAGGCAGACCGAAGGCTTACAACATAGGAACTTAGAATAATAAATCGTTATGAGTTTTTTTAATAATATATTCAATAAAAAACCAAAGATCGATCTCGCTACATTGCTGGAAAATGGTGCAATACTATTAGATGTCCGTAGCAAAGAAGAATACAGAGCCGGACATGCAGCACAGTCAGTAAATATTCCGCTGGACAATCTCAGTTATGAAATTGCTACACTGGACAGGAATATCCCGATTGTTACGGTTTGCGAGAGCGGTATGCGCAGTAGCCGTGCTACATATATTCTTCAACAGCAGGGATATGAGGTATATAATGGCGGTAGCTGGCATCGTTTTAAATAAAATTTATTTTAAATAAAATTTATCTTATATAAGAGTCTGTTTAATGAATTATAATAGTAAAAAAGGTAACATTAAAAACACACGAAAAAGGTGTCACATTTGGCTCCGCTTCGCTCTGCTGATTTTCAATTGTCACTTTTTTGTCATAAGTAATTATTTATTAAGACTATGGTATTTGTTACTTTTACGGCCTGAAAATAAAAAAGGAAGCATATAGCTTCCTTTATATTTTATAATCCTGATAAATTAATTAAGCAGGATGAATTGCTTCAGTTGGACAAGCGTCAGCGCAAGTACCACAATCTGTACAAGTGTCTGGGTCGATTTTATAGATATCGCCTTCTGAAATTGCGTTTACAGGACACTCATCGATACAAGTACCACAAGCAATACAATCTTCGTTAATTACGTAAGCCATGATTTTTTGTTTTTAATATTATTACTAACTTTGATTCGGCAAATATAACGAGTTTTTTCTTTATCCAAAACAGATGCTGTTAGATATTATAGATATTTATATTGTTTTTATCTATTATGTCTTAAATGAGAAAAATGTATTTTGTTGATAAATAATGCCTTATGATTGTTTTCTGTTGCGGGTAAAAAATGTTAATATTCTGCTATTTTTAAGCTTTCTAAGTAATGTTATACTTACAATAACTAACAATAAATTACGTTATTAGAATAAAAAAACAGCTATTTTGAAACAGAACAACTTATTAATATTTCTCTTACTGTCAGCCTGTGTTGTTTGTATGAATCTACAGGCACAGGTACGTAAGCCCCAGAATCAGCCTTTTGCCGACCAGAAGATGTATCACTTAGGATTCATGGTGGGTTTTCATACACAGGATCTGATTATGTCCCACACCGGATATGTGGGAGCGAATGACGAGGTATGGTTTACCGAGATTCCATCCTATTCTGTAGGGTTTAGCGTAGGTATGATAGGCGACAGGTACTTAAACCAGTATATGAACCTGCGTTTGGCTCCATCACTGCATTTTGGAGAAAGACGGTTTGTTTTTAAGGAGCAGTCTTCGGGTGAAGAATACGAATCGGCACTGAGGAGCAATTATCTGACCATACCGCTCTATCTGAAGTTTAGCCCTGAGCGTACGGGCAATTTCAGGCCTTATCTGTTAGCAGGGGCTTATGCCGCGGTTAATATAGGTCAGAAAAAAGATGATGTGTTGAGTTTCAAGTCGATGGACTATGGCTTGGAGATTGGTGTAGGGTGCAATATATACCTGCCGTTATTTAAGTTGTGTCCCGAACTGAAATTCTCCTTTGGTTTGGCTGATGTTGTGAATAAAGACAGGTCTGACTTATCAGATCCGGATATGTTGAAATACACACAGGCGATTTCATCGGGGAAAACGCGTATGATATCGCTTGTCTTTAATTTTGAATAAGAATCTATGAATCTTATATATCAGGATAATTGCGAAAATATTCCTTGGGAGAAGGTGCCTTCATTACTAAAAAGGGTAGGAATGGGCTTTGCCGATGCGGCTACGCACAAGGTTTCATTTAATGCCAGTTATTCGGTTATATTTGTCTTTGACGATGCTGAACTTATCGGTTTTGGGCGTATTATTTCTGATGGGGTGCGCCAGTCGGCTATATACGATATCGCCGTTGAACCGGCATATCAGGGCCGGAGGATAGGCTGGGAAATCGTGAAACGTTTGATGGATACGACGCCGGATTGTAATTTTATATTATATGCGTCGCCCGGAAAAGAAGCGTTTTATCAGAAGTTCGGTTTCAAGAAGATGAGAACGGGAATGGTCTTGTTTTCTAATCCGGAGCGTATGACAGATACTGACTTTATAGAAGAATGAACACTATTGAGAAAAAGACTATCGGGAAAATGATCCACTTGTACTGCAAAGCAAAACATGGTACAAGTCATGCGCTGTGCACTTCATGTGCCGAGCTGAACAAGTATGCCCAGAGAAGGCTCTCGAAATGCGTATACGGAGAGGATAAGCCCACATGCCAGAAATGTACAGTCCATTGTTACAGCCCCGAAATGAAAGAGCGCGTAAAGGAGGTTATGCGGTATTCAGGGCCAAGGATGCTGTTGCATAGTCCTTTATTATCTATTACGCATCTTGTAAAAGGCTTGAAACCTCATAAGCCCATTGGATAGTCCTTTTGTTTGATATCTAAACATTTCCGCCTGTTCATTGTTAATTTGATATAATCAAAAAGCAAATTAAACATGAGCAGGAGAAGCGAACTTGAAAAAGAACTGGAAATAGCAAAGACCAGAATAGATAATGCTCCTAAGGATACCCCAAAGGAAATTATGGATCTATGGATAAAAGAACTGGATAGCCTGTCAGTTGAACTGAACGGCCTATACGATGATGATGAGAATGAATTCCCTAGCTGAGGCATCCATTCTCACGCTGCCCTATAAGAAGGCCTTATTTGTTTTACTTAGTAAATAGTAATCCACAATAGTCATAGCTGCCATAGCTTCCACTATGGGTACAGCTCGTGGCAATACGCAGGCGTCGTGTCGTCCGCGGGCTTTCAGATCCGTATTCTCGCCGTCGGCATTCACGGTATCCTGATGCATCAGGATAGTTGCTACAGGCTTGAACGCCACACGGAAGTAAATGTCCTGCCCATTCGATATCCCGCCTTGTATTCCACCTGAATGGTTTGTACGGGTTTCTATTTTACCGTTATCATTGTAGAATACATCATTTACTTCAGAGCCTCTGTGGTTAACATCGAATCCATCGCCATATTCGAATCCTTTCACGGCGTTTATCCCTAGCATCGCATTCCCCAGAGCCGCATGTAGTTTGCCAAAAACCGGCTCACCTAATCCCACAGGCGTGCCCTTGATTACACAAGTAACAACACCGCCAATAGTGTCGCCTTTCGACTTAACTTCCTCGATGAGTTCTATCATTTCGGCCGCTTTTTGGAGATCGGGGCAGCGTACCGGAGTCGACTCTATCAGTGAGAGGTCATATCCGGTGTATAGTTTTTCCAGCTTGATGTGCCCTACCTGCGAAGTGTAAGAGGTGACCTCTATATTTAGTTGTTTAAGAACCAGTTTGGCTAAAGCACCCCCTACACAGCGGGCTATGGTTTCACGGGCAGAAGAACGTCCTCCGCCTCTGTGGTCGCGTATCCCGTACTTTTGGGAGTATGTATAATCAGCATGGGAAGGACGGTAGATATCCTTCATGTTGTCATAGTCGGACGAATGCTGGTTGTTGTTTCGGATAATGAATCCAATAGGGGTTCCGGTGGTTTTACCTTCATATATGCCCGACAAGAATTCCACTTCATCCGATTCTTTGCGCGGGGTGGTTATTTTCGATTGTCCGGGACGGCGGCGGTTGAGTTCTTTTTGTATGAAGTCCATATCAACAGTTATGCCTGCAGGGCAACCGTCTATAACTCCGCCTATAGCGGCACCGTGAGACTCGCCGTAAGATGTTAGCCTGAATATGTTTCCGAATGTATTCATTGATAATTGTAATGAGATAATTTATTACAAAATTACATGAAATAATTCAATAATCTATCAGATATACAAAAACAGGATATTTTTGCAATCTAAAATGAAGGTAAGAGGATATGTTGTTTTACGTATATAAGAGAGGAAACCTAATTCCCTGTTTCCTTATTCTCATCCATTCTTACCACTTTGTAGTCCTTGTCAAAATAGCAGTTGATAGTATCATTAATATTGAATATCCTGAAACTGTTTGCATAAGCCCATGTTCCCTGCATATATATTTTGCAGAGGTATACTTCATCCTCACTTTTACGCTCTTCTTTAGAGAGCTTTGTATAAGAGACCGGTTGAAAATGTTCAATTTTCGTGATTGTGTTATTATCAATATCCCTGTATTTAATGTGCTGCCTTGCCGATTCTCCCATTTTATCGAGGGTATATTGATTGCTTATATTACAGGAAACCGCTCCCAATAAGATAGATAATAGTAAGATATATTTTTTCATGTCATTTGATTTTTATTACTCAAAATTACAGAAACTAACAATCAGAAACAAATAAAAGCTGCCGGCTTTTCATCAAAAACAAAGAGATAGTTTACATTAATCTTATTTTTTGTTATTAAATTAGCATTTTATTATATTCCAATTTAAAATTTGCCTGGGATGAACAAAAAAGGAACGGAGAAATTTTCTTTCAAAAAACGTTCAAAATCGGCTTTATACGCCCTTAATGGATTAAGAATACTGTTTTCGGAAGAACATAACTCCCGTATCCATACAGCTATCGTTGTAGCTGTTGTTATTGCCGGATTTCTATTGAAAATCTCAAATACCGAATGGCTGGTAATATGTATCCTTATTGGAATGGTTTTTAGCCTGGAAATAATGAACTCAGCGATAGAAAACCTGTGCGATTATATATCGCCGCAATGGCACGAAATGATAAAAAAGGTCAAGGATCTTGCTGCGGCTGCGGTTTTTGTAGCATCTGTTATTTCTGTTGTTTGTGGTGCTATAATTTTTCTGCCTAAGTTGTGTGATTTATTTATATAAATTTTATCTAATAATAAAGTGAGGCAACAACTCTATACCTTGTCTCATTTAACAAATGTATTTATAATGAAAAAGTTAATTTACTTATTATTTATTCCTTTATTAGTTATTTCTTCATGTAATACAAAACCTTTCGACTTGAATGTGATGACTTTCAATATACGTCTTGATGTTGCCAGTGATAGTCTCAATAGCTGGCAATACAGGAAAGACAATGCAGCCCAGATGATACAAATGAATGACGTGGATATTCTGGGGATGCAGGAGGTGCTTGTAAACCAGTTGAATGATTTGAAAGAACGGTTGCCCGAATATGCAGAAGTAGGCGTTGGGAGAGAAGATGGTAAAGATAAGGGCGAATTCAGCCCGTTGTTTTATAAAAAAGATAAGTTTACGGAAATCGAATCCGGTACTTTCTGGGTAAGCGAAACGCCCGAAGTAGCCGGTTCTAAAGGTTGGGATGCTTCATATATACGTGTGGCGACATGGGCTATATTAGAAGATAAAAACACAGGTAAACAGATCTTTGCTATAAATACACATCTGGATAATGACGGGGTAACTGCGCGTAAAGAAGGAGGAATCCTGTTAATGAAAAAAGCTGCGGAATTAGGTAAAGGGTTGCCTGTAGTATTAACAGGAGACTTTAACGATATTCCAGACTCGGAAGCTATTAAAAATATCACAGATACGTCAAAACCGGATTATCTGGTGGACGCCAAGACTATTGCTGCAACAAAAACGGGTACAGACTGGACTTTTCATGACTTCGGGAGATTGCCGGAAGATAAACGGCCGTTAATCGACTATGTGTTTGTAAGTAAGGATGTAAAAATTCAGGAGTATGCGGTATTGCCGGATACGCTCAACGGAACATTTGTTTCCGATCATAAGGCTGTTGTGGTTAAACTTACATTGAATTAACACTTTAATATTTATAATATGAGGAAATCGATTCTTATTATTGCTTTATTGGCTATAGTTGGGTTGGCGAAAGCACAAACTATGGAAAAATTACCTGTAGACCCTCAGGTAAGGTACGGAAAACTGGATAATGGGCTGACCTATTATATCCGGCATAATGCTTATCCTGAAAAAAGGGCGGATTTTTATATCGCCCAGAAGGTTGGTTCCATGCAGGAAGAAGACAACCAGGCAGGTTTAGCGCACTTTCTTGAACACATGGCTTTTAACGGAACAAAAAATTATCCGGGAAAAAAGACCATGTTGAATTACCTGGAATCGATAGGCGTTAAGTTCGGTGCGAATGTAAACGCTTATACATCTTTTGACGAAACGGTGTATAATCTGAATGATGTTCCTGTGGTAAGGGATGCCATTATAGATTCCTGCTTATTGGTATTACACGACTGGTCTGGTTTTATCGCCCTGAAAGACGAGCAGATAGATGAAGAAAGGCTTGTTATTAAAGAAGAATGGCGTACACGCTCAGGTGCGCAATACCGCATTTGGGACAAACAGTTACCGGTTATCTTCGAAGGAAGTAAGTATGCCGATCGTATGCCGATCGGTAAAATGGAGATTGTAGAGAATTTCCCTTATCAGGTACTTCGTGATTATTACCACACATGGTACAGACCTGACCTTCAAGGTATAATCATCGTAGGAGACATCAATGTGGACGAGGTAGAGGCCAAGATAAAGAATATGTGGTCAGACATACCACAGCCTGTGAATGCTGCCGAAAGAGTTTATTTCCCTGTTCCAGACAATGAACAGCCTATCGTATCTGTAATCACAGACCCGGAAGCTGTAAGAACACAGGTTACTTTATATATCAAGCATGACATAGTGCCTGCCGAACTGAAACAGACTCAGGACGGACTGGTTATCTCTATGATTAAGAGCCTTGCATCAAGAATGCTCTCCGACCGCTTGAATGAGATCACTCAAAAAGCGGATGCTCCTTTTGCCGCGTCTTATGCCTATGACGGAGAGTTCTTCGTTTCGAAAACAAAAGATGCATGGACTACTATCGCCCTTAGCAAAGAAGGGAAGATAGATGAGACCTTAGCAAGCTTAGTCAGGGAAAACGAACGGATTAGCCGTTTCGGCTTTACAGAAGCAGAAGTAGAGAGAGCGAAAGCCAACTTGCTTGAACAGTACGAAAATATGTACAACAACCGTAACAAGGAGTTGAATAACAGATATGTGCAGGAATATGTAAGAAGCTTCAGCGATAATGAAGGAATACCGGGCATCGAGTATGAATATAATTTCATTAAGAAGTTTGCTCCGTTTATTAATGCGCAGGCTATTAATTCTGTAGCAAAACAATTGATTGGAAATAAGAATATCATCATTACCGTTACCGGACCCGAAAAAGATGGTATTACATATCCTACCGAAGCAGAACTGCTGAATGTATTCAAGACTGTGGAAGCCGAAAATATTACTCCTTATGAAGAAACCGTATCCAATGAGCCGCTTGTAAGCGAACTGCCAAAAGCCGGTTCTGTAGTGAAAACAGAAAAGGATGAAACACTGGGTACAACAATCTGGACCTTATCGAACGGAATGAAAGTTGTTATCAAAAATACCGATTTCAAAGATGATGAAATAATGATGTCAGCCCAGGCGTATGGCGGTACATCTATTATCGCAGACGCGGATATATACAATGCGAGTATGGCATCTATGATTCCATCTGTAGGCGGTATCGGCAACTTTAGTTCTACAGACCTGAAAAAAGTACTGGCCGGAAAATCGGCAAGTGTGAGCAATAATATTTCTACATATACACAGGGTTTCAGCGGTTCTTCGAATATCAAGGATATGGAAACATTGCTCCAGCTTACTTACCTGTATTTTACCGCTCCGAGAAAAGATGAAGGCGCGTATTCAAATATCATGGATCTGATAAAGAACCAGTTGAAGAACCTGACTTCCGAGCCATCATTTATAATGAATATAAACAGGACAAAAGCCATGTATGGAGATAACCCCCGCATGCAGGTAATGATGCTGGAAGATGCGGAGAAATTGAATTATGACCGTATTCTGGAAATTTATAAAGAAATCTATGCTAATCCGGGTTCTTTTGTGTTCAGTTTTGTAGGTACAGTAGATGAAGGTACATTAAAACCATTGGTAGAACAATATCTGGCGTCTCTTCCTTCAGGAAATAAAGATGCTAAATATAAAGATGTGGATACAAATATAAGAAAAGGGAAATTCGAAAACATTTTCGAACAGGAAATGAAAACTCCGAAAACTTCAGCCTTTGAATTATATAGCGGAACGTTGGCTTATGAACAAAAAAATCAGATAGCCTTATCCGCATTGAAACAGATATTGGACATCGTGTATGTGCGTACAGTAAGGGAAGAGGCCGGTGGAACTTACGGTGTAGGAACCCGTGCTTCTCTGGGACGTATCCCCGAAGGCCAGACTTCATTGCAGATGTTCTTCGATACCGATCCTGATAGGGTGGCTACGATAACTCCGATCATCAGCCGCGAAGTGAACAAGATTGCTGAAAACGGGCCGGAAGACGCGGATTTCCTCAAAGTGAAAGAGTATATGGTAAAGAAATTCCAGGAAGACGAGAAACAAAACGGCTACTGGCTGGGTATCTTAAGCTCTAAGTATTTCTATGGAGAGGATAACCATTCTAATTATCTTTCATTGGTAAACGCGCTTACGAAGGATGATATCAAGGCGTTGACAAAACAACTTGTATCTCAGGGCAACCATATAGAGGTAATTATGAATCCGAAAAAATAAGTTGATATACTGTTATAATGAGCCATCTGATACTTTCAGGTGGCTCATTATTATTCTGTTACATTATCTTAACCAAACCTTAATGGCATAACGATTCTATTTTCAAATAATTACAACTTATTTTGCATTCATATTAATAACATAAATATGAAGCGATATTATTTCATTTCCACTTTGATTTTCCTGTTGGCGATTAGTTCATCTTATGCGCAGGATTCACTGGCGTTTAAGCCTTCCGGTAAGATTATAGCCCGTAGTTTTTTTGATTACAGTAAAGGCTTTGGTGAAGACGACAAATCGGGGTTTGATATAACCCGCGCCCTGTTAGGCTATAATTACAAATTCACACCGACATTGCAGGCGCAGGTGGTAATAGACGGCGCAGCGGGAAAAACATCGTCCGACGGGCTTGAGGTGTATCTGCGTAATGCCTTTGTGAGCTGGAATGATAAAGGTTTTAATATTAGCGCCGGATTGATCGGGCTGATGGAATTTAGTGTTCAGGAAACGTACTGGATGCACCGGTATGTAATGAAATCGTTTCAGGATCTTAACAAAATGGGACCTAGTGTAGACTTAGGCATAACGGCTGCTTATACATTCAGTCCGTATCTCTCTGCTGATATCAGCCTTACAAACGGGGAAGGTAATAAAAAGATAAAAAAGGACAACAGCATGCGTTATGCTGCCGGACTAAGCCTTTATCCTATGGAAAATACCATATTCCGTATATATGGGGATATCTATAACGAAAGTGAGGATTTGCGGGATGCCTTGCCCGAAAGCGTTACCGATGCGAATTATAAAAACCAGTACACATTGGCATTGTTTGCCGGTTATCAGAATGCACGGATTTCTTTCGGCACGGAATACAACAGGGTGTTCAACAAAGGATTTATAGAGAAAAAGGACTATTACGGGTATTCTTTTTATACATCGGTCAAGTTTGCGCCTAAATGGCGGGCTTTTACCCGTTACGATTTAGTTGATTCCTCTACTCCGGACAATTTTACTGCGCCGTGGAATAGCCTCGATGGCCAGTTGATGATGATAGGCATTGAATTCCAGCCTGTAAAGCAGCTTAAAATCGCTCCTAATTTCAGGAATAGTAATCCGGATCGTTCTAAATCGGATCAGTATCTGTTTGTCAGTGTAGAGTTTAATTTATAATTTTATAGGGATTGATTCTCCTATCGATTAGTTATTAACCGTGTAATGAAAAAACTAAAGAAGATACGCCGGGCTTCAACGTTTTATAGCCTCATTTGAATTTAATCTGAATCTGAATCTTATAGCTATGCTTATATTCAATCTTTTGCCCCAAAAGCAAAACCTTATGCTGGCTATTGACCGTATTATTTGTTTTATGTAAGCAAACATATATAGAATCTGTTAACGATGAACTCAAAAATATCTGCCAAATAGAGCATACAAGGCATCGATCCTTTGCAAACTTCCTCACAAATCTGATCGCAGGATTATTGGCTTATATTATTCTTGCCTAAGAAGCCATCTATCAGAGTTGATGTTATTGAGGAGAATCAGCTAGCAATATGGTAGTTCCTTATTTCGAACTCACGTTAAATTAACAAATGTTGTGTATATTTGCACCTGATGCATCAGTAGTAATTTGAAAGCATTCATTATTCCCAAAATAAAAAAGAGGTACCCATTGGCACCTCTTTTATCTAAATCGTTATATTTCAATTAATATACATGTCCATCGTCTTTCAGGTCTTTTGCATCGAAAGGTTTCTTTTCCAATGAATACCATGCGTAGATAATATATCCCAGTACGATGGGAACTAATAAAGAAACCACGCTCATCACTGTAAGGGTAAACTCACTGGATGATGAATTCTGTATAGTCAATGAACTTTGAAGGTCTGTTGCAGACGGATAATAAGCTGTATTGTTGAACCCTGTGATAAGCAACAGCATACATACTGTAAGCACTGTACCTACACCTGTAAACCAGATGCCACAACGATATTCCTTGCTCAGCAAAGATTTACCGATGCCAAACAATACCAGAAGAACTCCTACTACAAATACGATACCTACGATAGGCATTTCTATCAGGTTGAAGAAATATTTATACTGTTGAAGGAATACCTCGTTTGTTTGCGGATTCACAGCGAAGCCTTTAGCCAGACATGTCCAGATAACGAATGCAAGGAAGAATACCACAAACGAAACAGCGTTATATAGTAAGAATTTACGCGAACGTGCCACCAGTGTCTCATCTTGCAGACGGTTGATAAAAAACAAACAAGCCAGTGTACGTGCAAGGAAGAATACTGTAAGGCCAAGCAGCCAGCAACGAGGCTCAGCCAGAGCTTCCAGCCCGTGCCATTCTGTACCCCAGCGGCTGATAACGGGGTTGATTATGTCTGTCATATTGCCTTTGTTCACCGTAAAATCCGATCCTGTAAAAAATGTAGCCAGCGCTGCACCTACAAGGAACGTACCCAGCAGCCCGTTGATAAACAGGAATGATTGATATGTTTTGCGTCCAAACAGGTTACCCGGCTTAGATTGGTATTCGTATGATACCGCCTGTATTACAAAGCAGAACAAAATAGCCATCCATACCCAGTATGCGCCACCGAAGCTGGTGGAATAGAATAATGGGAAAGATGCGAATAATGCACCGCCGAATGTAACAAGCGTAGTAAAGGTATATTCCCATTTACGGCCCAGCGCATTGACCAATATCATGCGTTCCTTTTCCTCTTTAGCCAACGAGAAAAGCATTGTTTGTCCACCCTGAACGAACAGAAGGAAAGCGAATATCCCCCCGATCAGGCATATAAGGAACCACCAATAATGTTGTAAAAATGAATAATCCATAATTATATCTTTTTATAGATCTCCTGAGTTAATCCCGAAATCTTTAAATTATTAAATCTTTAAATCTTAATTAGTGTGAGCCTTCCGGACCTTTTTTTATTTGATTCAGCATAATACGAATCTCCGCGATAAGCAAAGCAGTGAACAAAGCAAGGAACAGACAGAAGGTTATGACTACAGATTGGGTTGACACTGCCGACACCGCAGCCTGCAACGGCAATACATCCTGTATAGCCCAAGGCTGGCGGCCAACTTCGGCAACTAACCATCCGGCCTGCGATGCGATATACACTAATGGTATAGTCCATATACAAATCCACAAAAGCCATTTCATCTTACCCAAGTCTTTTTTACGATATACTAAGAATACCATCAGAAGGAATAACGCTATAAAGTATCCACCCAGATATACCATGATGTGGAAACTCCAGTATATTGTCTTAGTCAGCCCCGGAACCAGTTGTTCCGGCCCATCCAGATACCCGTACCCGAAATAGGCAAAGTTTGTTTTCAGCGTCTCCTTATATTGAGCAGCAGAAGCCGGGTCTCCAGCCTTGTTAGCTTTCTTATAGTCAGCTAATGCCTGAATAGCTATTTTCCCTCTCGATTGCATTTCGGCGAATGACAATGCTGTTGTCCCGTCCGGTTTTGTATATCCTCCGTCTATGATATCTTTGATACCCGGTACGTATGCATCCGTATCGTAGAAGGCGATTAACGACAGTCCTCCCGGGAATTTGATAGGAGGGAATAAGAACGCGTCTTTCCCATCATTGTATGATTCTTTTGAAGGATTAGGCATACCGAAGATGATAAGTCCTTCGTTTGTACCTCCTTCGTAAAGCCCTTCCATTACAGCCAGTTTCATCGGTTGTTTTTCGGCAACCTGTACGGCCGAACCGTGTCCTGTATATACGGTAAGCAGTGATGCTACCAGACCAAATGTAGTAGCTACTTTCATGCTTTGTGCGGCAAATTCGGTATCTCTCTTCCTGAGCATATACCATGCAGATACGCCCACCACAAATACAGCACCCAGAATCCAGCTGGATAGCACTGTGTGGAAGAATTTGTTGATGGCTACAGGAGATAAAGCTACAGCCCAGAAATCAACCATCTCGTTACGTGTAGTGTCCGGGTTGAATTCCATACCTACAGGGAATTGCATCCATGAGTTAGCTACCAGAATCCATACAGCGGAGATTGTCGCTCCTGCTATAGTCAACCATGTAGCGGCAAGGTGAAAACCTTTGCTTACACGCTTCCATCCGAAAAACATGATGGAAATAAACGTTGCTTCCATAAAGAATGCCACAATAGCCTCAATGGCTAACGGCGCTCCAAAGATATCGCCTACAAACCAGCTATAGTTTGACCAGTTGGTACCAAACTGAAATTCCATGATAAGCCCTGTCGCAACCCCGATAGCGAAGTTGATACCGAAAATAACCATCCAGAATTTCGCTGTTTTCTTCCACTGTTCGTTACCTGTACGCACATACATTGTCTCCATGATTGCCATGATGACCCCCAAACCCAAAGTAAGGGGAACAAACAACCAGTGATACATTGCTGTCATAGCAAACTGGGCTCTAGACCAGTCTATTAACGATGCATTTAGTAGTTCCATAAAAAATAATTTTATATTAGTAAATATATGAGGATTCTATTTGATTTATCAACAGTATATTGCCGGGGTTCATATTCTCTTACTCATCTAATAAGTACGAAAATATGAATTCCGGCAAGGCTCTATTTATATTTGTCTGTCTTCTTAAAATTGATATTCTTTATATTCCAGCCCGAAGGTATGCGCCACGGCTTTATAAACGATATCTCCTTTCACTATATTTAAACCCTTGCGCAGGTCTTTATATTCGCGGCATGCGGCTTCCCAACCCATATTGGCAAGGCTCAAGGCATAAGGCAGGGTGGCGTTAGTCAACGCCAGGGTAGAGGTCATCGGCACTGCGCCCGGTATGTTGGCAACACAATAATGTACAACATCATCGATAACAAATACAGGGTCTAAATGCGTCGTAGGTTTTGATGTTTCAAAACAACCTCCCTGATCGATAGCTACGTCAACCATTACGGTTCCCGGTTGCATATCTTTCAGCATATTCCTCGAAATTACCTGAGGGGCTTTATCTCCGGCAATCAGTACGGAGCCGACAATGAGGTCGGCATCTTTTATCAGTTCCTTGATCGTATGGGTATCTGAGTACCGTGTAGAAACGTTAGCCGGCATCACATCGCTCAGGTAGCGAAGGCGGGGCAAGCTTTTGTCCAATATAGTAACGCGTGCACCCATCCCGGCAGCTATCTTAGCTGATTGGGCGCCTACTATTCCGCCACCTATCACTATCACATGGGCAGGCTTTACTCCGGGCACACCGCCAAGTAAGACGCCTTTTCCTAAATGTGGTTTTTCTAAAAAACGGGCGCCTTCCTGTATCGCCATACGTCCGGCGACTTCGCTCATCGGTACAAGTAATGGCAATGAGCGGTCAGGCAGCTCCACTGTTTCGTATGCAATGCATATAGCTCCACTTTTCATCATAGCCTCAGTTAATTCAAGACTGGATGCAAAGTGGAAATATGTAAATACAATTTGATTTTCTCTAATAAGATGGTACTCCTGTTGAATTGGTTCTTTTACTTTCACTATCATATCAGAAGTGGCATACACTTCTTCCATAGACGATAAAATATTAGCCCCTGTGGCTATATAATCCGCATCGGAAAAGCCACTGCCCAGTCCGGCTCCGGTCTCGACACATACTTCATGCCCACACACTACTAACTCATGTACACCGGCAGGTGTAACAGCAACGCGATTTTCGAAAGCTTTCAGCTCTTTAGGAATTCCAATTTTCATATATCTTGCGTTTATTTAGTAAATAAATACCCGGATTTAAGCCTCGCCTATCGGCCCATTGATAGGTGGGAGAAAGCCCGGAGGCTGATTATCCACCTGAATAGTTCCATTTTGAGACTCAAACCGGTTTATATTATCATTTAAGGCATATAATAACCGCTTGGCATGTTCCGGCGTAATCACAATGCGCGACTGCACCTTTGCTTTAGGCATTCCTGGCAAAATACGTACAAAATCAATAACAAACTCTGATGAAGAATGGGCTATGATAGCTAGATTTGAGTAAATCCCCTGAGCTATATCTTCCGGTAATTCTATTTGTATCTGATTATTCTGATCATTATTGTTCTCCATATTACACTAGATTATTTTCTGTCTTTAAATAGCCCTCTTATACAAAGGAAAAGAATTATCATAAAATAACAAAATATAACATCTATATTTTATAACATAAAACATATCGCTTTTATTGTTTTCAAGAGGCTTTCAAGCTGCCCCTGTCTCCGTCGTCCTCATTTTCTACGGGTAGTAATAGTCTAACCCGTCTTTTCTTTTTCCGCAGGACGATTATCTGTGCGACAGTACCGATGGCACCCAACACAAACATAACGTATTGCATTACCTCATTGTTCGTGAATACCGTAAAAATAGTTAAGCATATCATACACCACATAATGGCAAGGGAAATAAGCAAACCTTTTATACTAAACCCTTCATTAACCTGGCGGATATAACGTCCTGTCAATTTGTGATCCATCAACTTCTGATGAAGGTAGGGCGAACTTTTAGCAAACAATACACCTGTGAGGAGGATAAAAGGAGTAGTAGGCAGTCCGGGAGTTACAATCCCCAACAATCCCAGGCCTAACGATATTAAGCCTAATGTTATGTACAAATATTTTATCATCTCTATTATTGTGTGTAAACTTTATTCAAATTCAGAAACTGTTTAAATTTTATTCGTTCCAATTTTTAGAGATGTTTTAGAGATGTTTTTTTCTTTCTTGAAACGATAATAGCGGGCTATTTGAGTTGAGAGAAAGGAAAAAACAGCCGAAAACAGCCTAAAAATGAACGAAGAAAAAGGTATAATAAAATATTCGTATAAAATTTAAACAGTTTCTCAATATTTGAACGAATAACAAAGAAAGGAAAAAAGTATGAATAAATGCAAAAATAATCAGATTTTAATATTTACATAAAATCTATCTTTTGTGAAAAAATAAAATTACGTCTTATTCTAACGCACCCTCCCGGGCTTGTTTTTACTTTTGGAACTTTGGTCAAAAGGAAGGCTAAGAAATATTATTATATAGCCTCATGTAATATTATTAATGCGAATCAAGGGTTAAATGTGCCGTCAGGCACATCGTATTGGTAGAAACATGAATGAAATTCGTTTTTTTGTGCCGTCAGGTACAAAACGTGAATTATTATGCACATATTGCGTACCTGACGGCACGTAATAGACAGGTTAAAGCATCTTTCTACCAACATTCAGTCCCTAAAGGGACAAAAATAGCATATTTAACCCTTGATTCGCATTATTAACGCCCTTTAATATATTGCATTTTGGGGTAATTGCCCACATGAAACAATATATCATTATAACTTTGTCAAAGTAACAAACCTTTTTATATTGGTTAATTTACTATTTTTGCATTTCAAAAAAAAATTAGATAATGCAAAAACATGACCTTTGTTGTATCGGGCACATTACTTTAGACAAAGTGGTTACACCCAGAAGTACTGTACATATGCCCGGCGGCACAGCTTTTTATACATCACACGCCATTCGTCACTTCGATGATATAGATTATACACTTGTCACATCACTTGCGCAGTCTGAGATGGACGTAGTGGACGATCTACGGTCGAAGCATGTGGATGTACATGTGGTACCAAGTAAACATTCCGTTTATTTCGAGAACATCTATGAGGAAAATCAAAATAACCGTACTCAACGCGTTTTAGCAAAAGCCGATCCTTTTTCGGTAGATTCGCTCAAAAATGTAGATGCTGGTATATTTTTACTGGGAGCTTTGCTTGCCGATGACTTTCCGTTAGAATTAGTCGAATATCTTTCGACAAAAGGAATGATTGCCATAGACTCTCAAGGGTATTTAAGGGAAGTAAGAGAACAGAATGTTTACCCGATAGATTGGGAGAATAAAATAGAAACACTTAAATATGTCGATATACTGAAAGTGAATGATCTGGAAATGGAAGTACTTACAGGTATGAAAGACATAAAACAAGCCGCGCAGCAATTGCACTACTGGGGAGTAAAGGAAGTACTTGTTACTTTAGGCAGTCTGGGCTCAATCATCTATGATGGAAAGGATTATTATAAGATACCCGCTTACAAACCCAACGAGGTTGTTGATGCCACCGGGTGTGGCGATACCTATGTTACAGGTTATCTATACAAAAGAGCGAAAGGCGCAGGCATAGAAGAAGCCGGAAAGTTTGCAGCGGCTATGGCAACAATAAAAATAGAAGGTTCAGGCCCTTTCAATGGGACAAAAGAGGATGTGGAAAACAGAATAAGAACAGCTGAACAAATAATACCTGAAATATAATAATACTCTGCATAAATGAAGAAGAGGGTGTGTCAAAAGTCTGAACACACCCTTTTTTAGCGTTTTTTCTTCGAATCTGTATCTGAGACCGATTTCAAATACTCAATTCTCAGAGAGTAAATTTTACTTTTGACACACCCTCTTCTTGTTATTTAATAATAATGCTTACTTTTTTAAAGACCGCCCAAAAGATACTGCCGCTATAATACATAATCCGACAAGGCTTACTACCAGATAAGCCCATTTAGGCCCGTATGCATCAGAAACCGCACCCACCAGAAGCGGAGATACAAACGGCCCAACAAAGCTAATACTCGACATTATTGTCAGTGCCGTCCCTACAGGTGTTTTAGCCTTATCGCCTACTATACTATAGATTGTAGGCACCACACAGGATATTCCTAATCCTATAAGCATAAAACCAACAGATGTGATAATAACCTGAACTATCATAGTATCGGAATAACCGATGAAAAGGGATGAAGTAATGAAACCGGCGAAAATAAGCCCCCCTGCTATCTGCAACACGGTCTTCTTTTGCCATATTGTGTAAGCAAAGTTAGTAAGCATACGTCCGGCAAACATCATTACCATGAATACAAGGAAACCGACCTGTAATGATTCAGGCGCTTTTATTACAGACTGAAAATAGACATCGCTCCATTCAAACATCGTATTTTCAACGATAAGAGCCAACAGCCATACCAAGCCCAGTTGGATAAGTAATGTCTCAGGCATACGTAATCCTTTCGATCTTACCGAAGATTCTTCCGCCTTTACTTTTTTCGGTTCTTTTACTACAGTGGGCTCTTGCAAGTATTTATAGTTCAATATGATTATCAATATAGCAATAGCGGCCATCGCCAAAAAGTGATAGAATGTAATAACGTTCAGGTTTATCATCGTATAACCAATAACAGCCCCAACACAGGCAGCCAGGCTCCAGCTGGCATGGAATGTAGCTATTATAGGCTTTCCATAAATACGCTCAACCTCTATTGCCTGCGTATTCAACGAAATATCTGTCATATTCCAAAAAGTACCGAACAAGAACAGTGTAATACCTAAACCCGTGATTCCGGGTACGACACTAACCACGAATAAAGATAGTGCGTATCCCACAATACTTATCAGTACTGTTTTTTTACTGCCTATGCGCTGTAATAAAAAGCCGACTATGGGGATTGCCACAAATTTACCTATAGGAAGTAAAAACATTAGGAGACCATAATGTAAATAGCTTTCTACATTAAAGTCTTTTTTGATATCCGGTAAGCGGCTGGCCCAACTGGCAAAACATAAACCTTGTGCTATAAACAATGATAATACGGCATAACGTATTCTTTGTTTGGAGTAGACTTGCGGCATTTCTGATGTCATTCTAACTGATATTTTTTCTTAAACGATGCAAAGATAAAAGTCTTTGATGAAGAATAGTAATTATGTTAAACAAATATTTATATAATTGATACAGAAAGCTAATATTCCCAGGAATCGTTACTTTTGTAAAATACGTATTTATATAAAAGTAACGATTCATGAAAAAACAACTATTTACCGGAGCATTATTATGCCTTTGCCTTGCTGCTTCGGCTCAAGCGATCACAGATAAGGAGCTTCAGGAAATTCAATCAAGTTTTGAAAAAGACGCCTCCACCAAAGCTATCCAAAACATTCTGACTACAAATGCCAATATAACAGCGAATGCGCTGAACCGTGATTTACAAGGCAAGACAGACCACTATTTCAAATACAGGGTAAATGTGAAAGGCATTACCGACCAGAAAAGTTCGGGACGCTGCTGGATGTTTACCTCAATGAATGTACTGCGTCCGTCAATTATGGAAAAATACAATCTACCTGAATTTGATTTCTCCCACAACTACCTTTACTTCTGGGATATATTCGAAAAAGCGAACTTATTTCTGGAAAATATTATTAATACAACTAAACTCCCATTCGACGACCGGACTATAGAATATCTTTTCAAATCGCCTACAAGTGACGGAGGTGTATGGAATCTCTATTATAATCTGGGAGAGAAGTATGGCGTAGTCCCTAAGGAAGTAATGCCGGAAACCGCGCATTCGAATAATACAAGACAAATGATTAGCCTGTTGAATGAAAGGCTCCGCGCAGGCGGATACAAGCTCCGCCAACTGGCTGCGTCAGGTAAGAAAACGCAAGATATGAGGGATGAAAAAACGATTATTCTGAAAGATGTGTACCGCATCCTTGCATTATGCTTGGGCGAACCACCAAAGCAATTTACATGGAGGTACAAGGATAGAAACGGAAGCATCAGGGAATTGAGCAATTATACCCCTCAACAGTTTTACAAGGAAATAACCCCTTCGGATTATTCTCCCGATAACTATATCATGATAATGAATGACCCTACCCGTGAGTATTACCAGCTATATGAGATACAAAATTATAAGAATGCAATAGAGGGTATCAACTGGATATACCTGAACCTGCCAAACGAGGATATTAAAAAAGCAGCTTTAGCTTCTATCAGGAGCAATGAAGCCATGTACGCATCATGTGATGTAGGAAAACAAATGAACAGGGAGTCGGGGATACTGGATCCTGATATGTACGATTATGAATCTTTGTTAGGCGTAAATTTGTCTATGGACAAAAAAGCCCGTATATTGACTCGTCAAAGCGGCTCAAGCCATGCAATGACTCTTGTCGGGTGCGATACTGATATAAGTGACCAACCTGTAAAATGGGAATTTGAAAACAGCTGGGGTGCAGGTTCAGGCAACAGAGGTTATCTGACATTTACCGACAAGTGGTTTACCGAATACATGTTCCGGTTGGTAATTCATAAAAAATATTTGGACGACAAAGCCCGGGCTTGTCTGGGACAAAAAGCAAACCAGTTGCCAATGTGGGATTACATGAATTAGAACAATAAAGGTAAAACTGTATAAATCAGATATATTTGTTGCTAATTAATGTTATACGAATAAGCGGATGATACTAATATCTGTTAAAAAAATGAGGAAACAGGCACTTATATGTTAGCATAATTTATAAAAAATATGTTTTATAATATGTTTTTTTATTTGGCGAGGACTCATAAATGTCGTTCCTTTGTATCGATAACCAAACAATCTTTATTTACCTTAAAGCCTAATACCTAATTAA
This sequence comes from Dysgonomonas sp. 521, assembly GCF_010501055.1. Classification (GTDB taxonomy): domain Bacteria; phylum Bacteroidota; class Bacteroidia; order Bacteroidales; family Dysgonomonadaceae; genus Dysgonomonas. Next base: position 20,190 of record NZ_QVMO01000056.1, read on the forward strand.
CTCACACATAAGAGGAGGTTTCGATTCAGAAGCCTCCTCTTATGTCATTTAAGAGGATTGTTGTTTTTAGGGATAAGCCGAAAATCCAACAAAATATCCGACAAAATAGTTTTACCGGAACGCATTAAAAGAAAGTATAAAGAGCCGGAAAAGCTAAGAGTCTGTTTAAATTTTATAGCAAATCTTTTTTATAGCTATTTTTAGATGGATTTTATCATTTTTGCTAGCCGAACCAACGGTCAGCGGAGCTAATTAGCGGGCTAAACCAAGAGTAAAAAGGGAATTGAAAATCGGCGGAGCCAAAAATACGGTAAAAAGAGCATAAAAAAATTGCTAAGAACTATTGACCTGAACCTGTAATAAAAATTTTCGCTAAAATTTAAACAGGCTCTTATTCTTTTTGATATTTTACGGCAGCCCAATGGTCTTTTTCTGTGTTATAACAGAATTTCAGGCCATGTTTCTTACATTCATCTGTAATTGCATTAATGTCTTCGATGTAAAAACCACTCATATATAAATACCCACCGGGGTTAAGAACAGAAACGTAGGTATGAATATCATTCAACAGTATATTGCGATTGATATTTGCCAGAATAACATCAAAGGTCTGATCTCCCAGAAGGTCTGCTCCTCCTATCTTAACTGTAACATTATCCACTTTATTCAATGCCAGATTCTCGATGGCATTATTATAAGCCCATTCGTCTATATCTATAGCAGTTATTGGGTTTGCACCCCGCATAGAAGCTAATATAGCCAGAATAGCAGTACCGGTACCCATATCGAGTACAGACTTTCCGTTAAAGTCATCTTTCAGTATTTCCCTAATCATCAGTTCTGTAGTCTGATGGTGCCCGGTGCCGAATGCCATCTTAGGATCCATGAAAATATTATACTCATAAGTAGCCGGAACATTGTGGAATGTACTCTGTATAATACATTTATTGTCTATAATCAATGGTTGAAAATAATTCTTCTCCCATTCTTCATTCCAGTTACGCCCTTCTATAGTCTTGTATGTATAAGTTATTTCTGCATCGACAGGAAGATCGTGTATAATCTCATTTAACTTTTCTTCATTGAATACTTCTCCCTGAATATAAGCTATTGTGCCATTTTCGTCTTCAACGAAGCTTTCAAACCCTATTTCTGCTATTGTAGCCGACAGTACGCTATTCACAATATCATTGTTTGGCGTACATGCAAATTTCACTTCTATATAATCCATAATTTTTTTGTGCAAAAATACACTTTTATTTTATCTTCCTATTTTAATATTCGGTATATGTAAATGATAAAAAAATTAATAAAAAAAGCCTTTCTCCATTAACAATATTTCATCTTTCATTGATTCTTGATAATAAAGTCCACTATCGGCCGGGGATTACTCAAACTATGTGGGTGATGCTTCCCGCCTTTTTTCAGGATAAGCTCTATCTTTCCTCCTAAAGCTTCGTAACGGCTCTTCAAAACACCCATATTCTCCTCGTAAGGTACTTCATCATCGCTATCGCCACATACTGTTATAATGGGAATATTAGCTTTTGCTATTGCTTCCAGATTGTCTATCGGGTTACCTTCAAAGTGCGCCATTTGTTCATCCGCCAACTGCCATTCGCTTAGTAAATCGGCCCAAAGGTTCGTATTTTTCCTGCCGGGCCAACTAAAAACATCGCATACCGGGGCATCTGCATAAATACATGCTACATATCCAGCATTCTTATTCGCCCAGTTAAAAACAAACAGCCCTCCCCTGCTGAAGCCTTCCAGTGTAACCCTGGAAGAAAGCCCGTAATGTCTGACTACATAGTTGTAAAAGGCTGTGCCCAGTTCCAGAGCTCTGGGGCTTCCGTACAAATGAGTCAGGTCGTAATATACCACATGAAAGCCCTCCTCCAGCAATGCCAGATCCACACTGGGAAAAGCGCCGAAGAATGCGGGACGCCATATCCAAGGATTACCTTCAGCCGCAACTTTAGGTACAACGACCACAGCTTCTCTGTCTTTGAATGTAAATTGATGGGTCTCAAAATCCTCTAACTTAGCAGGACGGTTACAGGAACTTAATAATAGAACGGAGCAAAGTAGCAGTAAATATTCGAGTCTTATCATATAAGGTATCTTTAAGACATCAAATATAGAGTTTTACAGTCCAATAATCAAGTAGTATATGATAAATTCAGGTATATATAACAAAAAACGGCTTACCAAAGAAACGAGGTAAGCCGCCTTCCTATACTTATAATTGTTACTTTAACAGTTTCTCTATCTTATCCACCAAAACAGCTTTCTGTGCCGCTCCTACTTGTTTATCCACTACCTCTCCGTTCTTTATGAACAGGATAGTAGGAATATTACGGATACCATATTTAGATGTAATCTCGTCATTGTTGTCAACATCTACTTTCCCTACGGTTACTTTGCCTTCATATTCAGTAGCAAGCTCTTCCACGATAGGGCCTACCATACGGCAAGGGCCACACCATTCTGCCCAAAAATCTATAACCAGCGGCTTATCAGACTTCAATATATCGTCAAAACCAGCATCTGTAATTTCTAAAGCCATAATTTTTATCTATTTATTTGTATATAATATTTATTTGATCTATTTTGTTTTTTGCACTGCAAAGGTAAATAATCTATTTTAGATATGAAAATAATCAGTTTACCTTGAACACGAAACTTTCATTTTCTACCAGATAATCAATAAGTTCCTGTTTTACATTTATTTTATAATTTCTGGAAAACAAGTCGACTTTCATATTTCGTTCCCCATCCACTACCTGAAAGTATAACAATGAATTGCCCGGATTGTTTTTAGTTAAAGTGGATAATTCTTCCACCATCTGCGAATTCATATCATGCAGAGGTAACGTTATAGTGATTTTTTCTATCAACGTATCCTTAACATCGGGTAATAAATGGATAGAATTAATTTTTAACTCCATCTGATTCGCATCATATTTACGACCTTGCACTCTGCCCCTGATAAAAACATACAGACCCGGACGCCCATATTTACCAAAATTGATATAATCATCCCCAAATAGAGGTATTTCTCCACTTCCTGTAAAATCCTCGATACGCAATATCATAAAAGGCTTGCCATTTTTTGTTATACCCTCACGCATATTGCTCACCAATCCGCCAAAAACAACCTCTTTATTTTTCAGGGCATCTTTGTCTTCGATTTCAGACATACCTACGTTACATACATAACTCAATATAATCTTAAATTCATCGAGAGGATGCGCCGATAAGTAAATACCGATCAGTTCCCTTTCTTTGTTCAAGCGTTCAAGATCCGACCACTTCTCTACTTTCGGTATATCGGGACGGGCTATATCGAAGGAAGAGTCATCTCCAAAGAGGGAGTTTGCCGCCTGGTTCTTATCTGCCTGATATTTATTCCCGTAACGGATAAGTAAATCGATAAATGTTTCCCCTTTGTTATTTACTCCAAAGAACTGCTCCCGGGTCATACCCGAAAACTCATCAAAGGCTCCGGCCAATGCCAGCGATTCTATATTCTTCTTATTACATGAACTGAGGTTTACACGCTCTACAAAATCGAATATATCCTTGAATGGGCCATTCTTCTCCCTTTCTTCAACGATATTCATCACAGCTCCCTCGCCTACTCCTTTCACAGCCGCCAGGCCGAAGCGGATATCGCCTTCCTTGTTTACCGAGAATTTAAGGTACGATTCGTTCACATCCGGCCCGAATACGTTTAAGCCCATCGCCTTACACTCATCCATAAACTTCGTGATTTCCGTAATATTGGATAAGTTTCGGGATAGTACGGCGGCCATATATTCCGACGGGTAGTTTGCTTTCAGCCATGCTGTCTGGTATGCGACCCACGAATAGCATGTGGCATGCGACTTATTGAAAGCGTAGGATGCGAATTTTTCCCAGTCGGCCCATATCTTATCCAACGTCTTTTTCTCGTGCCCGTTCTTGGTACCTCCGGCAATGAATTTCTCCTTCAGGGCGTTCATCTTATCAATAAGTTTCTTACCCATCGCCTTACGCAACTCGTCAGATTGCCCACGGGTAAAATCGGCAAGCAAACGGGAAAGTAACATCACCTGTTCCTGATATACCGTAATACCATAAGTATCGTTCAGGTAACGTTCCATGATAGGGATATCATACGTAATTTCTTCCCTGCCATGCTTACGGGCGATAAAAGACGGGATATAATCCATGGGCCCGGGGCGGTAAAGGGCATTCATCGCTATCAGGTCTTCAAACTTGGTAGGCTGCAATTCCTTCAGGTACTTCTGCATACCGGCAGATTCAAACTGGAACGTTCCGGTGGTCTTTCCCTGGCTATATAGTTCATAAGTTACCGGATCGTCCAGTGATATGGCGTCTATATCGATATCTTTCCCGGTTGTATGTTTAATGTTTTCTATAGCTTCTTTTATAATCGAAAGGGTCTTGAGCCCCAGAAAGTCCATCTTGATAAGGCCTGTTTCTTCGATCACCGTACCTTCATACTGCGTTACCAGTATATTTTCGCCCGTTTCCTTATCTTCGGCCGTACTTACAGGTACAATATCCGATATATCCTGCTGGCCGATGATAATACCACAGGCATGCACCCCTGTATTGCGCACATTCCCTTCCAGCATCTGCGCATACTTTAATGTATCGCGCATCACGGGGTCGTGGCTGCCGGCAGCCTCTTTCAGTTCGGGAACATAAGCAATGGCATCCTTTAGCGTTACTTTCTTCTTGTCCGGAATACGGTCGGGTACAAACTTAGCCAGACGGTTCGATTCCGTCAATGGCAGCTTCTGCACACGGGCAACGTCTTTAATCGCCGACTTAGTGGCCATTGTACCATACGTTATAATATGCGCCACACGCTCCTGCCCGTATTTGTCTGTTACCCATTTCAGTACTTTGCCACGCCCGTCATCGTCAAAGTCGATATCGATATCGGGCATGGATATACGGTCGGGATTCAGAAATCGCTCAAACAGCAAGTCATATTTGATAGGGTCAATATCGGTTATTCCCAAACAGTACGCTACGGCAGAACCGGCAGCCGAACCACGTCCGGGACCCACAGCCACGCCCATGTTGCGGGCTGCCGCTATAAAATCCTGAACGATAAGGAAGTATCCGGGGAAACCCATCGTCTTCATCGTGTTCAACTCAAAATCGAGACGCTCTATAGTCTCCGTATCACGGTCTTTCCCATAACGCTTATCCGCACCTATCATTGTCAAGTGACGTAGGTAATCCGATTCGAGTTTGATACGGATCACTTTATCGTAACCGCCTAAGCGGAAATATTCTTTTTCTCCGAATTCCTTTATCAGGTCTTCTTCAGAGTACATTATCTTATATCCTTCTTCGGTACCAAACGAAGCATCGATGGTAAAGAATGGCATCAGCGCATCCGAGTCGATAGAATAGAACTCCACCTTATCAGCTATTTCGAGCGTATTGCTCAATACTTCGGGATGGTCTGAAAATATCTGGTTCATTTCGGCTGTGGTTTTCAGCCATTCCTGTTTGGTATACCGCATCCGTTTGGGGTCGTCCAGATCTTTACCCGTACTCAGGCAGATTAGGCGGTCGTGCGCGTCTGCGTCCTCCTCGTTTACAAAGTGGACGTCATTAGTAGCGATCACTTTAACCCCATGCTTTTCTCCTAGCCGGAGCAGCTCGGCATTCACCATTTCCTGTAAAGGGTATGCTTCGGTATTTGCATCCGGACGATTTGTCTTATGCCGTTGCAATTCCAGGTAATAATCATCGCCGAAAAGATTTTTAAACCACTGGATGGTTTTCTCGGCTTCTTCCGTATCTCCGGCTGTTATTTTTTTAGGCACTTCTCCGCCGAGGCATGCGGTAGAGATTATAAGCCCTTCGTGATATTTCTCCAATAACTCCTTATCGATACGGGGACGCATATAGAAACCTTCTGTCCATCCGTATGAAATCATTTTGATAAGGTTTTTATATCCGGTCAGGTTTTTAGCCAAAACAACCAGATGCCACCCACTCATATCGGGCTTTCCTTCTTTCAGGTGCCTGCCACGACGTGCAACATAGCATTCACAACCGAGAATAGGTTTGAATTTCTTCGCTTCCTCTGCTTTTATATTGGCATTCAATTCTCCTATCCGGTCAGAGTTATCGGCTTCCTTATCGGCTTGCAATTGCTTTATTTCGGCTTTCATACCTTTTATGGCATCATCAAATTTTGAGTTTTTTTTCTTCACATAATTGAAAAATTCCTTGATGCCAAACATAGCCCCATGATCTGTCAACGCTATGGCTTTCATACCATCGCCAATAGCTTTTTCTACCAGATTCGGAATACTTGCCTGACCATCCAGCAATGAATATTGAGAATGGACATGCAGGTGTACAAAATTATTCATAATTTCATCTTCTTTTTATCACAATTTGTAAAGTTATAACAAATAGTATCCATATACTAAAAATTCAAACGGCAGTTTTCAACATCTCATTTTTTTAAAATTTTAGTTGAAGAAAACAACATGATTAAACAAGTTCTTATTAGTACATGATAAAAAATATTCAATATGGAAAACATTGAGAATTAACAAATTGTCCGAAAGGCAAAATATATGCTGTCCTGTCTTTCATACAGTGGTTTCTAAACTTTGCAATTTCCGCAGGCCGATACCCCAGTGTCTTCAAGCTAAGGCTGAAAGCCTTTATTATTTCAGCCCAATGGCAAGCGAAGCGTCGCCTTGGGTAAAGAGCATCTAACAGAAACTGCGCGCTGAAAGCGCAGGTTAAATTTAAAGAACAAGACCAAATCATATACCTGCGCTTTCAGCGCGCACGCTCTATATTTGGATATTCTGACCCAAGGCGTTGCCTTGGGCTGAAATAAGACGGGCTTTCAGCCCTGATCTTCGGTTCCATAATCCTTAAGTTGATGACACAGGACCGATAACATTCAGTTATGAATTGAATTGAAAATCAGCGGAGCTAAAATCAGCAGAGCCAAAATCTGGTTTTTCAAGCCTGGTTCAATGTTTTTTGTCATGTACTAAACAAGTTCTTATAAATTTTGTTTATCCAGTCCCCCTCGAGATCCGAAACAAAAAAGTAACAGGTTACACATATATCTTTTAGTGAAAAAACTCTATAATAAACTGTATATTAAATATATACACAAAACGCAAATTATAAAAAGTGACAAAAGTGACAGCTTTTCTACTTATTTTTACCTGTTACCTTTTTTCCTCCAATTATATCAAAGAACGCTTTATATAAGACAATTTTCTATGAAAAAACAACGGGTTGTACTACAAAAAAGTGACAGCCCCCCAATAAACAACCTGTCCCGAAGGGACTGGCTGGAAATACGACAATAAATATTATCTTTGAGCAAAACATTAACTTTCTACACACATGAAAAGAAAAATTTTGATATTTCTATTAGCATCAGTATTAATCTTATTCAACTCTTGCGCGGTAATAAATGCACTGTTCGGACATGATCAATGTCAATATCCCGACTGCGAGAACAACTGCGTAGAAAATTGCAACTATTGTATTATCCATTGTGATAAATATCAGGTCCCTTCCAACTTGAATAGTAAAGTTGATAAATCGATCAGAAAACAAATGGAACAATACAGACAAGAAAATAAAAAGAACAAATAAGAGCTTATTTAAGAGCCTGTTTACAATAGTTCGTTATAAAAACAGCTTTTTTAAGCGGCAATAGTCCCATATTGTTTTAGTTCATTAATTATCCGCTTATTTTTTTTAGAGTTTG
>NZ_QVMO01000057.1 GCF_010501055.1 Dysgonomonas sp. 521
TAAGGAACCGCCACGTGCCGAACGGCATGCGTGGTGGTGTGAGAGGTCGGAAAATGAAATAGGAGGAAACTATTTCATTTTCCTCCTACTCGATTACCTTAGTCGCGGCATATAACCTGCATATACGTATGAAAAGAATCACTGGCATACTAAGCTTTATATCCGGAATATTCTGGGTAATAGGAAGTTTGTATATCATAACCAACACATCAGCCCATCTTTCCGGTATCGCTTTGCTGGCAATCTCGTTATCATACATAGCGATGCTAAAGGTTACAAAATTCTGGTCGAACGAAATTACGGGTAGCTGGAATATTCAAATATTAGGATTAACAACTCTGGTTGGCTGCATCTTTTACCTGTACCTCGCTACGGCTATTATCGAACACGATATATTCGATGACATCAAAGGTATCATCATTCTTATAGTCACTGCGCTTTCAATAATCATACAAGGGTTTTACTTTCAGATAAACTACAAAAAGAGAACTGAAAAGATAAAAAGGTAGCACTTATAATCCGGCTTAAAAGTATATCCCATTCCGGAGATAGCTTCATTAAAACATGAATACAAAAGACTTAAACAAAATACTTCAGGATTTTGATATATTAAGCATCTTAAACGATTTTAATCCGGTTGTAGTTGGCACTATTCCTATTGGCATCAATATTCCCGGAAGTGATATTGACATTGCATGCCAGGCAGAAGATTTAATGCTATTCGGACAATTTATCAGGTCTCGTTTTTCTCATTTCCAATCCTTTCGGGACAACTACAATGAAAAGCGTTATGTCGCTTCTTTCGATATCAGGGAGATACCTGTCGAAATATACGCGGAATCAACTCCCTCGAAAGAACAAAACGGATTCAGGCACATGACTATAGAAAACAGGATATTGCAAATACTTGGCGATGCTTTCAGGCAGAAAGTAATAACCTTGAAAATGCAAGGATATAAAACAGAGCCGGCTTTCGGGCTTCTACTGGGGATGAATGAGCCATACGTAGAGTTGTTGCAATTGGAAGAAATGACAGATAATGAACTGAAAGACCATTTAAAACAGCTTCTTAAAAGTCGTTCTGATGCTAATCAAGGTTAAAAAAACACAATAGCTTATTGTCCCAAAGGGACTGAATGTGGATAACCGCGGGTAAAACCTGTGGCAGGAACTGACCGTAAAATATGTCTCCCTATCCGCCTTTTATCCATATTAGCCCACTTCGCCAACTTAGAACGCCGACTGTAAAACAGAAGAGTGATTTATAATCACAGAGGAGTGAAACGTATAAAAATGAACAAAGAAGATGCAGGATAAAATATTTTGCTAAAATTTAAACAGGCTCTTATATTTTTTATACTTTTACCTAAACAGATAAAAAACCAAATATGTCAAGAAACTACGCACCTCAAAAATTAAAGACTCAGATATTAATTTTGATCACAGGGATTATCCTTGGGGTAATGGTCATGTACCTGATAAATGAGAAAAAGAAAAGCACGGTACAAATATCTCACGACATGATACTTCAAAAGATAGAAAGTCTTGGAAATCTTGAAGTAACGAAATACAGCATTCAGGACATGATGGAATATAAGAAAGTGCGGAGATGGCTTCCCAATGCCAGAACTGCCCTGATTGTATCAGGAGAAATAATTTGTTGCGTAGACCTTACCAAACTACAGGCAGAAGACATTGAGGTTTCCCAGAAAACAATACGATTGCAGTTGCCCTCTCCTGAAATATGCCATGTAAAGATCGACCATTCAAAATCACGTATTTATAACATGGAATATGGCTTATGGGAATCGGCTGATATAGTAGACGATGCTTATACATTTGCTGAAAAGCAACTCAACGAAAAGGCCAAACAACTGGACATGCTAAGCCAGAGCCGGGATAATACAGTAAATCTCCTCAGGCCGATATTACTAGCCATGGGGTTTGAAGAAGTGAATATTACGTTCAAGCCAACTGGTTCAAAGGGCTAACAGTTTAAGGAGGATATAGAGCGTCTTATACAAGACCTGCACATAAAAAGCCTACCTTAATTTTATTTAACAATAAAAAGCATCAAATTTAATTTTATAATATTTAATTTTACACAATATAATTTTGGAAAACTAAAATGGACGAAAGTTTAAAATTAGATAATCAACTCTGTTTCCCCATATATGCCCTTTCGAGGCAAATAACGGCCATATATCGCCCTCATCTGGACAAGCTGGGGCTTACGTATCCCCAATACCTTGTGTTGATGGTGCTTTGGCAACATAATACGGTTACAGTGAAACAACTGGGAGAACTTCTATGGCTCGATAGTGGCACGTTGACCCCTCTATTAAAAAGGATGGAAGCCAACGGGCTCTTAAACCGCAAGAGATCTTCCGAAGACGAAAGAGTAGTGGATATACTCATCACAGAAAAGGGGAAGGGGCTGGAAAAAGAAGCTGAATCCATCCCTCCTGCAATAAAGGAGGCCTTAGATACAGACGATGAGCAATTAGTACAACTGAGAGAACGATTAAAAAAAATATTACATATAGCAGGCAAATGCAATGACAGACTATTGTAAGTAGCCTATAATTAATAAATTACAAATAAATAAAACATTATGAGCTTAATAAACGCACTCCAATGGAGATATGCAACAAAAAAATTTGATCCGGCAAAAAAAGTTGAACAAAAGCTGATAAACGAAATAATAGAGGCAGCCTGGCTGGCTCCTACTTCATCGGGATTACAACCTTTCGAAGTAATAGAAATCACGAATCAGGAGCTAAAGGAACAAATAGTACCTATAGCCTTCAATCAGCAACAGGTAGCAGACTGTTCGCATCTACTGGTATTTGCAGCATGGGACAATTATACCGAACAACGTATAGATACTATCTATAAATATACTACCGAAGGCCGTGAACAAAATCCGGATCAGTACAAAGACTATACCGACCGGCTAAAAAAAGCCTATCTGCAACGTCCGGCTGAAGTAAACTTCGAACACGCTGCCCGTCAGGCATATATCGCCTTTGGTTTCTCAATGGCAATGGCTGCCGAACTAAGAATAGATTCTACTCCAATGGAAGGTTTCGACAATAATGCATTAGATAAATTACTAAAATTGAACGAACGCGGCCTCAAAAGCGTTACTATATTACCATTAGGTTATCGCGATGCTGAAAACGACTGGTTGGTAAATCTCAAAAAGGTACGCCACCCTAAAAAAGATTTTCTGATTGAAATAAAATAATAATATTCACTAGAGTTTATATTCAATAAGATTATATATGGTTTATTCTCTGTGATTTAATTGCCTGCTGCTTTAGCTGGAGGATAATAGTCTAATCAGATAATGGCTTTAGCCAAAATGTTTTGACTAAAGTCGTTTTCTATCTGTATTATTATCCACGACTTGAAAGTCGTGGCAACTAAAACTCCTAAAAATATGCATCTTACTCTTTTATTGAATATAAACTCTACTAAATTAAATAAAAAAAATTATGGCAAAAGTAACATTCAAAGGTTCTCCTGTAAATACCAGCGGACAATTACCGGCAGTTGGCTCTCCGGCTCCGGATTTCACACTTGTGAAAACAGACTTATCTGATGTAACATTAAAAGACCTGAACGGTAAAAATGTTATCCTTAACATTTTCCCTAGTCTCGATACAGCTGTATGTGCCGCTTCGGTACGCAAGTTCAACAAAGAAGCAGCAAGCCTTCCCAACACTGTGATCCTGGCTATATCTGCCGACCTTCCGTTCGCAGCAGGACGTTTCTGTACTACCGAAGGTATTGAAAATGTACATCCGGCTTCAACTTTCAGAAATCCTGAATTTGCTAAAGATTATGGGGTGTTGACTCTCGATGGCCCGTTAAAAGGTCTTTTAGCCCGTTCGGTAGTCGTTCTTGACGGAAACGGTAAAGTATTATACAACGAACTGGTTGAAGAAACAACAAACGAACCAAACTATCAGGCAGCGATCAGTGTCCTAAAGTAAGGACAGATTGCAGATAGTGAAAAATATATAGTTACAGGGCTTTCTCTTAATACTGAGAAAGCCCTTTTTGTTTTTATATTATTCAGGCTGCCTTGCCTCCATTATTTCCTCATAACACCTAAACATATCTGCACCCATAAACTCCATTGCAGCACCATCGTAATGCAACCTGTCGCCTAAATGGGTTTGGTTATGGCTCATGTCTACACATTTAAAATTTCCGTCTGTCCGGCTTATTTTATGGAAAGCATTATTAATGTGAATCAAGGGTTAAAAAGCACAGTAACTTATTGTCCCGAAGGGACTGAAGGTGGATAACCACGGGTAAAACCCGTGGCAGGAACTGGCTGGAAAATATGTCTCCGTAGGAGGCAAATAGTAAAAACAAATGCCATTCGCCTCCTACGGAGACGGCCTCTCCCTATCCGATTTTTCCACGGGTTTTACCCGTAGTTATCCATATTAGCCCACTTCGTGGACTTAGAACCCTGACTGCAAAACAGAAGATTGATTTATAATAGTATACTGCAACCCTAAGCAACCCTTGATTCGCATTATTAATAGCATCGCATGCATAATTTAGTTTATATCTTATTTTTCTCTACCTTTGCACCTTCAAAAAAAATTAAAATACAAACCAGATGCTAATTGTTGATAGCTTAAAGGTAGAATTAGGCGACAGGGTATTGTTTGACAATATCAGCTATATAATTAACGATAAAGACAGGATTGCGCTTGTAGGTAAGAACGGGGCGGGTAAGAGTACCATGCTGAAGATTCTGGCAGGCGTCAATACACATTTCAAAGGAAGCATTACCGGCCCTGATGGGGTAACGGTGGGCTACCTGCCTCAGGTAATGAAGATAACCGATGAACGTACAGTAAGGGAAGAAGCTTCTCTGGCGTTTTCATATATTTTCGATTTGCAGGCTAAAATCGAGGATATGAACAGGCAACTGGAAACTCGTACCGATTACGAATCGGATGATTATGCCAAATTGATAGACGATTTTACGCACGCGCATGAACGCTTGTCGATGGTAGACGGCATCAATTTTGAGGGAGAGGTAGAAAAGGCGCTGCTGGGACTGGGCTTTAAACGTACCGACCTGGATCGTTCCACCAGCGAGTTTAGCGGTGGATGGCGTATGCGTGTCGAACTGGCAAAGCTATTGTTAAGCAATCCGGATGTGATGTTACTCGATGAGCCTACAAACCATCTTGATATAGAGTCTATTGGCTGGCTCGAAGATTTCATTAATACTCAGGCAAAGGCAGTTGTATTGATTTCCCACGACCGGGCGTTTATAGATGCGGTTACAAACCGTACTATCGAACTTACGATGGGACGTATTTACGATTATAAAGTAAACTATACCAAATATGTGGAACTGCGCCAGGAACGCCGCCAACAGCAGATACATGCCTGGGAGGCGCAGCAGAAACAGATAGCAGAAATAGAGGAGTTTATCGAACGGTTCAGGGCTCAGGCGGCTAAGGCTGTACTTGTGCAGAGCCGGATACGGCAGCTGGAAAAGATGGAACGGGTAGAGATAGACGAAGAAGATAAATCACAGATACGCATTCGTTTTCAGCCTGCTACACGTTCGGGCAATTATCCTTTGACCGTAGATATGGTGACCAAGAAGTATGACGACTATCTGGTGTTCGAAAACGCTAACCTGATGATAGAACGGGGCGAAAAAATCGCTTTGGCGGGAAAGAACGGGGAGGGGAAGTCCACCTTTGTGAAATGCGTGATGGGCGAAACTCCTTATGAGGGGAATATCATCTTGGGGCATAATGTGCAGATTGGTTATTTCGCGCAGAATCAGGCGGATTTACTGGATGAAGATCTGACTGTATTCGAAACCATCGACAGGGTTGCCGAAGGCGATATCCGCACACAGATACGTAACATACTGGGAGCATTCATGTTCAACCGTGACGATTCGGACAAAAAAGTAAGGGTGCTTTCGGGGGGAGAGCGCACACGTCTGGCTATGATTAAGTTGTTGCTGGAACCTGTGAATCTGCTTATTCTCGATGAGCCTACCAACCATCTGGACCTGAAAACAAAGGAGGTATTAAAGAATGCCTTGCTGGATTATGACGGTACGGTTATACTGGTATCTCACGACCGCGACTTTTTGGATGGACTGGTTACCAAAGTGTATGAATTTTCGGATAAGAAGGTACGGGAGCATATTGGCGGCATAAAAGATTTTCTTGCAAAAAAGAGGGCTTTGTCTTCGTAAATGGTTGTTTAATTGATGTTTTTACTTACATTTGCATTTGTTGGAAAATTTTAATAAAAACTACAAAACTTAAAGAAAATGAAAAAATTATTGTTCTCATTGCTTGCTGTAGGCTTTATCTTAACATCCTGTGGAGGTACTTCCCCTACTAAATTTAACGATGCTATCGTTAAAGCTAACACAAATATTTCGAATGTAGGAGGAACGTATATGAACACGTTGTCTGCAGCTCTTAGTTCCAGTTCGTATGATGGCATTGCCGCTGTTACTGATAGTGCTTTGGTAAAAATTGACGCGGAGTTAGCTATTGTGAAAGCATTGGAAGTTCCCAAAGGTGGCGAATCTTATAAAGATGCTGCCGTTAAAACATACGAAAGCCTGAGGGCATTTGTTGAGTCGGGTAAGAAATTCTCTACATTGACAAAAGATTCATCAGTAGAAGATATAAATAATGTTTCGGCTGAATATGAAGCTAAAATGAAGGTGTATACAGATAGTTTTGATGAACTGACCAAGGCTCAGGTAGCTTATGCTGAAGAAGCCGGGTATAAGATTGAAAACTAATCCTTTAGATAATATAGGAAAGCCTCGGTCTTATAAGGACTGAGGCTTTTTATTTTGTAAGAACCTGTATTCTAATCACTTCTTTTGTACTCTGGTCTACTTTGCAGCGCTCGTCGGAACGTTCACCTATAACCCAGATGATATTGTCGCCGGAACAGAGCAGCCATGCTTCTTCTTTTTCAAAGAGGCTGTATTTCCGGTCTGTAAAGTAATCACTCACTTTCTTTTTGCCTTTCATGCCGAACGGGATAAACCAGTCGCCTCGGCGCCATCTCCTTATCGTTAAGGGGAATGTGACCTTGTTCTTATCCAGATACAGGAGATTCTTATCCTTTTCTATCGTAAGGCTTTCATCTGCTTTTACAGTTTCTATCGCCATTGGTATCGGGTATGATATGGCAGTCTCATCTTGCTGAATGGTAAAGCTCTCAAGAGACAGGTTCTCTCTTTTCTTTATTAGGAATAATTCTCTGTCTTTAACCAGTTTATGAGTTTCTGAATAGAATACTTTCCCTGATTGGCTTATAAGGGATTCAAATATTTGCCTTACGGTAGCCGTATTGAAGTTGTAAGGGGATAGTAGTTCATATAATATAGCTTCGGGTTCCAGATACCTGACCAGTGTCTGTATATTGATGCTGTCGTCTTTAAATACATCGGCCTTTACCTGTTGGATATAGAACTTATAGATATTCTCTACCGGAGAGAGATGTTCTGCCGTACGTATAATGGAGTCTTTTACCGACGGGTTGATAGTCTCCAGCAGCGGTATTATCTTTAATCTGATTTTGTTTCGTGTATACAGGTCTTCGTTGTTGGTGCTGTCATCCACATAGTTCAGCCCCCTTTCTTTCAGATAATGCAGTATATCGCTGCGGGTAAGGCAAAGGAGCGGGCGTATTATATTCCCGTTTTGCGGAGCTATCCCGGTCAGTCCCCTTATGCCTGTTCCTCTGATCAGATTGAGTAGGATTGTTTCCACCGAGTCGTCCCGATGATGGGCTACGGCTATTTTGTCAGCCAGATGGATTGCCCGTATCTGTTCAAACCAGTTGTATCTTAGTTCGCGGGCAGCCATTTCTATCGATATGGAATGTATTTCGGCGTATGCTTCCGTGTCAAAGTCGATGCGTTCGTATTTCAGGTTATACTTCTGGCACAGTTCTTCTACGAAGAAAGCGTCCCGGTTCGACTCTTCTCCCCGGAGGTGGAAGTTGCAGTGTGCTACTACGCATTCGAGTTTCAGGCTATGCAGAATATCCAGCAGGGCAACAGAATCCGCACCACCGCTGACACCGACTATCACCTTGCTGTTATTCGTAAACAGCTGGTTCTCTATTATATATTGTTTGACTTGTGCTATGCTCATGATTAAATACAAAAATAGTATATCTTTACCTATATCGATAACGAATTGAACAATTATTGATGGCGGTTACACATAAAAGAACTACTGAAATGCGACTTATTCTGTTGATTCTGGATAAGGACATGTTCATTCCGTTTGTCCGGTTCTGATATACTGGCCTTGTTTCAGGTATTTGGAGGTATTATCTTCAGATATGAGAAATAATGCTTCTCTACCTTTTTGGAGAGCAGTTGTATATTCAGCATGTCCGATGCTTCGGAGATATCTTTAATTACACCATCATTATACAAGATGTCTATACTGTCGTCGGCTTCGTTATACATATTGGTACAGATAACGTCCGAAGAGCAGAAATATGAAGCTCCTTGTTCGTCTATTCCAAATTCATCCATATAAGTTTTGATGTGTTTTTGTATCTGTGATGGAGATAAGGCCTCATTGGTTATCTCTATTTTGAATAGTTTCCGGTTTACAAGGCAGTCGCTCAGTTTGGATAAAACAATATCTTCATGTTCTGCCCAAACTTTGAGCGCGCTCCATATATCATTGTCATCTAACTTCACAAAGTGTAATAATACTTCTTCGGGATTCTTTTCAAAATAGGCTTTATCTATATTCTTTTCCAGAAAATATTGCAGGGCGGGAGAGGCAAATAGATTATTCCCTTTGCTTGCCAGCTCTTTAGCTCGCATCAGTGCCTTTATCAGCATCTTTTCGGCGGCAACGGCGGTCTTGTGTAAATAAACCTGCCAATACATCAGGCGGCGCGAGGTGAGGAAATTTTCGATGGAATAGATACCTTTGGCTTCCACTACTAACTTATCGTTCTTTAGGTCAAGCATCTTTATAATGCGTGCCGAACCGATATTACCTTCTGTAACTCCGGTAAAAAAGCTGTCGCGGCGTAGGTAATCCAGCCTGTCTACATCGAGTTGCCCGCTCACTAATTGATGAAGGAACTTTTTAGGATACCCGTTTTTGAATATTGATATACAAATGTCGAGGTCGCCTTTAAATTCTTTATTCAGATAGTTCATTAAAGACAGGGAGAACTCTTCGTGATGTATGCCGTTTGTTAAAGTATGTTCCAATGCATGCGAAAACGGGCCGTGCCCTACATCATGCAACAATATACAAGCTAATGCTCCTGTAGCTTCATCGTCTGTTATTTCATGTCCTTTCGCCCGCAGTACTTTGATGGCTTCATCCATCAGATACATGGCGCCGATAGAGTGATGCAGGCGGGTGTGTTGTGCTCCCGGATATACATAAAAGGCTAAGCCCATTTGCCTGATTCTATTCAGTCGCTGAAGTACCGGGTGCTGTATGAGTTTATATAAAAAGTTGTTAGGTATGGTAATAAATCCAAATACAGGATCATTGATTATTTTTTTCTTGATAGTCATATATTTATCGGAATAAAGTAAAAAAATATATTGCTAAACAAAGATACAGACATTTTGTGAATATGCTTCAAATAAAGGAATCCGGAGAAAATAAATACCAACAGAATGGAAATTTAGGTTGTTAACTAAAAGGGTTTCGTTATAATTTCATATATTTGTATCTAGTTGAGAAAATGAAGCAAGTTAAGTGAAGATTTTATTGAAAAAAAAGTTAGGCATCCTCATCATTAAGGTTAGGTATATGTTGGGGCTGATTAGGACAGACAGGAATTCGGTGATAAAGGAGTATTTAGAAAAAGTCTCATAATTTCTGTAAAGTCAAAATCTTTATTAATTTTGGCAAAAAAATAAATAATGGAAATTCTGGAAACTTTTCTTTTGCCTAGTGCATGGATTGCACTCCTTACACTATCTTTTCTGGAAATAGTACTTGGTATAGACAATATCGTATTTTTGTCTATTGTATCAGCCAAGCTCCCCGCCAAGGAACAGCCCAAAGCACGTAGTATAGGACTTCTTTTGGCTATGCTTTTCCGTATAGCTCTACTTTTCTGTATCTCTTGGTTAATGAAATTGACGAAGCCAATTATCAGTTTTGATACACAATGGCTCGATGGTTCTATTTCGGGACAAAGTATTATCATCCTGGTTGGAGGGCTCTTTCTGCTCTATAAGAGTGTGACTGAAATACATCATAAATTGGAAGGAGAGAGTGATGCGGTTACTACAAAATCGAAAACGAGTTTTTGGGGAGTTATAGTCCAGATTGTAGCGTTGGATATCGTTTTTTCTTTCGATAGCGTGCTTACTGCCGTGGGGTTGGTTAGTTTTAATGAATTCGGTTATGTGGGGGCAATGACCATTATGGTTACGGCAGTAGTGCTGGCTGTGATGGTAATGCTGCTGTTCTCCGGTCCGGTCAGTAAATTTGTGAATGAGCATCCTACTATCCAGATGTTGGGACTCTCTTTCCTGATCCTTATCGGTGTCATGCTGATTGTAGAAGCCGCCCATCTGTCCCATCTGTCAATTTTCGGAACTGTGGTCGGAGAAATACCTAAAGGGTATATCTATTTTGCTATTGCATTCTCTTTACTGGTTGAGTTTCTGAATATGAAGTTGAGGAAAAAATCTAAACCTGTAAAGCTGGTTGATTCGGAAATTATTGAAGAAGATAAGCAATAATAAGTAACTGTTTAAATAAATTTAAACAGTTACTTAGACTGAGTAGTTAATCTTCATGCGAATCAAGGGTTAAATGTGCTATTTTTTGTCCCTTTAGGGACTGAATGTTGGTAGAAAGAAGCTTTAACCGGTTAATTGCGTGCCGTCAGGTACGCAATATCTACAGAACAATTCACATTTTGTACCTGACGGCACAAAAAAACGAATTTCATTCATGTTTCTACCAATATGATGTGCCTAACGGCACATTTAACCCTTGATTCGCATTCTTCAAATCTTTTTACCCTATTATACGACCTTACTATAGTTGAAATAAAAAAAATAAGGATGCTTATTTAAGCATCCTTATTTTATATAAGATCTATTTACTTACTTGGTAACAGCAGTGAATACAACTACACGGTTCCATTGATCTGTAGGGAACAGCTGTTCTTTATCTCCACTAGCTTTAGTTGTGATACGGCTTGAAGATATACCATACTTGTCAGTCAGTACTTTTGCTACAGCAGCAGCACGTTGTTCTGACAATCTTTGGTTGATAGCAGCAGTACCGGTACTCTTATCGGCATAACCGGTTACGATTACGTTAACCTGAGGGTTATCTTTCAGGTAACGAGCAGCATTGAAGATGTTGATATCCTGGTTTTGCTCAAGTTTTGCACTACCGATACGGAATACGACAACAGCATTCATCAGTACCTCTGTTTGTTCTTTAATTTCTTTAGTCTTTTCTACTACTACCTGAGGTTCTGGTTTTATAGCCAGTTCGCGTTGCAATCTGCTGATTTCAGAATCTTTGCTGTCGTTCAAAGCTCTCAGCTCATTGATTTTGTCGTTCGCTGCTTTGATAGCCGCAGGGTCTGCCGCGTCCACCATTTTAAATCCTCCTCTTGTGAAGTTGTATGTAAGACCCACCATAGCGTTTACTGTTCCGTCATACTTTTTACCTTCTACGCGTCCGTTGAAATTATCAGGATACAAGTTACCTGTTAATTCAAGGTTCAGGCTAACCGCGTCGGTTATACGGAAATCTCCCTGCAAACCTACACGGGGAACGATGCTGTTGGTTTTGCCATAGCCTTCGCCACCGAAAGCTTCTACATTGTCTTTACCCCAACCGTGGGCATAACCGATACCGGCTAAAAAGATTAAGTTGAATCCTCTTTCAGGATTGTAAGGCATAAACAGATTTGTAAGGTTCAATAATCCATCGAGGTTTGTCTGGATATAGCTTACCTTATATGTTCCTTCGCCAAATGTGTTATTGTAATAATTCTTTGATTGCCAGCCACCAACTTGTAGACGGGCACCAACTTTTGGCGAAAAGTATTTACCAACCGATATAGCGGCATGAGGAGAAAGTAAATCACCGAAACCAGCGTCACTGTGATATTCACTTATTGTGTAAGATCCCCCTATTTGTCCTTGTAGGAACCAGTGATCGCCAAATTGAGTAGGTGCATAGGCCTTTTCTTGCGCATAACTATAGCTGCCTGCTATAAATAATGCTGCAATAATAAAAATAATTTTTTTCATCTTGTGCTTTTTTTAAGTTTCATTTAATAGAACAACTTGCGTTGTACATTGTTCAAGTTTGTATAATTAATTGTCTTTCTTTTAACGCGAAAGTTCGGCTCAAAGGTATTATAAATATGTTATTGTTACAAAAAAAGCTATAAAATAAATGGAAGCAAGTAAAACAATTGTTTGATGACTTTTTGATTATTTATTTTCATAAATCATTTTTTTTTGATATTTTTAGACGCCGAAAACCTACTTGGCTGGCTTGTTTTTATAACAAGAATTACAGTACATGACAAAAATTTATATACTAGCTCTAACCCTTCCCCCTCCGGGGACTTCCCTTTATCAAAAGGGAAGAGCGCCTGCGGACAAAACGGCATCTGTCTCCGCTTTGCGACTCTCCCCTCGCTTCCCCTCCCTTGGGGGGCGGGAGTGCCCGGAGGATGAGGGGGCTGAACCTTAATAATGTTTTTGTCATGTACTATGAACAAGAATACACAATAATTTGTATTTAACATACTGAAATTTATTATAGACAATAAAATTATATGGCGCATCTACCTGATTTTATAAGTGATCTGGCAATTATATTGATAACGGCCGGAGTAGTAACGATTATATTTAAATGGCTGAAACAACCTGTCGTATTAGGATATATTGTCGCGGGTTTTCTGGCTAGCCTCCATTTTAAGAAATTTATAGAGAGCCTGGTCGTGAAAATTTCCGGTGCTTCGCACGAAAGTGTAGCATCTGTATTCAAGGTATTACCGGAAATATCCGACATGGGCAATGTAAGTATATGGGCCGAAATAGGGGTAATCTTCCTATTATTCGCCTTGGGACTTGAATTCAGTTTCAAGAAATTGATGGATGTGGGGGGTAAAGCCTCCATCGCTACCCTGATAAATCTCGGTTCTATGATAATCATAGGCTACCTGGTAGGCCAATTGTTTATTGTGAACCTTATAGAAGGCTGGAACCAGATGGATAGTATTTATCTGGGCTGTATGTTGTCTATGTCTTCTACCACTATCATTATAAAAGCGTTTAATGATATGAGCCTGCAAAAAAAGAAATTTGCGGGAATCGTATTCGGGATGCTTATAGTAGAGGATATCGCCGCCATTATTATGATGGTATTGCTTACCACATTTGCATCCAGCCAGCATTTCGAAAGCGGGGAATTGGCCAACAGTGTGATAAAGCTGTTCTTCTTCATGCTTATCTGGTTTGTTGTCGGCATCTATATGATACCTACGATACTGAAAAAGCTAAAGAAATATCTGAATGATGAAACCCTGCTGATAGTGGCGGTCGGCTTATGCCTTGGTATGGTATTGTTCGCCTCTGCCGTAGGTTTCTCTGCTGCTTTGGGCGCATTCATCATGGGATCCATCCTTGCCGAAACGATAGAGTCCAAGCATATCGAACATCTGATGGAGCCTTTAAAGAACCTGTTCGGAGCGGTATTCTTCGTTTCGGTAGGTATGATGATCGATCCTGCTATTATCGCAGAATATGGGATGCTGGTAATAATACTGACGCTGGTAGTGCTCATTGGCCGTATATTCTTCGCCACACTGGGGGTGCTGGCGTCAGGCGAAGGGCTGAAAGTTGCCATGCAATCGGGATTCAGTCTGGCGCAGATAGGGGAGTTCTCTTTTATTATCGCCACTTTGGGTGTTAGCTTGGGCGTAATCACAGATATGCTGTACCCTATTATCGTTGCCGTATCAGTGATTACTACTTTTACTACACCATATTGTATCAAACTGGCCGAACCTGCGTATGGCTGGCTTGAAAAGAAAATTCCGGTTAAATTCAGCAAGATAAAGGAAGGCTATGGAGCTTCGGGCTATGAAACTATAAACCAACAGAATGATTGGAAGAAATTATTGAAAAGTATCCTGAGCCTTGTCGCCATCTATTTTACGATATGTGTCGCTATATTGCTTATATTCCAGAATTTTATAACGCCATATATTGTAGAGTATGTGCCCGGTAGCATCTGGGGGCGCATATTGGCTGCCGCGATAACATTGACGCTGATGGCTCCGTTCCTGCGCGCCATAATGATGAAGAAGAACCGTTCCGAAGAATTTAAAAGTTTATGGAAAGATAACCGTCTGAACAAGGGAGCTTTGATTTCCCTGATATCGTTCCGTATTATCATTTGTATCGTACTGGTTCTTATGGTGTTGATTCCGCTATTCCCAAGGCTGACCGTATTGATGGTAATGATATCGTTAGTGGTTGTGACATTGATCATATTTTCTCAGGGATTCAAGGCGCAATCCCGTAAGATTGAAGCCCGTTTCCTCGAAAATCTAAACCTGAAACAAAAACTGGATGAGAAAAAAGCCGCTATTTTGCCGACAGTAGCTAAAGATTTGCGGTCTAAAGATATACATATCGCTGAATTTGAGATATCCCAATCTTCCTCGAGTGTAGGTAAGACCCTGCAGGAATTGAATTTCAGGCAGAAAACAGGCGTTAATATCGTAACGATAATCAGGGGTAGCAAAAAAATAAACATTCCGGATGGCAACGACCGTATTTATCCGTTTGATAAACTGGTAGTATCCGGTTCTGATGAGGAAATGCTAAAGCTATCGCAATACCTGGAAGAAAAGAAAGAGCAGGCATCGAATATGGAAGAAGAGGCTCAGTATCATATCAGTCTATCCCAGTTTATCATAGAACCCGGTTGTTCGCTTATCGGGAAGTCTATTGCCGGAGCCGGAATAAGGGAAAAGACCGAATGTATGGTAATCGGTATAGACAGGGGAGAAGAGTCCATTATCAATTTCACTCCTAATTTTATGTTTGACGAAGGCGATGTTATATGGCTGGCGGGAGAGAAAGACAAGCTAAATTCTTTTGAAGAAAATATAGCGAATCTGCAACCTATAATTCCTTAAAATAATATGCTGGAGATACCGGAAAGTTATACAATAAGCCATCAGGCGGAAAATATTTTAGCCGGAAAAAAAATAGCAAAGGTTTTTCAGGCTACCAGTCCTCACAAGTTTGCGTGGTATAGCGGAGATCCTGCTTTGTATGCTGATATGCTGGTCGGAAGGGAGATTGAATCAGTCAGGGGACATGGTGCCTATGTAGACCTTATCTGCGATGGAGATATATCTATATCGGTAGGCGATGGCACGAATATGAAATATTATACCGCGACAGAAAAGCATCCGGCGAAACATCAGTTGTTGATTTCGTTTGAGGATGGAAGTTTCCTTGCTTTTACAGTATCGATGTATGGAGCTATATTCGCGTATAAGGGAGAGCTGGATAATTTTTATCACAAGGGTAGCCTCAATAGTATTTCGCCTCTGTATGATACTTTCGATGAGACTTATTTCGATTCTATTTTCCGGGGGGTAAAAAAGGACTTGTCCATAAAAGCTTTATTAGCGACAGAGCAACGAATACCGGGACTGGGTAATGGCGTGCTTCAGGATATTCTTTTTCACGCTGCCCTTCATCCTAGACGAAAAATATCCACTATCTCAGACTTTGAAAAAGGCGACTTGTTCCATTCCCTGAAAGTTACCTTGCAAAGCATGGCGGATAAAGGCGGCCGCGATACAGAAAAAGATTTTTACGGAAACTGGGGTAAATACAAGACCCTGTTGTCAAAAAATACTTATAAAGCACCTTGCCCTAATTGTGGCGGGGATATCATAAAAGAGGCTTATTTGGGAGGAACTGTTTATTATTGCCCTAACTGTCAGAAATAAAACGAAATAAAGTTCTTTTTATAAGCTAATCATACAATCTCTTATATTAGAGTTTATATTCAATAAGATTATATATGGTTTATTCTCTGTGATTTAATTGCCTCCTGCTTTAGCTGGAGGATAATAGTCTAATCNNNNTGGCTTTAGCCAAAATGTTTTGACTAAAGTCGTTTTCTATCTGTATTATTATCCACGACTTGAAAGTCGTGGCAACTAAAACTCCTAAAAATATGCATTTTACTCTTTTATTGAATATAAACTCTAGTGTCTAAATAGGTTTAAGATGTTTAAAGGTAAGTAGTAGAAATAATTTAATGTAATATCACATGATAAAAAAACACCCAATGTGTAAAACATTGATAATTAACAAATTGCCTGAAAGGCAAATATATGCTGTCCTGTCTTTCAGACAGTAGTTTCTAAGCATTGCAATTTCCGCAGGCCGATGCCCTAATGTCTTCAAGCTAAGGCTGAAAGCCTTTATTATTTCAGCCCAATGGCAAGCGGAGCGCCGCCTTGGGTAAACAGCATCTACCAGAAACAGCGCGCTGCAAGCGCAGGTTAAACTTAAAGAACAAGACCAAATCATTGACCTGCGCTTTCAGCGCGCACGCTCTATATTTGGATATTCTGACCCAAGGCGTCGCCTTGGGCTGAAATAAGACGGGCTTTCAGCCCTGATCTTTGGTTCCATAATCCTTAAGTTGATGACACAGGACCGATAACCTTGGGTTATGAATTGAATTGAATTGAAAATCAGCGGAGCTAAATCGGCGGAGCCAAAATCAGGTTTTTAAAGCCTGGCTCAATGTTTTTTGTCACGTACTAAATGGAACATTCCGTTAGGAATGAATCGCCCGAAAGAAAGAAGCTGCATATAAGGAGACGCATTCCCATAGGAATGCACCCAATGTTTCTATAACCTTTTTCTGCCAAGCGATAATGCCTAACGGCATTCAATACACTGTTTTATTTCTACAAACCACCATAAGGAATGTATCATTAATTATCATCTTTTACTTAGTAGAAATACGTTTAAATAATTCTTATCTTTGCTCCCCAATATTATCAGACATCATGAACCAAAAATATCCTTCCGCTTTGTTAGAAAACGCAGTCAATGAATTTGCCAAACTTCCCGGTATCGGGCGAAAGACCGCGTTGAGGCTGATTCTGCATTTGCTGAGGCAGGATGATTCTATGGTAGACGATTTTTCCAAGGCTCTTGTAGAGCTGAAGCATGGGGTAAAATATTGCCATGTGTGCCATAATATCTGTGATGACGACGTTTGCCCCATCTGTATGGATAAGTCCCGCGATGCTTCTACTATATGTGTGGTGGAAAACATAAAGGAAGTGATGGCGATAGAAAATACGATGCAATTTAAGGGATTATACCATGTCCTGGGAGGGATTATATCCCCGATTGACGGGATAGGGCCTTCCGATCTGGAAATAGAAAGTCTGGTGGAAAGAGCATCGAAAGGAGATATAAAGGAAATCATACTGGCATTGAGCACCACAATGGAAGGGGATACCACAAATTTCTATATCTATAAGAAACTATCTCCTTATAATGTACGGGTTTCGATGATTGCCCGCGGCATATCCATTGGCGATGAGATCGAATATGCCGATGAGGTAACTCTCGGGCGTTCTATTCTCAACCGCACCTTGTTTAACGAATCGTATAAAATGTAACCGATGTTATGAAGAATAAGCAACGGCAGGTATATAAGTCGCTGATGGCGGTATTCTGGCTGAATGTGATCCTTTTGCTGGCAGTACTTTCGGTCCTGTTATTTATCAAAGGTATCGCTCTGAGTAATTCTGTGTCGTCCAATGTTGTATTCGAACAGTATTCTATTATAGTTTCATTAGCATGTATCCCCATTTCTTTGAAGCTGTTCCATTCGCAGTATCAAAAGATTCTGCCATTAGAGGAAGATAAATTTCTGGAAAAATATTTTATTACTTATATAACGCGGTTGTTTATACTGGATGCCGTGGCTATCCTTAATCTGGCAGGATTATACCTGTTCGATTCGAGGAATGCGATGTATATGACAATAATAATTATATTTGCACTGTTCTTTTGCTATCCAAGTAAGAAGGCTTTGGATAACAGGCAAGACAATGAAAACGACTTAAATAAAGATTAGAAAAATATGGTAATTGCGGTAGACTTTGACGGAACAGTAGTAGAACATGCATATCCCAAAATAGGGCGTCCCATACCTTTTGCGATTGAGACCCTGCTCCAATTGCAAAAAGAAGGTCATACACTCCTTATGTGGACGGTACGTGACGGTGAACTGCTTCAGGAAGCTGTAGATTATTGCCGGAGCAAAGGGCTTACCTTCTATGCTGCCAATAAGAATTATCCCGAAGAAGACCTGACTACGGCATCCCGTAAACTGAATGCCGATCTGTATATTGATGACCGTAATGTGGGCGGGCTTCCCGATTGGGGAGTAATCTATCATGCTATCAGAGCGATGGAGAGAGGAGAGCTTTCCTTTGAGAAGATAATGATGTCTTCGGGGGAAAATCAAAAGATACGTCGCCGGAAGAAGAATTTCTTTATCCGTCTGGGTGAGATGTTTGAAAGGGATGGGTATTAGGGAGTTGTGAGTTATGAATTCTTAGTTCTATGTCATTTTTAATTATTAACTGTTAATTTTTAATCAAAAAACCGTGCTTCTGAATAATACACAAATTTCACTTCGCGCCGTTGAGCCGGAGGACTTAGACATGCTCTACGGATGGGAGAATTCCACCGTGCTGTGGTATCATGGCAATACACTGGCGCCTTATTCTAAACTGGTAATACGGCAGTATATCAACGATTCGCTGGAAATGGATATTTATCAGAGCAAGCAGTTGCGCCTGATGATTGATCTGCACAACGATATCACAATCGGTACATTAGATCTATACGAGATAGATGCGCACAATCGCCGTGCGGGAATAGGAATCCTTATTGACGAAACTTTCCGCCAGAAAGGGTATGCCAGCCAGGCATTGGAGCTGATGCGCGACTATGCGTTCAATTTCCTGTACCTGCATCAGTTATACGCTTATATCTCCGTGTCGAACGAAAAGAGTATAGCCCTTTTCCAGAAAGCCGGATATAAGGAGGTCGGAGTGCTGAAAGACTGGTTGCAGCGGGGCGATGAGTTCGAAGATGTAAGGTTGTTTCAACTGCTCAACGAAAAATAAAGATGGGAGAAGATATAAAGAAAGCATTTGATGTTTTGGTGTCCGGCGGATTGATATTATATCCTACCGATACCATTTGGGGTATAGGCTGTGACGCTACCAACGAAGATGCCGTGCATCGTGTATATGAACTGAAACGCAGGGTTGACAGTAAGGCGCTTATAACATTGCTCGACAATCCCGTGAAACTGGATTTTTATATCAACGATGTTCCTTCTATAGCCTGGGACTTGATAGAATTGTCCGAAAAGCCACTGACTATCATCTACGATGGCGCGCGTAATGTAGCTTCAAACCTGATAGCGGAAGATGGCAGCCTGGCAATACGTATCACTAAAGAAAAGTTCTCACAGGAATTATGTAAGCGCTTCCGCAAGGCGTTGGTTTCTACTTCGGCCAATATCAGTGGAGAGCCGTCTCCGGCAAATTTTGATGAAATAAGCGACGAAATAAAGAAAGGCGTAGACTACATCGTAAAATACAGGCAGGACGATAAAAGTAAGTCGAAAGCGTCGAGTATAATCAAACTCGGTAAATCGGGAGAAGTAAAAATAATAAGGGAGTAAGGAATAAACGACATGGCAGCTTTTGAAGATTTAGTTTTTGAAGGGAAATCCTATGCGGACGGATTGCACAAGGAAATGTTTGACAATTGTACTTTCTCTAACTGTGATTTCTCTAACGCGAAAATCATATCATGCAGTTTTACCGACTGCTTCTTCAATGATTGCAATCTCTCGATGGTTAACCTTGGGCAGTCTACCCTGAATAATGTACAGTTCAGGAACTGTAAGATTCTGGGTGTGAAATTCAATCATTGCCACGATTTTATTTTCCATGTCGATTTTGATAATTGTATATTGGATTACAGTTCTTTTGAGGGACGGAAAATGAGTAAGACCCGCTTCAAGGACACATCGCTAAAAGGAGTCGATTTTGGAGAAGCCGATATCAGGCAGTCCAAATTTATCGAATCCGATCTGGACGAAGCCATTTTTTATAACACCGGCATGCAGGAAACGGATTTCACGGCGGCATATAATTATACGATCGACCTTAACCAGAATCAAATAAAGAAAGCCCGTTTCTCGAAAGACGGTTTGGCCGGATTGCTAAGCCAGTTCGATATAATTATAGAGGATTAGTAACTGTTTAAATTTGAACGAATAAAATTTAAACAGTTACTTAGTACTTATTCTAATTTGCTTACAACTCCTTATTCATTATATAATCTTCCATCACAAAACCATTGCCGATGTCGATATTCTCTGTTGCATGAAAGTCGAATCCCATACGTTTATAGAAGTCAATAGCTTTGTTATAGCGGTTTACGTTTAACGACAGAGTTGTATTATTATTTTCCTTTGCTTTCTCGCTTACCGTATCTATAAAGAAACGGCCTACACCTTTTCCCTGTGTAGAGGGTAGTACATATATCTTATGCACTTTAGTAGTTGGTGCATCCTTATAATTCACTTCGTAGGATACAAAGCCCAGATACTCCCCGTCTTCTTCTGCCAACAGGTAACGATGGTTCAGTTCGTTCATTTGCCTCTCCAGAGAAGCGGTGCTGTACATCATATCCATCATATATGCAATCTGTTCCTGCGACAGGATCTCTCTGAAAGTCACGGGCCAGATTATATCGGATAATACCTGTATATTATAAATGTGGTCTGTTGTAGCTTCTATTATTTGCATTACGCATAAAATTTAAATAGTTTCTTAGTTTTCCAGTGTAAATGATTTACTTCCTATACGGTTGCCATCTGCAAAAATGTCGATGCGGTATGTGCCCGGCATCAGGTATTCTTCTACGTTCCAGTACATGGTAACGGCCACTTCTTCGCCACCGTATTCCACTATCCGTTTGATGGAATAATTAATATTTCCGTTTTCGTACGCAAATGTATTTGCCCTGCTTTTGGTCAGCACATCATCATCGGGTTTCATTATACGGGCATATATGGTACGTTCGCCCGGCTCGGCAGTGATATTCTTGGTTATGGTAAAGTTTATAACCAACTGTTCCACCTTGTTTATTTTCTTTTGTACCTTCCCTTTACTATTCGTAGCCAGCACACTTATTCCGGTAGCATCCAGTTTGGCCGCTTTGGTTACTTTCTCGGTCAGGTCTTGTTTTTGTTGGGTTACCTGGTTCAGGGTTTTGGTAGTTTCCTGATATTTGGTTGTTATCTCCTGTTTTTCCTGTCTCAATTGCTCATTAGCCCTGTTCAGGGAGTCTATCTGCACAATGTAGGATTTCAAGACCTGGCGCAGGGTTGCAAGTTCTTTGTTCAAACGGGAAATTTCCGCCCTGTTTTCTGCTTTTACTGTTTTTAGTTCTTCCAGCAGGCGCTGAACCTTAGCCTGCTCATTGGTTAGCTTTTGCAACAACGAGTCGTTCCTTATATTCAGTTTAAATCCCTCATATTGCATCGACAGGTTTTCATATTCATCTTCCAGTTGCTGTTTGTTCAGCGTGCTTTCTTGCTGCAATTCGTCAATCTGGGTTTTCTGATTGAATATAAAATAGGCCGCTACACTTATCCCTATAATCAGCAGAACTATTATTGCTATCAGTATTTTAGAGTTATTCTTTTTTTCTGTATCCATGATCGAATTAAAAAAATCTGCGACTACAAATATAAAAGTTTTAAACAGATTGAACAAAAGGATTATTAGCTTTCGCTTTTTTTAATAAATCAGGATATTTTTGATAATTAAAGTCTTCTTTATTTCAGAATAAGCATGTACATTTGTTAGGCTTTAGGAAGATGTCGGGCGGTTTTTGCCCGGGTCTTGTTGCAATATGAAAGGATTGAATTATTAATTAATATATTAAAACAAATTATTATGTCTAAAGTAACAGTTGTAGGTGCCGGTAATGTAGGCGCTACATGTGCAAATGTTCTTGCATTTAACGAAGTGGCGGA
This sequence comes from Dysgonomonas sp. 521, assembly GCF_010501055.1. Lineage (GTDB taxonomy): Bacteria > Bacteroidota > Bacteroidia > Bacteroidales > Dysgonomonadaceae > Dysgonomonas. Next base: position 22,215 of record NZ_QVMO01000057.1, read on the forward strand.
TGAAGTAGTGATGCTGGATGTGAAAGAAGGAGTATCGGAAGGTAAAGCTATCGATATGAACCAGACCGTTCAGTTGTTAGGCTTCGATACCCGTATCAAAGGTGTGACTAACGACTATGCGGCCACAGCCAATTCTGATGTAGTAGTGATAACTTCTGGTATCCCGCGCAAACCGGGAATGACCCGTGAGGAATTGATCGGCGTAAATGCAGGTATTGTGAAAAGTGTAGCGGAAAGCATCCTTAAATATTCACCGAATGCTGTCCTTGTAATCATCTCTAATCCGATGGATACAATGACATATCTTGCATCTAAGGTTACAGGCCTTCCTAAACACCGCGTAGTGGGTATGGGAGGAGCTTTGGACAGTTCACGTTTCAAATTCTACCTGAGTGAGGCTTTGGGTTGCAACCCGAATGAAGTGGAAGGTATGGTAATCGGCGGACATGGCGATACGACTATGATCCCGGTAGCCCGCCTGGCTACTTACAAGGGTATCCCTGTTACAGATCTTTTGTCTGACGAAGCGTTGGATAAAGTAGTTGCCGACACTATGGTGGGTGGGGCTACCCTTACAGGACTGCTTGGTACATCTGCCTGGTACGCACCGGGTGCGGCGGGGGCTTATGTCGTAGAATCTATCCTTCACGACCAGAAGAAAGTTGTTCCTTGCTGTGTTTCTCTTGAAGGAGAATATGGCCAGGATGATATCTGTATCGGCGTTCCAGTAGTTTTGGGTAAGAATGGATGGGAAAGGATCATCGACCTGAAACTGACGGCAGACGAAAAAGAAAAATTCGAAGCATCTGCGGCTGCTGTTCGCAAGACGAATGCAGTGTTGAAGGAAATTAACGCTATTTAATTAGTTTATAATAAACGAAGAGGCTGAATTCAAAGTCTCCTGCAAATTTAGGATGTTAAAAATATGCAGGAGACTTAGAATTTAGCCTGCTTTGTTTTACAAGGGTAGTTTATTCATTCATAGGCGGGCTAATCTTTTTCATTTTGAACTTGTGGAGTAATGCCAGCATACTTTGCAACTTTTCAGGCGAACCGGCAGAAAAGTTCAGATGTAACAGGTAATTATCATTGCACCCCAAGATAAGGGCTTCTCTTTCTGAACCGTTTATATATATCCCCCATTCTGAACCATCTTCGGCTTTGATGATGCCTGCTGCTTTATAAGGTTTCCCCGTACTGATGCCATTCCATGCATGTATATAGCGCAAAAGCAGTTCCTTCACTGTATGTTTTGCTCCGTATGTCAAATACCATGTACAATCCACCGAATACCCGGATTGGCTCATCTTAGTACATGTAAATATATCCTGATAGGTAGGAGCAAGGGGTGTTTGTCCGGTATCGTTGAGTATAAGCGGCTCTTTTCCCCATACATTGTCTTTTCCCCATGTGTATTGAGTCACTTTTCCGGGAAGATATAGTGTTGCCCCTATTTTTTCAAATTCGCAACGGAATGTGCCAATGTCAGAAGATAGGGTTTTTCCGATTTCCAGACTGTTTAGTTTTATATCTTTTTCATCCTCCAGTTTAAGTATAGACGATAAAGGTGCTTTCTCGTCATATTTTAATCTCTTCTCCAATGTTTCAATCCTTATACTTGATAATAAATTATCATAAAATCCGATATTTTCTTTGCTTACATTAGATAATGTAAAAGAAAAATATCCGATTTCATTCTCAAACCAAATGTCTACACTACCCAGATCGGGCTGTCCGCAGAAAGTGGCGCCGGCTTTTACTCCATCAATGATGAGGTCAAAATCCGTGTGATATTTGTAAACTTGTTTTGCCCCGTCAGCCATATTAGAGAAGTCCCTTGCTCCCTTGCCGTTCTTTGTTCTGTGGCGGACTATAAAGATGTCCTGAGGGCCACTGTAACGGCCAAACAGAATATTGTCGAACATATCGAACGAACTGCGGTATACTTCGGTGGTCCCGTTTCCATTATCTGTCAGCTTACGGGCTTGTATATCATATATATAATCCTTGGGTAAAACAAAGCTAAAGCCTTCTCCTGTAAAAACAAGCCGCGTATCTTGCTTGTTCTTTGCTTTAATACTACGTAGTTTGTTTTCAGGTTCTATATCCGGCCTCGGCTCCTTCTTTGTGTAATAACCCGACTTTACACGGTTTTCGTAACGTATCCTTTCCTGGTAGAAATTATTAATTTTCAGATCTTTTATTAGTCTTTCGTATTCCGGTTTATCTGTCAGGCTGGAAGGAACGGAGAAGGTAAATAAATGATTCTGATGATAAAAAGTATGTACGTTAAATTTGCGGTTTTGTTTTTTGATGCTATATGACACCGATTCGCCGAATGCATTTTTTAGCGAAGCGGTTCTTTCTATAAAATCCTGAGAATTCCGGGCTTTTTCGAGTAGGTATATTTCATCAAATTTTCTGTCGTATGGTATTATTTGCATTAGTAAATATGATTCGTCGCTACTTGTGAGTGAGAATTTGAATACATTATTGTTTGTAAGCATATCTATCGGAAAATAGTAGTCTACATTCTCATTCATTTCCAATGCAATATTTTGTCCGGAAAGCCGTGGAACAATAAATCCTGATTTGGCCGGCATAGGGATAGAGACATCAAGCAACGGCAAATTGAAATTATAAGCTTCGGATAAGCTCAGATATCCCTTTATGATAGGTTGTTGAGGATAACCGTCTATTGTAAAGATAACCAGTAGAGTAAGTATGATGGTTTTGATAAAGTTCAGATTTTTCATACGTAAAGATTCTGTTTGATAAATAATCCAATCCATACAAAATTAATATATTTTTATAGAGTACATGACAAAAACATTGAACCAGGCTTGAAAAACCTGATTTTAGCTCCGCTGATTTTAGCTCCGCTGATTTTCAATTCAATTCATAACCGAAGGTTATCGATCCTGTGTCATCAACTTAAGGATTATGGAATCAAAGATCAGGGCTGAAAGCCCGTCTTATTTCAGCCCAAGGCAACGCCTTGGGCTGAATATCCAAATATAGAGCGTGCGCGCTGAAAGCGCAGGTCACTGATTTGGTCTTGTTCTTTAAGTTTAACCTGCGCTTTCAGCGCGCTGTTTCTGGTAGATGCTGTTTACCCAAGGCGACGCTTCGCTTGCCATTGGGCTGAAATAATAAAGGCTTTCAGCCTTAGCCTGAAGATATTGGGTCATCGGTCTGCGGAAATTGCAATGCTTAGAAACTACTGTATGAAAGACAGGACAGCATATATTTTGCCTTTCGGGCAATTTGTTAATTATCAATATTTTCCATATTGGATATTTTTTTGTCATGTACTTATTCCATATATGTATAACACCATACACTATATACAAGCCCCGGATGGGGCGGCACAATATCCGTTACATGTTTCGCCCCATGTGTGGGCTTAATGGATACACTACTAAATAAAGCCAAAATTAATTTGGGTTGCCCTAATGTATTTTAATGATCTATATTCATTGTTTTGAAATATATTTATCTAATAATAAGGAGTGTTCTTTGGCTTATTTAGAGAAATAGTAACAATGAAAAGTATTGAAAAAGGTGTCACTTTTGTCACTTTTTTAATTGTATATTATTGATTATTAGATGTGTATAGCGTTGCATAGGTGTCACTTTTTATCTTTATCCAATGTCAAACAAAATATATAACAGAATATATTTTAACATATAAGTAAATACGTTAATTAACATCTGGCGTGCCGATATACAATAAACGATGCTTATATTTGTACCCATAAGAAAAGATAGTAATTAACGTTAAATCTATTGAATCGATGAAAAGGATAATCCCGATGTTTTTTTTAGCGGTTATGGTATTGATGTCCTCTTGTGATGGTAATGTGCCTTTGGCAAATAAGCCATACAACGAAGGAATAAATATAACCCCGCTACCAATGGAGCTGACACAGAAAGCTGACACTTTCAAGTTGGATAAAAGTGTGGTATTTGTAGCAAATGATGCCGATGTGGAGAAAGTCGCTGCCTACTTTGCTGCTAAAATCAAGAATTCTACAGGGTATAACCTGGGTATAGAGAAAACAAAACCGGCTGTAAACTATATAAGCCTGTCTGTAGTTGCCGATGTTCCCGTTAATAACGAGGGATATTTGCTGGATGTAACAGAGCATGGCATAGATATTCAGGCTAAAACCCCTCAGGGACTGTTCTATGGTATGCAAACCGTTATGCAGTTGCTTCCGGCTGAAATAGAAAGCCCTACAGTGGTTAAAAACATAGCATGGAAGATGCCTGCGGTAACCATCAAGGATGAGCCCCGCTTTAAATATAGGGGAATGCACCTCGATGTTTGCCGTCATTTTTTTGATGTAGACTATGTAAAGAAACAGCTTGACGTATTGGCAATGTTCAAAATCAATACATTCCATTGGCATCTGACAGATGATCAGGGCTGGCGTATTGAAATAAAGAAATATCCGAAGCTAATGGAAGTAAGTACCAAGCGTACCGAAGGCGAAGGCAATGAATATGGCCCTTACTATTATACTCAGGAGCAGATAAAAGACGTTGTGGCCTATGCCAAAGAACGCTTTATAGAAGTTATTCCCGAAGTGGAACTACCGGGACATGGTGTAGCCGCCATATCAGCATATCCTGAATTGTCGTGTACGGGCAAGCCTATAGAGGTGAGGAATATCTGGGGAGTTGCTACCGATGTGTATTGTGCGGGGAATGACTCTGTATTCCAGTTTTTGGAAAATGTGATAGCCGAAGTTATACCATTGTTCGAAAGCGAATATTTCCATGTAGGAGGCGATGAATGCCCTAAGGACAGATGGAAAGCGTGCCCTAAGTGCCAGGCTCGTATTAAAGAATTAGGATTAAAGGCTGAACAAGGACACTCTGCGGAAGAACGCCTGCAAAGCTATTTTGTACAGCGTATCGAGAAATTCTTATTGAAGCATAATAAGAAAATGATAGGTTGGGATGAAATATTAGAAGGTGGTCTTGCTCCATCTGCTACAGTAATGAGTTGGCAGGGAGAAGAAGGTGGAATCGCTGCCGCCAATATGGGGCATGATGTGATTATGACCCCGGGGCCGTGGATGTATCTTGATAAATATCAGGGAGATTCGAGAAACTTGCCTGTAACTATAGGCGGATACCTGACCCTGAAAAAAGTGTATGGGTATGATCCTATACCAGAGAAGATCGCCGAAGATAAGAGGCATCATATCTTAGGAGCGCAATCCAATCTCTGGGCAGAATATAAATATACAGGAGAAGGCATGGAGCAGGACATCTATCCCCGTATTATTGCTTTAGCTGAATTGGACTGGACCCCAAAGGAAAAGAAGGACTACAATGATTTTGAACGCCGCATCAATAATCAGCGTGTACGCCTTGATATGCACAATATCAATTATTACATTCCGGTACCGGAGGACAAGGGTCCTTTCAGGATCGCTTACTGGGGAGATTCTATCAGCGCGCCTGTATCCTGCAATTTTGTAGCGTTCACGGATCAGGCTACCTTAGAGTTTAAGACTACCGAACCTGTTAAAATGGTTTACACAACCGATGGCAGCGAACCTACGTTAACATCTGAGGTATATGTTAAACCATTGACATTTACAGAAAATACGACATTGAAAATCCGTTCGGTGCTTATGTCCGATAAGATGGGCTCTGTACGTACTATCACTCTCGAAAAGCAATCGTATGCTCCGGCAGTAGAAAAGGATAAAGATGCCAAACCTGGTCTGAAGGCTGAATATTATAAAGGTTATCTGAGAACGGTGGCCGAACTGGATGGCAAAACGCCGGAAGAAACCGAATACGTGGCTGCGCCTCAAGCATCGAAACACAGGATGCATGGTTATATGGAGCTCTATCCGGACGATTTCTATTCAACTATCCTGACCGGATATATGACTATCCCGGAAGACGGTGTGTATTATTTCAGTACGGACTTCGAATTGTGGATCGATGGCAAGTTGTTTATCTCTAATGAGAAAGATAATACAGGTACAGCCCGTCGGTTCTCCCGTAGCGATAGATCTATCGCTCTGGCAAAAGGTGCACATTCAGTTAAGCTGATCCGGATGGGCGCTATATTCGGAGGTTGGCCTACCCAGTGGGAAGACATGTCTGTAGCAATACGTAAGGCCGGTCAGCCGACATTTAGTAATATGGATGCGAGCTATTTTAAATGATATAGCCGGATAACTTGATATACAATGAGAAACCTTTGATGATTATTTTATCAGAGGTTTCTCGTTCTTATACATAGAATGAACGCTGTTGATTACAAAGTCTGCTCTTTCGGCAGGCGAGGCTTTAGGTACTTCTATAAGCTTATATCCAAGTTCTGTATATACGTTTCTCATTACTTCGTATGTGCGCAGAGCTTCACTGAAATCCTGTTTGCGTTCGTCATCAGTGGAATATATTTCCACCCACGGAGGCAGAATAAAGACTGTAGGACTATAACGGTAAGTCTTTATGGCATCTTTTAATGCTGCGTTTTCCGGGAATTTCATTAAGACCTCATATCCATAAGTATCGGGTATCCCTCTGTCGAAGAACAGGAGCTCGTCCACATCCGAATATTCTATAAAGTCGCCGATAGAATAGGAGAGCATTAAATCCGAATACTTACGCGTATTCAGCCAGGGGAGAGCGTCCCCATTGGTTTCCATCTGTTCCTTAATGATATGCCTGGCTACTTCATGGACACAATTGTATCCTCTCTGCCGGAGTTCACATATCAAGGTGGTTTTGCCTACTCCGGGCCCTCCTGTTATTATATGATAGTTGTTCTTTGTTCTCATGATTTAAACTACTAAGTTTTATACACTTGTACTGGATATCTTAATCCTGGATTATTTGTCTGGACATGCAGACCGGGGAGAGTATTCTATAATGCTGGTTGAGGAAGCCCGAATGCGTAGTACTGCAAATATAGGAAGTTTTTCCTGAAAACCAAGGGCTTTGGATTTATTGGAGCAAAATATCCGGCAGTACGTTAAATTACCGCCGGCTTGCTTTATATATAGATCGATTTTGTTATCGGAATTGTATAATTGGGTATGTTTATAATTCCATTTTCAGTGTCTGCCCATCCAGATATACACCTTTCGATAATTTGATAGGTACTTTGTGATCTGCGCCGTAGCCAATTGTTTCGCCATCTTTCAGAGTTACATTACTGCCTATAATATATGATGTAATGTTGAGCATAAAATCATACAGATCGGTTGTTTCCATCTTTGAGTTGATTATCTCTATCTCCGGTTTCCCAAAATTAGACAATCCGTATGTATACAGGCTTACAGTCTTGTCTTCATTTGGTCTGATTCCTATATAGAGCCAAATAGGTACGGGTATTTCGCCGGTTTTCAGGTCGTCTATACAGTTGAGGTAATAATCTTTGGATACTAATAGAGTCTGGTTTCCCTGATAAATACCTACACAGTTTGATGTCATCAGGATAGAGCAAAGCATCTTACTAAGCAGGCTATATCTTTCCACTGGCGATTGTTCTCCGGATAATACGGTGACTATCGCATGGCTTGTATGGTCTTCCAATTCTTCCGCGGCATTAGGCCAGAGATAATTATAGGACGCGACTTCTTCTATTTCTTCCCAAGGCACGGGGGCAGGCATGGCTGCTATTGCCACCATTTGTTCATCAATGTCGAATACTGCGGTCTCGTTGTTTGTGTTTTCTGTATCCCCAATGTTCAACTTCCAGAATGTTTTCAGATGCTCGATAACTTTTTCGATATTATAGCTTTCGCCATTTCTGAACAGGGGCATTGCCAGTATGACGCTGTTTGCCGGGGTTGATTCCTGTGCGGTTTCTTTGTCGTTGTTTTTCTTTTTGAAAATATCAAATAATCCCATAGTTAATATGTTTGTGTGAGTTCTAAATAGAGCGTAATAATCAAAGGTAAATATATTCTTTTGTAAAAATAGTTTTTTTTACAGAATTTCAAGGCAACCCCATCGAATTTCAGGACAAATCATCAAAGAGAGTGTGTCAAAAGCCTGTCATTCCGTACCTGACACGGAATCCCCCAAGAAACGAGTCTTGATCATGAAGAGATTGCGGCTGGAGCCTGCAATGACAATCACTCCATTTTGACTTTTGATACACCCTCTTTCATGCGTTTGCCTTGCCCTGGGTATTAGCAGGCTTGACTTTGCACTCGCTTTTTTGTATATTTGTAGAATAATAGGATGCGCCTCGGCAATTTCAAGCAAGCTTGATTACGCTCAGCTTTCACTATATTTGCATAAAACTCACACAATGACATTGTTTCAGCTTTTTAAGAATATAAAACCTTATGTTTATCCCTATCGCTGGCTTGTAGTATTAGCGTTGATACTCACCCTGATAGGTTCGTTGACGGCACAGGTAAATGCCTGGGTGCTGCGATATACCGTAGATGAGATCAATGGGCTGGTAGAAGCGCATAAAGGCTTGGCGGAAGGATTATCCATCCTTATCACGATATCTGTAATCCTGATAGGGAAGGAGATACTGAATTCTTTTATCCAGTTTGGGCAAAAGTTTTATGGCGAGAAATTACGGATTTTTATTGCGAAAGATCTGGCTCAATCCGTAATAGACAAGATACTGACCTACAAGCTGGCTTTCTTCAGCTCAGGAGGAAATCAACCGGGAAAATTGCAGACCCGTATCGATAGGGGTGTTGAAAATCTTACACGTTTGGTTCAGAACTTCTTTATTGATATTCTGCCTCTTTTCGCTAACTCTATAGTGGCCCTGATTATGATGTTCAACGCCAATTTCTATGTTGGCCTCGTAGGTTTGTGCATTGTCCCTATCTATTATTACGTGAGCCGCCAACAGGCAATACGCATGAGCGGCACACGGCGTACGATAAAAGAACTGCGGGAGAATAAGAGTCAGGGTATACTGGGTATCCTTGAGTCTATAACGGTTATCAAGTCTTTTATCAGGGAGAATATCGAGAGCGATAAGCAGATGGCTTTGCAGAATGACCTGACTGACGCACAGATGAAGACCCGCAAAATGAGCTTTCTCTTTGACGGGTTAAAAAGTTTTATCGAACAGATCGGTATCGTCATCATCATTATCCTTACCGCGTATCTGGTACTGACAGGCAAAATGACAATAGGAGCCATCATGTTCCATATTATGCTGTTTAACAATGTGTCGGCGCCAATCAGGCAATTGCACCGTATATACGACCAGATGAACGATGCCCTGATTTACTCCGAAAGCTTTTTCGATATACTAAAGGCTGATAACCAGATAGAGCATTCAGGAAAACATAAGGGCAGGATCAGGGGTAAATTCGCTATAAGGCACGTCAACTTCACATATCCCGATAACGAGAAACAGACCCTTTACGATATTAATATGGAAATTATTCCCGGGCAAACTACAGCTTTGGTTGGCTTGTCGGGTGCCGGTAAGAGTACGCTGATTAATCTTTTAGATAAGTTTTATCAGCCTGATTCGGGCGAAATCTTACTGGATGGTGTTTCATTAGATGATTATGATACTGCCTATCTGAGGGAGAATATCGGGCTTGTATTGCAAAAGAATCATATCTTTAATGGTACCATAGAGGAAAATATCCGCTATGGAAAACCCGATGCTACGCATGAAGAAGTTGTGGAAGCCGCGAAAAAAACATATATTCACGATCAGATTATGACCTTCGATCAAGGCTATCAAACTTCGGCACTGGCGTTATCGGGAGGGCAACAACAAAAAATAGCGATAGCGCGCATGTTTTTGAAGAATCCGCCTATCATATTTCTGGACGAGCCTACGGCCAGTCTGGATGCCGTGGCAACAGAACAGATAAAGAATAGTCTTGACGCCATTAAAAAAGACCGTACCGTGATTATTATTTCGCATAGTATATCACAGATTATCGATTCGGACCGGATCTTTGTAATGAAAAACGGCAGGGTAGTGGAGTCCGGCACACATGAGGAAATATACCATCAGGAAGGGGTTTACAAAGAGATTTTCGATGCTATGGCTCGTAGTCTGAATATTGATAAGATTTCTAAAACACTAGATGAATAATATATTATGACACAAAAGGAATATAAAAGTACATTCGACGAAGACGATGCTGTTGGCTGGCACGAAATAGACAAAGCTGTGGAAAGTCTTTATGGAAAACAAGAGCCTCGCCATTATGCGCCGCCTTTGCATTATATGGTAGGAGGAACCGACCCGCTGGATGGAGTAAGCATATACGATGCCGAAAAACAGGAACATCACCGCCATCTGGTAAGCTACGGTATGTCTGAGCTGTACTATAATGAAGAAGCTGCCGGAGGCGAATTTAGCAAATGGGGATTTGAATTTACATTTCGCCTGAAACCTTTCGCCGAAGATGGTAACGACCCCACATGGGTGGTTAACCTGATGAATAACCTTGCCCGTTATGTGATAAAGAGTGGTAAATGGTTTGAAGAATATCATGTGATTCCTGCAAACGGGCCGATCCGCCTCAATTCTAAAACTGAAATAGATATAGTAGGCATCGCCTTTGTCCTCGATCCGGAGCTGGGCAAGATACAAACACCACATGGCGAGGTGGCGTTCCTGCAAATGGTAGGGCTCACTTCGAAAGAAATGGACAGGATAAAAACCAGCGATTCGGTATATGACGAAGTAAAGAATGTTCTGGAAGAAATAAAGGCTATAAATCCGTTGATGATAACAGATTTGACGAGACGATAAGGAACAGTTTATAAAAAAATATCCTGATAAGATTTAAACAGTTTCTAAAAACTATGCTGAAAATACTCCTGAATAACCGCTTTATAGGGGCTGTCATATTGTTCAATACGGTGATTACCGTACTGTTGACTTTTGATACGCCTTTTAATGAGGTTTTCCATCTGACAGATTGCCTGATAACCGTTCTCTTCCTGCTTGAGATTATCTATAAAATATATGTTTATAAGAAGGACTTTTTTAAGAGTAAAACCAATGTTTTAGATATGCTGCTTGTATTTCTGGCGGCGATACCTCTATTCTTCATTTTCTCGGAAAAACAACCTACCGATTTCAACTATGTATTACTGTTAAGGGTCTTTAAGCTGTTTAAATTTATACGTTTCGGAAAGTTTATTCCTAATTTCTCAAAGTTGATCAGCGATTTCAACAGGGCGTTCAAAGCCTCGGCCAGCCTTATTGTCGGCGCTAGCATTATGATGATTATTATCAGTACTATACTGACTTATGTTTTCAAGGATTCGTATCCTACTTTATTCGGTAATCCGTTCGAATCGGCCTATACGGTATTCAGGATGCTTACGATAGAAGGCTGGTACGAAATTCCCGACTTTATGGCTGCTGATATTCCGTATGGCGAATCGGTTATGATAAGGCTGTTCTTTTCATTGTTTGTTTTTATAGGAGGTATGTTGGGGATGTCTTTCTTCACATCGCTTATTGTGGACGAAATGGTGTCGGACAATAATGACGAATTATTGCATAAGATGAACGCCCTGGAACGTAAGATGGACGAATTATCTCAATTAAACAGAGACCTTATGGATAAATTGAAATAGAAGATAAAGTAAGAGTCTGTTTAAAATTTATAGCAAATCTTTTTTATAGCTATTTTTAGATGGATTTTATCATTTTTGCTAGCTGGTTTAGCGGGCTAAACCAAGAGAAAAAAGGGGAAAAGACGCTAAAAAGAGCATAAAAAAATTGCTAAGAACTATTGACCCGAACCTGTAATAAAAATTTTCGCTAAAATTTAAACAGGCTCTAAGCCTTTTCCGCTTCCATTAAATCTGGTCTGACGGGAGGTTTTCTATAAATTATCTTAATACTAAAACAAAAGTGAGAGATAAGTAACTTTGATGAAGAGGAAATCGCCTTTTTTTGATAATTTTGTACCACTAAAATTGAAGTGATATAAAACGGTTTAAACAAATATTTCTCACTATATTAGGCATAATAGCGGGGTTGGTAACTTTGCTGTTTGGCCTGCTGAATATGCCTGCGGTTCAGGAATATGCGAAAGATATTGTAGTAAAAGAGCTTAAAGCTAAAATAGGAACTGAATTGGGGATTGGCAAACTCCACTTCCAGCTATTCAATACCGTTCAGTTAGATAGCGTTTACTTATACGACCAGTCGAATGAGAAAGTCCTGATGGCGGATAAGCTTTCCGCCAGCATAGACCTGTTCTCGTTGATGAGGACGAAGGTGGTGATAACATCGGCCTGGTTGTCCGACTTTGAGGTGCATCTGTCGAAAGAAACAGCCGCTTCGCCACTGAATATCCAGTATGTGATAGACGCTTTCAAATCTACCGATAATAAGGAAAAGCCTAAAATAGATATAAAGCTTAATGCAGTAAATATCGTAAATGGCCGTTTTTTTTATGATGTGAAAGATAAGCCTCTGGTGTCTGACCGTCTGGATCCTAACCATATAGCCGTTTCAGGCCTGAATGCTAAGCTGGCAATGAAATCTTTGATATCAGACTCTTTGAATATACAAGTCAAGAAGTTTGCCGTGAAGGAGAAGAGCGGGCTTGATATTTCCGACTTAACATTTCGTCTTATCACTCAAGGTAAAAAGGTTTCAGTCCGGAATTTCAATCTGGAACTACCTTCTTCTACATTGAAACTTGGCCGTTGCGAAATCGACCTGACGGCTCCCGACGATACATCCAATGCTATTGACTATGCAAATTTCGATTGCTCTATCGAGACTTCTTATATCCTGCCTCAGGATATAGCCGCCTTTGTTCCCGCCCTTAAAAACTTTGATGACCAGATAATCCTTCGCGGGCAAATTAACGGAAGGGTGGATAAATTCACTGTGTCCGGCCTTTCATTAGACTATGGTAGAAAGCTGCATCTGGTATCGAATGCTGAAATCAAAGATTTGAGAGATAAGAAGAAAACATATATTCGGGGTAGTGTGGACAAATTATCGTTCACCCATTCCGAACTGACAAGTATTATAGACAATTTTTCGACTAAAGATGTACAATTGCCGGAACAATTGAAGAATCTGGGAAATATCTCATTTGAAGGGGATATCTCGGGCTACCTGGATCAGCTCACAGCATTTGGGAGTATCAATACACAATTGGGAGTGGTAAAAACCGATGTCCTTTTCGGGCTGAATAACCCGAAGAAAGATGTATCTTCTTATGTTCAGGGGAAAGTCTATACATCAGATTTCGAACTTGGCAAATTCCTAGATAATAAAGATCTGGACAAAGCATCCTTCAATATTGTTGTAGATATAGAAAAACCCGAACAAGGAAGTTTCAGAGGGACGGCTGAGGGCGATATCGCAAGCTTTGACTATAAAGGATATTCCTATAAAGATATTAAGCTTGACGCTGCCTATGACGGATTGCGCGTAGAAGGGAAGATGGGTATTGATGACCCGAATGGCAGGGTAAATATATCAGGACTATTTGACCTTACGGATAAGAATATGCCGGAACTGGTATTCAAGGCGCGTGTTGTCGATATACAGTTAGATAAACTGAATCTGGCGAAGGATATGCGGCACTCATACCTTTCATTCAGCATAGATGCTGATTTTGTGGGGAAAGATATCGATAATGCGCAAGGCTATATACGTGTAGATTCGATAGACTTCCTCAATGAAGATAAGGTTTTTAAGATGGACCGATTACTCGTAGAATCGTCGGTGGACTCTCTTGGGCACAGGTTAGGTATCAGGTCAGATATAGTCAACGGGCAGGTTATCGGGCAATATTCGTTTTCAACGATGGCAAACAGCATTCTGGAAACCTTACATCCATATCTACCCGCTCTGATAAAGGCCGGTAACGGGAAGAAAAAGAAAGAGGAAGTTATAAATAATTTCACGTTTAATTTTTCGATAAATAACACTGAGAATCTAAGTACAGTCTTTAAGTTGCCTGTGACGGTTATCAATCAGGCGAAGATAGTCGGACGCTATGATAATGCTTTGGACAAATTCAGGGTCGAAGTCTTCACTCCGGCTATAAAGGCGGCAGGCATGAATATTAAATCGGGATATGTACTAGCTGAAAATGAGAACCCTGACAATTTGATAAATACCCGGGTCGATGCGTTGTTAATAGGAAAGAAAGATGTGACCAACGACATCTCTATAAAATCGACAGCTGCAAACAATCACGTAGATACAAAAATATCCTTTTTTAATGACGGGAAGCAGAAAGCTAAAGGAGATTTCTCTGTCTCCACCCTTTTTTCAAGGGAGGATAAGAAGCCATTGATGATCGATATAGACATGCTTCCGGGCGAGTTGATGCTTAACAATATAATGTGGAAGATGGACAGATCCCATATCAATATTTATGGCGGACATTATGCTGTTGACAACTTTGCTGTATATACAAGCGACGCAAGCCAGGGTATAAAGATAAACGGCAATTATTCGCCTAAAAGTTCAGATGATGTGCTGAAAGCTGAACTGAAGGATATTAATCTGGAATATGTGTTCCAGACTCTGGCTATAGATGTATTAAGGTTCGGAGGAGCGGCAACAGGCACTTTATTTGTCTCTAATGTCGAAAATAAACCATACCTGAATACCCATTTGGATGTTACGGATTTTAAATTTAATGGTACTGACCTCGGCAGCCTTAATATATATAGCAAACTGGATGAGGCAACCAATAAGATAATGATGGACGGCCTGATAGTGAGTAAGGAAAATAAGAAGACTAAGGTAATTGGCGAGATAGACCCTATAAAGCAGACATTATCGATGAATTTTGATGCCGACAGTGTTGATATCAGTTTCCTGAACAGGTATGCAGAGGCTGTATTTCAGAATATAAGCGGACGGGGAACCGGAAAGGTACATCTGTATGGAAATTTTTCGGATGTAACCGTAGAGGGAAAGGCTTTCATAAAGGACGGTAATATTGGGATCAATTTCTTGAATACCAATTACAAATTTACCGATACCATCTATATGAAAGAAGATCTTATCTACTTTACCGATGTCGCCCTTAACGATGAATTTAAGAACAAGGCAATAGCTAGCGGGAAAGTTTCTCATGATTACTTTAAGAATTTTATGTTCCTGGTTGACCTGTCGGCTGAAAACTTCCTTGTATATAATGCTACCCAACAACAAAATCCGATTTTTTACGGAAAGGTGTTCGGTAGCGGGAAGGGTACTATCGGCGGAGATGAAAGGGCTGTTGACATAGACATTAGCATGAGGACTGAGGATAAGACAATAGTGCGGATGAACTTTATGGAAGATGTTATAAACGAGTATTCGTTCATCAACTATAAGTCTGACCTAAAAGCCGATTCTCTTTCTTCCACGGCAGAGCAGGCCGGTATAAGCCCGATAAAGACGAGCTCGGGAATGGAGATCAATATGAATTTTTATATCGATGCCACTCCTAACGCAGTAGTGGAAATACTGATGGATCCGGTGGGCGGAGATGTACTGCGGGGTTCGGGTAGTGGCGCTATGCAGTTCCAGTGGAGCACAAAATCGTCTCCGCGACTGTTCGGTACATATAACATAAACAGAGGTAGTTATAATTTTACTTTCCAGCGGTTGATGGAAAGGCGTTTTACCATAGAAGACGGAAGTAACGTTCAGTTTAAAGGAGACCCGTTTGAGGCTATATTGGATGTGAACGCCGTATATAAACTAACGGCTAACCTTAGAGATTTGGATCAGGCACTGACTGAGTCGACAGGACAAACGACTATTCCCGTCAATTGTGTTTTGAGTCTGACTGGGCGGTTGAGGCAGCCTAGTGTAGGCCTTGATATTCAATTCCCTGCCGCAGACCCCGAGGTAGCGCGTCAGGTGAAAAGTATAATCAATACACCTGATATGATAAACTGGCAGGTGGCATACCTGTTGCTATTATCTAAATTTGATAGTCCGAAGGGAGGGAATACGCCATACGAAACCTCCGATTTCGCAGCTGTAGCTTCTGCAACTTTATCGAACCAGTTGACTAAAATAGTAAGTAGCATAGATAGCAGGTGGCAGTTGGGAACCAATATACGCTATAGCGACAAGGAGTTTACCAATACAGAGGTAGAATTGATCCTGTCGAGCCGCTTACTGAACGACAGGCTGCTGATAAACGGTAACTTTGGGTACAGGAATGACGTATATATCGGTAAAGAGGCGATGATAAGCGACGTAGACATAGAGTATCTACTGAATAATGCAGGCACATGGCGTATAAAAGCTTATAATCATTATAATGAGAAATTCTATTATACAGAGAAAACGTCCCAGACACAAGGTTTTGGTGTTATTTACAAGAAAGACTTCGACAGCCTGAGCGATTTGTTCGGAAATCCAAATTTGAGAATAAAGGCTGCTAAGGATACTGTGACTCCTGTACTCCCCGATTCGGCAAGCAGGGGCAGTTCGATAAGCCACTTCATCAGAATGAAAAAATGACACTTCCTCCTGCCCTGAAAAGTTTTGTACGGGAGCATGGACAGGATGATGTTCATGAATTGGCTTTGCATGCCCGGCAATACCCCAGTATAGATATGCAACTGGCTATCCGACAGATTACAGGGCGAAAAATAGCTGCTGAAAAAATTCCATCATGGTATGATAATGAGTCGGTCATCTATCCCAAACACATTTCGATGGAGCAGTGCTCGTCAGAATATACCGCAAGATATAAAGCAAGCTTGGTAGCCGGCGATTGTATGACGGATTTGACCGGAGGCTTAGGCGTGGATTTTTCATTTATGGCTCCCAAATTCGCGAAAGAAGCTGTATATGTAGAACAACAAAAGGAGTTGTCGGAAATAGCTGCTGGTAACTTCGATGCATTGGGACTGGACAATGTGATTATAAAAAACGCCGATGCTGTAGATTATCTGCGCATGATGCCTCCTACAGACTTGATTTATATCGATCCTTCGAGGCGCGATAATGTAGGCAGGAAGATTTTCCGTATAGAGGATTGTACACCCAATATCCTTGATATAGAAGATTTGTTGGAAGAGAAAGCCGGAATGGCAATGATAAAGTTATCCCCGATGCTTGATATTTCCTTAGTCCTGAAATCTCTCAGGAATATCTCGGATGTCCATGTTGTCAGCGTGGACAATGAATGTAAGGAATTATTATTCGTGAAGCAGAAAGATTGCGGGAAACAACTTATCCATTGTGTCAATATACAGAAGGATAAGGCGGATAAATTCTTGTTGGAAAAAAATCAGGAAGAACAGGCCATCGCTAGATATGCTTCATCAGTCGGGCGCTACCTGTATGAGCCTAATGTATCTTTGTTGAAGGCCGGTGTATATAAATATATATCAGCGTACTACAAGTTGGATAAATTACATCCCAGCAGCCATCTATATACATCTGATGAATTTTTACCCGATTTTCAGGGACGCCGGTTTGTAGTCGACAGCATTTGCTCCCTTAACAAAAAAGATATTAAGTCATATTTGTCAACTATCGGGCATGCAAATATTACCACGCGAAATTTTCCACTTTCTGTCGAGGAAATCAGGAAAAGGACAAAAATAAAAGATGGTGGCACTATTTACATATTTGCCACCACACTATCTAATGAAGATAAAGTCTTGGTTCTTTGCCGGAAAACCTGACGCCTACAGGCAGTTTTCCGCGTGATAAGACGAGCGTACAAGAGGGCCGCTTTCTACATAGTCGAATCCTTTTTCCAGCGCGATCTCTTTCAGCTTCTTAAAGTCATCGGGATGCACATATTCCACTACAGGCAGGTGTTTCCTGCTTGGTTGAAGGTATTGTCCGATTGTTAATACCGAGCAATCCACAGCCAGCAGATCATCCATTAGTTCGAAAATCTCCTCCCGCGTTTCTCCCAAGCCGACCATAATCCCGGATTTAGCCTTCAAGCCATTTTCGGCGATGCGTTTCAGTACCGATAAGCTTACATCATATTTTGCAGCGCTCCTTACCTGTGGTGTCAGCCTTCTTACAGTCTCCATATTGTGCGATATTACATTGGGCCTGGCTTTGCAAACCATATCCACAAGATCAGTATTGCCACGGAAGTCGGGTATAAGCACTTCTAATGTTGTTTCGGCGTTAACTTCCTTTACCTTCTTTATCGTTTCTACCCAGTGCGAGGCGCCTTGGTCGGGCAGGTCGTCCCTGTCCACAGATGTGATAACGGCATGCTTCAGTTTCATCAACCGGATAGAATCGGCTACATTTGCCGGTTCTCCAGGATCGAGCGGGAACGGCTTCCCGGTTTTCGTATTACAAAACTTGCACGACCGTGTACAGATGTCTCCTCCTATCATAAATGTAGCGGTACCACGTCCCCAACATTCTCCCATATTGGGACATCTTCCACTAGAGCAAATCGTATGTAATTTATGTGACTCTACTATATGTTTAGTTTGGGAAAAATTATCATTTCCCCCCAGTTTTATTTTTAACCAATCAGGTTTTTTAACATGTTCCATATTTATATTATTGATATGCAAAGATAAGTTATAGAATAGTTAATCATTATTCCTAAATGGTTAAAAGATTTTATATGCAAAGTGAAGTTTTACCGTAAGTGCAATGTGGCGAAACTTACGCTTAATCGAGTAGTATACCCGCAGTGTTGTGTATTGTGTTCCCAAAATAGAATGCAAACCTGTGTTGCCCTTAGTAACTGTTAGGGTGTGTCAATCCCTTCATTTTGACACACCCTCGTTAATACTTACTTCAAAGATAACAGGCTGTTATCCTGACTGTTCATCTCTACCTTTTGTATCGCTACAAATTTTCCATCCTTGTCATATAGGTGGATAAGCAGTTCCGATTTGTCTGCCCATCTGTTCGTATCTTTATCCCATTTGGTATAAACAATATAGGCTAACTGATTATCTTTATTATTTATATATTCATATCTCCGTGCTTCTACCCATTCCCTTTTACTATTATTCCACATATAGGTGGTTCTTTTGATTCTATTATTACTGTCATCATATTGATATACGGTGCGGATAGAAGTTTCCTTATTTCTCTTATTGTAAGCAATATATTCCTTCGTATGATTTGCTTCATCTACTTTCACATATTTTACAGTATTCTTATCTTGTTTCTTTTGGGCAAAAAGAGTTGTACAAGAGAATAAAAGGATACATATCGGAATAAAAAATCTGGTTTTCATAATTCATCATTTTTTAGTAAGACATTTGATTTATTTAAATTCAAATACAAGCGTTTTCTATAATATTGACGCGTATGAAGAATAAAGGTTACAGTATTACCAAAAAATAACATTTTTCCTTATCGTATTTAACGATAGCCAGGGAGAAGTGTGAGAAATCCATGTGTTATTATCGAAAAAAATTATCTACTATTAGATGGTCTTTGACATAATCCGGAGAAAAAAGAAGTGACAAAATAAACAGTATAATAACTGTCACTTTTGTCACTTTTTCTGGAGTGATTTAATGTATTGTGTTTATATATAATAATTTACGTTGTGTTTTGGGAACAGTGTGTTGTCACTTTTTGCCAGTCACCTAAAGCTTTTGCTGCTTCATCTTGCTGCCGGCGAATCCGTAAAACGATATATAGAGGAAGCACACAAGAGGTACGATGAAACCCAGATTCATGCTGTTTTCGCCAATTAATCCCATCAGCATAGGCGCGATAGCTCCGCCCACTATTGTCAGGATAAGTATTGATGAAGCGGTTTTGGTTTTCTCTCCCAGGCCTCTTAGCCCCAGAGCAAATATGGAAGGGAACATGATAGACATGAAAAGGTAGCATGCAATGAGGGCGATGACGCCAAAGCGGTTGTGATTTATAGTCACAAACAGCATGAGCAGGGTATTTATGATGGCAAATGTGCCTAATAATACTTCGGCTTTTACTTTGCGCATAATCATTCCTCCGGTAAAACGCCCTATAGCAAACAGGGTCATACTACCCAGTCCAAGGAGAAGTCCGGCTTGTAATTCTTTCAGTTGCAGCTCTTCTATCTCCACAGTATAATTGATGAAAAAGCTGTTGATACCGGTTTGAGCCGCTACGTACAGAAACTGGGCGACTACCGCTAGTACAAAGTGTCTTTGTTTTATCAGTGGCAGGCTTGATGTGTTTAGTGTACTGTCAGATATGTCATCGTCTGCTTTTACTTCCGGTAATTTAGTGAATAGGAAGAGAACCAAAACCAGGACAACAAGCGTACCCAGCCCTACATAAGGTAGTATCAAAGCGGAATTATCCGTCTGTGCTTCAGCAGTAGTCACCGTATTCTCTACGATACTACCGGCTCCGATAAATACCTTTTGCAGCGCTTCTTGCAGGAGTTCGAATATTGACTTTTCAGACTCATTGCCGAATATAAGGACAGAACCTACCAGTGGCCCCAGTATCCATCCCACAGCGTTGAATGTTTGCGCCAGATTGATACGGGTAGCGGCTGTCTGGGGAGGCCCAAGCACGGTGGTATAAGGATTGGCAACGGTTTCGAGGCATGTGAGCCCGCAGAATAAAATAAGCAGGCCTAGCAGGAATGCCCAGAATGTATTGATCCCTACAGCAGGCACAAACCAGAAGGCGCCGATTGCAAACAGGATCAGGCCGACAATAATACCTGCTTTGTATCCGAATTTCCGGGCTATATATCCTGCCGGTAATGCCATAAGGAAGTATGCTCCGTAAGCCGATGCCTGTACCGCGGCCGATTCTGTCTTGGTCAGGTCGAGCGCGTTTTGGAAATGTTTATTCAATACATCCAGCAGGCTGTGGGCGAATCCCCACATGAAGAACAAACTGGATACTAAGATAAAGGGAAACAGATAGTTCTGGCCTTGGCTACCGATAAATAATGATTTTTGCCCGTTGCTTTTCATAGATTTGTTTACTGATATAGTTTTATAAGAAAGGGTTAAAGATAGAATAATAAATTTATAATGTCGTCTGATTTAAGGTTTATTCTCCTAATGCCTCTCGCAGAGAGAATATGCGCTCTATCAGCTGCCATTTTTCATCGGAGCGTTTGCCGGACTCGGCCGACTGGAACTTGGAAACGAAGTCTTCCCATTCTGCTTGCCTTTCGTATGTTGCCAGTTTGCCAAAAGCTTCATCCCAATTGAAGCCGGTAGGGGTTTCGATAATCATAAAGGCCATGTCATCTATCAGGTAGATTTCCATATTCAGTATCCCGGCTTTACGTATTCCTTCGGGAATCTCTTTCCAGATGTTCTGGCTGCTATGCCAGTATTTATATTCATTAATGGTGTCGGGGTTGACTTTGAGAAATTGGCAGTAACGCTTGGTTTTACCCTCGGTTATCTCGGTATATCCGTTTTTCAGTTCCATTCGTTTCCAGGTTTTATAATTGATACAAAGGTTGATGTTTTAATTGTTTATCAAAAGTAGTTTTTTATCATATATAATACGAGGTCACTAGTGTCCGGTTTAGAAAATATTGACATCGTTAAAACCCTTATGGATAAAGGGGAGTGAGCACGTTCTTTGATTTTTCGATTTGAATTTTC
>NZ_QVMO01000058.1:0-2964 GCF_010501055.1 Dysgonomonas sp. 521
TTAAGAAAAAAACGGTAATTTTGTCAGACTAATTTGCACAGTGAGTGGGTGGGTATCACCGGAATCACTGGGTGGGTATCGCCGGAATATG
This sequence comes from Dysgonomonas sp. 521, assembly GCF_010501055.1. GTDB lineage: Bacteria > Bacteroidota > Bacteroidia > Bacteroidales > Dysgonomonadaceae > Dysgonomonas. The sequence continues at coordinate 92 of NZ_QVMO01000058.1, forward strand.
CAGATTTCATTGTGCATGACAAAAAATTATAAAATAGCTCTAAGTACATGACAAAAAACATACACTATCATTCTAACCCTTCCCCCTTCGGGTACTTCAATTACATTAGTCGTTTTGCGTGACTCGGCATAACATAAATAGATTTTAGTTCTGCTCTCGCTACTTAAAACGTTCCCTTTATCAAAAGGGAAGAGTGCCTGACGGATCAAACAGCGTCTATCTTCGTTTTACGACTCTCCCCTCGTTTCTCCCTCTCCTTTTGGGGAGGGCCGGGGTGGGGCTGGGAGTGCCCAGAGGGCGAGGGGTTGAGCCATAATATTATATTTTTTGTCATGTACTGTGAAAATAGCTATTTATGTGAATCAGTATTTCGTTTTGTTTAAATTATGTGTTCAATTCCATTAGTCGTTTTACATACGCTTTGCTCCTGTGAACGTTGTTTGTCGTGACTCGGCATAACATGAATTTTTAATTCAGTTCTGCCCTCGCTACTTAAAACGTTCTTTTATTTTTTATCTGCGCGCAATCACAGATTGCTTACCTTACTTTTGGCCAAAGCTCCAAAAGTAAGCAAAAAAGCATTGCGCCCCGCTTCGCCGTACGACCCACCATCGGCTTGCCGGCTGAATGAAGTGATGAAGGATTCATCGTTCTACAGATTGGGAAATCTTGCTTAAGAGCGCCCGCACTTCATTCTATGCCGCCTGCACCGGGTGGGTACCCCGTACGCTTGCTAACGGCGCTTGCTGACGCCTGACGAGCAGAATTTATACCAATGTCATTAAGTTAAGTAAATCTTATACCCTGTCATCCTGAACTTAGTAAATGCCCTGAAGAGGGCAGTATACCAGACAGTTACCGGCTTTGTGTTATTTTTTGTTATGTACTGTGAAAATGATTTGCTATAAAATTTGAACATGCTCTATATCTCTTTCACTGAAATCAATCTCAGAGTCCGGCATTCCTCATATCCCCGGTTTCCATAAAGGCCTTATGGAAGGCAAACGCGTTGTAGAGATTAGCCGGAGTCTGCCCACGCTGCGCGCTATCCAGATATTTGTACAGTAAAGGGCGATAATGAGGGTGCGCACATTTTTCTATTATTTCTATTGCCCTGTCTTTAGGGCATTTGCCCCGCAAATCAGCAACCCCATATTCCGAAACGATTACCTTTACGGAGTGTTCGCTATGATCCTGATGCGAGACCATCGGTACAAACGCGCTTATCTTCCCGTCCTTCGCTGTGGATGGTGTAAGAAAGACAGACAAATAAGAACTCCGGGCAAAATCGCCGGATCCCCCGATACCATTCATTATTTTTGTACCCGTCACATGGGTAGAATTGATATTTCCGAAAATATCAGCCTCCAGAGCCGTATTCATGGCAATAATGCCTAAACGGCGCGCTACTTCAGGATTATTGGATATTTCGGCTGTACGAAAAACTATCTTTTCCCTGAAATAGTCCAGATTTTTATATATCCGTTCAATACAGGGATTACTTACAGTCAGCGTACCCCCACTGGCAAACTTAATACGCCCGTTCTCCATCAGTCTTATCACGGCATCTTGTATCACTTCTGTATAAACTTCAAAATCGGGTATATCCTTGCTGTCGCCCATTGCCGCCAACACCGCGTTCGCTATATTACCCACCCCCGACTGTACCGGCAGAAATGATTGGGGAATGTGCCCTTTATCCATCTCGTCTACAAAGAAACCAACCACATTCTGCCCTATCTTTGCTGTAATTTCGTCTACAGGAGCAAAACCGCCGCCATCGTTCGGCATATTCGTTTCTACCACCACAATTTTTTGTGGATCAACCTTTATATGATCTTTACCAATGCGATCTCTCACAGTATAGATCGGGATTTCCCTGCGATGTGGAGGATCGGACAATTCCATGAGGTCGTGCATGCCTCTTAGCCCCTTTGGGTGCCAGCGATTTAGTTCTACTATTACAGTCTTAGCCAGACGGGCTATTGTAGGTGTAATTCCCACTCCACTGGTTGGGACTATCTCCCCGTCTTCCGTTACATGGCTTGCCTCGATTATAGCGACATCGACAGTACCATAGAATCCATAACGCAAATCCTGAGCAAGGGTAGACAGGTGCAGGTCAAAATATTTTACTTCATCGTTATTGATGGCGTTCCGTAAGTCTTTATTGGTCTGATAAGGTGTGCGGAACTTAATCGCCTTGGCTCTTGCCAACGCTCCGTCTATATTGTCGCCTGTAGATGCTCCGGTAAATACTCCGACTTTAAACGGCCGGCCCTGGGCATGTTCCGATTCGGCCCTTTTAGCCAGTTCCAAAGGGACAACTTTAGGGCATCCGGCATGGGTAAAGCCACTGAACCCGATATTATCATCATCATTAATAAGCATTGCAGCCTCTTGGGCAGTCATAATTTTCAAAGCCATAATTTTCATTATTTATTTTAGAAACTGTTTAAATTTTATACGAATATTTTATTATACCTTTTTCTTCGTTCATTTTTAGTCTGTTTTCGGCTGTTTTTTCCTTTCTCTCAACTCAACCAACGGTCACAGGAGCGAAGCGTATGTAAATAGCCCGCTATTATCGTTTCAAGAAAGAACCAACGGTCACAGGAGCGAAGCGTATGTAAAAAAACATCTCTAAAACATCTCTAAAAATTAGAACGAATAAAATTTAAACAGTTTCTTAATACAAAGTTATGACAAATACTATTTGTCCTATATGACGATTATACGACAAAAACTGCCATTCATTTAATAATTATATTATATTTGCCCACAGTACATGACAAAAATTATTCAAACACGATTTGGAGACGATGTAGGGGCAGAGGCTTGTCCCTGCCCGCTTGTCATCGTTTACGGGCACC
>NZ_QVMO01000058.1:2974-27430 GCF_010501055.1 Dysgonomonas sp. 521
ACTCAAATAGCCCGCTATTATCGTTTCAAGAAAGAAAAAAACATCTCTAAAACATCTCTAAAAATTTGAACGAATAAAATTTAAACAGTTTCTGAGAATTAGTGAAAAGCTCAGTGTTTCCCAGTGTCTTCTTCGTGTTTCTCAGTGTAACAATATATTTACGTCTTAATCTTTGCTGCATAAGAAAGCAAGTGATACGGAAACAACGAATACAATTCAATTTATAGATATAAAACACAAGAAGATTTCCATTTTGAATTAACATCAAAAAAAACTATCTTTGGCTAGTTTTTTAATAGCTATATAACCAATAATTACACATGCTCCCTGAAGATATTATCGACGAACCAGAGAATTTAAACAACGATGAACCTGTAATGGATAACGACCCGGAAGATACAGACAATGATTCCGACTCGCATTCCGATTATAAAGTTCCTGTAAAAGACACGGCAGACAACCAGACACACCTTTCAGGGATGTTCCAAAACTGGTTTCTCGACTACGCGTCTTATGTAATACTCGAACGTGCCGTTCCGCATATTTCCGATGGGCTGAAACCCGTACAACGCCGCATCATGCACTCGATGAAGCGTATGGATGACGGCCGTTACAATAAGGTTGCCAACATCATCGGGCATACCATGCAGTTCCACCCGCATGGGGACGCCTCTATTGGGGATGCCCTTGTACAGCTGGGGCAAAAGGATTTATTGGTAGACTGTCAGGGTAACTGGGGTAACGTATTCACCGGAGACGGGGCAGCCGCTCCGCGTTACATCGAGGCGCGGCTCTCTAAGTTTGCGCTGGAGGTGCTTTTCAACCCTAAAACTACGGAATGGAAACCATCTTATGACGGGCGTAACAAAGAACCGATAACGCTTCCTGTCAAATTTCCGCTACTGCTTGCACAAGGAGCCGAAGGGATCGCCGTTGGCTTGTCGTCAAAAATACTTCCGCACAATTTCAACGATCTCTGCGATGCCGCTATCTCGCATCTGCAAGGCGAAGAATTTACATTCTACCCCGATTTTCAGACCGGCGGATATATCGATGTCAGCAAATACAACGACGGAGAACGCGGCGGATCGGTAAAAGTTCGCGCCAAAATATCGAAACTCGACAACAAAACACTCGTTATCAACGACATTCCTTACGGGCGCACATCTACATCCGTAGTAGAATCGATACTGAAAGCGAATGACAAAGGGAAGATAAAGATACGCAAGGTAGATGACATTACCGCACAGAACGTTGAGATACAGGTACATCTGGCTCCGGGCGTGTCGTCTGACAAGACAATCGACGCCTTGTATGCCTTTACGGACTGCGAGATAAATATTTCGCCCAATTGTTGCGTTATCGAAGATAACAAACCTTACTTCCTCACAGTAAGCGACATCCTCCGCCACACAACGGACAACACGCTGAAACTCCTTCAACTGGAACTCGAAATCCAAAAAAACGAACTTGAAGAAAGCCTTCATTTCTCATCTTTGGAAAAGATATTTATAGAAGAACGCATCTATAAAGATAAAGAATTTGAAAACGCGGCCAATATGGATGCCGCCGTAGAGCATATCGATAAAAGGCTGTCTAAATTCGCTAAACTCTTTATCCGTGAAGTGACCCGCGAAGATATACTCAGGCTGATGGAAATCAAGATGGGGCGCATCCTCAAGTTCAATTCCGACAAGGCTGACGAACTTATAGCCAGATACAAAGAAGAAATAGAGGAAATAAAACACAATATAGAAAACATTACGGACTACACCATCTCATGGTTTGTAATGCTGAAAGAAAAATACGGTAAGAATTTCCCCCGAAAGACGGAGATACGCAGTTTCGATACCATTGAAGCTACAAAGGTAGTGGAAGCGAACGAAAAGCTGTACATCAACCGCGAAGAAGGATTTATAGGTACATCGCTCAAAAAAGACGAGTATGTATGCAACTGTTCGGATATAGATGACATAATTATCTTCTTCAAAGACGGTAAGTATAAGATCGTAAAGGTCAGCGACAAGATGTTTGTCGGCAAGAATGTACTTTACCTGTATGTATTCCGCCGCAACGACAAACGCACCATCTACAACGTGGTCTACCGCCACGGGAAGAACGGCCCTTCATACATCAAGCGCTTTGCCGTAACGGGTATTACCCGCGACAAGGAATACGATGTCACTCAGGGTATGGAAGGTTCGCGTATCACCTATTTCAGTGCCAATCCGAATGGCGAAGCTGAAACAATACGCGTGATACTGAAACCAAAACCGCGCCAGAAAATACTTGTCTTCGAAAAAGATTTCAGCGATATAGCTATCAAAGGGCGTCAGTCGATGGGTAATATCCTCACTAAAGCGGAGGTACATAAAATATCATTGAAGCAAAAAGGAGGTTCCACACTTGGCGGGCGCAAGGTATGGTTCGACCAGGATGTACTGCGCCTCAACTATGACGGGCGCGGCAAGTATCTGGGAGAATTCCAGAGCGATGACCAGATATTGGTAGTCAACCAGAACGGAGAATTTTACACCTCCAACTTTGATGTTACCAACCACTACGAAGCCGGAATTATCCGCATCGAGAAATTCGATATGCATAAAAACTGGACAGCCGTACTATTCGATGCCGACCAGAAATTTATGTACCTGAAGCGGTTTACATTCGAGTCATCATCCAAGAAACAGAATTTCCTGGGAGACAACCCCGAATCGAAATTAAAGATACTGACAGATGTGGCCTATCCGCGCATACAGGTTGTCTTTGGCGGACGCGACAGTTACCGTGAAACGCTGGAAGTAGACGCAGACGAATTTATCGCGGTAAAAGGCTTCAAAGCAAAAGGAAAACGCCTGTCTACTTTCGAAATAGGAGAGATCAACGAACTGGAACCTACCCGTTTCCCTGAACCGGAAGAAGAGGAAGAAAAGAAATTCGAAGTACAGATAGATGACGAGGAAGATGCGGACGACCGTCCTATATCTGAGATTTTAGATGAAATAACGGGGCAGAAATCATTATTTAAGGATGGGGAAGAGGAGGCTGACGAAGAGTAAAGGTAATTCTATATGGTTAAGAAACTTGCTTCTTTTAATAGTGAGTTTGTTTTCTGTATCGCCTGCTTTTTCTCAGGAAATAGGAACAAAAATAAGTAAAGAAGATACGGTATGTCAGGTTTCTATTCCCGTAGAGACAGAGATTCCGGAAGAACCGCTAATCCGGTGTGAACCCGTCCCCCTATTATATACCAACAATGCCATCACAGCCTCTATCGGTGCAGCCAATATGTACGATACATACCTGTCTCCCTTAGAATACAAAGGCTTCTCTATTCAGCTGATGTATGAGCAAATGCGCCGTACCACTTGGTTCGACTACAGGTTCTACAAGCAGCAAGTCTTTCAGCTTGACTTTGCCAAAGGGGATAATCCGGCAAAAAATGCCACCGAATACTGGGGGTTATTCAACTACCGTATAGGCGGGCATTATATGCTTTATACAACAGACAAATTCAGGCTCGGCGCCGGCGGCTTATGGGATATCAACGCGGGTGTGCTCTATAACGAGCGCAACGGCAACAATCCGGCTACAGCACGGGGTTACTCCAACCTGAACCTGTCTGCCACAGCGTCTTACAAATTCAGCTGGGGAGCCATTCGCTGGCAAATGGACACTCCTTTTGTGGGGATACTCTTCTCTCCTAAATACGGACAGTCTTATTACGAAATATCGCTGGGGAATTCCGTAGGGTTGGTTAATTTTGCATCGTTCCACAACCAAAGGGCGCTGCGCAACTATATTACGGCAGATATTCCGCTCGGGCAGTATATTATCCGTGTTGGCTACATGGGTTCATGGGTTCAGACAAAAGTTCATGATATACAAACCCATCATTACACCAACAGTTTTGTTATCGGCTTCCCTATCGAAGGGGTAAAGCAACCAAGAAAAAAAACGAGGAATCAGTATTGGGACGGCTATTAATCAGTGAACAGTTAACCCGTAGCTAAAAATGAGAGATATAAAGGAAATAGAAAAAAGATATAAAGACCCGAAAAGGATACCTAAAAAGGGTTCTCACCTATTAAAGAAAAGATATCTTCTTATCCTTATACTTCTTATCGCGTTCTTTACAAATCCCAGTGTGGAGAAACATAAAGAAGCCGTAAAACAAAGGGTGAACAAGATCGTATTGCCTGCTGACCCTTCCGGTTCGGGCTTTGTAGGCAATCATCCGTATGTAGACCAGTTTGTAGAATCATACGTCAGCAGGACTGATTATTACCTGTTTTCTACAACGACAGTTTCACGCGATTATCAGGTTATAACCATAGGGTTAGGTATCTTCGGACATGTTTTTATCTCCGATATGGTAGATGAAAAATTAAAGCAAATCGGGTCTAAACCTTAAATAAACAAGCCTGATAATTCATAATTTATCACTTAGAGATAGAGCATATAACTGCAAAGGCAAAATACTGAACAGTCATCAGTTAGCAACTCGCGACCGATAACCTTTACTGTCATTTTATCCCTTAAAGATTGGATTTCGTACAACGAAGGCTACATTTGATACATCCCGCATATTTATATAATTGTATACTCAAAGAATGATTTATTTTTGCATTACATCAGAATAAGCGCTAATCTGAAATCCCCCTTTGAGTAATGAACGATTAAAATATGAATATTATGGAAACAGGCTGAACTATACCACCCAAAACGGAAGAATATATACCCGAAAAGTAAAATATCGCTAAAATATACTTCCGTCCAAACATATTTTCAAAGAAAGTGATTAGCTTTGCACATCTTTGTAAATATCAATTCAACGAATAAAAAACGTATTAATTTGCTGATTGTGAGTACATCGAACAATTCTTATTTTGGAAAAGCAATATTATTCATTGTCTTATCCATAGCCATCTTTTTGCTTTGTAAACAATGGCTTCCCAAGCGCTTATTCCCTGAAAATGTAATAGCTACAGAGAATATTATAGTTGATAGTTTAATGTTGAGCGCTATAAGCGACACAACAGCTATCGACGGAACAATAGTTACGCTAAAAACCGACAGTATAAACAAGGCCGAAACCCCGGTAGAAATAGATGAAACAATAAATCCTTCCCTGAACGCAGACGGTTACCAAAACCTGAAACGCTTTTACCAAAGGTTGGAACAGCTGGAGGAAACGAAATCCGGTAAAATCAGGATCGGTTATTTCGGAGACTCTATGAACGATGGAGACTATATAGTACAGGACGTACGAAGCGAGTTCCAGAAAAACTATGGAGGACATGGTGTCGGATTTGTTGCCATATCATCCCTTTCGGGTGCTTCGCGTGGATCTGTATCGCATCAGGTATCGAAAGACTGGATTACACAATCTTTTGTGAAAGTAAAGAAACCGATGCGCCCATTCGGTATAGACGGACAGGTTTTCTTTGCCCGAAAAGGCGGCAGCAACTGGGTAAAATATAAAGCGCAGTCTCAGGCATACTCTACCGAGCTATACAGCCCGGTATTGTTATATGGCAGTTCGAACAACCAGAATGCTTCGGTTACAATCCGTGCAGATAAGGACTCAGTATTCACTAAAAAGCTGGAACCTTCTCATTCCCTGAACAAACTGGCTCTTACCTCCTATGATGTAAAATCATTGCAGGTAACGTTCAACAACGCAGATTCCATACCAATTTACGGATTCAGCTTTGATGACGGCCAGGGCGTACATGTGGATAACTTCTCCATGCGGGGAAATTCAGGATTGCCGCTATCCATCTTAAACCCGTCTTTGATGAACGCTTTCGACAAGGCCTTGGGATACGACCTTATTATACTCCAGTATGGCGCGAATGTATTGGGATACGGATCATTGAATTACCGCTGGTACGAAAAGAATATGACTACCGTAGTAAACAACCTGCACCAATGTTTCCCCGATGCTGATATACTGATTCTCTCTACTGCCGATAAGGCCAGCAAGATAGAACAGGAAATGAAAACAGACCCGGCGGTTACGGCTTTGGCTAAAGCCCAGAAAAACTATGCCCGTAAAACCGGATCGGGCTACATAGACCTCTACCAGGCAATGGGTGGCAATGGGGCTATGGTAAAATGGGTAGATAGTGGCCTTGCCAACAAGGATTACACACACTTTAATGCATCAGGTTCGCGCAAGATAGCAAAACTGATATATGACGAAATAAATAAAGGTTTCCAGAAATATAAACAAAATAAGACCGAAATAAAGAACGAGTGATGATATTTTCGAAGAAGAGCCGGGCGATATGTTTATCCATATTATTCCTGTCGTTTCCCCTTACACTGTTTTATTCATCAGCTAAAGGCGGAAAAGACATTGACAACGACAAAGAAAGAGTTTTTGCAAACCAGGAATTATTAAACCCGATCTTCGAGAAACTGTACAATCTGGAAAAAGAGAAAAAAGGGAAAATAAATATTGTCCACATAGGCGACTCACACATCCAGGCCGACTTTTTTACCAATGCTATAAGAAATGAACTGCAAGCCGGTTTCGGAAACGGGGGATACGGCTTCACATTCCCTTACAGCCTGGTGAGAACAAACGGAACCCGCAGTGTCAGGTACAGCAGCAACGCTACATGGCAAAGCCTCAGGAATGTATCGCCCATAGCCGATGTAGGCGTAGGGCTGAGCGGCATCGCGCTATATACATCTTCAAGCGACTTCATACTGCAATTGTATACACCAGAAGGCTATGAATTTAATAGCGTGAAAGTGATATACCCTGAAGAAGAGCCGCACTATAAGATGAGTATTTCTGCCGATCAGCTGGAAGTAACGGGGGGAACACCTACAGGAACAACTTCGGCTACAAGTATCAAGTATCATAAGGTAAAGAGAGGTGAAACATTATCTTCGGTAAGCCGGAAATATGGAGTAACACTCTTGCAGATAAAAAAAGCAAACGGAATGAAATCAAATATAATCAAAGTTAACCAAACCCTTAAAATCCCTGTAAAAACAGCGGGTAAGGCCGTCCAGACCAAACCGAGGAGCTCCAACCTTGATAAGGAGGAACTGGAATTCGCGGATATGGTATCCAAACCATATTATTCGTCCTACACAAGCGATTCGGCAATTAACAGGATTACCCTCGTGCCGGATGGAAAAATGGCGATGTACACATTGAATGGTTTTGTGATTGAGAACAATAATCCGGGAATCGTATACCATACGATCGGAGTGAACGGAGCGCAAATAAAGGACTATATCAAATATCCGTTGTTTTTCAAACAACTGCCGATCCTCAATCCCGACCTGATAATCCTGTCGTTCGGCACGAATGAATCATTCGGCAAAATGAGCGATACCCAATACATTTTCCAACTGAATGAATTCGTGAACAATGTAAGAGCCTATTGCAAAGATGCTACTATCCTTGTAATGACGCCTCCTCCTTCGATGTTCCGCAAAAGGAGGCAAAACACATTTGTAGCCGACTACAGCGTAGCCCTTATGGGGATCAACTATCTGCCTGTATGGGATCTATATTCCCGCATGAACGGCGATGCCTCAATCAGGGCACGGGGAGAATATGCATCGAAGATAGCGCGTGACAAGGTACACTATACAACAGGTGGTTACGAAGCACAAGGGCAACTGTTCGTTTCTGACTTTATGGAAGCTTATAATAACTTTAAAAGGCAGAAAAAATGAATATTATCGAAGATATCAGTAACATCTATTTGCCTGACCTCATAGCAGAATGGGCAAATGACATAGCACCCTATTTTGTGTACGATCCCTCACGCCCGTTATTGTTCAACAGTGCGTTCTTTCTAGGGTTCTTCCTTGTATTCTATATCGTATATGTAGTCAGCAAGAAGCACGACCACTTCCGGAAAGTGTACCTGATTGCTTTCTCCCTCTACTTCTACTATCTGGCAGGAGGAAATACGATGGACATAAACCTCTTTGGGCTGCATATACCGCTCAATTACTTCGTATTGCTGGTTATATGCGCTGTCGCCACCCACTGGCTGGCGGTAAAACTGCATCATGCGGAAAAGGAATCGACACGGAAATTCCTGCTGGGACTGATTATAGTAGGCAACCTGCTGATGCTGGCGTACTTTAAGTACACCAACTTCCTGATAGATAATATTAATGCGATATTCAGCGGGAATTTCGCCCTGCATAACATCATATTGCCGATAGGTATATCTTTCTTCGTGTTTGAGGCTATCAGTTATGGAGTAGACCTGTATCGCAGGCAGATGAAACCGGCCGATTCGTTGCTCGACTTCTGTTTTTATATCACATTCTTCCCTAAGCTGGTAGCAGGCCCTATTATCCGCGCAAAGGATTTCCTGCCGCAGATGAAGAATAAACTGCGTCTGACAAAAGAAGATGCCAGCGCGGCTATATTCCTCATCCTGATCGGGTTGATAAAGAAAGCGATTATATCGGACTATATCTCTATCAACTTTGTCGACCGTGTTTTCGATTCGCCAATGAGTTATACGGCATTCGAAAACCTGCTGGCTGTGTATGGATATACATTGCAGATATACTGCGACTTTTCGGGGTACTCCGATATAGCCATAGGATTATCCCTGCTGATGGGATTTACGATACCGCCAAACTTCCTGACACCGTACAAGTCACAGTCGATTACCGAATTCTGGCGCCGTTGGCATATATCACTATCCTCATGGTTAAGGGATTACCTGTATATATCGATGGGCGGCAACCGTAAGGGCAAGATCAGGACTTACTTCAATCTCTTTATGACTATGCTGATCGGTGGACTATGGCATGGCGCATCATGGAAATTCGTCATCTGGGGCGGGTTGCATGGAGGTATACTCGTTACAGAACGGTTCTTCAAGCAATATATAAAAGTACCCGACAACCGTTTTACCCGCATCATCTGTATACTCCTGACATTCCATTTCGTAGCATTCTGCTGGATATTCTTCCGCGCAGGCAGCTTCGAACTGGCGGGCGATGTTATTTCCAATATCGGCAATCTTACTTTTGCTCCGGACGAATGGCTGACTATAATCGAAGGCTACAGGAATGTATTTATCCTGCTGGTTATCGGATATGCTATGCACTTCTTACCGGAGAAGTTCGTAAGTAATATAAAGGCAGAGTTCAATTCTATCCCTTTACTTGGTAAAGCTGCTTTTGCAGGAGTTATCTTCTGGATGATATTCGCAACTGCATCGAGTGGGCCTCAGCCGTTTATTTACTTCCAGTTTTAACAGCCCCTCCCTACCTCCCCACAGGGGGAGGAACCCCTCCTGCGGAGGGGTTGGGGAGGCCAAATTATATATCTTGAAACTCCATTATTTCAATCCCGGACACGAAACAGCAGTAAGCAATGCTTCCCCCTACTATACCGCTCCGGCCAATGTAGTGGCGATGCAACACGAACTTGCTTTTCTGCCCGCATGGTATGCCGATTCGGCAGACAGGATTTTGACAGACGACAGTACCGATGAATATTATACATACCTGTGCGAAAAGCTGCCCTCCCTGCCAAAACCAATATCTGCGGATGAATTGGGCAGGTTAGGCAATGCGGAAGTCTCATTATGGGGTATATCCCCGCAGGTAATCTATCATTTCGAAACACTAAATAAAGATCTGGAGCTCAAGCTAAAGATCCCTGAATGGCACAGGGAATACACCTACCTAAACGGCAGGCAGGCGGCAAGGGATTGCCTGATGAAGCTGGCAACTTCCATTCCCGAACTATCTCAAGCAATTATACCGAAGTTCTATACAAAGCTGGAAGATATATACGAGGCGGTAAACAACTCGCCCTGCCAATTATTGGCAAAAGCCCCCTACTCATCATCAGGCAGAGGCTTGCTGTGGCTACCTGTTACAGGGCTCACCCGCACCGAGAACCAGATATTGCACGGCATACTGAAGAAACAGGGAAGCATCTCTGTAGAAAAGGTATTGGACAAATACACCGATTTTGCCTTAGAGTTTATGGCAGACGGAAAAGGTGGAATTGAATTTGCCGGTTATTCGCTTTTCCATACCAATCCGAAGGGCGGGTATGAATCCAATCACATAGGATCACAAGAAGATATCGAAGCTCAATTATCTGAAAAAGTAGGCCTCAGCCTTATCCATCGGATAAAGGAGAGCCTCATCGCTATCCTTTCAGCAACGTATGCCGCATACACAGGCTGTATAGGTGTGGATATGCTCGTCTACAAAGAGAATGGGGAATATAAATTACATCCCTGCCTCGAGATAAATATGCGTTATAATATGGGATTCCTCACTTGCAGGTTATACCAGAATTACATTAGCCCCGGCTCATCAGGAAAATTCTATTTAGACTTTAATTCCGTAACAGGAGAAATGTATAAAAACCATCTCCGGATGCAATACGACTATCCACCCCGTTTCGAAAAAGGGAAACTGCTTTCGGGATACCTTCCGTTATGTCCTGTTAATGAAGAAAGTAAATACAGGGCATATATATTGATCGATAAGGATTCCCTGCAATCTTTCAGAACCTGATTTGCGATAGCTCTTCATCTATCACTTCATCCATCTTCTTGGTATAAAAGATATTACCAAAAGCCCCTATCCCAATCATTTGTTTCTTTCTGTTCAGCGTCACATTCGTTGTAGAAAAGACATAGTAATTCTCTACACTAACCACTTTATCAACCAATTGATCTATGGCTGCACCTCCAACGAGCATACCTACCGAACGCTTCACAAGGCTCTCCTTTGCCGTAAGCTCCTCTATATGAGACTGAAGCTTGGCTTTCAGGGCTTCTTTATGTTTCTCTTCTCCGGGGTTTGTAAACACTCCAGCAACAGCAATTATGACCACCAATACAATAAACATTCGTAACTTTTTCATTTCCGTTTTTTTAGTTATTTTTGTGCAAGATAATTATAAAGTTGCATTTAATGCGAATCAAGGGTTGCTTTGGGTTGAAGTATACTATTATAAATCAATCTTCTATTTTGCAATCAGGGTTCTAAGTCCACGAAGTGGGCTATATGGATAACTACGGGTAAAACCCGTGGAAAAAGCGGATAGGGAGAGGCCGTCTCCGTAGGAGGCGAATGGCATTTGTTTTTGCTATTTGCCTCCTACGGAGACATATTCTTCTGTCAGTTCCTGCCACGGGTTTTACCCGTGGTTATCCACTTTCAGTCCCTTCGGGACAATAAGTTACTGTGCTTTTTAACCCTTGATTCGCATATTTATTAAAGATATAATTTCACTTTCATCCAGATCAATATACATACTGTTTTCCTCACAAACCGACAATTGTAATTTATTCCCTGCCCAACCATGTGCAGAACAACAATAATCGCCATAAGTATCATTGATATACTTTCCCAGATTAGTGGCTCTATATGAGAAAAAATCATCTGGATTGGAAAAATCGCAAACAGTAACTGTAGAAACATTCATGCCATCCTGACCGGTAATAGCCAACAAATTGTTTTCGGCATTATAAAAGAGTTTTTTAATATACCAAAATTCATTTTGGCAATCCTCTTCGGAGTCTTCATCCAAATTACAGATATCGAAGAATTGATGCTCCGTTTTGTTTGTAATATCATACACTGCAAATTCCAGTAAATCATATCCGCAGACAAGGTATTCATTATTATTGGAATGCAGCAGATAATGATAAAATAATTTACCAAATGTAAATCTTGTAGAGAACAACGTATCCGATGATTTATCCTGCAAAAGAATATTTTGACAATCGATATGATACCCGTAGTTAGTAGACACTTTATATGAATGATTATAATTCTCAATGACAAGGTTATAATCAGGGTTTAGCCCAACAGTTGTACGGTCTTTAAAATATTCTTCTGAGAAGATATACTTATATTTCTCCTTATGCATCAGGGCTTTTTCACTCCCTGCAATATTCTTTCCCAGTCCCATTCAGCTGTTCCTCCGTCTAAATTCAGCACAGATAATAGCTGTGGCAATCGCCACATTCAACGATTCGGAAGTCGGGTTACCTAACGGATAATTAGGGATATACAGCTTCTTTGTTATTAGTTTCTCTATTTCGGGTCGGATACCATTTCCTTCATTTCCCATCACAATGATTCCGTCCGCGGTTATCTCCTGCTCATACATGTTATCTCCGTCCAGCAGCGTACCATAGATGGGTAAATGCCCGTTTGCGGTCAAAAAAGCAGCCAGATCGACATAATGTATTTTAACCCTCGCCAATGCCCCCATCGTAGCCTGCACCACTTTAGGGTTGTATATATCGGCCGTATCCTGCGAACAGAATATATGACGGATACCGTACCAGTCTGCCAGACGGACAATCGTTCCCATATTGCCGGGATCCTGAATACCATCAAGGGCTAATACCAGTTCGTTCTCTATATCCGTTTCTTTTGCGGCTGCCGGTTGATAAAACACCGCCAATACTTGCTGCGGGTTCTGTAAGAAGCTGGCCTGAGACAACTGACTATCGTTTACCTCAACAACTTCTTCTATGCCACTTACATCGGTTACATTCAGAAAATCAGCGGTTGCAACCAATAGCTGGCACTTCATATACGGTAACAGATCGCTTACCATTTTGTTCCCCTCAGCGACAAAAGTTCCGTATTCTGCTCGGTATTTCTTCTCTTTCAGCGAACGGATATACTTTAGTTTATTCTTGCTTAAATTCATATCTTTTCAACAGGCACCAAACGCCCTTCTATAGATTAAAGCGCTCATAATCAATTAATATTTTATAAAAAGTGACAACCAACGGTCACAGGAGCGAAGCGTATGTAAAAGTGACATCTTTTTCAATACTTTTCATTGTTACTTTCAGCCTCTTCCACGTCCCAAAATAAAGGCTCTATAATAGATAATTTTACATCCAAAAAACAACATTAATTACTTAATATTGCATATCAGCACATTACTTCCAGGCGGTTACCCTCCGGGTCAAGTGTCTCAAATTCGTAATAACCATCGCCCGTAACCCGTGGCCCCCTCAGTACCGGATAACCCGCGTTCCTTAGTTCTTCCGCCTTCTTATCCACTTCCCCCTTTGAATCTACAAGAAAAGAAAGATGGATCAGTCCTTTATGTTGCTTTCCTACAATGTCGTTCGCGTTTTCGGGTATGTCTGCCCTATACATTATTTCCAGCTGGCTTCCCGAATCGAAGCTAAGAAAATAGCTTTTGAATCCGGTTTCCTTATTTTCGTACAACTGATTCGATTTTGCTCCGAAATGTCTGATATAATAATCCTTTACTTTCTCCAAGTCAGTAACCCAAACAGCGGTGTGATGAAGTTTCATAGCTATTTTATAATTGATTAAGAAACTGTTTAAATTTTATTCGTTCTAATTTTTAGAGATGTTTTTTTACATACGCTTCGCTCCTGTGACCGATGGTTGAGTTGAGAGAAAGGAAAAAACAGCCGAAAACAGACTAAAAATGAACGAAGAAAAAGGTATAATAAAATATTCGTATAAAATTTAAACAGTTTCTAATACTCTTTTTCAGACAAAACTACAAAAAGAAACAATTAAAACCCTAAATTTGCCGTTCAATTGATAATTAGAATTAGTTTCAGGTCGTATCCAATGAGGTATAAGTTTTTCATTACCCCTTTTATTGCCATCATCTGTGTTATTCTTATACAGTCGTGCAGCACAACGAAGTATGTCCCCGACGGAGAGTACCTGTTGGCCAATGCTACCGTAAAAAGTGATAAAAAGGTTATGTCCACAATGGATATGGAGACTTTTATCAAACAGAAACCCAACTTCAGGACTTTCGCCATATTCAAATTGCCCCTCTTCCTCTACAACATGTCGGGGGAAGATACTACCAAGTGGGTAAACCGTACGCTGCGCAATGCCGGAGACCCCCCTATACTCTACGACAGCACAATGCTGGGGCAGACAGTAATAAATCTGGAACGCATGATGACCAACAAAGGATACATCAATGCAAAAGTGACCCCTGTGGTGGAACTCAAAGACAAAAAAGCGAAAGTTACCTACCAAATAAAGGGTGGAGACCCATACAGGATAAAGGATTACATTATAAATATAAACGATAGCGTTATAAAGAAGGAGATTCAGCCTTCATTGTCCCGCCAGTCGTTAAGCAGCCGGAGGCGTAATAGAAGCAATCGGCCTATAAATATAGATACAGTCTTGTATCGCAACACATTAGTACGAAAAAATTCACTTTTGGATCTGGACATGCTGGATCAGGAGAGGGAGCGTATATCTTCCATCCTGCGCCGGACAGGATACTATGCCTTCAATAAGGAATATGTAGGTTTTGATGCCGACACAACGCTTGGCAACCACATGGTCAAACTGGATCTATCCATAGAGCCATTCGCCACACGCGCCGCCGATGGTAAAATAGTGGAGATACCGCACCGCCAGTATATCGTAAAAGATGTAGTCTTACTTGTCGATTACAATCCGTTATTGGATGGGAGCGTAAACGAATTTGAAGCAAGCAGCATCTACGAAAGAGGAGATTATAAAATAAAATATGGCCCGAGAGGAAAATATATCAGCCCCAACACGATTCTGGACAACTGCTATATAATGCCGGGACTGCTATTCAACGAAAACTCGACAACACTAACCTACAGCGCGTTATCCCAACTCAAAATTCTCAAAAATATAAATATAAGCTATACTGAGTTTATCGAAAATGACTCAACCAAGCTGCACTGCATAATCACCTGCGTGCCCGACAAGAAGCAAGGCATGTCAGTCGAAGCCGAAGGCACCAATTCGGGTGGCTACTTCGGTGTGGGAGCAAGCGTAGGCTACCTGCACAGAAACGCCTTCAAGGGATCGGAGCTTTTTAGCGCCAGGTTAAGGGGTGCTTATGAAGCGATCACGCCTAGTTTTACAAGTTTCTCTGACAATTATTTTGAGATTGGAGGCGAAACGTCCCTTACCTTTCCCAATTTCTTATTCCCATTCTTAAAGAAAGACTTTAAACGGCGCATCCATGCTTCTACCCAGCTCAATGCAAGTTATACATACCAGCGAAGGCCCGGGTATTTTACCCGCACTGTATTAGCATCGGGAGTAAAGTATATATGGCAGGACAGGCGGCAATCACTCAACCGCCATACATTCGACCTCATAGAGGTCAGTTATATCCACCTGCCGTCTATAGATTCAGTCTTTAACAAAAGGCTTTCGGATGCTGCCCGTCAATATAGCTTCAAAGACCATTTTATACTGGGGACAGGGTACACATTTTCGAGAACAAACATTGCAAGTGCCAACAGACGCTCTTATCAGCCGATCTATTCATTTCGCGCATCGATAGAAACAGCCGGTAACCTGTTAGCTTTAGCGGCGAGGCTTGCCGATGCCAAGCCCGATTCGCTGGGATCGAAACAGGTGTTCGGCACAAACTTTGCCCAATATGTACGCGCATCGGCCGATTATAGTAAGACCTACCAGATAGATGAAAAAAATTCCGTTGCGTGGCATATCGGAGGAGGTATAGCCTATCCCTACGGGAACAACCAGCAAATACCTATCCAGAAACGATTCTTCTCGGGAGGAGCAAATGGCGTAAGAGGATGGTCGATACGCGAACTCGGCCCCGGCTCTTACTATTTCAAGGGCACGGGTGTAGGAGACGATAAAGACAACTTCTACTACCACTCCGGCGATATACGGCTGGACGCAAGTATCGAATACCGCAGCAAATTGTTTTGGATAATTGAGATGGGAGCATTTGTTGACGCGGGAAATATCTGGACAATAAAGGACTATGAAGATCAACCCGGCGGCGCGTTCAAATTCAACAAGTTCTATAAAGAAGTAGCCGTTGCATGGGGATTAGGCTTACGCCTCAATTTTGACTATGTCCTTATCCGGCTAGACTGCGGCTGGAAGGCATACGATCCGTCCGGAGACCCGGATGTTACCAGATGGCCCATAAAGGAACCTTGGCGAATAAAGAAAAACACTGCTTGGCATATCGCCGTGGGATATCCGTTCTAAAACAAGGAAACGGAAAATGTTCAAAGTTCTGAACCACACTCTTTTTTAATTGATATGAATATTTAATTCTTTTTAGGCAATATGTTTTTATTTAATATGTTAAATAGAAGTACATTTGCATCATAAGGGCACAAGCCCGTCTATTATGTTTTAAGTATTACAATAAAAGATCGTTACATTTCAAAAAACATATCACTAAAATCTATCTGTCACTTATTTTATCAATGAAGAAATTATATACTTTCGTTTTACTATTTACCCTTACATTCAGCATATGGGCACAAACCTACGAAGAAATGGTAACCCGTGCAATGGACTATGTAGACCTGAAAGATTATGCTGCAGCCGAACAGGCCATGATTGCCGCGCTACGCAAAGAGCCCGCCAACCCGAATAACATTATGCTGATGGTCAACCTGGGTACTATACAGCGAAACTTAGGACAATTTGAAGACGCGCTGGTATCGTATAACGTTGCGATAGAAAAGTATCCCGAAAAAACATTCCTGAGGCACAGCAGGGCTGCCTTATATTGCGATATGGGACGCTTCGAAGACGCAATGAAAGACTATAACACAATCGTATTAACCGACACTGAAGACATAGAAGCGCTATACCGCCGCGGGCTGTTATACCTTGCCAATAAGAACCTGCTGGCCGCCGAAGAGGATTTTGACAATATACTGGAAAAGGCGCCGGAAAATATGCAGGGGAAAATGGGGCTGGCGTTGCTGATGAAACGGAGAGGCGAATTTAAGGAAGCGGAAGATATATACAGCGACCTGATATATAAATACAGGAATAACGCAGACTTGTATTTCAACAGAGCTGAATGCTATCTCCAATTGGATAAACTTGCACGCACAAACGAGGATATAAACAAAGCCATCGAACTGGGGTATAACGACCCCCTCATCTTTCTTCTGAGAGGCCAGCTACGGCTGGCTCAATACGACAAGCGCCTGGCTAAGGAAGATTTCCTAAAAGCACAGGAAATGGGCGTTGATGAAGCTACTATAGCGGATCTACTAAAACTCTGTAAATAATGCGAATCAGGGGTTAAAAAGCACAGTAACTTATTGTCCCGAAGGGACTGAAGGTGGATAACCACGGGTAAAACCCGTGGCTGGGACTGGCTGGAAAATATGTCTCCGTAGGAGGCAAATAGCAAAAACAAATGCCATTCGCCTCCTACGGAGACGGCATCTCCCTATCCGATTTTTCCACGGGTTGTACCCGTAGTTATCCATATTAGCCCACTTCGTGGACTTAGAACCCTGACTGCAAAACAGAAGATTGATTTATAATAGTATACTGCAACCCTAAGCAACCCTTGATTCGCATAAATAGCTAAAAAACCCACCGGGCACATAAACATAATCGATATTAATATAATTATTATCTATTTGATTTATTAAGAATGTCGACTTACATTTGTAGGAAGAATTACAAACTTAATAATTAAAAAGAAACGATTATGTCAGTATTAGTAGGAAAGAAAGCACCTGTTTTCAATACAAGCGCAGTAGTAAATGGCGGAGAAGTAGTAGACAACTTTTCCCTGGAACAATACAAAGGCAAAAAGTATGTGGTCTTTTTCTTCTATCCCGCAGATTTCACATTTGTTTGTCCTACAGAAATCATCGCTTTTCAAGAAAGAATAGCTGATTTCGAATCTCGCAACGTAGCCGTAGTGGGCGCCTCTACCGACTCCGCAAATTCGCACTGGAAATGGCTGCAGACTGAGCAAAATGATGGTGGTATCAAAGGAGTGAAATACCCTCTGGTAGCCGATCAGTCCTTAATGATTTCAACAGCTTACGATGTATTGGCCGGCTCGTTTGACTACAACGATGAAGGCGAAGATGTATTTAACGGTACACCTCAGGCATACCGTGGTCTTTTCCTTATCGATAAGGATGGTATCGTACGCCATCAGGTAGTGAATGACATGCCACTTGGCCGGAGTGTTGATGAAATTATCCGCGTTATCGACGCTCTTCAGTTTACCGAAGAATACGGAGAAGTATGCCCGGCTAACTGGAAAAAAGGCGAGAAAGCACTGAAAGCGACACATGAAGGAATTGCAGATTATCTGTCTCACAAAGATTAATCACAATTTTGCCTTATAGCGTGTATATATTTAGGTTAATTTAGTTCTGAAAGCCGTAGTCCACCGATTACGGCTTTTTAATATAATAAGAAGGCTCAATTGGTCTTATTTTTCATACTTTTGTACCTTCTATCGTAATATAAACAAAATGACATACAATTTCGACGAAATTATAGACCGGAAAGGAACCGATGCTTTGAAAACGGATGCGCTTGCCACCCGTTACGGGAACCCTGACCTGATTCCGTTATGGGTTGCCGACATGGATTTCAAATCTCCACCCGCAGTAGCGGACGCCATAATACAGCGTGCCAAACACGGCATATTCGGCTACACCTGCCCCTCGCAGGAATATTATAATTCAATTATCAACTGGATAGGCACCCAACATGAATGGAAAGTAAAGCAAGAATGGATCACATTTATTCCCGGCATCGTTAAAGGAATAGCTTTTGTCTTGGACTGTTTTACGCAAAAGGATCATCAGGTTATAATACAACCTCCTGTATACCATCCGTTCCGCATCATACCTACCATGCATAAACGTACTGTAATAGACAACCCCCTACTATTACAGGCCGGGCAGTACAAGATGGATCTGGATGGGCTGAAACGACTAATAGAACCTGCAAGCAAAGTGCTTATACTCTGCAATCCCCACAATCCGGGAGGAAGGGTATGGACCCGTCAGGAATTGACAGATATTGCCGAAATATGCCACGAGCATAAAATACTGGTCATTTCGGACGAAATACATTCCGACCTTGCTTTTGCCCCTCATAAGCACATACCTTTTGCCAGTGTGTCAGACAAAGCGGCTCAAAACAGCATAACCTTTATGGCGCCGAGTAAAACATTCAATATAGCGGGTATCGTTAGTTCTTACGCTATAATCCCCAATGAGGAACTAAGGGATAAATTCAGCCATTATCTGGAAAGCAGCGAACTCAGCGAAGGACATATATTTGCCTATCTGGCAGCTCAGGCAGCCTATGAATATGGAAATGAATGGCTGGTACAAGCCAAAGATTATATATGGAAAAACATTCGCTTTGTAGATGAATACCTCAAAGCCAACATACCTCAGATAAAGGCAATGGTTCCGGAAGCATCGTTTCTGGTATGGCTCGATTGCAAAGAGTTGAATCTGTCGCAGAAAGACCTGGTTTCATTATTCGCAGATGATGCCAAACTGGCATTAAATGATGGAGTTATGTTTGGCCAGGGAGGCGAAGGATATATGCGTATGAATGTAGGGACACCACTGGCGAATATACAAAAAGCGTTGGATAATCTTAAAAAGGCAGTGAACGCAAAACAAACAAATAGCTAGAATTGTTTTCATTACAATTTTGGGCACGGTTATTGTCATAAAACTAAACAAAAGAGTCTTTAACGGACTTGGTTATTAATCTAGATAAATTATTACTTAAAAATGAAAATTTCAACTAATAAATTTGTTGCTCTGTCTTACGACTTAACCGTTGGAGAAGGCGAGGAACTTGAATTAATGGAAAGAGCAACAGCTGAGACTCCTCTTGAATTTATTTTTGGAACCAACTCGATGCTTGAAGCTTTTGAAAAAAATATCGACGGACTGGTTGAAGGTGATTCTTTCAACTTTGTACTTACTCCCGATGAAGCTTACGGAGAATACGACGATGAGCATATTGTAGATCTTCCACGTCATATATTCGAACAGGACGGTGTACTGAATGAAGATGTTATCTTCGAAGGCAATACAGTCCCGATGATGGATACGAATGGAAACCGCCTGAACGGTTCGGTTGTAGAAGTTAAAGATGATGTTATCAAAATGGACTTCAATCATCCGTTAGCCGGCGAAACGCTCAACTTCTCCGGTAAGGTACTCAATGTAAGGGAATCTACTCCGGAAGAAATCGCGGCACTGTTTGCTCCTCAGGGAGGATGTGGCTGTGGCTCAGGCTGTGGATGCGGAGACGATGAAGAAGGCTCTTGCGGATGTGGTAGCGAAAAAGAAATGGCCGGAGGTGGCTGTGGCTCGGGCTGCGGTTGTCACTAAAAAGACATTTAGAAACTGTTTAAATTTTATTCGTTCAAATTTTTAGAGATGTTTTAGAGATGCTTATTTACATACGCTTCGCTCCTGTGACCGTTGGTTGAGTTGAGAGAAAGGAAAAAACAGCCGAAAACAGACTAAAAATGAACGAAGAAAAAGGTATAATAAAATATTCGTATAAAATTTAAACAGTTACTTACCCTATATAGGAAAAGACAGGTCGTCAAAAACCTGTCTTTTTTGTTGATATTATCTCTCAAAATATTTCCTTGCATCATAGTTGGCAATACTTTCTGCCAGCTCGACAGGGCTTATTCCATGAGCATTCGTCTTATGTATATCTGCACCTGACTGAATAAGTTTTTCTATAAAATAGCCATCATCTCCCCTATAAGACATTACTGCTGTAAACAAAACCGTATTGCCGTTTGCATCTGTTGAATTTACGTCGGCGCCCAGTCCGATCAGATAGTCTGTTATATCCTTTAACTTCATAAATACAGCTAAATGCAAAGGACTCCTTTGATATGCACCTTTCTGTTGTTTTTCGTCTATATCCAATCCTGCTTTTACGAATAAGTCAATAACTGATTTATAGTTTAAGTTTAAGCTTTTCGACTGTTTTATATAATAATGTAATATATTATTTCCCGAATTATCGATTTCTTTGATATTATAGTTTTCCAGAACTACTTCCAATTTTTGGATATCAGCTTCAAGTAATACTAATTTCTGTTCTTCTATAGTCATATTTATATCCCTTTTCATTTTATCTATAAGACAAAGTTACAATATATTTTTATTCAACCATCTGTATAATATATATTTCCGGGCTAAAATCATAAGTCTTTTTTTCATTAGCTTTGCACTGTACATTTTATACTACAAATGGAAAAAATATTAGCGAAAGCAATACAAATAGCAGTGAATGCCCATACCGGACAAACTGACAGAGCCGGAAAACCTTATATTCAACATCCGTTGCGCGTAATGAGCGCCGTGAACACAACGGAAGAAAAAATAGTAGCCATACTGCACGATGTTATTGAAGATACAGGCATTACTGCGAGGGATCTTACTAATGAGGGTATCCCCGAGAACCTCGTTAATGAAGTCCTTGCCCTGACTCACGATCCTGATGTAGACTATGATGCATACGTCCACAAGATAGCCGGATATAAGATTGCCAGTAAGGTAAAGTTAGCCGACCTGAAAGACAATATGGATATAACACGGTTAGGCGAAATCTCGGAAAAAGATATAGAACGGCTAAAAAAATATCACAGGAACTATATATACCTCAAAAGCAAGCAGTAGGATAGCGCTACTACCCTTTTACAAAGCGGGGGTAATACGATTTCAGCCTGTCACTCCGGCTTATGGATATTGCCACATATACAGGATAAACTAAACTTACCAGAATGTTTACTCCTATAAAGACCGAGTATATGATAAGCATATTCATTCTTGCGGCATTTGTGCGTACAGGCTTGCAGTAGCATGACAAACGTACGGCATATATGTCCGGTGAGGAAATTAACCCACAATTTCGAAGCGGGCAAATTTCAATAACAACTGCTTTACTCCCGAATTTTCAAATTCGACTGTCGCCTTACGGCTATCCGGGTCTCCACTTACGGCTGTAACCTTACCTATACCGAAACGTTCGTGCCTGATAGTCGCTCCCACCTGTACTTCTCCGGCATTACCCCCTGCTGACGCTTTCGGCGTGGCAGTCTTGGCGTTTACAAAATTGGAGCGGGAGATATTCCCCTGTTGCGACTCAGGTCTGGAAACCGGTTGTCGCTGCACACGGTTGGGAAAAGAACCCGAAGAACTCCCCGTATAATCATACAGATCTTTTGTATACGTATCCGGACGGTTTAGCACGCCAAAACTTCCGCCGCCAAGTACTCTGGCATTTACATTCAGATAGGAGGTATCTATATCCCTGAGAAAACGGCTTGGGTTACAGGCATTGATCTGGCCGTTACGAAAACGGCTCTTAGCATAGGTTATCATGCAGAATTCCTTAGCCCTCGTTATAGCTACATAAAACAGGCGGCGCTCTTCTTCAAGCCCCCTGAATTCTTCCTTAGCCATAGCCGAAGGAAAAAGGTCTTCTTCGAGCCCCACAATGAATACATTGTTAAATTCCAGCCCTTTAGACGCATGGATCGTCATCATCGTAACTTTTTCCTTGTCCGCTTCCTTATCTGTATCCTGATCGCTCAGCAGGGAAACCTCCGACAGGAAATCCATCAGCCCTATCCCTCCTAGCTCTTCTTCCTGACGGCTCTCACAGAATTCATGTATACCGCCCAGCAACTCCTGCAGATTTTCCTGACGGCTCATCCCTTCCGGTGTCTGATCCTGATAGGCCTCGCTGGCTATACCGCTTTGTTTGACAATTTGCGTTGCAAGCATATAAGCCGACAGTTCTTTCAATTGCGCGATAAAACCCTCTATCAGTTCCCTAAAGCCGTACAGCTTCTTCGCTGTGCCTGCATTTACATCCAGATTATAAGACAGGGGATCGCCAATCACTTCCCACAGGCTTACGGTATGCAGGCGGGCTGCTTCGGCTATTTTATTCAATGTGGTGTTGCCTATACCCCGTGCCGGGAAGTTGATAATACGCCTGAAAGCCTCTTCATCATACGGATTGACCACCATACGGAAATACGCGATAACGTCCTTTATCTCCTTACGCTGATAAAAAGACAACCCGCCGTAGATACGGTACGGAATATTTTTCTTGCGCAAGGCTTCTTCAAAAATACGGGATTGGGCATTGGTACGGTAAAGGATAACAAACTCGCTGTACGATGCTTTCTTATCGCGGCGCAAATCCCATATCTTGTTGGAAACAATTACCCCTTCTTCGAAGTCGGAAAAAGCGCTGGCTATCTCGATCTGCTCCCCTTCGTCATTTTCGGAATAGATCGTTTTCTTTATCTGATCCTTATTTTGTTTTATCAGGCTGTTCGCGGCATTCACTATATTCTGGGTCGAACGGTAATTACGTTCCAGCTTGAAAAGCTTCGCTTCGGAATATATTTCCTTAAATTTCAGTATATTCTCGATATTCGCCCCGCGAAAAGAATAAATACTTTGCGCGTCGTCTCCTACTACACAAACCCGATGATGCGCGTCCGCCAGTTGCTTTACGACCAGATATTGAGCAAAATTCGTGTCCTGATACTCATCTACCAATATAAACTGATAACGTTCCTGATAAGCCGCCAATACTTGCGGATGATCCCTGAACAGGCAATTGGTATAAAACAACAAATCGTCAAAATCCATTGTATTAGACGCTTTCAGCCGGTTGTTATATTCCCTGTAAATATCTTTTATCACGGGCATCTTCGACCGCCGGTCATATTCTATCAACTCCTTATTCTGAGCATACATCTGCGGTGAAATCAACGCGTTCTTGGCATTCGATATGGTAGCCTGCACGCGTGCCGGCTTATATACTTTATCATCAAGCTGAAACTGTTTGATGATCGTCTTTATCAGGTTTCGGGAATCAGCGGAATCGAAGATCGTAAAGTTGGCGTTAAACCCTATTTTCTCCGCTTCGGTGCGCAGGATGCGTGAAAATACAGAGTGGAAAGTACCCATCCATAAATAGCGCGCATACTGCCACCCTATGAGCTGGGCTATACGTTCCTTCATTTCGCGCGCCGCCTTATTTGTAAAAGTAAGAGCCAGTATGCTCTGAGGATGATATCCCTGCTGCATCAGGTAGGCTATTTTATATGTCAGCACACGCGTCTTGCCCGAGCCTGCGCCCGCGATAATAAGGGAAGGCCCGTCGATGTATTCCACAGCTTCGCGCTGCTGTGTGTTCAGATGGTTGAGTAAATTATCCATAAATATTTTGAGATCGGATAACAAAGATAACGCTTTTTCAGTTATCAGTCATCAGTTGAGAGTTAACAGAGATAAAACTATAAACTATTGCATAGCGCATGAAAAAATATATTGTCGTTACAGATATAGTATCCGGTTCGATGTACTGCTATGCAGGGCTTTCCTGTCATGTACTGCTAAAAAGTAACGGTTAGGTAACATATATCAAAAATTTAATTCATTCTTCATTAGATATTTATGTCAATCAGTAGTTGAAAATATGATTAATATAATAGTTCAATTACATTAGTCGTTTTACATACGCTTCGCTCCTGTGAACGTTGTTTGTCGTGACTCGGCATAACATGAATTTTTAATTCAGTTCTGCCCTCGCTACTTAAAACGTTCTTTTATT
>NZ_QVMO01000058.1:27455-33626 GCF_010501055.1 Dysgonomonas sp. 521
TTTTGGCCAAAGCTCCAAAAGTAAGCAAAAAAGCATTGCGCCCCGCTTCGCCGTACGACCCACCATCGGTTTGCCGGCTGAATGAAGTGATGAAAGATTCATCATTGCAATAATTGGCAGACGATGCTTAAAAGCGCCCGCACTTCATTCTACGCCGCCTGCACCGGGTGGGTACCCCGTACGCTGGCTAACGGCGCTGGCTGACGCCTGATTTGCAGGGTCTATCCTCTGTCTCGGCGTTGCGTTGCGACTCCGTGCATACGTTCCGCAGGCGGGGTACCCACCCGGTGCAGGCGGCGTGAAACGGGATGTTGTCCGAGCCGAAGGCGAGTTTCGTCCCGTTTAGCCGGCAAGCCGTTGGTGGGTCGCCGAGGGACAAAGCACTAGCCTTTTGCCTTCTTTTGGGCAATGCCAAAAGAAGGGGCAAGCCCGGGAGGGCGCGGCAGTAGGGAGCTGCCACTAATGTATTTAGCTTAGGATAGACTTTATGTAAAAAATAAAAGAACGTTTTAAGTAGCGAGGGCAGAACTGAATTAAAAATTCATGTTATGCCGAGTCACGACAAACAACGTTCACAGGAGCGAAGCGTATGTAAAACGACTAATGTAATTGAACATATAATTTAAACAAAAGCAAATACTGATTCGCATTATTCATATATGCGAATCAAGGGTTAAAAAGCATAGTAACTTATTGTCCCGAAGGGACTGAAGGTGGATAACCACGGGTAAAACCCGTGGCAGGAACAGACAGAAGAATATGTCTCCGTAGGAGGCAAATAGCAAAAACAAATGTCATTCGCCTCCTACGGAGACGGTCTCTCCCTATCCGATTTTTCCACGGGTTGTACCCGTAGTTATCCATATTAGCCCACTTCGTGGACTTAGAACCCTGACTGAAAAACAGAAGATTGATTTATAATAGTATACTGCAACCCAAAGGATGCGTCCCCTTATATATAGATGGAAATTGATTCTTTCAGAACCCCATACCCAACTGAAACATAAACCTGTTGGCGTCACTAGAGCCGAAGTAAGATATTTTACCTGTGAATTTCCGCAACAATGTAAGCCAGACCCCTCCGCCATAAGATGAGTGCCACATTTGAGAGTCATTGCTTGGATACCATACACGTCCGTGGTCTGCCCCTATAAAAATACCGTAATTGAGCGGGGTCAAAGGATTGTCGAGGCGTCCCATATCGAGCCTTATATCAGAATATTGGTAAAATGAGTGTTGCCCGATAAAACGGTTATTCCTGTACCCTCTGAGCTCGGTGGTCGCTGCCTGAAAGAAGTCGTACTTGTCGGAAAAAATCGATTTCCCTTTAAATAAGGTCGCGAAAGTAATTCTCTCCGTCAGTTTCAGGTTCACTCCAAGCTCCCCTTTCAGGTAAGCAAAATTCCGTTGCGGGTCTCTTGTATTCATTGTCCAGCCCGACGAAACGGATAACTTCACGGAAGAAACGAAATGCCGCATCTTCTTATCCAGTTCGTAAGCCGCCCCTAAATCAATGAAAAATTTAGAGGCAAAAATAGAATTGTCGTCCTCATAAAATTCATTGATATAACGGTCGCGGTTTTTAGGATTCTTTACCTTATAGGCCTCTACGGCAGCATAGATATTGAAAGTCTGGCCTTTGCTGATATTATAATAGAGTGATGGCTTCAGCATATACTTGTTGATATTCACTCGGTTGTAGTTCTTATTTTCATCCTTAAAACCATCGGTATTGTTCCCGAATCCGAAGAAGTTGGTAAAGTAGGCGGGGCTACCCACCTGTGCCATTACATGGAGGCTCTTTTTCTCATTATAGCTTGGGAAGATGCCCTGATATATAAACCCGTTCTTTACATCATAGCTTATCTGATGCATCCTTGTATATGGCGCGCGCCTGAACCCGTATACCGTATACGACATGGAAGTCCCCAGATTGAGCCCCATATCCGAGTCATAGATTCCTATCGGGGTAATGGAGAACGATGTATGGCGCAGCTGCTTGTAGTCATATTCCAGTGCGCTTTCGTCATTCGGAATTATAACCCTTGCTTTTTTCAGCGATTTCAGGGAATCTTTTTTGGATTCGCATTCGTAGACAAATACATTTTTGCCTTGCTTTACGTCATAGTCGTTATTACCCTTACCGCCTATCAGCAGGACGGCAATATTACTTTTCCCTTTATTTACTTCAAAACTATCGTCTCCCTCCAATCCGTATATCCATATCTCTTTGGTATGCTTCGGATTGTATTTTTTATTCAGGGTAAGCCGATCGGTCTCCTCATTGTAGACACGTATATGGAGTTCTTTCCCATTCTGGTCGATTACAAATCTGTCGTCTTTGTTCGTACCTGTTATTACAGGATTCCTTTGCAAGTCCGTATAATATTTCCGGGCTATGCCTTCCAGATTCCGACGCCTTGTTTTTAGGTTTTGTTTCAATCTTAGGACATCTTCATCCTGCATTTCCTGGGGCAGGCTGGCAAATGCCTCATCTATAACATAGTCAGTCAGTTCCGATTTCAATATTTGAGCTTGCTTCCGCCAGTCAGCAGCGGTACTGTTCTGTGTCAACGCAATATCCAAAGGCAGGGCTAATGTATTTATTTTCTTTATATTATTTATGTAAGCCTCGTAGTTGGTAATGAAGTTTACCCCAAGTATACCTAGCATACCTTTAAAAAGAAATCCGTCCACTTTGGTAAAAGCATGGCTTCTGTCTACTACCTGCGGTTGATAGACAACCGAGTCGCCTTTTGCAGCAGGTATCCAATACCAGTTTTCAGATATTTTGTTCCAGTCGCCTATCAGCATATCGAACAGCCTCATCTTGATGTATGTACTTTGATCGACAGATGTATAATGGTTGTTGTGCAAACTGTCAATCAATACATCGGCACTGGTGAGCACATTCTTTTCTTTTATTTCGGGTAATCGGGACACACTCACAAGCCTGTCTTTTAAATAGCTATAATTCAGAATCGTATCTGTCGTATTGCTCTGCGCCAGATAGTAGATATGGGAATTTATGGCGCAGATATTTGCCGACTTTGCGAGGCTTTCGGATACAAGAAACATATAGGGATGAACAATCGTATAGGCTTCTGCAATAAAATCGTTCAGGTATGTATCTTTAAAATCTTCATGGCGGTACACATCCCTGAAAAATTTAGATTCCAGAAAACTTGATGAACCTCCCAGTGGTTTGAGCAGGAATAGTTGATTCTTCTTGTTACCCCAAACATAAATATGCAGCATCGGAAGGTGCTTGACAAGGGATAATCCGCCATAAGATGTATTTAGGGATAAACCGGGAACGGTTACCGCTTTGTAGTATATGTCCCTGTAATGTTTTCCCCATGCCCATGTATAGAGCGAACCATGCTTCTTATGCTCATCGGTATAAATGGACTTTTCCACATTCTGCCCGAATAGAACAGGCATCGTGTCATTTGGATTGATCTGCGCTGCTATTTTAGACACGCAGCATAAACAAATGATATATAGAACAGTAATATAATATTTTTGTTTTTTTCTATACAATCTACTATAGATTTAATCGGTGTAATGATGCCGTTGTGGATAAGAACTGTAAAATTAATCAAAAATTGTGGACTAAGATATTCTCCGAGGCCTGTTATTCCAATTCTTTTATTACCCTGCACGGGTTACCTGCAGCCAGACAGTTTGCAGGAATAGATTTCGTTACCACGCTTCCGGCGGCTATAGTCGTATTATCGCCGATGGTTACACCACATAGTATAATCGCCCCGCCTCCAATCCACACATTAGAACCGATGGTAACGGGCGCCGAATAGGTTTTCCAGAAAGATGGGGCGGCATTTTCCTCCGTATTCTGCGACAGGCGTTCGTTGGGTTTTACAGGATGCGTAACGGCGTATATCTGTACACTGGGGCCAATACCCGTATTATCCCCTATCGTGATTTTATTGCAATCAAGAAATACACAGTTCATATTGATTTCGCAATTGTTCCCTATATGTATATTCTCGCCGTAGTCTACATAGAAGGGTGCTGTGATCCATACATTTTCGCCCTTCGAACCCAGTATTTCGCCCAGAAGCGTATCCAGTGTCTCCTTGTCGGTACTGTCAGTCCTGTTGTACCGTTCTGTTAACTTTTTTGCCAGATGCCATCGGGTAATAAGCGCGGGATCGCCTGCATCATAATATTCTCCGGCAAGCATTTTTTCTTTTTCAGTTTTCATAATGTTTATTTTATAATACATGATAAAAAATTATACGACTATTCTAACCCTTCCCCCTTCGGGGACTTCCCTTTATCAAAAGGGAAGAGTACCTGACGGATGAAACAGTATCTGTCCTCGCTTTGCGTCTCTCCCCTCGCTTCTCCCTCTCCTTTTGGGGAGAGCCGGGGTGGGGTCGGGAATGCCCAGAGGGCGAGGGATTGAAAGGTAATATTCTATTTTTGTCATGTACTATGATTTTATAGTCCTGTCAGGGTAATGATTAACAATCCGGTAGATACTGCCCCGATAGTCGCTACCAGACCGGGCAACATAAATGAATGGTTGAGTATCCATTTCCCGATACGGGTGGTTCCCGTGCGGTCGAAATTGATAGCAGCCACTACTGTAGGGTAGTTAGGCAGGAAAAAATATCCGTTTACAGTGGGGAAAAGTGCAATCAGCATCCAGGGGGATATCCCCAGTGCTATTCCCAACGGCATCAGTGCACGAACGGTCGCCGCCTGGCTATATAGCAGTATTGACATCACAAACAGGGCAACGCCGAATATCCACGGCATAGACCTTACAACACCCTCGATAGACGAACGGAGCTGTTCCATATTCCCATTGATAAAGGTATCTCCCATCCATGCTATCCCAAAGATGGCGACTACCGCCTGCATACCTGCTACAAAGACGGAACCTTGCGCCGCCTTTATACCATCGGTACGTGTAAAGAGCAAAATAAGAGCCGCCGCAGAGAGCATCAGTATCTCGATAATGATGGGCATTTCCAAAGTCTTATCGCCTATCTGCCGTAATCCGTCTATAGAGCCGAAAAGGATGATAAGCACTGTGGCAAGGATAAATATGAGGACAGACAACCCGGCTTTGCTTTTCAGTCTGCTGTCAACTTTATCGGTACGTTTATCCTGATCAAACATCCCGGCCTTGAGGCGTTGCAGGTACTCGGGGTCTTCGTGCAGCTCTTTTCCCATGCGCATACTGACAAGCGCGCCGAGCAGTACCCCTACAATTGTGGAAGGGATACTTATCATCAGTATATTCAGCAGGGAAATATCAAATCCGGCCAGCATACTTAGCAATGCTACCGTAGCAGCGGATATGGGACTGGCTGTAATAGCCTGTTGCGATGCGATTACGGCTATCGAAAGCGGCCGTTCGGGACGTATCTTTGTCTCGTGTGCCACTTCCGCTATCACAGGCAGCACAGAGTAAGCCACATGCCCTGTTCCGGCCACGAATGTAAACAGATAAGTGACAACAGGGCTGAACAATGTAATACGTTGCGGATGTCTCCGCAGGAATTTTTCGGCCAGGGAAACCATCAGGTCGAGCCCGCCCGCCGCCTGCATACAGCTAGCCGCAGCTATTACGGCAACTATCATCAGCATCACGTCGATAGGCGGAGAGGTGGGTTCCAGCCCGAATCCGAAAACGAGAATAGCCAGTCCGAGTCCGCCCATTACGCCAAGCCCTATGCCTTGCAGGCGTGCCCCCACAATAATAGCTACAAGGATAAAAAGAAACTGGATGAGCATATAATCCGATTTAAATGTTTTCAAATATAACGTCAGAAATAAGTGATTGTTTAGATATCGTTTTATATAAGTACTAAAAAGAAATTATTGTAATATTTTAGATTTTAACCCCTCTCCCTTTGGACACTCCCGCCCCCCGGCTCTCCCCAAAAGGAGAGGGAGAAGCGAGGCGAGAGTCGCAAAGCGAAGACAGATGCCGTTTGATGCGTAAGGCATTCTTCCCTTTTGATAAAGGGAAGTCCCCAAAGGGGGAAGGGTTAGACACCTAATGTAGTAATGCGAATCAAGGGTTAAAAAGCACAGTAACTTATTGTCCCGAAGGGACTGAAGGTGGATAACCACGGGTAAAACCCGTGGCAGGAACTGACTGAAGAATATGTCTCCGTAGGAGGCAAATAG
>NZ_QVMO01000058.1:33645-60950 GCF_010501055.1 Dysgonomonas sp. 521
GTTATCCATATTAGCCCACTTCGTGGACTTAGAACCCTGACTGCAAAACAGAAGATTGATTTATAATAGTATACTGCAACCCAAAGCAACCCTTGATTCGCATATTTTACAAATGAAGGTTCTCTTTCACAAAGTCATATATACTTTCCCTATCCCCTATTATCCACAGTGTGTCGCCCGCCGCGAAAACAGTATTTGCCGGAGGGTTGATCCTTACACTGTCGTTACTCTCCTGCCCTACAACAAAGCATTGCCTTTTATTACTCATCTGTAATTCAATAAGGCTTCTACCGTTCAGTGCTGAATTTTCTTCAACAATGAGGGATATACATTTGATGCCGGATTGCGGGTCGTTATCCTGCTGTTTCGAAAACTCATGGATCGTACGCAGGGAACTCCTGTACATTTTTATCCGGTTTTTTACGGTCATAAGCAGGTTGATCTGTACAATGTTTCCGGCTACCAGAAGCAAGTCTCCCGATTGGAGTTTAAAATCCCCATCCGGAAAATACTGCTCTTCTTCATTCCTCCTTACCCGAATGATAATCAGGTCGTATCGTTTCCTGAAATCAGTTTCTTTAAGCATCTTATCCTCATATTCGGAGCCGGGTTCGAGTTTAAATTTTCCGACAAACAGGTTTCTTTCTATCCAGTTCGTATTATCAAGGTCGTAAGCTACAACTCCTCCGTTCTGCTTTAACGAATTCCGCCTTCTTTCTTCCAGTATCCGCTGGTTAAAGTTTACAATAAACCGGTACTCTATCTTCCAGTATAGTTTCAGCAGGTGTTTCGACCTGAGGACAAGCATAATAAGCAGAATAGCTACCAGTACCGATACCCAGTCAGGGAAATGCAGGAAATCCCACAGGATAAAATAGACAAACCCAAGAGCGATGACATACCGTAGAACAATCAGGGAAGAAAGTATAAAACGGTTCTTCACATTTTGCTTCCAGAGCCGGAGCATAAGGTAAGGCTGCTGACCGCCTCTGTAGACAAGCCCTTTGAGTATAGGCGATATGGCAAGGAAAGTGATGGTAAGGCAAATAATATCGCCCCACGGATCTATTATATACTCATTAATGAACGGGGAAACAAAGCTGATGGAAATGATAATTACAGCAATACATAACGATATGAAAATGATGACGATAGAAATATAATTCGTCAGGAATTCGCTCCAGTCGCTTTGCTCTTTCGGGGTTTCCAGTTTTTTATCTTTTTCCAGTATATTCCGCCTCCATGTGTCCGGTACTGTTTTCATCATCCAGTCGTAAACATGTGTACTGGCTGCCATAAAGTAAGGGGTAGTAAATGTTGTGAGTATAGAGACTGCTATAATGATAGGATAAATAAAGCCGTCGGCCAGCTGATAAGCAATAGCCGTACTTGCCACAATGAACGCGAATTCGCCCACCTGAGCCATACTGAAACCTGACTGAACGGAGACTTTCATTGACTCACCCGACATGCGTGCTCCCAAGGTCGTAAAAATCACTTTACCAAACAGAACAACCAGGGTAATGACGATGACGCTGACAAAGTTCTCCTTGATTACAACAGGGTTCATCATCATCCCCACCGAAACGAAAAAGACCGCCCCGAAGAAATCTTTTATCGGTTTGGTCAGCGTTTCTATCTTTTCCAGTTTGACGGTTTCGGCCAATATAGAACCCATGATGAACGCGCCTAAAGCAGAAGATAGTTCTACCTCTGTGGCGAAGACAACCATCCCCAGACAAAGCCCGAGGGATATTATCAACAGGGTTTCATCATTGAGCCACTTCTTCGCTTTTTTCAGGAAGGTTGGGATAAGGAAGATTCCGCCTACGACCCACACTACCATAAAGAAGATCAGCTTGCCGAGGCTCAACAACATCTCGGTACCCTCGAAATGGCGGCTGACAGCGATGGTTCCCATAAACACCATAACGAGGATGGCAAACAGATCGTCAAATATAAGTATGCCGAATACGACTTCGGTAAAACGCTTATTTTTGTATCTCGGGTCTTCAAATCCTTTCACAATAATGGTGGTAGACGACAGGCACAGCATACAGCCCAGTATAAGGCTGTTCCACATTCCCCATCCGAGCCATAGGCCTACAAAATAACCGGATACACCAAGGCCGACAATAATCGTCAGGAGAGTTATAAAACCTGTTTTTCCGTTACTTATCAGTTTTTTGAAGCTGAATTCGAAACCCATACCAAACAGGAGGAATATGACGCCAATCTCAGCCCATATACCGATATTCTCTGTATCGGTAACAGTGGGGAAGAAACTGAAATGAGGTCCTGTCAGGAATCCTGCTACTATATATCCCAAAACTAAAGGTTGCTTTAACCATCTGAATACGACAGTTATAATTCCGGCAACCATTAGAATAAAAGCCAAATCACTTATTATGGAAGGTAAATGGGTCATGTTTTATATTAAAAAAATAATATCTGCTTATAGATAGAAACCACCTGTTGTAATCAATGGTAATTTATCTATAAAATATGTACTGTTTGAACTCTATATATGTGTATCTGTAACTGAAAATAATCAGGCCTTACAGTCTTTTATGCTCATAGTCATATCCGTTATTGAGGCTGATCGATCAATTCCTTGTTGAATATAGTCATTTTGTTGCAATTAGGCAAACTTTTGTTTCGTTCCTGATAAATTAATTCTATTATTGATGGTTACATATAGGTAATGAAAGGGATTTGTTACAATTTTGACTTCATTTATTTTAGCTTTGCTGATTGTAGGGGCATTGTATCAATAATTGTTCGTTACATATTATTCTTTCCTTATTATTTAGAGTCTGATTAAATTTTATAGCAAATCTTTTTTATAGCTATTTTTAGATGGATTTTACCATTTTTGCTAGCCGGTTTAGCGGGCTAAACCAAGAGTAAAAAGGGGAAAAGACGCTAAAAAGAGCATAAAAAAATTGCTAAGAACTATTGACATGAACCTGTAATAAAAATTTTCGCTAAAATTTAAACAGGCTCTTAGAATATTTCTATAATTATACTAATTTTGCACCTTAATAAAAATCGTGCTATAATAACGATTTTGCCCTAATGAAATGTGTTAATGCGTACACTACAAGAGCTTATAAACACAGAAGACCCGGGTTGGCCGATTGTAAAAGAATGGATTGATGTGGCCAAAAACAAGGTAGAAATACTGCCTTGCGAGCGCCAACGAGCCGAAAAATCACTAATCGACACACAAGTAACTACCCGCTCCCTTATGGGCGCAATCATCTACGAAACAGGCGGTTTGCTTATCGATAGCGGATGGATTCGCATACTCGGTTCGGGTAGCGCCCGCATGAAAAGGACACTTCCCGACTGGAATCTGAATAAAACATTCTCTGCATTTGGAGAACCTGCCCCATACCTGCTGGTAGCGGATGATGCTATCGGGGGCTTTTATGCTATAAACGGCGGCTTCTTTGGCGAGGATATGGGCAACCTGTATTATTTCGCGCCCGATATGTTAAAGTGGATTCCTATGGAAATCGGTTACAGCCAGTTTTTGCTATTCTGCTTCGAAACGGATATGGATGACTTCTATACCGGCCTCAGGTGGGAGGGCTGGCAAAAAGATGCAGAAGCTTTACATCCCGACTATACGTATAGCTTTTATCCTTTTCTCTGGACAGAGGAAGGAATTGATATAAACAAGGTACACAGAGAGGTTGTCCCTGCCGGAGAAGCCTATAACTTCAATATAGATTCGGCAAAGGCACTGGGTTAATGAAATAAAAAAAAGAATATTTGAATGGAGATGACAGAGAAAGAGTTGGATGAGATAATTCAACCGATACAAAAGACAGATTTGATTTATCAGATAGAAGATAATCCACCCTTCAAGGAAGCCGCCTTTGCGGGATTACAGCATCTGCTGGCTATCTTTGTGGCTATTATAACTCCTCCCCTGATAATTTCGCAGACACTTAATTTCAGCACCGAAACCACAGGTTTCCTCGTTTCTATGGCACTGCTTGCTTCGGGTATCTCCACATTTATACAATGCCGCCGTTTCGGCCCTGTAGGATGTGGCCTGCTATGCATCCAGGGTACTAGCTTTTCGTTTATAGGCGCGTTAACAGCCAGCTTCGCGGCTAAGGGAGATATGGGCGAAGCCGCTATCCTTGCCGCCATATTCGGAGTATGTATCGCCGCTTCGCCGGTGGAAATGATTGTGAGCCGCTTGTTGAAATATACAAAGAAAATAATAACCCCGCTTGTTTCCGGCATTGTGGTAACAATGATCGGGCTTTCCCTTATCAAAGTTGCCATTATCTCTTGCGGCGGAGGTTACAACGCGATGGGTATAGAGGGAGAAAGATCCTTCGGTAGTTTGCAGAATCTGGGGCTTGCCGCCCTTGTGTTGGTTTCTATCCTAGTGCTGAACAGTATAAAGAACAAATATATCCGTATGAGTTCCATTATAATAGGGATTGTTATCGGCTATGTGGTTGCATACTCTATGGGATGGGTCGATTTCAGCAAGATGGGGGAATTTGGCGCTATCACGATACCGCAGCCATTCAAATACGGATTGAGCTTTGACCTGTCGGCGTTCATCGCAGTCGCCCTTATCTACTTCATCACATCTATCGAAGCTTATGGCGATATTACGGCTAACTCGATGATCGGGGGCGAACCTATCGAAGGACCTAAGTTCCTGAAACGTGTGCAGGGCGGAGTATTGGCCGATGGAATCAATTCTGCTGTTGCAGGAGTGTTCAACTCTTTCCCCAACTCAATATTCGCGCAGAACAACGGGCTTATACAGCTGACCGGGGTTGCCAGCCGCCGCGTAGGTTATTACATAGCGGTATTTCTGGTCATACTGAGCGCCTTTCCGTTTATCGGAGGTATATTTTCCATTATGCCCGAGCCTGTTCTGGGTGGCGCCACACTGCTGATGTTTGGTACCGTTGCCGCCTCAGGGGTGCGTATTATAGCATCGCAGAATATAAACAGGAAAGCCATCCTTGTTCTTGCCGTTAGTTTTGCTTGCGGGCTTGGCGTTGAACTGGTACCCAATATCCTCTCTCAGATGCCTGCTACTATAAGCGGCATATTTTCATCCGGTATTACCACCGGGGGTGTTGTCGCTATTATAGCTAATGTGGTTATCCGTATTAAAGAATAAGTATTAAAGCCATGAAATTATTAAAAGACCGTATTCTCAAAGACGGAAAGAGCTTTGCCGGAGGAATCCTCAAAGTAGATAGTTTTATCAATCATCAGATGGATCCTATCCTGATGAAATCGATAGGTGTAGAATTTGTACGCCGTTTTGGAAATCTTCCAATCAATAAAGTTGTGACGATAGAAGCCAGTGGCATAGCGCCTGCCATCATGCTGGGCTACCTGCTCGAACTCCCTGTGGTATTCGTAAAGAAAGCCGTGCCTAAAACCATGTTAAATATGTTGTCTACGACCATACACTCCTTTACCAAAGACAGGGAATATACGGTTTCGGTAAGCGGCGACTTCCTGACAAAGGACGACAAGGTGGTTTTTATTGATGACTTCCTTGCCAACGGGAATGCCGCTGTGGGTGTATACGACCTCATCAGGCAATCGGGCGCCGAACTCTACGGGATGGGCTTCATTATCGAAAAGAGTTTTCAGGAAGGAGGCCGCCGCCTGCGCGAACTTGGCATCGATGTGGAATCACTGGCTAAAATAAAGGAACTGGGAGATAATAAGATTATCTTTGAAGACTAAGAGCCTGTTTAAATTTTATACGAACATTTTTATTACAGGTTCAGGTCAACAGACTCTATTAAAAAATATCCGATTTTGATGCGTTGCCCTAAACATTTACTGCAACACAAAGACCCTTCTTTGTATTTATTGTATCTTTATATTTCTGAAACCTAACTTATTTATGACCATGAAAAAAACACTCAAAGCGATTGCCTGTTTCGTCTTAACAGGAATCTTCTTAACAGGATGCGATACAAAAACACCTGTTGAAGCCAACTACGATGTAATACCACTACCGCAAAGTATTACAAAAACAGATGATACCGGCTTTACGCTAAACGGCGATACCAAAATCAGTTATCCGAAAGGAGATGAAATCCAGAAGCAAACAGCGGAATTCCTTGCCGAGTATATCAAACTTAGCACCGGATTAACCTTGAGAGTAACGGATGAAGCGGCTGACGAAAACATAATAGTATTGAAAGCCGATTATCAGGCAGACAAAGCCGAATCGTACAATATGAATGTGAATAGCAAGCAGATTGTTATTAACGGTTCCGATGCGGCAGGCACATTTTACGGTGTACAGACATTGCGTAAATCGATACCTGCCGATGCCTCACAAAATATTGTCACATTTCCGGGCATAGACATCAAAGATTCTCCCCGCTTCGGCTACAGAGGTATGATGCTCGATGTAGGACGCCACATGTTCCCTGCCGAATTCGTCAAAAAGTATATAGACATACTGGCATTGCACAATATCAACCGTTTTCACTGGCACATTACAGATGACCAAGGCTGGCGGATAGAAATAAAGGAATATCCCGAACTAACCAAAACAGGCTCGCAACGCGCGCAAACCGTTATTGGACGGAATTCGGCAAATTATGACGGCAAACCTTACGGAGGATTCTACACTCAGGACGAGATAAAGGAGATTGTAGATTACGCCCGCAAACGCTTTATAACAATAATACCGGAGGTAGACCTTCCGGGGCACATGCTGGCCGCACTTGCAACATTCCCTAATCTGGGCTGTACAGGTGGACCTTACAAGGTTTCGGAAACATGGGGCATATTCGATGATGTGCTTTGTGCCGGAAATGAAGAAACATATACATTCCTCGAAAATGTATTTTCGGAAGTAATAGAGCTGTTCCCTTCCCAGTATATACATATAGGGGGTGACGAATGCCCGAAAACGCGCTGGAAGGAATGCCCGAAATGCCAGGCTAAGATCAGGCAACTCGGATTGAAAGGCAATGCCAAGCATACAAAAGAAGACATGCTGCAAAGCTACGTAATGTCGCGGGTAGAAAAATTCCTGAACAGCAAAGGCCGCCGGATTATCGGCTGGGACGAAATACTCGACGGAGAAGTAGCCCCTAATGCCACAGTGATGTCCTGGCGGGGTACAGAAGGTGGTATAGCTGCAGCCAGAATGAAACACGATGCTATAATGGTTCCTACCTCGTACCTCTATTTCGATTATTACCAGACTGACGACACGAAAGATGAACCTCTGGGTATCGGGGGCTATGTTCCTGTTGAGAAAGTATATAGCTTCGACCCTGTACCGAAGGAACTGACAGAAGAAGAAAGCAAATATATCATAGGAACACAAGCCAACCTGTGGACTGAGTACATACAAGACTCAAAACATGTGGAATATATGGTATTGCCACGTATGGCCGCGCTGAGCGAAATACAATGGGTAACGCCTGAAAAGAAAGACTATGAAAAGTTCCTGCCACGGCTGGCTAAATTAATGGAACTCTATAAAAAGCTCGGATACAACTATGCAACTCATATAACAGACATCGCGGCTAAGATAACTGATGAGCCGGCAAAAGGAACCATCCACATAAGCCTGTTCACGTATGATAATGCTCCTATATATTACACACTTGATGGCAGCGAACCTACCGAAAAAAGCCTGAAATATGAAAACCAACTAGAGGTAAACAGCA
Organism: Dysgonomonas sp. 521; assembly: GCF_010501055.1. Taxonomy (GTDB): domain Bacteria; phylum Bacteroidota; class Bacteroidia; order Bacteroidales; family Dysgonomonadaceae; genus Dysgonomonas. The sequence goes on from NZ_QVMO01000058.1 coordinate 41,349, forward strand.
GTACCCAAATCAGGGCTGTAGCGATCCGTAAAGGCGAAAAGAGCAAGGAATACACTGCCTCTTTTGGTTTCAACAAGGCTACATTCAAAGATGTCAGACTACAAAACGAGCCCCATAAAAACTATATCTATGGCGGCGCACCGGTTCTGGTAAATGCCAAAAAAGGTGGAGGTTCGTTTAGCGATGGGGAATGGCTGGGTTTCCATAAAGATGATTTTGTGGCCACTGTTGACCTGAAAGAGCCTGTTGATATTTCGAATGTAACAATAGGGACGTTCATCAGTCCCGGTTCGTGGGTATTCGGCGCAACTGAATATAGCATCGCTGTTTCCGACAATGACAAAGACTATAAGCAGGTATTCGATGAGAAATATCCGGTGCTGGACGAGAGTAACCCTGATGACAGAATAGTTGATCTGGTTGCAAAATTCCCAACAGAAAAAGCCCGTTATGTAAAAGTTACGGCTAAGGTAACGAACCCGATACCAGACTGGCATGCGGGAAAAGGACACCCTTCTTTTGTATTTGTAGATGAGATAATCATCGAATAATATATCCTGTCATTGGTAACGGAGTGAAGCATCGCGTATGTCAAACGAGATACTTCACTCCGTTTCGTATAACCTTATCTCAGCAGTTGTAAACTACACTGTATATCTGGCTTCTGATATCAATCAGGTCGCGCTCTACATTCATATCGCCGTATGTCATCAGCTTCATCGGAATAGCGTTCCCTTCATGATGGTAAGCCGGTTGCTGATACTGCACATTCTCCCAAAGCCTGAAGCCCAGGCGCTGGTAAAAGCCAATACGGCGCTCCGACAATATTGTTGTGGGCAACTCTACTTCCAGAATAATGGGCTTGGGTACCTGCATAAACAGTTCCATAACCTTACGCCCGTAACCGCCATTCCTGAACCCGGGAGAGATAGCAAAATGCTCGGCAAATATAAACCCGTCCAAATCCCAATAGGTAAGGAATCCGACTAATCGCCCGTCTTCAACCGTTACTGATATCACAAAAGGAGTATCGCCCTTGTATAAGTCCAACATATCCTCCACCGGCCGCCGTTCGCTTAGCGGAAAAGATTCTATGTATAGATTTGCTACAAAAGCTAACTCACTATGACTTGACAAGTCTAGATTCCTGATTTCCATTTTCTCCCTCTTTTTATCTTATAATTTAACTCCCCTGGCTGCCTTTTACTTCTTTCAGATAGCCGTCTTCACACTTGACGATACGCCCGGGATAACGCTGGACAACCGCATAGTTATGCGTTGCCATCAAAACTGCCGTACCGCCCTCGGCGATTGTATGCAGCAAATGTACGATCTGGCTTCCCATTTCGGGGTCGAGATTACCTGTAGGTTCATCGGCCAGTATGATTTCAGGCGAGTTGAGCAAAGCGCGCGCGATGACTATACGCTGCTGCTCGCCTCCCGATAATTCGTGTGGCATCTTATACCCTTTATTCTGCATACCTACCTGAGTAAGTACTTCACTAATACGCAGATCCATCAGATCCTTATTTTTCCAACCGGTGGCGCGCAGCACAAATTCAAGGTTCTTTGCTACCGAACGGTCTATCAACAACTGGAAATCCTGAAAGACAATACCCACTTTCCTACGCAGATAAGGCACCTGTTTCTTCTTTATGGTCTCCATGTAGTAATCCATTACGCGTGCGGAACCTTTCTCTAAAGATACCTCATGGTACATGCTTTTCAGCAGGGTACTCTTACCCGAACCAACTTTACCAATGAGGTATACAAAGTCGCCTTCGCGAATAGTCAGGTTGATATCGCTCAGGATAGTATTGCCGTCAAGTTCCAGGTCAACGCCTTCGTATTTTACAATTATATCTTTTTCTGTATCCATAATCTTACTGTTACAACAGTTAAACAACTATCTGATACTTTTGCTTAAACAACCAGCAAAATTATTTTTTATGTCTTTTCTGAAGTTCCCTTGCCAGGTCTTCGATGCTCAGCCCTTTCGATACTAACAGTACAATCAGATGATAGAGCATATCGGCAGATTCGTAAATCAAACGGTCATCGGTACCGTTACATGCTTCTATAACAGATTCCAAAGCCTCTTCTCCTACCTTTTGTGCCATGCGGTTGATGCCGGACTGGAATAGTGAAGTAGTATACGAACCTTCGGGCATTTCCCTGTGGCGTTTTTCGATAAAGTGCTGCAAATATTTCAGAAACAGGATATCTTCTTTGTTCTCTTCTTCAAAGCAGGTATCTGCACCCGTATGGCATACTGGCCCAACCGGATTTACCTTTACCAGAAGGGTATCGTGGTCACAATCGTCTTTTATGCTGACTACGTTCAGATAGTTGCCACTCTCCTCCCCTTTTGTCCAAAGACGCTGTTTGGTACGGCTAAAGAATGTTACCTTTCCCGTTTCCTGTGTTTTTTTCAGGGATTCCTCGTTCATGTATCCCAACATCAGCACCTTATTGGTTTCGTTATCCTGTATTATGGCAGGAATAAGTCCGTTTACTTTATCGAAATCAAGTTCCATGTTTCTATTAATGAATTATATGTTTAATTTACCAAACGACAGCATGTAGGGGCAGCGGCTTGTCCCTGCCCGTTCGCTGCAACTGTGGGCAACCACAAGGGATTGCCCCTGCCTTCTTCCATTATAATGGCTTTGCGAGAGGCTTTGATTCCAAAAAGTGACAAAAGTGACACTTCTTTTATCCGTTTTTTAGTGTTACCTTTTCGTTGTTCATAAGAGTAGAATTTATCTGTTTCAATAATTTTGGACAGGCATCCCCTTGCCCCTACCTCCTACTCATATATAGATAAATTCGCAAGAAAAAAGTAAGAAACTGCTAAGTACATGACAAAATTTTATATCCTGCTGTAGGGGCATCCCCTTGTGGGTGCCCGTAAACGATGACAAGCGGGCAGGGACAAGCCACTGCCCCTACATCGTCTCCAAATCGTATTTGAATAATTTTTGTCATGTACTGTGAAGAGTCTGTTTAAATTTTATAGCAAATCTTTTTTATAGCTATTTTTAGATGGATTTTATCATTTTTGCTAGCAGAACCAACGGTCAGCGGAGCTAATTAGCGGGCTAAACCAAGAGTAAAAAGGGAATTGAAAATCGGCGGAGCCAAATAGACGCTAAAAAGAGCATAAAAAAATTGCTAAGAACTATTGACATGAACCTGTAATAAAAATTTTCGCTAAAATTGAAACAGGCTCTGACATTCACATCCACTCTTACGGCGAATTACCTCACGTTTATATTTTCTCTCCTCAAGTAATCTTTCAAATCTTTGATAGCGATCTCTCCAAAGTGGAAAACGCTGGCTGCAAGCGCCGCATCGGCCTTACCATCTACAAAGACATCACGAAAATGCTGCATATTACCCGCACCACCCGAAGCTATAACCGGAATATTCAGCGATTGGGACAATTGACGGAGGGCTTCGTTCGCATAGCCGGTCTTTACCCCATCGTGGTTCATACTGGTAAAGAGGATTTCTCCCGCGCCCAGGTTTTCGGCTTCTTTAGCCCAAGAGAATAGTTCCTTGTCGGTCTTGTTGCGCCCGCCGCTTGTATAACAAGACCATATACCATCTTCCAGACTGGCATCTATAGCGCAGACACATACCTGCGAACCGAAGTTCTTCGCTATTTCTTCTATAATTTCAGGGTTCTTTATCGCTGTAGAGTTTACAGATACTTTGTCAGCACCGGCATTCAATAGCCTGTCTACATCCGACAATTCGTTGATACCACCGCCAATAGTGAAAGGGATACTTATATTGGCAGCAATACGCTTTACCAAGTCGGTAAACGTCTTACGTCCTTCATGCGAGGCTGTAATATCCAGAAAGACAAGTTCATCGGCACCCTGCTCGCTATAGCGTACACCCAACTCTACGGGGTCGCCTGCTTCGCGAAGGTTGACAAAGTTAGTTCCTTTTACTGTAGTCCCGTCTTTTACATCAAGGCAAGGTATAATTCTTTTTGCCAGCATTAATAAGCAATTATAAATTATAAGTTATGAATTATGAATTAATTACCGTTTTCTTTGATGAAATAATGATACTCCGAAGAATTTTCAAAATCTCATTTGCATCATCAAATATAGCATTGAACTCTTTGCTATCTATGAATTCTGTTTCTTTAAGTAGTTCTATCCAATATATAGATTCTCCGCATTCTTTTTGAGCTATACCAAGTTTATGAATGAAATCCGCTTTACTTTCAGCATTTATTGCTTCTTTGACCAAAGCACCTATTGCCGTACCGCTGCGCAACAATTGTTTACTCAATACAAATTCTTTTCTTTCTTGTATTAATAGCTTATATAAACGAATAATTCTTACAGCAAAGTTAAAACTCTTAGTTTCTATTATATTATCAACTTTCTCATTCATAATTCATAATTTATAATTCATAACTCATAATTTCCCGAAGTGTTACTTTATTCTCATATATCGCTTTTCCCAGAATAACAGCAGGAACCCCCGCTTCTTCCAAATCGAGTATGTCCTGAAAACAACTGACCCCACCACTGGCTATCAGGTACAGTTCGGGAAAAGATTCCAATATTTCCTTATACAAATCAGTAGACGGGCCTTGCAGCATTCCGTCTTTGCTTATATCCGTACATACGACTTTCGAAATACCTCTTGCCATATAATCATTGACAAAGGGCATTATATCGACAGTAGTCTCTTCCTGCCAGCCGGATACCGCTATCTTGTGGTCTTTGCAATCAGCACCGAGAATAATCTTATCGCCTCCATATCTCTCTATCCATGAGGCAAATAATTCTTTATCCCTGACCGCGATACTGCCTCCCGTCACCATAGAGGCTCCCGAATCGAAAGCTACCCGTATATCATTATCGCTCTGTACCCCTCCGCCAAAATCGATGACAAGGGATGTATTGGAGGCTATTATCTCCAGTACCGATTGATTTACAATATGTTTTGCCTTAGCGCCATCCAGATCGACTAAGTGGAGACGGCGTATTCCCGCACCTTCAAACATTTTTGCAACTTCAAGAGGGTCTTCATTATACACCTTCTTCGCATTATAATCTCCTTGCGAAAGACGTACGCACTTCCCATCGATAAGGTCTATAGCCGGTATAATTTCTATCATTTTTTATATCTGAAAAACTGTATACTCAGGGGATATTTCCAAAATTCACCCCTGCTTGCCTTTATAACTGCAATAATTATCAGAGTAACTATGGCTACAGCAAAGATAACGGCTAACGCCGATACGACAAAGGCTAATAAATAAACAATCTCTTTGTAAAGAGATACCAATAATATACATGATGCAAACAAAACTGCATAATATATAATCAAACTCAATATAAAATTAACGATATTTCTCCCATGTTTATCGATAACTTCGCTCCTACGCGCAGCTATCTGCCATAATATTATCGGTATTATAAAACCTAATCCGATTATAAAAAATCCGGCGAATTGAGAGACATGCATCAGCGCCAAATAATCGTTCTCTTTCATTCCCAAAGGATTACTTTCGCGGCTCTGATTGTCAGAAATGTTCAGGATCAGGTCTTTCTCCCGCCGAAATTCTTCTTCAGAGATAGCGCCGTCCAGCTTTAGGTTTTCCAATCTTTCCAGTTCTTTGTATTTATTCACTGTTATCAGGTAAAGAATTGAATACTCAGCGGATATTTCCAATATTCGCCACCATTTGCTTTTATTGCAGCAATAATTATAAATACGACTTCTATGATGCCCAATGCTATCAGCATAGGGATGCCGATTAATAACAGGCAAAGGATAAGGGAAACGGTTATATAAATAAACATGCTCAACATAAAATTGGCGATATTCTTGCCATGCCTGTTCACAGCCTCGCTCTTATCCGCGTTTACAAGCCACATCACTATGGGTAGGATAAAACCTAATCCGACCACTATAAAACCCGCAAACTGGGAAAGGTGCATCAATGTCAGATAGCTGTTTTCTTCCATACCTAACGAATTACTCCTTTGTTCCTGATAGGGAGAGTTCAGTATCTTAGATTTTTCACGCTGAAATTCTTCTTCAGAAATAGCTCCTTTCGACCTCAAATCTTCCAATATTCTCAAGTTTTCATATTTATCCATAGCAAAAAGATATTTAGAAGAAAACAAAACGATTATTGTGTAAAGATAAGTAAAAGTTAGAAGTTATAAGTTATGAGTCACAGGTTTATTTAAGGTTGCGCACATCAGCAGTCAATGTATTATTGCAGGGGCAATCCTTTGTAGTTGCCCGCAGATGAAATAAGTACCAGGTTTATCCTAAGAAGTTATCCTACGCACTTTTCCCGATTCTATCTGCAACTCGCCCTTATCGGCAAGGAAACGAATAACATCCAGTACTTCTTTCGGCTCAAACCGGGACAAGGAAGCCGTTATAGAATCAACCGGGCGGAGGTCATCTTTCACCAGTTCCCTTACACAAGCAGCTATTTCATTAAACTTCTTATTGGTAAGCCCCGAACTGTTTTTTGTGAGGCAAACATCACATTGCCCGCAGTCCGCCATATCCTTTTCGCCAAAGTAAGACAACAGTATGCGGCTCCGGCATATTTCGTTTTGCTCCGCATAATGGCTCATTGCCTGTATACGTTTTTCGAAACGGAGTTTCCTGTCTTCATTTACCAGCCGTGGTATATTGAGGTATTTCGTATCCACACGGGGCTGTGTATAAGCTATCAGGGGTGTTTTTTTATGGGGGATAAAATCTATTATCTTTCTCTTATCCAACACTTTCAGCATTTCATATACCGCATTGCGCGAGGTATTCAGCCTCTGGGCTATCTCAGCCTCGCTGACAGTCGCATAATTTGTAAAAAGCCCTGTATAAAGGCGCAGGACGGTATTTACCAACAATTCGTACTCCCTGTCAAAGTCGTAATGATACAAGTCGTCCCTGTAGACGGTAAACATCAGCCTGGAACGGTTATCCACCTCATCGGTATATTCGATATAGCCTGCCAGATCGAGTATCTTCAGCGCGTTGTGTACGGGCAACAAAGGAAGTTTATAGCTTGCGCAAAACTGCTGTATATTAAAATCATATACCATACCCATGCCATAGCCTTCGGCTATCTGGAAGAAGTAAGCAAGCGAATCATATACCTGATGGATAAAATCCCTCTCCGGAAATTCATCCCTTATGCGCTTTTTCAGTTTTGCGCTGTCATTTTTATCATATAAGATGATGGCATACGACTTCTCCCCATCACGGCCTCCACGCCCGGCTTCCTGAAAGTATTCCTCTATCGAATTCGGCAAGTCCGTATGGATAACCAGCCTGACATCAGGCTTGTCGATACCCATACCAAAAGCGTTGGTACATACAATGATACGGGTTTCATTATTTTTCCATGCATTCTGCTTGCGGATTTTATCCGTACTGCTCAATCCGGCATGATAGAAATCGGAAGAGAAGCCATTCTGGACAAGAAAATCAGAGGTTTCCTTTGTCCGCTGCCGGCTTCGTACATAGATGATAGTCGAACCTCTTATCTTTTTCAATAGCCGGATCAGTTCTTCCGGCTTCCCTTCTGTATTCCGCACTATATAAGCCAGGTTTTTGCGCTCAAAACTTTTACGGAATACATTTTTCTTTTCAAATTGCAACTGTTCCTGAATATCGTCTATCACGCCAGGCGTTGCCGTAGCCGTCAGCGCCAAAGCGGGGACTTCGGGTATATGCTGCCGTATCTCCGCTATCCTCAGGTAAGAGGGGCGAAAATCGTATCCCCACTGTGAGATACAGTGAGACTCGTCTACCACAAGCAGGCACACATGCATGTGCTTGAGCTTGCTCAGAAACAACTGGGTGGCCAGCCTTTCGGGGGAAACATACAGGAACTTAAAATCGCCGAACACGGCATTTTCCAATGTAGTGATGATTTCCTGACGCGTCATACCGGAATATACAGCCAACGCTTTTATCCCTCTTTCGCGAAGGTTATCCACCTGATCTTTCATCAGGGCTATAAGCGGAGTGACAACAATACAAAGACCTTCCATTGCCATCGCAGGCACCTGAAAGGTCAGTGATTTTCCTCCACCTGTGGGCATCAGCCCAAGTGTATCTTTTGCGGCACTCACCGAATGGATAATATCTTCCTGCAACGGGCGAAACTCATCGTAACCCCAGTATCGTTTCAGTATTTTGTGATAGATATCCATGTATTAAGCCGGTATTGCTCATCCTTTTTCCGCAGGTCGATGACCCGCGGTTATGAAGATTTGGCTTTTCAAGCCATTTATCAACCCCTGATTGGCATTAGTATATTAATTCTTCATCGGACGAATTTCCAGCTTTATATCCGTTCCGTCCAGCGCTTTTCCTATTTTATCCTGATCGAATTCCGACATGTGGTACGGATAAAGGACTTTTGGCTGTACTTTTTTAGCCGCACTGATAAACATCTCGTCCGTCATTGTATAAGGCAGGTTCTTTGGCATAAAGGCAATGTCAATTGTTCCCTTCAGGGCGTCCATTTCAGGAATATTTTCCGTATCTCCGGCTACATATACTCTCTTATCCCCAAATGTAAATACATAACCGTTTCCTCTGCCTTTAGGATGATAGGCTTCTCCGTCCGGTTTTTTATTTACGATATTGTATGCGGGTACTGCATCGATATGAAGCCTGTCCCAATGAGTATGGTCTCCGTTGTTTACAACATCGCCATACCCCAGTATCTCATGACATACCTTGGAAACAATAAAATGTGTATCGGCTTTCTTTACTGCATTGATAGCCACCGTATCCAGATGGTCGCCATGCTCGTGCGTAAGAATTATCAAATCAGCCTTAGGCAGCCTGAGATAGTCGGCAACCTGAGAATAGGGGTCTACCTGAATAACCTTGCCGCCATATTCGAACATCACAGATCCATGACCGACAAGGGTTACTTTGAGAGGCCCTCCGTTAGTCTCATATACATCTGCTTTTATATATTCCTGCTCCGTATTCATACTCAATGAGTCTGCTGACGTACCAGCCGTATTATTCGCTGTAGACTTATTTCCGCAAGCTGTAAACAGAACAGATACAACTGTTAGTAATGATAGTATCGATCTCCTCATAATTACATATTTTGAAGTTAAGGTCGCAGACCTGTTTATTATTTTGCTATGTATAAGAACAATAATCAGTTGAAAAATAAAACTACCGCATTATTCTTTCTGTAAATCATCCGAGTTGCCCCATATCAATATCCTTCACATAAAGCTGGATATTGGTTTTCCCGTTATGCGTGTTTTCTTCCAATGTATAACAGATATCGAAAGGCACGCTACTCTTTACTTTCTCATAGCTGTCGCGCTGGCGAAAGGCGATACCATTTACAGGTACGGATGTAGTGTCGTCTATCATTTCCAGTTTCAGATGCACATTGTCCTTGCCTACCAGTTTGCTGGTTCCGTAATCCATTACGCCACATGTGACAAATATAGGATTCAGGTTGTCAGGCCCAAAAGGCGCAAAACCGGATAGGTCTTCGATAAACTTCGTATTTATCTCATTAAAATTAAGTTCTGCATCCACATTTATCTGAGGGCGCATCATTTCGGGCGCGATCATTTCGAGGGATAAAGCTTCGAAACGGCGTTTAAACTCCTTCAGGTTCTCTTCTTTCAACGATAAGCCGGCAGCATAAGTATGCCCGCCGAAATTCTCCAGAATATCTTTACATGATTCGATAGCCTTATAAACATCGAAACCCATTACCGAACGGGCAGACCCGGTTATAAGCCCCTGAGACTGGGTCAGCACAACAGCCGGACGCAAATACTTTTCAGTCAGGCGGGAAGCAACGATACCGATGACCCCTTTATGCCAGGTTTCATTGTATATAACGATGCTTTTCTTCTCCTTCATATTCACGTTTTCATCTATAAACTGAATAGCCTCATCGGTAATACGTTTATCCAGTTCGCGACGGTCATCGTTGTAATGATCTATATTCATGCTCTTCTCACGGGCATCTTCTATGGTGTTGGACAGGAGCAAATCTACAGCCTCCTTGCCCTTCATCATACGACCCGAAGCATTGATACGGGGCCCTATCTTGAAGATTATATCATTTACCGTAATATTCTTGTATGTCAATCCGCAGATATCTATTATGCCCTTCAGCCCAAGGCTGGGATTAGAGTTTATCTGCTTCAACCCATAGTGGGTCAATATCCTGTTTTCTCCGGTTATGGGTACAATATCGGAGGCTACGCTTACCGCTACCAGATCAAGCAAATCGGTGATTTCAGAAAAGTCGATCTTATTATTCTGGGCTAATGCCTGCACTAGCTTAAATCCCACTCCGCAGCCCGAAAGGTGTTCGTAAGGATACACAGAATCCAGGCGCTTGGCATCGATAACGGCTACTGCATCAGGCAAAACATCGTCGGGCATGTGGTGGTCTCCGATAATAAAGTCGATGCCCTTACTTTTGGCATAGTCGATCTTTTCATTCGCCTTGATACCGCAATCGAGGGCTATAATGAGCTTCACGCCTGTCTCCTCGGCATAATCGATACCTTGTTCCGATATTCCGTAGCCTTCATCGTAGCGATCGGGAATGTAATAATCAAGATTGGTTGTAAACTTTCGCAGAAACTTGTACACAAGGGCAACAGCCGTTGTGCCGTCTACGTCATAATCACCGTATATCAATATACGCTGTTTTTGCCCCAGTGCCATTTCTATTCTCTTGATAGCCTTATCCATATCGGGCAACAGGAAAGGGTCGTGCAAGTCTCTCAGGTTAGGGTGAAAGAACTTACGGGCATCCTCAACTGAGGATAATCCTCTCTGAATCAAGAGCTGGCAAAGAACAGGACTTATGCCTAATTTTTTAGCGAGCTCATCTCTCTGCTCTTTTTGCTGGGTTGTTAGGGCTTCGTAATTCCATTTGTAAATCATTATATATAGTTTTTTCTTTCTTCTGTCTCAGTGAGGCCGGACTGCTTTTTCGCTTAATCAACATAAAAAGCCTGAATTATCAACCTCGTATCGCAATCTTCGCTTACACAAAAGCAGTATATTACGAATTTGTAAAGATAATATATATAACTGAAAACACTGTATCCGATTTTGCATTTTATTTTTTATTATGATTATAATAATCTATAAAACAAACACAAATATAGTCCGGCTCTATAAATATCTTTATAGATAGAACAACTATCCGGAATAAAAAGATTTGGAACAGGAATAAAAAAAATCCTGCTTAATCAGCAGGACTCAGGATTAGTATATTTAAGCTCTGTTATTTCACATTACTTGCCTTCAATCCCCTGATAACAGCGGAAGTAAATCCGGCATGCTCCATTTCATTCAAGCCTTTGATGGTTATGCCTCCGGCTGTGGTTACCTTATCTATTTCAGCTTCGGGGTGTGTATCATTTGCCTCCAGCAGTTTTACCGCTCCCAACAGGGTTTGCATCACTATTTGCTTAGCCTGATTGGGGTACAGCCCCATTTCTACACCGCCCTCCATAGCAGCCCTGATATAACGGAAAGCGTATGCTATGCCGCACGAGGCCAATGATGTAGCGGCAGATAAGAGTTTCTCGTCAATAAGTTCGGTTTTTCCAAGTTCATTAAATATCCTGACAATCATTTCCGTCTGTTCCTTTTGGGCATTCAGGGACGAAACAAAAGTCATACTTTGCTTTTCGGCAATAGCCGTATTGGGCATGACCCTGAAAACAGGCTTGCCCTGTACTGACCAACCTGCCAACTGCTCCAACGAAATACCCGAAGCTACCGAAACCAGTATCTGGTCAGGGTTGGTTAATTTATCTTTATGTTCTGACAACAGTTCCTCTACCAGCCACGGCTTCACTGCGACCACAACAATATCCGCCGTGCTAAGTGAATCATATACACCTGCCACAGCGTTCAGGCTTGGGTTAAATTCTTTCAGCTTGAAAGCAGTGACTTCCGTCTTAGTGATTACAGTAATGTCTTCGGGTTTAAAGAAAAGCCCGGTAGACAATCCCTGTGCTATAGCGCCACCCATATTACCTCCGCCTATAATCGATATTTTCATATTATTTATTTTTTGTGATGATATTTCTTTATATAGTCCTCATAATCTGCTTCAAGCTTATTAACTTCGCTTATAAGGAAATCATAAAAATTGCCTTCAAAGATATTACGGTCATCTCCCAAGTCATTGTATTCAACGGTTATCACTCCGTCATTATTGATGTATGCCCTGTATAGATTGCCGCTGCGCTTAAAAAACAACTGTCCCAAAGATATATCGCCGGAAGTCATAGTTTCCAAGAATTTCTCTTCGTAGGTAAGCCACGACATCATATCTTCGTTTGATGAAAGCCCGTAAATAAACATACCATAACCGAACTCCCATGCGGGAATGACATCATATTCCTTTGGGCGTTTCCATATCTTCTCATCCACCTCCAATATGACAGCACCATAAGTTTGAAGAAATTGTTTTATATCACTATTGAAGCGAAGCCCATGGCTTTTTTCATACGCTTCAATCTGTTCCCCCGTCGCGGGCGACTGCTTGTAGTTATACCACATAAAGTCATTACCAAGCAATTCTATACGGTCGAGGAAATCGTCCAATGTAGCCATATTATTCATTCTGATTAAGTTTCTTTAAAGCGATTTGAGCAGCAAGCCGGCCATTATGCATTGCCGAGTCTTTTAATTCAATCAAAAGTGCTTTCGCCGGTTTATATTTCCATTGTCCCAAAAGGTGTATTGCCCTTTCCTGAATATACATATCATCGTCCCTTAAGAAAGGATATATGGATTCAATATCTTCCAAAGAGGTCAAAGCCATAATGGAAAAAGCCAGTTGCTGACGTATATCATCATCGGTTTTGGTTTCCAGCTTTTTTCTCAACTGCTCTATCAGCGACAAGTCCTCTGCATCCGATTTCAGCGGAGGGTAGTCGAAAGAAGATAGAGGAATATCATAAAAATCAAAATAATCGGGATTATCCTCTATTACAGCAAGAAGGGATGCCACATTCCTGAACAAAGGCTGTAGGGATGCTTCCTCATGATCCAGATGGCACACTTTATTTTGCAGAATACCACCTGCGTACAGGCACCAGTAATTACTTTGATTATCAGTTAAGACGGGAACAAGATGCTCATAAACAGAAAATGTGGAAAGGTAATCCATCATACCGGAATACTCACTTTCCGCAATTGTATTAAAACCTTTACGGGATATAAATTTATCAAGTTGTTCCTGAACCTCTGGCGGATAATTCTTTTTCATCATTCTACTATTTTAAGCAGGAACAAATTTAACAAATTTCCGGCAAGCTACTCATTTTTCAGCATCATATCTAAATATGCTTTTAAGATTTTCGCTTGGTTATGCTCCGGCTCTTTGGAGGCATAGAGGAGCGTTACCACATCATATCGGCTTATAATATCTATAAACTTCTTCACTTCCGCGGATTCACTCAGTTCTTTTTGATACATGGTAACGAAATCATCCCAATGGTTTTCCTTATCGGAGTGGAACCATTTACGCAAACCGGAAGACGGTGTTATATCCTTTGCCCAAAGATCGTAATGAAGATGCTCCTTTTTCATGCCGCGAGGCCATAATTTATCCACCAACACACGAAATCCGTCATCGCCGCTCATTTCTTCGTAAACCCGTTTCAGCTTAATCTGTGTCATAATGTATATTTCAAGATTAGAGAAAAATGCGCTATCTGATTTGATTATTGTTAAACAGCATGCATCTACATTTTGTTTATATCTTAAAACTAAGTACATGACAAAATTTTATATCCTGCTGTAGGGGCATCCCCTTGTGGGTGCCCGTAAACGATGACAAGCGGGCAGGGACAAGCCACTGCCCCTACATCGTCTCCAAATCGTGTTTGAATAATTTTTGTCATGTACTTAGATCTTAAAAGACATTTAAACATGGGATAATTCTCCCTTTTTCCTTACTTTTGCACAAAATTCCAATTATGATCGACCGGTTATTCAAGAAAAAGGATATTTCAGCAATACTGAATGAGCCTTCTCAAAACGAGGGAGGACTGAAAAGAAGCCTCTCGGCTACAAACCTTATCACATTAGGTATTGGCGCTATCGTTGGAACCGGAATTTTCGTTATTACAGGGCAAGCTGCCGCGATGTATGCAGGCCCGGCCCTTACTATTTCATTTATCATATCGGCTCTTAGTTGCGTTATGGCAGGCCTGTGCTATGCCGAATTTGCAGCTATGATACCGGTATCGGGAGGTGTCTATTCATACAGTTATACCACTATGGGAGAAGTACTGGCTTGGTTTGTAGGGTGGATACTGATCCTTGAATACCTCTTTGCCTGCTCCAGTGTAGCCGTAGGATGGTCGGGCTATATGCTCAGCCTTCTGAGAGAATGGGGTGTACACTTTCCTGAGCAGATAGCAGGCGCCACATTCGATCACCTGAAAGACGGCAGTTGGGTATGGACAGGCAAAATAGTCAATTTCCCCGCGGTTTTTATCGTAGCCATAGTATCCGCATTCCTTATAGGCGGGATCAAACAATCGGCATTTGTAAACAATATCATTGTAGTTATCAAGGTAGGCGTTATCCTATTGTTCATCGGATTCGGCTTATCCTATATAGACACCAGCAACTGGGTTCCTTATATCCCTGAGAATACGGGAGAATACGGGAACTACGGCTGGACGGGGATTCTCAGGGGAGCAGCCGTTGTTTTTTATGCTTATCTGGGTTTTGACGCGCTTTCTACCGCTGCCGGAGAAGCCCGCAACCCCCAGAAAGATATGCCTAAAGGTATCCTTATTTCACTCTTGATATGTGCGTTGCTCTATGTTGCCGTAACGACAGTTTTAACCGGGATAGTCAACTATAAAGAACTGAACGTGGACGCGCCCATCGCTTTAGCTATCGACCGTGCGGGGGCAGGGTTATCTTGGCTAAGCCCATTTATCAAACTGGGTGCTATCGCAGGCCTTAGCTCCGTTATATTAGTGATGATGCTGGGACAGTCGCGTATTTATTACGCCATTTCGAAAGACGGATTGCTTCCCAAAGCGTTCTCGAAGGTCAGCCCAAAGCATGGTGTGCCTCACAACGCCACTATTTTCGCAAGTATAGTAACCGGGCTTATTGCCGGACTATTTCCTTTGCACGTATTAAGCGAACTTGTATCGATAGGCACTCTAATGGCATTTACGATAGTATGCCTGTCTATAGTCATTTTACGTAAGACACAACCAGACCTGAAACGCCCTTTCAAAACCCCGCTTGTTCCGTTCTTACCGTTACTGGGCGCTGCTATATGTATCATACAGATGCTATCCCTGCCTTGGAATACATGGGTACGGATGATAGGCTGGACAGTACTTGGTTTTATTATTTACTTTGCATATGGGATCAGGCACAGTAAGCTGAATAATAAATAAGCTGTTGGCAGCACTTAAATGAATTGATGACTGGCAACCCTCGGTTAACCGGACTTTAGATAATCCGATATTTTTCATATTTTTGCTTAAAACCTTATCAGGCGGTTGACTACCTGTAAAATATAAACTAAAAAACATGACAATAGAAAATAAAGAGAAAGTCAGATTACATTGGATAGATTACGCAAAGTTGATTGGCGTATGGCTTGTCGCTATCAATCATGTAAATATGGATAGTCCTGCGCTCATCGATTGGATACTATCCTTCCACATGCCTTTATTCTTTATGTTGTCCGGATTCGTCGACAAAGGAAAAGCATCTGTTTCGGATACAATAAAAAAGAGTGCAAAATCATTGCTTATCCCATATTTCTGGTTCTATATCATTAGTTATGTATGGTGGCTGGTGGTCACATTTCGTCGTCACCCCGAATTGTACAGTCACGATTTTATGGGCGGCTTTGTAAAGCCTATGATCGGGATGCTACTAGGGGAAGGATACCATTCAGCTATTTCCACTATGATAAATGTGCCCCTTTGGTTCCTGGTCGGATTATTCTTTTGCAGAGTAATATTCTATCTGTTTTTATCATTCTCCCGTGAGAAGTATTATGGGCTTATCCTCGTCAATATATTAAGCCTCATTGTTATATTCCTACGAAATCATCTACAGATCAATATTTTTTGGAGTATCGACAGCGCTATCATGGCAATTCCATTCTATACGTTCGGCTTTTTTATGAAAAGATTCTTAGACAAAATGGATCCTAACGTCATCTACAAAGTGGTATTGTCTGTTTCGCTACTTATTATCGGCATACTACTATCACGTTGGAACGGCTTTGTAGATATCAACACCAGTAATTATGGGAAAAATCTGTTTGTGTATTATATAAATGGGTTAATAGGAGCTTTAGCAGTCATATTCTTTACCCGTATTTTCACAAATTTCAAATCCCCCCTGTTAATATATCTGGGTAAGAATACTTTAATCTTATTCGCGTTCCATCTGATTATTACAGGCTGGGTAAAAAAAGCCTACGAACTTATTACCGGGGCCAACTTCGGAGGAAATTACATTTTCACACCTTGGGAATCAGCAGCCATGTGCGCCGTGGTAATGCTAATATCTGTTATTCCTATTTACATTATAAATAAGTATTTCCCTTTCATGTTGGGGAAAAGCAAAAAAGTACTTCAACCGGACGTCAAATAATAGACATTGCATCGAATAGAAAAAGAGAGGTTTCGAATATCTGGCATTTCTACAAAGATAGGAAAATCTATGATAAAGAAATGGATGGAAAAGATTTGAGAAAATGAGGGTGTATCAAAAGTATTTTTTACTATCTCTTTACATACGCTCCGCTCCCGTGACCGTTGGTTGTCCTGTTGAGCGGAGTCAAACATCTCATATCCCGAGGGTCGGGATCCTTCGCTACACTCAGAAACAACGTTCACCGAAGCGAAGGCGAGGCAATGACAAAGAGGATAACATTTTGATAGAGCAATAATACTTTTAATACACCCTCATCTGTTTATTTCAATTCCTTTATTTTAATATTCTTAAACCATACCTCATCGCCATGATCTTGCAACAGGATATTGCCTTCCGCCGCATTACCAAAATCCGGCCAGTCTACGTACTTGCTATATGCAACTAAGGCGTTCCACATCTGATTGTTGCGCTCATATTCTATGATTTTCACTCCATTCAGCCAGTGCTGTACTTTCTTGTCCATTACAACTACAGTAGCCGTATTAAAGCCATCTTTGATGAACGGCTTATCCACCGGGGCAGGAATCAGGTCGTATAAAGATCCCAGCGTCCTGTTACCTTTTACGCCAAGTTTTGCGTCTGGGTGCTTTTCATCATCGAGTATCTGAAATTCGCAACCGATGGCAGAACCCTCCCCTTTATTCAGGTCGGGATTTACAAAGTACTTAATACCGCTATTTGCTCCTTCGGTAATCTTAAAATCAACTTTCAGTATGAAGTTCTTATACTTCCGTGTAGTGACGATATCCCCGCCATTGGCAGATTCCCCACCGCCGCTTTTTAGCACTTTGAGAATACCGTTCTCTATTGTCCAGCCCTTAGCCGGAAAAGCGTTGAGCTTGGCTCCCTTCCAGCCGTTTGTAGTCTTTCCATCCCACAGCAGCGCCCATCCGCCCCTTACCTCCTGCTCTGTCAGGGTATTATCCTGTGCAAAGAAAGGTACGGAAAACAGGCTTATCGCTATTACTAATATATATTTTTTCATCATTCAGTTCTGCCGGTTTAAATTTTATAATATTGTTCCCAATCCTTGCGGGGAGGTATGCCTGTCAGCATAGCGTTAGCAAACGGATTATTGGTTATTTGCTTGGTTCTGTTATCGAAATAGAACTTAGTGTTCAATCTTTGTGCCATTACCCCCAGAGAGAATACCTGGCTTAACGGGCCGTGGATCTCGAATGGAGAACGTGTTTTTTCCACTCCGGTACAAGCCAGCAGGAAGTTTTCGAAGTGATTGGACGGGCTCTTTGGTACTTCCGGCAATTTAGAAGCCATTTCCTTTGCTTTGCTCTCCGGTATGATAGAGAGTGTACTACCATGCGAAGCTCCCTTGAAGGTCAGCTCTTTACTATAGATAATCTTACCCGGGTTTATCGCAGTCTTCTTTATTTCTCCTGCGCCGGATGCCGGTATATTAGGGTCAAGAGCAGATTCCCCGTATCCGGCCGGTATAGGCGGTAAATTGTCCACCCCATCGTACCACGTCACATCGCAAGCCGGCATTTCGCCCCTTGGTCCGAATTTGAATAGTATGGTCGAGGAAGTAGGGAAGAAATAATCATTATGCCCGGTTAGTTTTACCGGATTAATTTCGTACGGCAGGCCTAAATCCAAAAATTCGTGGACAGTATCAAGGATATGCGCACCCCAGTCTCCTAACGCGCCCATACCAAAATCGTACCAGCAACGCCATTCTCCATAATGATATTTCTCATTATAGTCGTGATACGGAACGGCACAATTCCATGTCATCCAGTCCAGTGTAGACGGAATAGGTTGCGCTTCGGGCAGCTTATAAATATTGGTATCCCATGTATGCCATCTGCGGGGATTGTTCATGTGAGCCACTACAGAGGTCACATCTTTTATAATACCTGCATCCTGCCATGCTTTGAACTGGAAATAATTAGCTTCGGAGTGTCCCTGATTACCCACCTGCGTTACTACATTCGGGTATTTACGGGCGGCCTGCATCATCAGTTCCGCCTCATAAAAAGTACGAGCCATCGGTTTTTCCACATATACGTGTTTTCCGTTAGCCATTGCCAGCATCGTAATAGGAAAGTGAGAATGGTCTGGTGTAGCAATTGCCACAGCTTCAAATTCATTGCCAATCTTATCAAACATTACCCTGAAATCCTTAAACTGCTTGGCTTTAGGATATTTACCCATCACCTTCTGAGTATGTTTCGCACCCATATCCACATCACATAGCGCGACAACATTGACTAAACCCGTTCTTTCAAAATCTTCAATGATTTGTTCCCCCCGGTTACCTATGCCTATATAGGCAATATTTACTTTCCGGTTTGCTCCGGCAACTCTGCTATAACTGGCTGCGTTCAATGGGCTTATAGAGCCTACAGCAACGCCAGCGGAGGCCATAGCAGCCGTTTTCAAAAAATTTCTACGTGTTACCATGTATTATATATTTAGTTTCATTATTAGGCATAAGTTAATGCACAGATAAACACAAAATAAGGAATATATTTGTTAAAGTCAAAACATGTGTGCGAACACACACACTTATACACAGCTTTCAAAACCATATGAATCAACCATATAGGAAACAAAGCATACTTGTTGTTAATTTTTATGTTCTATAACATAAATACAGTAATGAAGGGTTATATATCATGAAGTCATCGCGACTTTTTAATTTAACCACGGAGTAATGGGAGTTTGGCAGAGTTTTATTAAATGCGAATCAAGGGTTGAAGTATTCTATTATATTTCCTTATATTTCACCCAACAATAATTAGTTCCTATGTTTGTATTTGAATTACGGCGATAGCAAATATGCATAAGCCCACGAGTATTATTATATTTGAGTTTGATTATAATAACATAATA
>NZ_QVMO01000059.1 GCF_010501055.1 Dysgonomonas sp. 521
ATAGATGAACTGTTTACAAAAAATAATTACAAATCAATAAGTCCTGGTGACGATAAACAGTTGAAACTGTTTGATTTATAACCGGACACTAGTGAAATATTATAAATTCCTTATACTGATTTCCTTGCTTACATAATAGATTTTCCTGTCGTCCGATTCATCGGCAATAATTACATAGTCCCCGTATCTTATTTCTTCGCCATCTATACTCATTACGTTCAGTTTGATAGGGTTGCCATCCACCAGAAATTCGGCAGTACCTATTTTTGTATCCTTGATGTTCGACAGCATTTTTCCGGCACGTCCCAGAAAATCTATTTCTTCTTCGCCTTTATAGCCGATTTCTTTGAAGAGCTTGACCATTGGGTTTGTAGCCGCTTTGGTAAAGAACAGCCCTATGAAACCTAATGGGATAAGTATCAGCACAGACCACAATCCCCATGTGGTGACATTGACCAGCGATGTAGTGATTAATGAACCTATCCAAACTATGAACTTGAATGTGGACAGTATCAGCATGAACGGGACTTTCCCTACATTCATAAAGTTCAGAAACTTCATAAAAAATCCCGGTTCTTTCTCTGTGGACACGTCTTTGTCGGGTTCCGAAGAATCCACATCGCTGTCTACATCCACATCAGCGTCAAGATCTACATCGGGAACATCAATATCGACATCAAAGTCGAATCCCAAATCGAGGTCTTCCAGTCCGGCTCCGCTGATGAATACAAACAGCCAGTATACCATCAGGACTGCCATGATGACTGTCATTACGGCATTTGGCAGCGGGTGCATTAGGTTGTAAAAAAAATCGGCCATGATAATTAGATTTAAAGATTCAAAGATTTAATAATTTAAAGATTTTGGAGTTCAAGAAATATAAACGTTTATAATCTTGATTTTTTAAATATTAAATTTTTAAATATTATATCATTCCCAGTTTTCGCTTTATTTCGTCAAGTTCCAGATTAACCTTTCCGGCATCGTCGCCAATGGCTTTGTTTATCTCATCATCCACCGATGTGTTTTTATTGGCGATGTCTCCGTATGCCTGAGCAAGTGCTTCTTCTTCCTCTACTTTCTCTTTCATGCGTTCCAGCATACTGATGGTGCTGTTGCTGTCAATCTGAGCCATTTGCTTGTTTACCTCCTTTGTGGCGCGGCTGACCCTGATTCTCGATTTCAACGTTTTCAGTTCATTCTCCCATTTAGTAATATTGAATCGCAGGATTTCAATGTTTTTATGGATTTCATCAGCGGCTGTTTCGTGAGTTACCTGTTGTTCTGCGAGCACTTTCGCTTCTGCAACCAGATTTTCTTTCAGGGCTAGCGCTTCTTTTGCCAGTTTTTCGGCCTGAGAGATATCCAATTCCCCTTTTTGGGCTTTGGTCATCAGTAAGATAGCTTTATTCTCATAATCCTGTGCACCTGTTTCTTTCTTGGTTTTATCGTTTTTAGCACGAATAGCCATCGCTCTGACCTGCGCCAACGATTCAAGTGCTTTCTCAAGGTCCTGTCTCATTTCACGGATTCCCTGTTCGGTCATACGGATAGGGTCTTCCATCTTGTCAACGGCAGAGTGTATTTCTGCCTGTCCGATTCTTAAAAGTCTTTTGAAAATGTTCATAGCTTTTATTTTTTAGAAAATTCAATAATTTGTTCATAATATTCGCTGAGCAGCAACCCTAAAGAGTTTAATGCTCCTTCAAATTCATTCATATCCAGATTCTCAATTTGCATGGTGTACCTGAAAATGACTTTCTTTCCCTCTTCATCCAATACAAAGGCCCCATGTATAATATCCCTGTTTTTTATCAGCAGCGATTTCAGGATGTCTTTGTCGTCACTCTTGAGCGTAAAGAGATATTGCTCAACAATCAGTATAGGGGGCGCCACACCTATAATGAGGTTCTTTATCCCGTCCGCTTCGCTTTCGATGCAAAATATCCCTTCTTTTTCGTTCTGGTACGAAACGGAATACCCAAGCCTTGAAATGTATGATTCTATCTTTTTGAAATACATAATTATATATATTATAGTGTTGATACGAATATGATTTCAAATCTAAAATATTTGCTTTTTCAAGAATTAAACCTTAGCTTTGCTAATATTTTTAGCTAAGTTAGTAAAATAATTTTACAATGCAAATATTTTTAGCTTTTTTATGTCGCAAATAGGAAAAAATATTAAAAAGATACGAAACGTCAGAGGGCTGAGTCAGCAGGCATTTGCTGATCTGTTCCAGCTTTCCAGAGGCAATATATCCTCTTACGAAGAGTTTCGTGCAGAGCCTAAAATTGAGGTAATAATAAAGATTGCTAATTTTTTTGGCATTCCTCTGGCGGATTTTATCGAAAAAGATCTGTCCGTAAACGAACTTTTGCACTATAATACCGAACTGGTACTGGAAACAGAGAAGCTGAAAATTGCACAACAACTTATCAGAGTACCTTATATACCTGCATTATATATTAATGATTTTATCAAACAATATAAGGATGAAGATTTTATTTCAGGGCTGCCACATATAATAATACCCAGCAGTTCTAAATTTAGGCTTATTGCTATCGAAATTGACAATCAGGAGGCTCTGCCTTCGGGTTATGACTTCCACAACGGGGATGTGCTCATATATGAAAACATAATAAAGGAAAATGTACACCGAATAACCGACAGGCTGGGCATGATGATAGACCCCGAAGGTATAAAAACAGGTGTATATAAAGAGGGTAACGGCGTTATATCCTTAGCCCTGAACGAATGGGTAAAATATCCTTTCGAAATAGAATCCGACTCCATATACTGGGTGTTGCGCGCCTCTTTTAAACAAGCCTCCCTCTAAGCGAATACCCCTGGTGTCAGGCAAATAAATACATTCCGGTATTTGTCATATCTGCTAAATATCCATATATTTGGATTTATTTCCGGTTTAGATACGAAACGAATTATTTTGTCCAGATATGACTATAAAAAAATGTACCCGTGCCTTAACCCTGATGGTCTTCTTATCATCATTTATATGTTCGTGTAACACCCGACCAACCTATTCCGATAATGAACAGCGATCCTTTTGCTACTGGAATACATGGTACACTGCCGACACTGCCCTATGGCACGCAACTGAGGCTAATCACTTATATGTGCGTTACTTCGATGTAGACTGGGATGCCATATCGGAAGAAGCAAAGCCTATGGCTTCCGTTTCCGGCAATGATTCTTTACCCGGAAATTTTACTCCGTCGGTCTTCCTTACAAACAAGGTTTTCGAAAAGAGCAATGAAAAAGCACTTGACTCTTTAAGTGTCAGGATAAAACGCAGGATAGACGACATTACCCGCGATTTCGGACGCAGTGCATATTATAATAGCGAAAGGGATTATGACAGTTCTGTAGATACAGATTCCATCAGGGAGGTTGTAATTGCCCGCTATATGGACAAATATAAAGATATCCTAATCGATTGTGACTGGACGTCAGGCACCAAAGATAAGTTCTTTTATTTTCTCAACCGCTTCAAGAAAGACTGTAAAGATAAAAATATAACGGTAACCCTGCGCCTGTGGCAGTATAAGCAAACAAAGACTGCCGGGGTGCCGCCCGTCAACCGTTGCCTGCTGATGTGCTACAACATGCAGGCAGCGAATGACTATAATGTGGAGAATTCAATCGCTTCTATGGATGAATTAAAGAAATATGTATCAGGCGATAAATATCCGCTGACACTCGATGTGGCATTACCCGTTTTCAGCTGGGCTGTCTTGTTTAGGAATGAAAAGTTCATCGGACTGCTCGGTAATGCCACCAACAAAGAATATGAGAATAACTTTGTAGAGTATCAAAATTTAGGAAACGGGCGATACCGCTCACTTGTAGACAAGGTCACCGGCAACTTCTTTATGCGGAAGGGAGATATAATCAGGGTAGAAGGTGTTTCGAAAGACGAACTGCTCGACATGGCAAAATATCTGAAGAAAGAGATCCCGATGGATGAACATTCGCGTGTGACTTTCTTTTCGTGGAATAAATCTTATATAGAAAATTATGGGACAGATGAAATTAAGGATATATATAGTTTGTTTTCTAAGTAGTATCGCACTACTTGCTCCACAGTACATTAACGCATGTGGGTTCTACGAGTCAGAGTCTGATTACAGGGCGATGATGTTCCGCGTATACCTGCCATGGCTGAGATGCCTGCAACCTTTTACCTATACACTATCATCTGTATACTATTCGGGGGGCGACGACCAGTTGAGCAGCGACCCGGATGAAAACGACCGTTACCGCAATTGCTCCGAATGGCTGGCAGCGTGTAAGAATAAGCCATCGATAGACGATATATATAAGATACAATACAATACAAATGCCGATCTCTTTATAAAGGCATACAATGAGAAAACACTGAACGAAACCTTCGGGAACAACTCATTCATCAAGTACCTTACCGAAAAAGGAAATGAGAGCCTGCTTAATTATATGCTTTTCGCCAAGAAAGCAGAGTTGTACGAAGTAGGCAATAGCAGCCGCTTTGAAGAATGGGACAACAGGAATTATTACAATTATAAAAACTGGGAGGATGTCCAAAAAGATAAAGCAAGCGCAAAATGGAACCTGATGAACGAAGCGCAAACCCTGTTGAATAAAGAATCGTCCCAATTCCTGAAACAACGGTACGCGTTCCAGGTCTGCCGTTCTTCCTTTCAGGCTAAACAGTTTGGCAATGTAATCCAAACTTATGACAAATATTTTGGCAAGGTGGACAAGAACAACCTGATGAGCGTATGGGCGGGATTGTTTAAAGCCATGTCTCTTCCATCCGATAACCCCGACCGTTACCGCTATTTTATTCAGGTATTCAGCAGCAGTGATGAGAAGAAATTCAGGAGCGTGGAACTATTTGACGATAAATATAATGAAGAAGACTTCACCCCAAAAGAACTGAGTACAGCCCTTGTAATGCTTGCCCTGAGAAATTCGGGCAGGGCTCTGGAGCAGATAAGGGAAGCATACAATCTGGATAAGAGCAACGAATATATCCCATTCCTCGTACTCCGTGAGATTAATAAACTCGAAGACTGGCTTATCACACCCCTGTTCTATGGCAAATACTCGATGACGAACAGCGACCCTTTCCATTGCGCCTATTATAATGAATGGTACGAAAACTATAAGCGCGAGCATGCCGAAGAGGAAGAAGAAAATGATAGTGAAGGGGATAAATTACAGGAAGAGAATCTCTGTACGGACATGGAGTATCTGGCTGAGTTAAAAGCGCTGCTTACAGACATGCTACCTTCTGCAAATGGCCAAACTAAGGATTTTTACGCCATCAGCCTTGCTCATCTGTCATTATTACAGGAGAATACATCCGATGCCAATAAATATATATCAAAGGTCTCTGACAAAGCCAATCCATCTATACTCTTGCAAAAGAAACTGGAGACAATATGGCTTGCCATTAAGACACAGAATATAGAATCCAATAAGTTCAAAGATGTATTTACGGATAATATCGCAGATCTTGAGAGGATTTCTATGCCGGGTTACCAGAACAACAGGATGTTATATACACTTACATTGTCTCTGTCCAATGAATACCTGAAAAAGGAAAACCGTGTATATGGTATCCTTATGAGGCTGAAATCCGATTCCTATTATAATGCTAACAACGATTGGTATTTTTCTTACAGTAGCGGAGATTCATATACCACTACCGGGTACTTTGACAAGACTGCGACAATATCCGATATGGATATATTGATAAGCCTCCTGGAAAAATCGAAAAAGACGGCTTTCGAAGATTACCTGTGCAACCAGCCCCTAAGTTCAGTAAACGCCTATAAAGAGCTAAAAGGAACGATGGCATTCAGAAGTAACGACCTGAAACTGGCATATACAACTTTCGCTTCAATGCCTCAGGATTACTGGCAAAGTAGCAATTTCTCTTTCAGACATTATCTAAATGAAGATCCCTTCATACCTAAAGGATTGAAGGCTGATAAGCATCGTGCGTTCGACTACAAGTTTAACAAAGCCGACTTTGTAAAGGAACTGATAGACTTACAGGAGAAAGCAACAGGAGATAAATCAAAGAGCGCGGACTATTATAACAAGCTGGGCGATGCTTATTTCAATACGACATATTGGGGCAACGCGTGGATGATGACGCGTTACTCGTGGAGTGTAGGAGATACAGATTATTCAAAGATCGACTGCCTTCCCGAATGGATGCGTAACTATATGACTGCCGGCACAGCCCGCGAATATTACGAAAAGGCTTTGAAGGAAGCTGTAAACAACGAACAAAAGGCATACGCCACCATTATGTTGCGTTATATACATTACTTATGCTTCTCTTTCAGGTCTCAACAGGCTGACCTGAATCTATCGTTAAAATATGAAAGGGACTTAACGAATTACAGGACAACGCAGGCTTATGAAATATTCAGGTCGAATTGTATTGCGCCGTTCATTGCAAGTAAAAACAACAAATAGACAGATAATAGGCTAATGCCTATTTGCATTAAATTTCCTCGAAGCAGAGCATCTAGGAATTAAGCCTTTAAGAGATTTAAAAATCTTGAGATATTAAAGATTAAGACTTTGAAATAAAGATAGTTACCCATAATTATTTACAAACCAGATAAACAAAGCCAATAATATCAATCCTGCTACAACGGCAAGGGCTATCTTTGCAGCACTATACGGTCTGTCTCCGGTAACACGCCCAGTTCTGCCATTTACAAAGAAGTGGTACAGTTTGTTGTTATAGGTATAGGACGACATATAGACCGGCAATAGTATCAGCTTGAATTTTATATCGCTGAATGTTGTCCTGGCCGAATCTATACGCTGCTGATCCCCTCCTATATCCCTCCGGATAGCGTATTGGATCTCAGATTCCATCTTACTTTTGGCAGCCGTATATCCCGTCTGCATATTTATATTATACTTTTCGGTAATAAAGCCGCTCAGGAAACGATTGTCAGCCTCTACCATATTCATCATGTCCCAATTGCTGATCCGGGTCATTACCTGTGTGGTAATAATCTTGGATGCAGGCACCATGACATCGTCGAAGAACAGGGATATATGCCCGCTCGCATACGACCAGCGTGTACGGGTCTCTGTCCGGCGGTTCTTGCCGCTACCTACCGTAACCGTGTAATTATCGCCACGTTCGCCGGTGTAATCGGTTTCGGTCTGGGAATCGTAAGTCCAGCACGGTATATAAACACCCTGTCGCCTGTTGTCATACAAAGCCCTCGACTTCAATTTGTTGGGAGCGAACCAACGCCGCGACAACCAGACCGACGTATGGCTATTGACCTCATTATCCGAAACCTTGAAAGGCAACAGATACGAAGGCTGTATCAAACGTTCCTCATGCGCGTCCGACTCTATCAGCGGCGTCCCGCAATAAGGGCACTCTACCGATTTCATGCTCTCGTCGAATGTTGACTCAGCCCCGCAGGTACGGCAAGCGATTACTTTTGTGGCTTTTGTGTTCAGTATTTCAGCCTGTCCCGCATACTTATCAAAATCCAGTTCCTGAACAACATCCACCTTTTTGCTATTGATAGGTGTATCCGCCCCACAGTAATCGCAATGGAGAAAATCCGTTCCCGGCTTATATTTAAGGGCAGCGCCACAATGCGGACATTGATATGTGTCACTGCCTGTTAATGTTATTTCGAAAGTATCCGTCATTTTAATCCTGTTTTGGCAACGGCGGAGGTGTCATTGTAAACAATTCCTGCAAATCGGACTGGTTTCCTGCCGAAGCCCAATCAGACAAGCCGTTTTTCCAAACTAATGTATCGCGTGTCAGTGTGCTGTTCTTTACTAATTCAATCAATCCCGCTTTGTCGAAAGGCCCAGCCTGTTGTCCGTTTACAGCCACATAGTACGAAATGGCTCCCGGAACCGGAGGAGGTGTGCCTTGTTGTGTATTCTGAGTGTTCTGGTTCTGCATCTGGTTAGCCATCGACTGTGTCATTTGGTTAGCCATAGCCATACCGGCGCCAAGCCCGATACCCATACCGGCTGTTCCCGAAGGGTTTTCGGCAGCGGCCTCTATTGCTTTAGCAGATTTCAACTTCGCCAGTTTATCCAGATCAATCTTATCGAGGCGGCTAAGCTCAAATATTTCTTTTTTAACCTCATCAGGCATAGAAACATTCTCTATCAGGAACTTAGTCACATCCATACCATAGGCCATGAAATCATCCTTCATAAACCCGAATATAGCCTCCGACAATTCGTTCAGATTAGCGGCATAGGTTTCTATCGGCAGGTTGGATTCGGCCGCGGCATCCGAAAAGCGTGTAACTATAATGCTTTTCAGCTGTTCCTTAATATTATCTGTGGTGAAAGTCTGGTTCGTCCCTACAATTTCCCTGATAAATACAGACGCATCAGTCACCTTAAAGGTGTATGTACCGAACGCCCTTACCTCAACCATCCCGAAACGGTTATCATTCAGTATAATGGCATTTTTAGTTCCCCACTTCTGGTCGATAAAGTTTTTTGTACTTACAAAATACACTTCTGCCTTGAACGGGCTGTTAAAACCATACTTCCATCCTTTCAGTGTACTTAGTATAGGCAGGTTCTGCGTATTCAGCGTATATGTGCCCGGAGAGAAAGTGTCGGCAATCTGCCCTTCGTCAACAAAAACGGCTGTCTGCCCCTCACGAACGACCAGCTTCGCGTTATTCTTTATCTCATTGTTATACCTCTCAAAGCGATATACGATTGTATCCTGTGTATTATCTAGAAATTCGATAATATCTATTAATTCACCTCTCAATTTATCAAAAAGTCCCATGTCAAATATTTTTTGTGTTAATATTCTTTCTTCAAAAATATATTATTTTTCGCCATAAACAGCCTGTTCCATCACATTTTATTCTTTCTTATCAAAAATACCTCATGCTTCTTATTGATTCTCTTCTCAACGCTTCTTTCGGACAGCATTCGTTATCTTCTAACTAAAAAGTGACAAAAGTGACAGGTTTTTGACTCTTTTCAGCTGTTACCTTTTTAGCTTACTATAAGGTGTAAAGCTACTATATAAGATAAATTTTTTAGATAAAAATAAACCAAAATCTTTATCCATACCTTATAAAATAGAGTAAAACAAAGAAAGGTTGTCCAATCAGACAACCTTCCCTCTTATTGTAGATATGATTTTATTTTTCCAGTTCGTTCAGATTTTCATCAAGAGCTTCTATCTTCTTTATTAGCAATTCCATTTCATTCTTAAGCCCTTCGATCTTGCTGTTTACATCTTTCAACAAGCCACTTGCACCCTTAGATGAGATAGACAGGAAATTCATGTTATTTTCATAAGTCTGAAGGTCTGTCTTCACTTTATTATACTGATGCATCAAGTGGTCGCGTTCCTTATACAAGGCTCGTTTCGGATTATCCTGCTTCGACAGATCCCTCATGTTCGACTTGAACGATTCGAAACGGCGCTCGGTCTTATCCACCTTCAACCTGTCGTAATGCGCATCCACTGCCTGATGGAATTCTTTATAGATTTTATCTTTTTCCTTGAACGGTACAAAGCCTATCTTGTGCCACTCATCCGCCAGTTCGCGCACTTGTGCTATCAACTCTGACGGGTCAAGAGACAAATCTACATTCTTTATCTTTTCTATGATTTCTTTTTTGGCTGCCAGATTTTCCAACTCTTCAGTCTTCTGCGACGATTCGTTTTTCTTTTTCTGCTCAAAGAAATAATCACAGGCTGTAACAAACTCTTTCCATACTGCATCGGAATATTTACGAGGTACAGGCCCTATCGTTTTCCATTCCTTCTGTATAGCTATCAGTTTATCCGCCGTAGACTTCCACTCCGTGCTGTCTTTCAGTTCTTTCGCCAGTTCTGCCAACGCGCGTTTCTTTTCCAGATTTTCGTCCATCTCAGACCTTACGCCTTTGAAGAACTCGCTTTTCTTTTCGAAGAATGTATCGCACAACGCACGGAACTCTTCGAAAATCTGGTTGTTTACCTTTTTAGGTACAAAACCGATCGTTTTCCATTTAGCCTGAAGTTCGATCACTTCTTTGCTCTTCTCATCCCATTCTTTAAAAGAAGTGAGGACTGAGTAATCTATACTTTTCAGCGTTTCGCAGATAGCTGTCTTTTCGGCAAGATTCTCCTCTTCCCTGCCTTTAAGGGATTCGAAATGTGTCTGGTAATTCTTATTGATAGCAGTAGAAGCGTTTTTGAAGCGCGTCCATATCTCTTCTCTCAGTTCTCTTGCAACAGGCCCTATTTCGCGCCATTGCTGGTGAAAATTTTGCAACTGATGGAAAGCTGACACGGAATCGGTATCATCAACTAGTTTCTCTACAGATTCGCATATAGCGGTTTTAAGTTCCAGATTCTTCTTAAAGTCATAATCACGGAATTCATTATTAATCTTTATCAGATCATAGAATTTCTCTGTGTAGATCTGGTATGATTTCCACAAATCCTTCTCTTTCGACTGGGGAACCAGTGTGATATCATTCCATTGTTGCTGTAAATCCTTAAACTCCTTATATAACTTATTAAAGTCATCTGAGCTTTCTGTCAGTTTCTTTATATTATCTATTATCTGGAGTTTTTTATTGTAGTTATCTTCTTTAAGCCTTTCTTCCGCCGCAGCCTGATTCGCACGCTTTTCTTTTATATCGTTCAGGAAAGTTTTCAGCACTTCTTCACTTGGATCCGGTACCGGAGCAAAAGTTTCCACATCGTTTCCTGCTTCTATAAATTCAGCCTTTTGAGCTTCTACCGCCGCAGAACGGAGCTTATAAAACGCCTGTTTGAGAGACTCTACCTCAGCACGCGGAGGTACTTCGGCCTGAGCAGCCAGATTTTTAAGTTTTTCGATAATTTCATCTTTGGTCAAGGACGGTTGTTTCGCCGATGAAGCTTCTGTAGGTGTTTCCGATTGCTCTTTTACTTCTTCTGCAACAGGCTCTTCCGTTGTGTCTTCGGTTGGTTTTACTTCCTCTGCAACAGATTGCTCTGCAACATCCTCAGTTGTACTTTCAGCCTCTGCTACAGGTTCTTCGATAACGGCCTCAGATGGATTCGCATCCTCGATAACAGGCTCGTTTGCAACAACCTCAGTTGTATTTATATCTTCTGCTACAGATTCTTTCTTAACTTCTTCAGATAGATTGTTTTCCGGCAATTCAGGATTTAGGTTCTCGTTCATATAGTTAGTTTTTTGAATGAAAGGCTTGGCCTCTAGTATTTCACAAAGCAAATTAATGATTTTTTTTTGTGATTTCAACTATAGAAGCCTACCTTTTTTAATTATATGTGATTAAAAGGCGATTTTATCCTCTTTCTTTCTCTCGCTGCTTACGTCTTTCCTCTGCCTGCTTTTCTTTTTCTTTGCGTTCCTGCTCTCTGGCTTTTTCTTTTTCTTTACGTTCTTTTTCACGCTGGCGTAGACGCTCTTTCTGCAAACGTTCTTTTTCTTTGCGCTCTTCCTCTTTTTGCTTGCGGGCATCTTCTTTGGCTTTTACCGCAGCCTTAGCAGCTTCTTCTTTCTGCTTTTCTTCCAGGCGTTTCTGTTCTTCAGCCTGTTTTTTCGCCGTTTTTATCGAGTCTTCCAGCGCCTTCTCTACTCTGGCTATAGAGTCCGTCCTGTTCTTCTCTACTTTCTGTATCGAATCCTGATATGCTTTTGCTATCGCCTTCTGCTCTTTTTCCAGCTGCTTGCGTTGCTTTTCTTCTTCTTTCTGCGCGGCTTTCTCTTCTTTGGTCAGATTTTCCCTGTTCTTATACCTGCCAAACAGGCTCTTAATGCCGTCAACAGGATTATTCACGATATTCTCTATATCTTCTACAACGTCATTTACCTGACCTACTTTTTCCAACTGGTCTTTAGTAAGTAAGTCGTCAGCCGTGATCTGTTTAGTATCGGTTGGTTTATCCGGCTGTTTTTCTACCGGTTTTTCTTCTGTCTTAG
The DNA here is from genome assembly GCF_010501055.1 of Dysgonomonas sp. 521. Lineage (GTDB taxonomy): Bacteria > Bacteroidota > Bacteroidia > Bacteroidales > Dysgonomonadaceae > Dysgonomonas. The sequence goes on from NZ_QVMO01000059.1 coordinate 11,985, forward strand.
ATATTATGACAGGTTCTTTGACCGGTTCGGTTTCGGTTACCGGCTCTTTTGTCGTATCCGGTTCCTCATTGCCTGCTTCATCCGGCCGTGCAGCTTCCGCTATCTCCGGATCAACAGGAGCAACATACTCTACTCCGTTCCATGAGGCTATGAGTTGAGGGAACTGGTCGGCAAAATGCTCGCTAAAGTATGCCATATATTGCGCTAATCCGAGACGTGGCAGTACGTTTATATAGTTATCGGTAGAAATAGGCACCACAAGGATAGATGTATCGATATGATGCACCAGTCCGTTTTCATTATATGCTCTGGACAGATACGACCTTATTGCCGCAAAGGAATTAAATCCTTTCATTTGAAGCACCTCATAAGGCGGGTCTGTATCGAAACTAAGATCGAATGTCTGGATAACGTAGTTGGAGAAGTTGTAGTCTGCAACCTGATACAGAAGCTCATTGCGGTCTATCGTCCTCGGTTTGAACATCAACAGCAGCATATATGGGACATCCAATGTGTCTGAATATTGCAACACTTTTCCTTTCGAGGCTAATAACGAATCTGCGCTTTCGTAGGCTTTGCTCCAGTCAAAATCGGTTATAGGAGAGCCATCGGATAATAATATCTTACCATCTTTAATCCTGTCGAGGATATCGCTCGCTAATGGAGTAACATCTGATTTCGGATATTTCTTGACCAAGTCGGTCAACGATATTTCCAGATTACCGGCATCCCGCACCTGAGCGTAAGTAAGGGCATTGAGCAACGTAAAGTTCGGCATGAGGTCTGTGAACGGATACTTCGTGTCCATTGCCGTATAGTTGCGCCTTACGGTAGCCACATCAGCCCTTTTGTATGCGGAATAAGCTTCATTGTAAAGCGAATCCTGCAAGTTGGCCATATGGCGGAAATTCCATTCGTAATCAGGCTGGGAAACAGGCCCCGCATATTTGCCCGAAGGGAAGTAGTTCATCAGCCTGGAACGGTATGTAGCCATCATATCCCTATCGCCCAGACGCATATAAATAAGTAGTAACTGATAATAAATTTCTTCCAGATTCGGAGTATTAGGGAACCGGTATATATCCATGTTGAACGCATCGATAGCCAGAGCTATATCTCCCAGCTTATCTTTGTAGATAAGCCCCATGTTATACAATGCGTTTTCTATCAACTCATTCGATTCCTCTATAGCTTCCAGGGTAAGAGGTAATTGCTGCAAGTAATAATCGACTGAATATACATCTTCAATTACATTCTTAGAATTATCCGTATCGCCATCCGGCGTCTTCAATTCTGCTATATCGGTATGCACAGAATCGGTTTCGTTTGCCAAATCCATATCAGAGAACCCTGTCGACTGTTTGTTACGCCTCCGCCAGTCGTCTTCCAGTTTCCTGTTTCCCCACCGTTGCTGGAACGCAACCTTCCCCTGATTTACTGCCTGCTCATTATAAAAATAGAAAGAACCGGTACTTTGCTGTGTCGGAATCTGAGCCACCGTGGTTTGCTTTTGCGGTTCCAGAAGGCTTTCCTGAATATCATCCCACGACGATATCCTATCCGCTCTTTCCTCTATTCTTTTTTGAGTTTCTTCTTCTTTTTTCTGTTTTTCATCTTCCTTCCGCAGTTTCTCTATTTTATCATTGATAATTTGGAGGCGTTCGTCTTCCGGCAATTGAGCCAGATGTTGCAAACTATCCTGCTCTTGCACAGTCTTTACAAATACGACTAGTTCATCTAAGACTCCAGACCTGAGCGCTACGCGGGGATAATCATCATGAGATTTTGCCAATAACGGCAAAGCTTCTGAATAGCAAGGTTGCGCCAGCACAAATTCACGCCGAGTGAAATAGATATCACCTAACCTGACTTGTACCATCGCTTTATCATAACCATTACGGGTACTTTTTTCTACTGCCAGTTTATAGTTGTCGATGGCTTTTACGCTATCTTTTTTTTCCAGATATATATCGCCTATCGCAAAATACACCTGGTCCAGATATTCTTTATTCTTTGAGCCTTTGGTCATGCCGGATAATTTAGACAATGCCTTGGTTTTGTCAAGGGAATCATCCAGCTTTACTTGTTGAAGCTGCGCGTTAAATGTGTACTTGTAAGGTGTACTCATTCCCTTTACCGACGCAAATGCCTTATCCGCCTTTTCCTTATCTCCCATCTGGGCATAAAGTTGTCCCAGCAGATACTTCATACGTATCTGCTGTAACTTATTTTTTTCTTTTTTTATAGCTAATTCCAATTGAGGAACGGCTGCCTGATACTCATTATTATATACCAGATAGTTCGCTTTGACCAAAGAGTAGAGCCCCTTATGTTTTTCGGGAGGGCCACCGTCAATCTCCATCTTGTGCAAGACATTGCCCGCCTCGTACATCCAGCCCATTTCGGTATATGCCCTGGCTATCCATAGTTGGCATTCGGCAACGATGTCAGGGTTAGAACTGTATATCTTGGTTATGTACAGAAATGTGCTGACGGATTGCAGATAATTTCCATCCTGAAATTCGGCCTTTGCCAGTAACAGCCATACCTGATCCATAAAAGGCGTAAATTCCTTTTGCCGGAGCCATGCCTGATAATCGGCGTCGTTACGCCTATTCGGGTCTCTTTTGGGTCTTGCTTTTATCGAGTGTAATTTTATGGCTTTGGTCGTTTTATCTATTGTAGTTGTAAAACTACCGGATGAGGAGCTGACCGAATCGGATGAATTCTGTGGGAAAATATGCAATAATTGTGACAGGTTATCTTCACGGTTTCTCTCTTTGGCCTCAAGAGATTCCTTATATGCAATATCCGCGTTATAGTGTATGTTATAGCGTGTATTTACCGAATGGTAAAAACGAGTCATAGCTGTGTTCTTTTTATTAGAACAAGACGATGTGAAGAGAAGCAAAAATAATACACTAAGACCAAAGCATAGTGTACGTACTAGATTATTTTGTGACACGTATAAACAGACTGCTGATTAATCATATTATAAAACACAAAAATAAGCATTTTATTGTTTTATATGCTATTCCTGAGAAAAAGAGAAAGATGCCAGTGATATACAGTTGCTATTCCAACCTATTCGACGCCCGGTCTGATCAGGCTAAAAAAGCCTGCATTTTTCATTTCTCAAAATTCACATAAGGAATTGTTTCGAAAAACGAAACTGCAAATTTCATTTTTTTCAAATTTTTCAATTTGAGAAAAACACAACACGATTATTACTTAATCAGAAATACGAGACGCACAAAAAACACAGATTTATGCCTATAAATCCCATTATTGTGTATTACTTTTACAAATGTAAAAAGGAATTAAAGATTAAATATGAAAGATAAGAGTTGGGTAATAGGACCTAATATAATATAAGCTTTAATCAAAGCAGTATTACTAGTCAGTAATTAATAGTTTTAAAAAAACCGCAAGTTTTGTGTAGTTTGTGAAGTGTAGAGCCATGTGAGCTGTGAAGTTCGCATGGTTTCATTTTGTTCTCTATACAGTAAAGAACTCTGATACAAAAGTAAACATTCTTTCTCTATCTAAAAGTTAAATCATTTTTTTAACTATATCAATTACTTCAGCAATGGCTGCCGCTACCTCCGGAGACATTTGTGCGAAGATATAAGATTTAATCAGTTTCTTAATATAGAGATAAAATAAAAGAGCCGGAATAAATTTTCCGGCTCCCATACATTATATCAGGTATCTTACTTTATCTTTTCTACTATCTCGTCCAAAGCCTTAGCCAATCCTTCGGCATTCTTACCTCCGGCTGTAGCAAAGTGAGGTTGGCCTCCGCCTCCACCCTGAATATGCTTGGCCGCGTCGCGAACCAGTTGCGAGGCATTGAGTCCACGGCCTTTTACCAAGTCGTCACTTAACATAACTGTCAACAGTGGTTTACTTTCATGTTCGGTCGCTCCTACAAACGCCGAATTTTCAGGGAATTGCCCTTTTATCTGGAATGCTATATCTTTCACTACCTCTGCCGGAAACGGCCCCTTCAATATATAAAAGTCTATACCATTCAGAACCTGTTTCTTCTTTATCAGTGCGTCTTTTACCTGAACGGTTTTTTCCTTTATATATTCTTCCATCTGCTTTTTCATATCGGCATTTTCCTCTATGAACTTATGAAGCGCCTGTGTGAGGTTAGGAACATTATTAAACAAGCCTTTGATCTCCGTCAAAATATCCTGCTGTGTATAGAAATAATCTTCACACGCCTCTGCTGTAATAGCTTCTATACGGCGTATACCGGCAGCAATAGAACTTTCGTTGGTAATGCGGAACGAGCCTATACGCCCTGTGGACGAAATATGCGTACCCCCGCAAAGTTCCACAGAATCGCCAAAACGGATAACGCGGACATCTTCCCCATACTTTTCGCCGAATAGGGCCATTGCACCCATTTGCTTAGCCTCAGCGATAGGTACATGGCGCATTTCCACACGGGCAATATCTTCGCGTATACGGGCAGTCACACAACGCTCTACTTTACGGATTTCCTTATCCGTCAGTTTCTGGAAATGGGAGAAGTCGAAGCGAAGTACCGAAGGCGATACATACGAACCCTTTTGCTCTACATGGCTGCCCAGCACCTCACGCAATGCCTCGTGCAACAGGTGGGTAGCCGTATGGTTACACTCTGTAGCTGTACGGTTCTTTATATTGATACGGGCGGTAAATGTCGCCGTCAAATCCTGTGGTAGTTTATTCACCAGATGTACAGCCAGATTATTTTCACGCTTTGTATCTGTTATTTCTATTTTTTCATTATCGTTAATCAGCCAGCCGCTATCGCCTACCTGACCTCCCATTTCGGCATAGAACGGGGTGTGGCTCAGTACAATCTGATAAAACTCGCTGTTCTTTTGTTTTACCTTACGGTAACGCAGTATTTCAGCATCATATTCTGTAAAATCATATCCTACAAATTCAGTATCGCCTTCTTTGAGCGTTACCCAGTCGCCGGTTTCCACAGCCGCCGCTCCGCGCGCACGTTCTTTCTGCTTTTCCATTTCAGCTTTAAAGCCTTTTTCATCTACGGTCATACTGTTCTCTTTCAGGATAAGTTCCGTCAAATCGAGAGGGAAACCGTATGTATCATATAAGGTAAAAGCTTCTATCCCGCTAAGCTGTGCCTGATTTTTTGCTTTCGTATCCGCAATCTGCTTATCCAGCAGTTTTATACCTGTCTCTAATGTGCGGAGGAACGATTCTTCCTCTTCCTTCATCACTTTTTCAATCAGTGTTTGTTGCTGAACCAATTCCGGATAAGCATCACCCATTGTTTCTATAAGCGCAGGAAGCAATTTGTACATAAACGACTTATGCTGACCGAGGAATGTATATCCGTAACGCACCGCGCGGCGAAGGATACGGCGTATCACATAACCCGCTTTTGCATTAGATGGCAGCTGCCCGTCGGTAATAGAGAATGCTATTGTACGCACATGGTCTGCAATCACACGCATGGCAATATCTTTTTTCGCATCCTGTCCGTAAACGGTATTGGTCATTTCGCCAAGCGCCTTGATAATAGTCTGGAAAACATCCGTATCATAATTCGATACCTTGCCCTGGACGGCCATACACAGGCGTTCGAATCCCATCCCCGTATCAATAACCTTTGCCGGAAGCGGTTCAAGGGATTTATCAGCCTTACGGTTGTATTGCATAAATACAAGGTTCCAGATTTCAATTACATCCGGATCTTTGTTTACCAGTGTCGCGCCGTCTATTTCAGCACGCCTTTCATCGGAACGTATATCTATGTGGATTTCGGAGCACGGGCCACAAGGGCCGGTTTCTCCCATTTCCCAGAAATTATCTTTTTTATTGCCGTTGAGTATCCTGTCTTTAGACAAATACTTCTCCCAGTAACCCGCGGCTTCGTCATCACGGGACAGGCCTTCTTCGGGGCTACCTTCAAAAACTGTTACATACAGGCGTTCCTTATCCAGATTGAGAACTTCGGTCAGATATTCCCACGCCCATTCGATAGCTTCTTTCTTAAAGTAATCTCCGAAAGACCAGTTGCCAAGCATTTCGAACATCGTATGATGATATGTATCGTGGCCTACTTCTTCCAAATCGTTATGTTTTCCGCTTACACGAAGACATTTCTGAGAATCGGCTACACGTGGGTACCTGACAGGCGCGTTACCCAGAATAATATCTTTAAACTGGTTCATACCGGCATTGGTAAACATCAGTGTAGGGTCTCCTTTAATGACCATCGGCGCGGATGGCACAATCTTGTGTCCTTTAGAAGCGAAAAATGATTTGAAGGATTCACGAATTTCTTTAGAAGTCATCATATTTGTTTAGTTAGTAAATTCAAAAATCAGCAAATTTGAAAATGAATTTAGTCTTTTATCTTATAATTTGCTAATTTTTACATTTTCTTATTTACACATTAGCGATTTCAATTTGCAAAAATAGCGCAAAAACTTTACTTTTGTCGAACTCGCTAAAATAAAAATGACGGGGACCATAAAATGAAGCGAAAAGTATATTACAGATACAACCCGCAAACACTTACATACGACCGGATTTATCCTAGCCTTAAAGATAGGATTTTTGTAGTTTTCCGTCATCTGATATCAGGAGTTATAGTTGGTATCGGTGGCTTGGTAGCTGTTGTATATTTTTTCGGGACTCCGTGGGCGCGTGAACGGGAAAAGCAAGATGACCTGATCCGTGCGCAATACGAAGTTTTGTCGAAACGGATGGACGAAGCGATAAAGGTAATAGGGGACGTACAGCAACGTGATGATAATCTCTACAGGGCTATATTCCATGCAGACCCTATCCCTTCCTCAATCCGCAATTCCGGTGTTGGCGGCGTAGGGCGGTACGATTACCTTATGGATGTAAAGAATGCCGAGCTGATTATTCAGACAACAAAAAAGATGGACTTCATCGAAAAACAGATATATATCCAGTCCAATTCTTTTGACGAAATACTAAGCCTTGCTAAAAACCAGAAAGACCGGTTGAAACATATACCAAGTATACAACCTGTACCCGATAAATATCTGAGACATGTAGCATCAGGCTACGGCACACGGATAGACCCTATATATGGTACGCCACGATTCCATGCCGGAATGGACTTTTCGGCAAATATAGGTACTCCGATATATGCTACCGGAAATGGTACGGTCACATGGGTAGACTGGCGGCAGGGATACGGAAAATGTGTTATTATAGATCATGGGTATGGCTATAAAACATTGTATGCCCATATGAACGACTACAAAGTGCGTCTGGGACAAATAGTTACCAGAGGCGAACAGATTGGAGAGGTCGGCAATACAGGAAAATCCACAGGTCCGCATTTACACTACGAAGTGCATGTAAAAGGACAACCTGACAATCCTGCCAAATATTACTTCATGGATCTTTCTCCTGAGGAATATGATAAGATGCTTCAGATTGCTGCCAACCACGGGCAGGTAATGGATTAGGAAGGAGTCAACAGTAAGCAGTGAACGGTAATCTATGAGCAGTGAGTAACTAAAAGTTAGCTACTAGAAGCAAATAATGAAGATAGACTTTGATAATAGTAACAAACTGTATTTCTCAGTGAAGGAAGTAGCCTCCCACTTTAAAGTGAAGGAGTCGCTGCTCCGTTTCTGGGAAACAGAATTCGATATTATCAGGCCGAAAAAAACAGATGGCGGAACCCGCCAATATACCAGAAACGATATAGAGAATATCGCTGTGGTGTATCATCTGGTAAAAGAAAAGGGATTAACCCTGGAAGGTGCACGGCAAAGCCTCAAACAAACAAAAGACGAAGAAACCCGCAAAATACAAGTCATCCAAAAACTGGAACAGATAAAGAAAGAACTGATGGACATGGAAAGCGAATTCGAAGAGTAGGTGAGAATAATGAGTTATGAATTGCTAACTGATGACTGCTTACTGATTACTGATTCTCAATCTTCTCCTTTCAATATCGGTAACTTCAAATGATATTTAGTTGCCAGCACCCGTATGACCACTACAAATACAGCGGTAGAGATTTCGATAACCAGCAAATCTACATTAAAATAACTCAATATACTGAATAATATTCCACCCAAAATACAGGCTACAGCATACAGCTCCTGTGTAAATATTATCGGAACTTCATTGATTAGTATATCGCGTATTATACCTCCTACTATACCGGTTATGGTAGCCATAGAGATACATACCCAGATTGGATAATCGAGAGCGAGGGCTTTTTCGTATCCCACAACGACAAACAAACCAAGGCCGATACAGTCGAACCAAAAGATCGTATTGTTAAGATGAACCAGATACTTGCGGAAGCAAAGGACTATGGCGAATGCAAAAAGCGTGCACCATATATAGCGGCTTGCCTGCATCCAGAATACGGGTACATCGAGCAACAGGTCACGCAATGTCCCTCCTCCTGTCGCCGTCACAAAACCGATAACGATAGCGCCAAACCAGTCGAAACGCTTAGCCGATGCCAACCGGATACCACTGATAGCGAACGCGATCGTTCCTAAAGCTTCAATGACATCAACAACCTGAATCTGAGCTAAATCATCAAAAAGAAACATGTTTTGGGAAATTATAAATTAATGGTCAGTGGTATATTTTTATTCTTCATCATTAGCAATCATGCCACTACCGATGCATAGTTTAGATTCATTATCATAAACCACCCCAAACTGCCCGGCGGCAATCCCCTGTACTTTTTCATCGGAATAGATGCGATACAGGTCTCCGATTTTTTCTATCCGCCCTTTTGTAAATTCAGGTGTATGGCGGATTTTGAAAGTTACATCCTTTGTGCCTTCAAAGTTGCCCCAGATATCTTCCGTAATAAAAGAAAATCCTGCCAGATTCACTACTTTACCGTACTGTGTCTCAGGATCATATCCGTTAGATACATATACGATGTTGCGTCTGGTATCTTTCTTTATTACAAACCAGGGGCCTCCACTCAGTCCCAGCCCTTTACGTTGCCCGATGGTATGGAACCAATATCCGTCATGCTTTCCCAGAACATTTCCGGTTTCGAGCTCTACAATCTTTCCGGTACGTGTACCCAGATAACGGCGGATAAAGTCATTATAATTAATCTTCCCTAAGAAACAAATGCCCTGACTGTCTTTACGCTGGGCAGAAGGCAACGCTTGTTGCGCCGCTATGGCCCGCACTTCACTCTTTAGCAAGTCGCCAATAGGGAACATCAGTTTCGATACTTGCAGGTAATCTATCTGGCCGAGGAAGTATGTCTGGTCTTTTATGTGGTCTTTCGCGGTAGAGAGCCATGTCTTTCCATTCAGTTCGGTCGTTGTAGCATAATGCCCTGTAGCTATCTTGTCAAATTCGTGCCCCCATTTCTGTTCGAAGCATCCGAATTTTATCAGTTTGTTGCACATCATATCAGGATTGGGAGTAAGGCCGCGCTTAACGGCGTCTATAGTATAACTTACCACATTTTCCCAATATTCTTCATGCAGGGATACGACTTCCATCTTGCAGCCATATTTTTTGGCAATATAGGTTGTAATTTCAATATCTTCTTCTGCAGGACAATCAATATAACCTTGCTCGTCCTCCATGCCGATCCGTATATAAAATATCGTAGGGTCGTAGCCTTGTTCCTTCAGTTGATGTACAACCACGGAACTATCTACCCCTCCCGATACCAATGCAGCTATTTTCATTCTTTTACCTCGTAATTAAACACCGAATAAAACGGTCTGCAAAATTAGCAAAAAAGTTACAATTAATTAGTACATATCTGCTTTTCTGGTTTCTATAACGTTTGAGATGAATTATTATATATAAGAATCATTGATAATATATCTTAAAGATTCTATTTTTGAAATAATTTTGCTGCGCAGAATCCTTGCCTGTCTTCACTGCGTTACGCCAGCGGAGCACCCAATCCGCCAGACATCTTATTGTCTGTTTATCAAATCCTTGAGGAAACCTAATGTCAATCCAACTCCAATCCGGACAAAAAACTGCCCTCTGTTGTGATGTATATTGTAGTCGTAGCCGGCAGATATATAATAAACGGAAGCATCGGCATACAGGTTCGGTGTAAGTACAACCCCGTTTCCACGGCCGAAACCAAAGTTATAACCGGCATCAAGCCTCATGCCAAAAGTAAAAGGCGATGTACTATTATTCATCAGGAATAACGAAATTGGCTTTACATTCAGCCCCGACACCTTAAAGCGGGGGGAGAGATAGTCGAAACCCGACCCCAAACCCAGTACAACAGGAGACGAAACTCTGTTTATCTGATAAAAGGGCACATAGCTATTTATGGAAAGTTGTAGTTTTTCTTTTTTAACGTGCTGCGACCCAATACCGAAAGACTGGGCAGAACAGAAAACTGGTAACAGTATAAAAAATAGAATGATAAGTTTTTTCATAGTGAATATTCGTTACCAGATTGTCGTTTTCACAAATGACTTTATCGTACCCATACCGAAACAGATCCCGGCTCGCACAAAGAATTGCTGTTCATTTCCCGTCACATTAAAATCATAGCCTGCCTTCACAAAGAAAAACTTATAATCGAAATAAACATTCGGTGTGATTACAATGCCATCTTTGCCATGCCTGAAATTGAACAGATAACCGGCATCACATCCGACCAGTATAGTCGCTTTATTTTTATTAAATAAAGATTCGCTAAGGAAGGAGGAAAACTGGATGGGTTTAAGATTCAGTCCGGCAACAGGAGAACTGCCTCCGGTGTAATCTATGCCACTGGATATAAATGAGTTCAATGGGTTTTTCTTATGCCATACCGGAAATGAAGCATTGGCCGCAAACTGAAAATCATTTCCTTTTCCCTTAGCGTCCGCATATTGGGCACCTATTCCCAGAAATTGGGCGGAACATGTCACAGGCAAAAGGATGAACAGTAATATGATTCGTATTTTCTTCATTGGTTTCAAATAATATTAAACTACAAATTTACATTTTATTTTTCAACCCCTACTATCTCTTTGTCCATATCTGCCTTTGATTTACTTACCGTTACCAGATATACACCACTAAAAATAAGTATTCCGGCTATCAGTTTCTCTATCGTAAACCTGTCCATACCCATCGATATGGCAACAGCCGAAGCTATTAGCGGCTGCATATTGTTATACATGGAAATGGTAGTAGGCCTGATCCTGCGTTGCGCCAGCGGAATCAGCATATAGGTAATGAATGTGGCGCCTACCAGCGTAAATGAAAGAAGCAGATAAGGCATCATGTGCGCTTGATGAAATATTGGAGCCTCCGCCACATGCCGGAAAGCAAAGGGTAAATCAACCAAGGCTGCAACAAGGAACATCCATTTCATCATGGTTATTGGAGAATATTTAACAGATAAAGGACGCGTTATTACCAGATAAAAAGAATAGAATAACTGCGCGCTCAATACCGAAATATCTCCTATCAGCGCAGAACCCTGCCCTCCTGTACTCACCTGATTGCTGGAGTAGACAAGGAATATAGCTCCCGCTCCGCCAATCAGCACTCCGCCTACTTTCTTAGAGGTAATAGGCTCTTTTAAGATAAGTGCTGCCAATATCATAGCAAAAAGAGGGCCGCTGGTGGTAATGATGGAAGCATCTACCGAGGATGTCTGGCTTAGCCCCACAGCAAACAGTGTCTGGTTGATCAGCATCCCGCAAAGACCGCCGATGATGAGAACCAGCATATCTTTTTTTTCTACTTTTTCTTTAGGGAGAAATATAGATACCAGCCAGAATGCTAGAGCCGCGAACCCCATCCTCAACAGTGTCATAGCCATCGGGGTTAGCAAGCCCGAAGCATAGAAATATTTATTGATAGGTATATTCAGCCCGAAGATAGTCATCACTACCAGCATAAGCAGATGACCTTGTTGCTTTTGAGAAAGAGTCATTATTCTAATTTGAAAATTCAGAAATCCATCAATTATTATCTGCCGGCTGTTGGCTGTCGACTGTTAGCTGTTTCCTTATTTGTTTATCCTGTAGTTTCGATAAAAACAGCAGCATACAGATAGCTCCTATCATAGCGCAGAACATATCCGACTGAGTATCCCAGATATAGCCCTGCATGCCGAGAAAATCTTCCGCGCCATCGCCCGACAGTACGGCAGCCCACCATTCTATAAATTCATAAAACGCACTTATTGCCATACAGATGCAGACAACGAAGAAAGGAATCCATCCTTTTTTCTTAACCACATCGAGGCGAATTATCAGTTCGCGGGCTATCATGGCAGGAATAAACCCCTGTGCAAAATGGCCTACTTTATCATAATTATTGCGGCTCTGGTCAAATACTTCCTGTATCCAGTCGAACAGGGGTACACGCGCATACGAATAGTGCGCGCCCACAAAAAGGATTATAAGATGTATCAAAATAAAGATATACGTCATATCCGTAAAGCGGAACCGCTTGAATGTAGCTATCAGGATAATAACTCCGACAAGGCACATCCCTGCTTCCATAAACCACAAGCCTGTTTCGTACGGCTTGTAGCCCGACCATGCTGCCACTATGGCAAAAATGATGAGCAGAACCCAATATTTTTTTCCCATTGAAATATGTATAGTTATGTTTATTTGTAAGTGTTGTAAGATATTACCTCTTCGGCAGGTTTACGCTTTTTGTCGCGCAAAGGCTGTGCCGCATAACCGATGACAATATCCAGAACTACCCGCCTGCTGTCGGGTATATTTAAAAGTTTTTTCATCTTCGCCTCGGCAAACCAGCCAAGAATACAACTACCCAGCCCTTCGGCTTCGGCAGCGAGACAAATATGTGCTGCGGCTATACCAATGTCGAGAAAAGCGAATTGCTTACCTTTTACCATTCCGCCAAAACTTGAGCTAAGGTTTACTTTTTCTTCCACTACAATGATATGCACAGGAGCCTGCTTTGTAAAGTGATTCATACCCAGCAGGCGGGCAGATGCGGCATCGGCAACCTTGTTTTTCAGTTCGGGCTCATCCACCACTATAAAATGCCAGGGCTGCGCGTTACATGCCGAAGGGGATAAACGCCCAGCCTCAAGTATGCGGGCTATGGTTTCACGGTCTACCGTACGTGTAGTATCAAAAGCCCGTGTGCTTTGGCGATGCTGTACCAGTTCGTAGAAACATCGAGCCTCCTCAACCCCTCCAAAGGAGTGGCTATCAGGTTTTTCTATATCTTTTTTATTTTCCATAAATATTCTTTACCTCCCCTTGGGGAGGCAGGATGGGCTTTTAGAATTGTGAAAGGCGGCTGATATATTTACCGATTATATCAAATTCGATATTTACCACACTGCCAACTTTTAATTGGTGGAAGTTGGTATGTTCGTAGGTATATGGAATGATTGCCACCTCGAATGTATTGTCTGTAGGGGTTACGACCGTAAGGCTGATCCCATTGACCGTTACCGAACCTTTGTCTACTGTGAAATAGCCTTTCTTTGCCATTTCGCGGTCAAATTCGTATTCGAACTTGAAGTACCAGCTACCATCGGCTTCACGTATCTCCACGCACTTAGCTGTTTGGTCTACATGTCCCTGAACGATGTGCCCGTCGAGGCGCCCATTCATTATCATACTGCGTTCAAGGTTCACTTTATCCCGAACCTGTAACAATCCCAGATTGGAACGCTCTAAAGTCTCTTTTATAGCTGTAACCGTATATTTATCATCATCCAGATTTACCACCGTCAGGCAAACGCCGTTATGTGACACACTCTGGTCTATTTTCAATTCATTAGTGAACGAACATTTCATCGTAAGATGCAGGTTTTCCGCTTCTTTACGTAACGATACCACCGTAGCTGCTTCTTCTACTATACCTGAAAACATGATATTTATATTTTTTGTTAGTTATGTGATTTTTGCAGTGCAAAGGTACGCATTTATTTAGAGTTATAGATTAACAATAGTTCGTTATAAATTTCTATAGTTTTTACGCTATTCATGCAGCCCTATAGGTTGCTATATCAATTAGTTCTTTGACAAGTTTGTCATTTATCTTTCTGTTGGGCTTAAACCCAGACAGCTCAAAAAATCGTTTGAGTATATATGAGTTGTACATCAGGTTTTTAAGTGTGTCCATAGAAAAGGGTATTCCATTCTCCTTCATCATTATTTTGGCAGCATTTACAGCAGTCATTGATGCATTGAATGCAAAATCCAACCGGTTGATATCCCTTGCTTGTGAGTGATACAGGCCGGTGAACTGCTTGCTATCCCTAAAGCAAAATTCGATCTGAAACCTTGTCCGGTAAAATTGGATAACATCTTTGCCGCTCATTTCTGTGTCAGTAGAAAAATAGAGTTTATGTGCTCCTTTGGGTGTGACCCATATCACCAACCGTATATTTCGCTTCAATGCTTTTGAATGGGCAATCAAGGTATAGAGTTTCCCCTCTTCTTGGCAGATGTCCAGCTTCTCCATACGACTGTACTCAAGTTTACTCATATCAATTTTGCCATCGAATATTTTGGGGCGTCCTTTCTTTCCGGTCTTCTCTCCCTGATAAAGATAGAGCAGGTTGGAGTCATCCCGCAGACGACTTACCAGATGGAAGCCCAAATC
>NZ_QVMO01000005.1 GCF_010501055.1 Dysgonomonas sp. 521
ACTGCGTAACGCAGGAAGTGTATTGCTGACAAGTTGCTCCCCAGCAGAGCCTGTTTCCTCTTCAACTTCCTGATACAAATGTAGTTGTTTTTATGAAAAAAAAATAAAAACGAAAAATAATACTCCGAATATTTGGATTACAACATAGAAGTAACTGTTTAAATTTTATACGAATATTTTATTATACCTTTTTCTTCGTTCATTTTTAGTCTGTTTTCGGCTGTTTTTTCCTTTCTCTCAACTCAAATAGCCCGCTATTATCGTTTCGCGGAAGAAAAAAACATCTCCAAAACATCTCTAAAAATTTGAACGAATAAAATTTAAACAATTACTTAATGAAAAGAAATTATTATCACATTTTCTATCTGCCATCGCTTTGCAACTCTCTCCTCGCTTCTCTCCCTTTTTGGGGGGCAGGGTGGGGCAGGGAGTGCCCAAAGGGTAAGGGGCTGATAACTGTGTAACAAATCTTTCTCATTGCTTTAACAAAGATTAGGACATAAAGTTCTAATTTTAAGAGTCTGTTTAAATTTTATAGCAAATCTTTTTTATAGCTATTTTTAGATGGATTTTATCATTTTTGCTAGCCGGTTTAGCGGGCTAAACCAAGAGTAAAAAGGGAATTGAAAATCGGCGGAGCCAAAAATCCGCTAAAAAGAGCATAAAAAAATTGCTAAGAACTATTGACCTGAACCTGTAATAAAAATTTTCGCTAAAATTTAAACAGGCTCTTAATATGAAAAGGCTGCCCTTTTCTATTTCATATTTCTTGTTTCAATTACTTGTTGTAAATTCAGCGCTGGATATTTTACCCGATTTATTATTATAAGAATCTACTGCCGTTATTTCTATCGTATATTTTGTTCCAGACTCAAGTCCTGAAATATTAACATCAAGCGGATCAGGCGTTTCGCTATTCAGATAGAACTGTGAGAAGATAGTTATGGTTTTATATGCTTCTCCGTTGCCGTTCAGTATTTGCACAATGTAATGGTGAACGACTTCATCGTCGGTGGCCTGAGGAAACGAAACAACACATGCATTTGCTGTAATATTGCTTATCGCTGGTTTGTCTCCGCTGCTAAAGGATGGATTACTTCCTCCGGTACGGTTTGCATAAGTAAATGCTGTCCCATTATGTGGCGCTTTCACTATCCACCTGGGAAGAATCTCTTCATTACGGAATGTGTCCCATCTTTCCATTTCCACATCAAGGTTTTCTTTTGTTGTGGCAATGATACCTTCGGTAATCATTTCGTTTCCGGGAGGATGAACGCCTTCTGTAAATCCGGCTTCTATCTCGCTATATGAGGTATTACCAACATTTACAGACGAGAAATATCCCTGATGAATAGAGCGGGGATCGCTTACCGGAAAATGTGAGTGTCCGGAAAAAAGAATGACCTGAGGATATTTATGTAATATCGAAGATAAATCATTGACACCCCATCCTTCGGAAGATCCGGTTCCATATACTGTATTAAGAACACCTGCATGGGTAAATACAAATATAGGGCGACCGGGATATTTTTGGCTGGCATCTTCCAAAGAATCAGAAAGGAAATCTATTTCACTTTGAGTATAAAAGTAATTATCGTATGCACCTCTCAGGCTGATGGTAATGAATGGGAATCCTTTTATTTTTATATACTGATTTATCGGTTGCTTAAGTTTGTTCATAAATATTGATACCGGATTACCATCGTGCCATGCATGGTCGTGGTTTCCAAGCATATAAAATACGGATGTTGTCTTTGGTACATTTTCTTTAAAAACCTGTATCAATTCATCATATTCGCTTAGTCTTGAAGAATTAGTTAGATCTCCCACAACAAATATTGCATCTAATTGAGGGCTTTTACTGGTCATATTTTTCAGCGCCCTGCTTACTCTTTCCTTGGAATCGGAAAATAATCCGAAATGCGTATCTGAGATAACAGCGAAGCGGGGATAGGTAGTCCTTTTCTGTAATACGGGTATTACGACCGGGGCAATTTCTATCTTGGGATTTGTTGAAGTAATGGTCACTTCACCTGTGCGTTCAATATCACTGTCGGGCAATCCAGATGCTGTAAATTTGTAAATTCCTGATAACCCGCGATCGGATATTAATGAAGCTGTAATCCAGTCGGGAGTTTGTGGTTCAATTTCTATGTTAGTTAGTATATTGAGAGAGAATTCCAGATTTTCATCTGTTAACTCGATATTTTTTTCATCGATGAGGATAGTTGGGCTTGTTCCGAATTGGTTTACTTTTATTGTTATAGGAGAGAGTCCATCTGTTTTTACCGTTATTTCAGCTGAACGGATATTCGGGTTAGGATTGTTTGTTACTGAGATTATCAGGTTGCCCGTTTCTTTTTTGCTGTCTGTTTCGGTACGACACCAGTCTGTAGCAGAAGATGTAGTTGTAAATTTAGTGTTTGATTTTACAGTTATAGAGAAAGAGGAGGCTTCAGTTCCTACATAATGTATTGTCTCGTTTTGATCAATTTCTAATGTCGGCTGAATTATGTCTTTACTTTCACTGTCGCTGCTACAAGCTACTATAATAATAAGGCTAAAGATGATGGAAAGCAGGTATTTTGCATGTTTCATAATGATAAATGTAGTTTTACGCTAATACTAGTTTGTGAAAAAACGAAACTTTATATATGTCAGGTATGGTCAATATAAATCAGAAGATTCAATATTGGGCTTTTCGGCTTTTGTTTGAATTAAAAAGACTACGTCTTCACGTAGTCTTTTCATTCAAAAAAATGACTGTTATTTCTTTTTCCCCTGATTAGCGACAGCATCCATCAGCTTTTTGATTTCTTCAGGATCGCCAAGGAAATAGTCTTTTACAAGATTCAGGTCATCGTCGAATTCAAATACATAAGGTACGGCAGTAGGTAAGTTCAAACCTACGATATCTTCGTCTGAAATACCTCTCAGATATTTGATGATACCGCGTAAACTATTACCATGTGCTGCAACGATGATTTCGTCGTGACACATCAAAGATGGGTAAATAACTTCCTGCCAGTACGGAAGGATGCGATCTACTGTTTCCTTCAATGCTTCTGTTTCCGGAATATATGCTTTAGGCACATCTGCGTAACGAGGGTCTTGTGACGCAGAACGTGGATCTGACGGATCTAGTGGTGCTGGCGGAACATCATAGCTGCGTCTCCATACAAGAACCTGTTCGTCTCCGTATTTTTCTGCGGTTTCGGCCTTGTTCAGGCCTTGGAGCATACCATAATGTTTCTCGTTCAAACGCCATGTTTTTTCAACCGGAATCCAGTCCAAATCCATCTGGTCAAGGATGTTGTTCAGCGTTTTAACAGCTCTTTTGAGATAAGAAGTATAAGCAAGCGTGAACTTGTAACCCTCTTTTTTCAACAGTTGTCCTGCTTTAAGAGCTTCCTGAACTCCTTGTTCCGACAAGTCAACATTTGTCCATCCTGTAAAGCGGTTTTCTTTGTTCCAAACGCTTTCTCCATGGCGAATCAATACTACCTTTTTCATCTTTGTTTTTTATTTTAATTTGTGATTTTTCTCGCAGTGCAAAGTTATTTAAAATAGTTATAAGTTGCAAGTTATAAGTTATGAGTTAACGGGTAATTTAGCCGGATAAAGCAAACATTTTTCGGGCGTAATTCAGCTACATTTACATAATAGGATAGAGCTAATTTTAACTCATAATTTATTACTCATAAGTACAGAACACGAATTAGTTTATATTATTTTTAAATGTATATGTCTGATTATAAGCATTAATATAAATGCGAATACTATAAACTAATTTCAACTTAGTACTTAATTTATAATTATCTTATAAATACCCATTCTTTGTCGTCCGAAAGCTGCGGTGCAAAACAGTATCCTTCGGTATCGAACGCTTTCAGGTGCTCAATATCCGTTAATTGGTTTTGGATGATAAAGCGGCTCATCATGCCTCTCGCTTTTTTAGCATATACTACTATTTGCTTGTATCCTTTATCTGTCTGCTGTTTAAAAATAGGGGTTATTATTCGATGACCTTTAGGCAATAACTTTTTATTCACGGCCTTGGCGTATTCCTTCGATGCCAGATTTACCAGAATATTATCATCCCCTTTCATCTGTTTGGCGAGGTAGTTACTGATAGTATTGCTCCAGAACGCATACAGGTCTTTACCTTTATTGTTTACTACAGGTATCTGCATCTCCAGACGGTAGGGCTTTATCAAATCCAGCGGGCGCAGTACTCCGTAAAGCCCTGATATATGCACTAAATGCTTTTGGGCGAAGTCCATGTCTTTCTTTGAGAATGTTTCGGCATCCAGCCCTTTGTAGGCGATGCCGTTATAAGCAAATGCCGCCTGTTTCTTTGGCGTTTTGCTCAGGGGAAACGCATGTATATACTGATATACGTCGTGTGCCAGCTGAGGATTGATACTCATCAGAGAGGCTATTTCTCCGGCAGTGATACCTTCCATCGACTTATACAATTCTTTTGCTTCCTTCCCGTATAGCGGGTTAGTAGCGTCTTTTACCGGTGCCGGCGTTTCAAAGTCCTGCAACTTGGCAGGGGACATTATAATAATCATATCTTATTTTTTTACAAGTTCGTGATAATGCATATCAATGACTTTATTATTTTTTATAGCTGCATTCCTTAAGATGGCGATCTTTTGAAACCCTGCTTTCTGTAATACCCGCATCGATGCGGTATTATATTCAAATACAGGCGCAAACAAGCGAATGATAGGGGTATTGTTAAAAACATAATCAACCACGTCTATTACAACGTTTGTCATAAGCCCTTTGTTCCAAAAATCTTCTCCCAGCCAGTAGCCTATTTCGGCACTTACACGTTCTACGTCAGTTTGCGGCACAATGCCTACCATGCCTGCTACATTCCCGTCTATTGCGATGGCGAAATCCTCTACATTCTTTTTCTGATTAACAAATGTGATAAAGTCAATGGCATTCTGTCTTGCATAGGGATGTGGAAAATAGTCACGTACATTATTCCATATATTTATATTGTTGGCGTGTTTCGCTATTGAGTCCGCATCATCGATATTTAGCTGCCTTAATGTATATTTCTCCCGCCTGATTATCATAACTATCGAGGTAAAAAATTCCTTATTCTTCTTTTTATATAATATATGTATGCCCGTAATGAGTCTGTAGCTGTAAAAGTAAAACCGGCATCAGGCAATACTTTTTTCAAACCGGAAGTATTCACTATCCCTTCCCTGCCCATATACCTCAGGAGGGATTTCCTGTATTTGGAAGATTTCTTCTCCAAATAGTATTTATTGTATAAATATATCTTTTCCGAGATACGGACTTTGCTCTCTGTCAGGCATTGTTGCGTTATCTGAAATTCGCTGACGCCAATATTTACCAATATTTCCTGTGTGATGCCGAATGTATTGTTTCCGGCTGCAATAAGCCGTATATAGAAATCTATGTCAACAAGCCAGATAAGGTTCGTATCGAATGAATAGCCTTTATTCCTGAAAATGCAGACACTGGGTGCGCCAAACCTATTTCCTAAATATATAGATTCTGCTTCTTTGGCTACATTCTCTAAAAAAGCGTTACCGGCTATATGTACTTTTTGCTTATTATTGCTATCAATATCGCAGCTTGCCGAAAATGCGATGTCAGCTTGCGGGTTTTCATCCAGCAGTTTGACAAACTTACCTAAACTTTTGGGAGAGGTAAACCAGTCGTCATGATGCAGTATTTTAATATATTCGCCTGCCGCCTTTTTTATTCCTTCATTCCAGTTCAGTGGAGAGCCGAGGGCTTTTCCATTTCTGAAATATTTTATTCGGCTATCTGAATATCTGTCTATGAATTCTTGTAATGAGTTGTCAGGAGAATCATCGGTAATTATGATTTCATAGTCGGTAAATTCCTGTTCGAGAACAGAATCCAGGCAACGCCTGAGAAAGTCGATATGCTTGTAAGCCGGGATACAGATACTGACTTTCATTTTTTTATCCTTTTATTGGCAATATATTCAATCGCTTCCCTCAGTATTCTCGCTTTAGAGAAGTATAAGGAGCCTATGTATAATATCCCTACGAATATAATCTGGCAAATCATCAGAATAATAGGTTGAGATACGATATAGCACAGCAAATAACCACAGATGATACAGATAAGGGATATGGCGAAATATGGCAGCAAATCCTTGCCTAATTCTATAAGCCTGTAATTGATAAGTTTGCTGGAGATAATGCTGGAGATAATGTACCTGATAATATATGTTGACGATATGCCGGCAATGTAGTACAGGTAATCGAGCCCGAAGATAAAAGGAATGCTTATCGACCCGAATATGAGGATAGCATGGATTATTGTTAGTATAAGGATTATACCTGATTTCCCTTTAATGCGGAGTATATCCCCATTAGTGGTTTCCAGTCCCGAAAAGATACCGCCGATACATAGTAATTGCAGTATAGGGGCGGCAGACAGCCATTGTTCGCCTAGAATATGCATAAACGATTCGGCTACAAGTATTATCCCCATAAACATAGGAAATATAATAAAGGCCTTAATCCTGATAAATTTCCTGAATATATGCTTTAGCCTGTGCTCATCATCATGTATAGAGGATAGGATAGGGTAGGAGACACTATATACAGACCCATTCAGGACGTCATTTGCCGAATTGTAGTTACGGTATGCCAGATTGTATAGTCCGCCTATTCCCAGCGAATAGTACTTTCCTATTATATTCTGGGGTATATTTACCATAACAGAATTTATGATGCTGCCCAATACGAGTTTAGAACTAAAGCTGAATAGCTCCTTGAAAGATTCCTTACTGAATGAGCCGGAAGGCTTCCATTTACTAAAAATCCAGAGGCAACAGACTTTCAGGAAAGTCCATATTACCACCTGTGCAGCCAGTGCCCATACTCCGAAGCCGAAATAAGCAAGGACTAAAGTAATAGAGTATGAAACAAATACGGAGAACGTATTGATTTTAGTAATGAGTTTGTAATTGATTTCTTTAACGAGCCGCGCATTTTGTATTACGGCGAAAGAGTTGAACAGGAACGACAGGAATAAGAACCGGGACAAAGGCGTCAATATAGGCTTTTCGTAATAATCACTGATGAATGGCGCAAGGAAGAATAAAAGTAGGTATAAGCTGATACCAATAGATATATTCAGATAAAATACTGTTGTGTAATCTGATTGGGTAACATTCTTTTTCCGTATGATGGCGCTGCTAAAACCGCTTTCGTGCAGAATGTTGGCTAACCCTGTAAAGATAGCCAGCACTCCCATCAGTCCATAATTCTCTCTGTCTATCAGGCGCGCTAGCAGTATCCCTGCAACGAAGACAAATGCATTCTGGAATAGTTTGTCGAGAACACTCCAGCTTAGTCCTGAAACGGTTTTATCTTTAAGTGATTTTTCTTTCATTTGCAGAAATCAGTTCTGATGCAAAACTACTAAAAAAAAGCGATATTATATGATTGTAATTTATGAGAGGTGAAAAAGTGACAGGCTTTAAAAAGGCCGTTTGTCTATACTCAATCTCAATATTGTTAAAAAGTGACAAAAGTGACTCTTCTTTTATTGTTTTTATTGTTACTTTTTATCTGCAACAACAGAAAATTAAAATTCAAAACCGGTTCTTGGGTGAACAGAATATTATTTCAAAGATCTCTTTATATTAGACAATTCCAAAGCTTTATCATCACAAAATCAGAGTTAGTTTTCTAATAAAAAAAGTGCAACCATTTCTGATTGCACTTTCTTTTATAATCGAATAGTTGATTATTCAGCGTTCAATGTATAACGTTTGAAACCTGTAACAGCAAGTTCTTTATCGTGAGATTCAAGATATTGAGCTACTGTTTGCTTCGGATTCTTGATAAATTCCTGCTGAAGCAGTGTGAATTCTTTATAGAATTTCTGTAGTGCACCTTCAGCTATTCTTTCTATCAGGTTTTCAGGTTTTCCGGCTTCACGGGCTTTTTCTTTTGCGAGATTAATTTCTCTCAATCTTATTTCTTCAGATACATGTTCAGCCAGAAGAGCCACAGGATTCATTGCCGCGATCTGCATAGCAACGTCCTTCGCTACTTGTTCGTCAACATTTGGTTTGTTGAACCCTACGATTGCAGCAAGCTTGTTACCCGGATGGATATAAGCTACTACGGTAGGAGCTGTGATATGTTCGTAAATATTGAATTCCATTTTTTCGCCTGTAACACCCATTCTGTCTGTTACAAGGTCTGCAACACTGCGGCCATTAACTTGCGCAGCCTTTAATGTTTCAATGTCAGCCGGTTTGCTTTCCAAAGCGGCATCAAGGATAGATTTTGTCATTCCTACAAAATCAGCGTTCATTGCTACGAAGTCAGTTTCGCAGTTTACTGCTACTATTGCAGCAAAATCTCCTTTTGTTGCAGCAAGTACACATCCTTCAGATGCATCACGGTCTTCACGTTTTGCAGCGAAAGCCTGTCCTTTTTTACGAATTATTTCGATTGCTTTGTCAAAATCTCCTTCTGCTTCTGTTAAAGCATTTTTGCAATCCATCATACCTGCACCTGTCATTTTGCGCAGGTGTTGGATATCTGCCATAGAAACTGCCATATTCTTTCTCCTTTTATTTTGGTTTATAATTTTTATTATGGTTAACAAGTAAACAAAGTACGCGATACGAGTTTTGTTTTATACAAGCCAGCTTGTTAACCTGTATCCTGTCAACTCGTTTACTATTAAAAAAAGACTAAGTAATAATCTCTAAGAAGACAATCTTAGAGGCTATTTACTTAGTCTTTTATACTATTATTCTTCGTCCTCTTTCGCAAATTTGCTGGCTACTGCAGCATTTATTGCGTCCTGGTCTTCTTTTGTTACAGCTTTTTTCGCACCTGCTTTTGCTTTGCGCTCTCTTCTAGGAGTACCTTCTTCGTCCTGAGCTTCGGCAGCAGCGCTGTCAGCTTTTTCTATCTTTCTTTCCTCAAGGCCTTTTTTGATTGCATCGCAAAGGCTACCCAAGATAAGTTCGATAGATTTTGCAGCGTCGTCATTAGCCGGGATTACGAAATCGATATCTTCTGGATTAGAGTTGGTATCTACCATTGCAAATACCGGTATTCCAAGGCGGTTAGCTTCTCTTACGGCAATGTGTTCTTTCATTACGTCTACTACGAACAGGGCAGAAGGAAGACGTGTCAGGTCCTGAATAGAACCTAATGTTTTTTCAAGTTTAGCGCGTTGGCGTGTAACCTGAAGTCTTTCTCTTTTCGACAATGTGTCGAAAGTTCCGTCTTTCACCATTTTGTCGATAGTTGACATTTTCTTAACAGCCTTACGTATTGTAGGGAAGTTAGTCAACATACCACCTGGCCAACGTTCTACAACGTATGGCATATTAATGGATGTAGCCAAGTCGGTAACAACTTGTTTCGCTTGTTTCTTAGTGGCTACGAATAATATTTTTTTTCCGGATTTAGCTATCTGTCTCAGAGCGGCAGCAGCTTCTTCGGTCTTAGCTATTGTTTTATATAAGTCAATGATGTGGATACCATTGCGCTCCATAAAGATGTAAGGAGCCATAGCCGGATTCCACTTTCTCTTCAAGTGACCGAAGTGTACACCAGCGTCTAATAATTGGTCGAATTCTAATTTTGCCATTTTTAGTTTTTTGTTTCGTTTACTTTCTTTTTCTGTTAGCGAATTGTCGGGTAGCTCATTTGCAGAAGTCCCGGCAATTTAGATACTAAACGTAATTTCAGAGATGAGGCCGACTCATCATTATATATTAACCAACTTGTAACTTTTAAGCGGCATAAGCCGACAAAGCGCAATTGGGTAAGATAATATCCAAATTAACGTTTTGAGAATTGAAATCTTTTTCTTGCTTTTGGTTGTCCCGGTTTTTTACGTTCTACAACGCGTGGGTCACGAGTCATAAATCCTTCGGCTCTGAGAGCAGACTTATCTTCCGGATTGATCTTAACCAGTGCGCGGGCGATACCAAGGCGTGCAGCTTCTGCCTGTCCTTTATATCCGCCACCGTTAAGGTTAATCATGATGTCGTATTTTTCGGCAACAGCCAATTTGCTTAGCGGTTGTTTTACAACATACTGAAGAATAGTTGAAGGGAAGTAATTGTCTAGTTCACGTTTGTTGATAACAATTTTTCCGGTTCCTTCGCTTACGAATACGCGAGCTACAGCAGCTTTACGTCTTCCTATTGCATTTACTACTTCCATTAATTATTATTTAAGAGCGTTAATATCTATTGTTTTTGGTTGTTGAGCCTCATGTTTGTGCTCTGTTCCTGCATATACATAAAGGTTTTTAAGAAGGGCAGCACCAAGACGGTTTTTAGGTAGCATACCTTTTACAACCTTCTGTACTAAGCGGTCAGCTCCTTTTTCCATCAATACGGCAGGAGTTGCTTCTCTTTGACCTCCAGGATAACCTGTATATCTCAGATAAACGCGATCGTTCCACTTGTTACCTGTAAGCACTACTTTATCAGCATTGATGATGATAACATTGTCGCCACAGTCAACGTGCGGAGTAAAACTTGGTTTGTACTTCCCTCTCAGAAGTTTTGCCACTTTGGAGGCCATACGTCCCAGAGTCTGGCCTGTTGCGTCAATCACAACCCATTCTTTTTGTACGGTTGCTTTATTCGCTGAAATGGTCTTATAACTTAAAGTATCCACTTAATTAAAAATTAATTTGGTTAATGACTTTTTGATTTACACAACTTTTATCCGCTTATCGAGCTAAGATATAATAGGCGATAATCATTTGCAAATCAATTTTTTACGTTTTATTTCGTAATAATCGGCTCGCAAAATTACTATTTTTCATTGGATTAACAAAAAATAATGAAGGATTTTTGATGTGTTAGTGGTATATAAACTGTATTTGCAGGCAGTTATCATTTATAAGGTCAATTCATAAAGGCGGAACCATTTCAGGTGTTCATATCCGAGCCCTAAATCCACTGTTCCTATATATTCGTATCCATGCTTTTCGTATAAGGCTATCGCTACTGTATTATTTATGGAAACATCCAGCCGGATGGATTTCATATTCAGGCTGATCGCGTATTCTTTTGCGAAATTCAGCAATTGGGATGCGACCCCCTTATTCATGCTATCAGGTTTTGTAACGAGCGTATGGACTACTATGATATCCTTATAATCCGCGTCAATCTTCCATTTAACCTGATTGTACGCGTCTTCCGACTTATGGTTGAGGATAACGCTCCCGATGATTGTACCCTTATTTTCCAGAACGAAGAGGTTATTTTCTTCAATCCCTGTTACTGCGGTTTCTCTGACTGGATAGACGTGCTTTATCCATCCCGGATAGTTTATATTCGATTCGAGATAGTCATTCAGATCGTTATATAGATTTTCTAAATTATCTATATCTGAAACGATTCCTTTCCTGATAGTCATATCATATCGTAGAAACCGTTTATACAGCTACTTCTCCCTTTATATGCGGATGCGGGTCGTATCCTTCGAGCTGGAAGTCCTCATATTTAAAGTCGAAAATACTTTTTACATCCGGGTTGATAATCATACGTGGCAATGGGCGAAGGTCGCGCGAGAGTTGGAGCTTTACCTGTTCCAGATGGTTAGTGTATATATGCGCATCGCCTAGTGTGTGGATAAAGTCTCCCTCTTGTAAACCAGTTACCTGTGCCATCATTTTCAATAGCAAGGCGTAGGAAGCTATATTGAATGGTACACCCAGAAAAATATCAGCACTGCGCTGATAAAGTTGCAAACTCAGTTTACCATCCGCCACGTAAAACTGGAAAAAAGCGTGGCAGGGTGGGAGGTTCATATTCGGCAGATCGGCTACGTTCCACGAACTAACTATTATGCGCCTCGAGTCGGGATTATTTTTTAATGTATCTACAACGTTGGTTATCTGGTCTATATGCCCTCCATTATAATCAGGCCATGAACGCCATTGATAGCCGTAGATATGCCCTAGATCTCCATTCTCATCTGCCCATTCGTTCCAGATGCGTACGCCGTGATCCTGCAAATATTTTGCATTGGTGTCTCCGGCAAGGAACCAGAGTAGTTCGTATATGATTGATTTTAAGTGTAACTTTTTAGTTGTGAGCACAGGAAAACCATCGGCCAGATTGTAACGGCTCTGATGCCCGAAAATACTGATTGTACCTGTTCCTGTACGGTCGCTTTTCTCTACACCTTCCGAAAGGACACGTTTCAACAGGTCGTGATATTGTTTCATTTGTTTCTCTTTTAATTTTTGAATACAAAAGTAGGGGATTAAAAGTGAAAAACGAAATAAATAGCCTATCTCAAAAGTGAAAAATTATTTAGGAAAAATTTAGACCGGTTCTTAAAATACAAAAGCCCGGTTGTTTTTAAATTAACCAGGCTTTTTATCATCGTTCGCTTATTTATTCAGCGCTTTCTTCTTCGCTTACAGGTGCTATTAATTTGTAGCCTTTACCATGTATATTGATAATCTCGATACTTGGATCCGGCTTCAATAGCTTACGCAACTTAGTGATATACACGTCCATACTGCGGGCATTGAAGTAGTTATCATCTACCCAGATTTGTTTCAGGGCATGATTCCTTTCCAGAATGTCATTAGCGTGAGCGCATAGCAGAGCCAGCAGTTCGGCTTCTTTGGTTGTCAGTTTAGTACTTTCCCCGTTGATCGTCAAAATTTGCTTTTGAGTATCGAAGTTCATATTACCAAACTGGTAAATTTGCTGTTCTTTACTTCTTTTACCTTTCACACGGCGGAAAATGGCTTCGATACGAAGTACGAGTTCTTCCATACTGAAAGGTTTGGTGATGTAGTCATCTGCTCCGGCTTTGAATCCTTCCAGAATATCGTCTTTCATATTCTTTGCTGTCAAAAATATGATAGGTATTTCTGTATTGATCGCCCTGATTTCTTTTACCAGAGTGATACCGTCTTTTTTAGGCATCATGACATCCAGTATACACAGGTCATACTTTTCTTTGACAAAACCTTTGTAGCCGACTTCCCCGTCGGTATAGAGGTCAGTGTCATAACCCTTTGCCTGAAGATACTCTCTTAGCAACATACCAAGATTTTCGTCATCTTCACATAAAAATAATTTCAATTTTTCTTCCATAACTTACTTATTTACAGTTTACTTCTTGTTTTGTTTTTGTCGGACTAATCTTTAGTTTTCCTTATTGGCAGACAAATAATAAATTTAGTACCCTTTCCTAAATCACTTTCTGCTTTTATAGTCCCTTTATGATCTTCTATTATCTTTCTCACGTATGCCAATCCGAGTCCAAATCCTTTAACATCGTGCCTGTTACCTGTCGATACACGGTAGAATCGTTCGAAGATCTTCTTTACGTATTCTTTTTTTATACCGATGCCATTGTCTTCTATCGACATATATAGCTTATTATTGCTATTCCATGTTCGAATCATCAGCTCCAAAGGCACATCTTCCTTTCTATATTTTACAGCATTATCAAGCAGGTTGAACAAGACATTCGTAAAATGCATCTTATCGGCTTCTATTGTAGAATCGGTAGCCTCCAGGTCTATATCCAGATTTCCTCCGAATTTTTCTACTTTTAGCTGGAATGTATTGGCAACGCTTACGACTATATCATTCGCGTCTAATTCCTTCATTTTCAACGTGGCTTTCTGTTTCTCAAACAGGGACATCTGGAGTACTTTTTCCACCTGGAAACTCAATCGTTCCGTTTCATCATTTATTACGCCTGATATATGTTTAAATACTTCGGGAGACTTGGTTATCGACCCGTCTTTTAACATCTGGGCTGCCAGCGATATGGTTGACACAGGGGTTTTTAGTTCGTGGGTCATATTGTTCATAAAGTCACTCTTCATTTCCGATAAACGCTTTTGCCGGAATGTGATATAGATCATGATTATAAATGTAACCAGCAGGATAAATGTGAATATAATAGCCGGATACAGAAATGATACTTCACTGGACAGATAATGTCCTCTATCTGGGAAATAAACCTTTAAATAGGTCACTTTGTTTTGTGGATCGTTAGGAAATAATACTTGTTGATAGACATTTTTTTTATCCTTATCCAAAAAACGTGGCTGCCTGTACACCGGTTTATCATTTTTATCTACAACTTCGTACTGAAACGGTAACTCTATATTATTATTTTTTAATTCATACTTTATGTTGGTTTCCATATCCTTAAAGTTTATTCTTTCTTCCAATGGTACATCACTGGCAGATTTGAATATCCTGTTAAGAACATCGTTCATAATGTCTTTTTCGTAGAGATATCGCTTCATTTGCTCTTCCTGTAGGTCGAAGAACGTCTTAGAGATGGCATTTGTGCCTCCTTTTGGCGACTGAAACACCTGTTTAGGTGGTTTTGTCTGTACTGTGGTTACATTGTGTTCCATATAAATTTCAGTTCCGTCAGGTGCTGTTACTTTTGCTCTTTGCTGATGGGTAACAGTTTCTTCCTGGGGCTGATTTTTTAATGCCAGGGAACGTTTGTAGGCCGCTGCGTCTTTTTTCTGAGTTTCAATGAACGCTTCATCCAGATATTTTTTTGTTTGATCTAGTTCCAGATTTCTGGAAATTTGAGCTAAACTCCGGTTGACCGCTTCATTAAACTGATCACTCCTCAATCTGATAGATTCGCGGAGATAGGTTATTTGTAAGTACAACAGGCCAAAGAATGTAACAGCCATTATCGCTGCAAGTATCCAAATAGTTGATTTTTTCATTTTTCTTTGCTCCTCTTTCTACTTCAATCTTCTTTAGTCAGTTAAATATACGCTAAAATTATCAAACATTAACTTGCTTTGCTCTGAATAATTATTTAACAAATGAAAGTAAGATATTGTTTAACATTTGAAAAAATAAACATAAAGGATTTTTTTTCTTATGCAAACTTATAAATATTTTTTATTGTATAAGCGTAAATTTTAGACTAATACCAAAGTTACTGTTTGTTGTAGGGTATGAAGATGATGATATTAATGGTTTATTCAAAATACGATCGTAAAAAGCCCTCAATGTTAAGGCTCTGCTTAGTGTATAATCTGCCGATAGTTTTAGTGTAAAGATGGTTACTCCACTGGTTGCCTGTGTGTAGCTTTCTTCTATCTTACGCAGCAGCGATTCGGTTGTTTTGTACGACACATCCGCTTTGATATTCAGGTCGTTGTTGAAGTTTTTCGGAGTTCTGGAAGTGAGTCCGATGACACGGTTAAATTCATTGATACGGTACCCGAATCCCAATACGAATTCTTTTTCAAGGTATTCTATTATTTGATAGGACGACATATTCAGTGTAATCGTACGCGAATGGTTGTACTGGCTGTTTATGTTCAT
This sequence comes from Dysgonomonas sp. 521, assembly GCF_010501055.1. Lineage (GTDB taxonomy): Bacteria > Bacteroidota > Bacteroidia > Bacteroidales > Dysgonomonadaceae > Dysgonomonas. The sequence continues at coordinate 15,374 of NZ_QVMO01000005.1, forward strand.
ATTATTGTTCAGAATACCTTCTGCACCGATGAGCGGCCTGAATAGCTCCGTAATACCTACCGATGAGATATTGTATGGCGATGATGGGGTAGGGTTACCGCTGAGGATATCACGTATATATCCGAGGTCGCCACCTCCTCCGTCGGCCTGCATCCAGTCGGTAAAAGAGCTGTAGCTGCCCACCTGATAAAAACAACTATACAAATGGTTTAACCTCAACGACTTGAATTTCGACTTAATGAAAGGTATATTAATCAATCCGTCGTAGGTTATAGTCCAGTTGGGTAATAATGACAGAAGGGACGGGAACGCAGATAGCGAGGTTTTGCCGGCATCCTTCCCTGTATAAGCTGCTATGAAAGCGGGTATCATAACATCTGCCGAGTTAGGGTCTACAGCCCCGATTGCCGAAGAGTACTGTAATCCGCTATAACCTGTTTCACCCATAAATCCACCCATCGGGTATCTTGTCTGCGAATACTGTGATTCTAAGCGGTTTGTTATCGTTTCCCTGTTTTTCAGAAATTGGTCGAACGCGTCGGATTGGTAGTTGTTTTTGGCATTACTGCTCCTGAGCGCAGTCTTCAAGGCAATGGTGGTCATTGAGAAATTCCCGCCTAGTGTGCGAGGCATACCTTCGTACATGTATTGAAGTTCTGTTCTTTTATTATTTTCATAACTGGCGTTCAGCTCTATCTTGAAATCCTTGAAGGGCTCTATCTGCGCTCTGATGTCAAGCTTTTCGGCGCTGGAGTATACGGCAGGCGAAATGTTCATGGTGTCGTTCATCAACAGCCAGTCCCTGTTTAACGACTTATTGATAAATTCTTCCCCGCCCTCAAATCCGAAAGCAAAACCCAACCCCGGTACCAGCCCGTATTCATCAGAGCTTTTTTGTCCGAACATGTCTCCAACCCCGGGTATGAAACCTGAAATGTGCGTTTCCTTACGTTTTGAGTAATTGATATTTATCGTGCGTAAAGACATCAATCCCCTGGCTGAGTATTCGGCAATGTCAGTCAGTATTTTGGACGTACCGGAGTCCCCCGACTTATTTTCTATGTTGATTTGTATATTTGCAGAATCTTTGTTCGTTATCAGTATCGTATTTTCGTCCGTCTTTTTGTATTTTATGGAATATGGTTTCCCGTCCTTTTTTGCTAGTACTTGTATATTTTTCGTGTTTAGCCCATGCTTTAAAGTGTATGTAGTATCTTTTCGCAAAACTATATCTTGAGAAAAGCGTCTTTTTTCGGGCTGGCGTTTTGCTTGCTGGCGTTGGCTTGGCGACTGCCTTCGTCTGGAATCGAACCGCTCGTTAACTCTTTTGAGGAATCCCCATTTGTTGTACAGCGAAACCATATCGAGCCTGTTTGTAAGCTCTACGGTAATATTGTTGCTGATGGTATTTCCTATTTCAACATTATCTACTTCTGCCCCGCGATCCCATTGGTAGCCGCTTGTATAGCTTGCATTGGATGTGAGCCAGTCCATAGCAGGGATGTTGCGGAACGGGAACTGGTAAGTCACACGCGCTATCTGCCTGTATGATAGCGGGCTTCCCAGATTCTTGATGCTGTGCATCACAGAGTCTTTCCATATTTCGTAGTCGCCACGGTTAAGCTGTTTATTCACTTGCAGGAATGGTTCTTCTATTTCGGCTCTGGTTCCCGACTGGAAGGAGAATTTCAGGTTCTTTGTGAAATCCCAGCTTATGTTGAAATCCCTGTCCCAGAGGAATGACTGGCTCCATGATAAGAACTCGCTATTGTTTTCCCCTCCAAGCGAATAGCTTTCGATGTCACGCAACAATGTTTCGGTATAATAGCGGTTGATCCTGGAATCGAAAGATATATTGCTGGGCAGATAGTTGAAACCAAGCGATTTCGCAAATTTAGCTGCCCCGGATTTACTCTTCGTATTTTTGAATGGTTCCCATGTTTTTGCCAGTGGAACATAATTATAGCTGAATGTCAGGTTGTAATTCTTCGTAAGATCATAGACCGTACTCGGATCTTTTCTCTCTGTCTGGCTATATGAGTAGCCGAAACTAAAGTTTGCCGGGTCGTAAGGCATCGGTGTCTTACTTTGTATGTTTACTCTTACATTATTAAGGCTGAAACTTTTCGTTGTCGATTTTTCCTGCGCCAGGCTCTTTATCGAATCTTTCTCAGCTTTGGTATCTACCAGGCTCATCGATTCTTTTAGCGTAACGTCCTGATCAAAGGGATCATATTTAGGTGTTGTCGTTTCATTAGAGTAGGAGTAATACATGGGCATGCTCACTTTGGCCTTTTCGGGGAAGAACCGGCCTAATTCTAAATTGGCGGCAATGCTGTATGTATGGTAGTCATCCTGACGCCTTTCCATCAGGCTCTGGTCTAATGCTCCAAATCCGGCAGTCTCTTTTCGTCCTGATACGCTTATATTCCCTATGTCGGAAAGCGCTACATTCAGATTCCCCTGAGCAGCCCATCCGCCTTCTTCGTCATAATCGGTCAGGCGGAGTTCGTTTATCCATACTTCGCCCGATTTAACCCGCTTAGAGTCATTACGCACACCTATCATGATTACATATACATCAGACAAGGACGGGTTACCCATGACGCTGATTTTGTTATTCGGCTTGTCAGGGTCATATTCTGTGTATTCCGTTGTATAAGACACGGTTGAGTTGGCTTTGCGCTTCTCCCTGTTTCTGTTTAGTTTTATATCTTTTAGCAATTCAAGAGAGAGGTCGAACATATTATCCTGTGGCCATACTGCATACCTGTCATTGGTGTTGTTGTTGCTATAACTGCCTTCGGGTGTGATTGTCAGAGGGATTTCATATTCGTAATAGTTGTTCTTATAGTCTGAGCCTAAACGCATAAATACGGTCAGTTCGCCTTTTTGGAGGTCGGTTTCGTTTATCAGATTCTCTGCATGGACAAAGAGCTGTATGCGTTTGTAACGTCTCAGGTCGTAAGATGTATTTTTGTATATAGCGCGGGAATCTTCGGGTGTCAGATTTAAGACGCGCATTGATAGTGATTGCTCGTTTTCTTTGGTTACTTGAGTCTGGTCTGGGTCGATGGAACGGCTGATCCCCGGAGGCAATACATAATTGACCGGCTTACGGTCGGCGTTTTCTTCTATATTGACAGTAGAAACATCGATAGTACCGTTACCCAAAGCTTTGCCGTCAGTCAGGTCTTGTTCGTAGATGCGCCAGTCGCCACGTACCAGTTGTAGTGTCCCAAAACGGAGGAAGGTTGGCTGGTCGAAGCCTGTAAGGAACATTCTCATAAAGCGGATGCTCTTAAAGTCCTGTATATTCCCTTTTTTGTCTCCTTGCCGAACCGGAACTTTGAACTGATACCAGTTTACCCGCTCTTCTTTTCCGTTACGGAGTGTTACGTTCACTTCCCGTTTGTCTACGATATAGCTATCGCCGATCTCCATCTTGTCAGGGTCTAACGGAACTTTGTATTGGAAATAGGCTTCGTTTTCGTTCAAGGTATTGTCCTGATCTATATCTTCTACATCGGGAGTAGTACGTGCCGCAGTAGAGTAACTTTCCCCGCTTTGGTTTGTAGGCTTGGAATTGCCCTCAGTACCATTGTAATATTTATAACGATCCAGAATACTTTTTTCTTCCCTGTCGTAATCCGAACCACGGTAGAAGTGATACAAATCCCTTGAAGGCGTATTCAACGGAGAGAACTGGTCATCCTGCATCTCATTCAGTACGGCCTGTGACACTCTGGATTTGAACTCGGTCAGGAACTTTTTGTAAATATCATGTTCCATTTCCTCAAAACGGTTGAGGCCGTTGTATCCTACGTCCTGCTTTTCTCTGGCAGTATCACCCTGGTTGTCGTCAAATGCATATACTGTAGATTGCCGTGTCGGCATTTTACCCCAGACCGTATATTCGAAAGCGGCAGGATCTCCATCGACAGGAAGCCCGTTTTCGTAGAATTTTTTTCCATCTTTCAATATGTCTTCGGAAATTTCTCCAAGGTTGAAATATAAATCTCCCCCTTTGTTCGGATTTGCGCTGGTCGAATTATACACAAAAGGATCCATCAGCCAGAACTCGATATATTCGATGTTTGACGATTCAAAATCGCGTACATCCATTTTGCGGGTAATACCTGCCCAGCGTTTCGCCGGCTGTAATAATTTACCATCCGAATTCATTTGTGTAGCGTCCAGATTATATGGCCCCCGTTCGTCGGGGTAATAAGACAGGTTCAGCACCGGTATTGTAGCCGATTCGGTGTATTTTATATCTTTATTCGGATATATTTCGCTAATCCCTATCTCACGGACGTAGTGATTGGACAGGTCTTCAGCGCTTATGTGCCCCGGCTTGAGTGATGAACCTCTCCGTGTAAACAGAGGGTCTACCGAGAACCATGCCAACATCGCCCTGTTTTTGGCATAGGCAATATCTTCCTTGTCTTTAGGTGTGACAGGGTATAATAAATTCAGATCTTCTGTCGAGTTTTGTGGTGTGGAGGCCAGTGACCACGCGTACGAGCTTTTGAGGTCTATGCTCGATTGGGATGATTCGAAGTCGTCCAGATATGAATAGCCTCCGGTTTCTTTGTTCTGGTAATGTCCCGGTATCATGTGGGCAAATTCTCCCATAAAACTGATGTTGGACGGTTGTGTAGCTTCTACAAACGGAATTTTGTCGATCAGGTTGGTAAGCCACATCGATTCTGTCTTGAATGATGTATTCAACCCCCAGATAGTATTCTTTACTGCTTCTTCTCCGATAACCGTTTTTGTGGTCAGCGGTTTTTCGTACAGGTGCATGATGGTTCCGCCAATGTTGAAATTCTTCGTTATATCATAACTTAAATTTAACCCCATCAGCGTTTTCCGTTGCATGCCCAGCGCCCGTTCTTCCAGAGATGTTTGTATATTGGCATCCGAGTCTGTCAGGCTCTGGTTGATGATGGTAACCCTGCCGGATGTATAGTCTACGATGTAATCCGTACCTTCGGTAAGCGTCATGCCATTGGCCGTAACCTTTACGGAACCTTCGGGTATGTTTGTGGAACCCAGATCTATTTCTGAACTGTTGGTGGCTGAACCTCTGTAAGTCCCGTATATCTTGAATTTGTTTTTTTCGGCTATTTGTTTGGCGACAGTCAATGTAGAGTCGTACAATTCCTGATAAACATAGTTCTTCGCAATAGAGGAACTCCCTATTTTACGGGCAAGGTGTTTCCCGAATGGTTCGGCAACGGGGAAGTAGATACGTCCTGTTTGAGATTGTACGGTAAACCCTTCCACATAGTCGAATATACCATCGCCTTTGGTTCCGTCTTTTTGTGTAACTTCCTTGTTTTGTGAATTCAACCGGTCCAGGTTCATCACCTTTATCAGGAGCTGGTTTTTGATATTTCCCTCAGGTATATAGTTGATGTATGTACCCAGTGTATCAGACTGGTAAGATATATTCAGCCGGAAACGGTCTTGTTGAATGCTGTTCGCCCCCAGATAATATACGTTTTTCATCATCAGGTCCCATGTGTATGAACGTGGCGACAGCGAGACAGGCTTTAACAATTTTACAAATAAAGCTCCCGATTTATTATTGCCTGAATCATAATTAGCCGAAATATCTGTTGTAAGTTCTCCTGCCTGATATGTTTTTCCGCCCATTGTATACTGGTAGGCTACAGCCAGTACTTCATCCGCTTGCAGGGGTGTGTTTAATGATATATAGCCCAGCTGGGCATTATAGGTGTATTCTGAAGAGTTCAGCAAGCGCGCGCTTTCTACCTTTTCGTAGTCGAGGCCGCTTTCAAGGTAGCCATTGAATAACTCTGTAACCTGCGATATATTTCTTGCCGCGGCAAAACCGGACGTAATGCTGCTGTGCAGGTTGTTGGCCTCGTTGTAAGGCGTTTTTATGGAACCTGTGCCTGTCCATTTCGGATTCTTTATAACATCCCGCTCCGCGATATCGGCAAAGGCTACTATATTTCGTGACTGGGTGTAATCTCCTCTTTTATTTGTAATCCAAACTTCTATTTTTGTGATCGAAACGGGAGAACTTACATAAGGGATCTTGCTCATGGCATTGTCGTAATTATCCCTGAAGTAATGCCCTAGATAGAAGTGCCTGTTTTCCTCGTATTCGTCTGCCTTAAATGAAAATTCGGTCGTTTGCACACCTCCTTTTGTATTTACTGTCTGCGACTGGGATTCCTGTTGCGATATGACCGTGTTTATCCTGAGTTTACCGAATTGTAGTTCGGCATTGATACCGAATAGTGCGGTCCCGCCGTTAATGAGCGAGTTGGTTGTACTCATGCTCACGTTTCCGGCTTCTATCTTTTTTATTATTTCGTCTTCTTTCCCTTCGTAGCCCAGTTTTAGTTTCTTTGAATCGAAATCGAACAGGGCTTTGGTATCGTAATTCATTCCGAAGTTTACCTTGTCGCCCACAGATGCCGTAACGTTCATCTGGATGTCTTCTTTAAACTCAAAAGCTGTATGGCTCCTGTTGCGTTCCGAAAGGGTAGGGTTGTCTGTACTGTTATGCTTGATGCCCATAGTGGCCTCTACATATCCCTGGGTCTTTACCTTTACGCCTCCCGGCCCGAATAATTTATCGGCGGCACCGATGTCTAATTTTATATCTTTCAGCGAGAATTCATCTTTCTCGTCTTTGTTGTTGTATGCTTCCGTATTCTTTCCCCTGAAATATCTGCTCATGGATTGCTTCAGTGTATAATCCATATATTCGTCCGGACTAAGGGAGAATGGCGTGGCAACCTCATGATCCCCTACTTTTGTACGAAAGACATATAATCCGCTTACCGGATCATATTCCACCGAATTTTTGATGTTGTCAGGATCTTTTAAGTCTGCCGGAGGATTTGTATTCAGGTCTTTATATGTTTCTATCTGTGTTTTCTTTACCGGAAAAAGAGGAATTGTGTCATTGGTTTGCGGCACATAATTATCTTCTTCGGCAATATTCGCTTCGGTTTTGCCGGATATGCCGGAAAACAAGCTGATAGAGCTTATCAAAAGCGTAATGAAAAACAAATATTTAAAGTATTTTTTCAATTAAGCAAGATGAATAAAGGCTTGAGCCCTATTTATTTTATATCTAACAACTAGAATCAGTTACAACTATTATTGTGGCATTAAATAAATATATTGATTACTGAATAGAATAATCACAACATTTTTAATGCGGTCTTTATTATTTGCTCAACGGTATTATCCGGTTTGTCTTTTAATATTTTAGATACTACCTTTTGTGATGCTTGTTGAGGAAAGCCCAGCATAACCAGTGCGGCAACAGCTTCTTCTCCGGCCTGGCTGGTAGTGGCGGATATTTCCAATTGTTCGATGCCGCTTATTTTTATCTTGTCCTTCAGGTCTATAATGACACGCTGCGCAGTTTTCAGGCCAATGCCTTTGACCGTTTTCAGCATATCTGAATTTCCGGACGCAATTACGGAGGTCAGTTCCTGTACTGTCATCGATGACAGAATCATACGTGCCGTACTGGCTCCTATACCCGATACGCTTATCAGCAACATAAACAATTCCCGTTCTTGTTTCTCCGAAAATCCAAAAAGTTGGTGGGCATCTTCCCTTATGGCTTCATAAATAAAAAGCTTGGTGTTTTTCTGCCCCGAAAGACTGGTATAAGTATTTAAAGATATACTTACAAAATAACCTATACCGTTTGTTTCTATTGTAGCAGAAGCGGGGGTAAGTTCAGCAATCTCCCCTTTTATATAGTCTATCATAACAGGTTCGTAATTTTTACTAATTTATAACGGATTAATATTAAAAAAAGTATATTTCTCTATATGAACTTTTTTGTTCGTGTCAATTGGTTGAACCTCTTTATTTAATAGGCAAAGGTAAGATTTTTTGTATTACTTTTTATACCTTTGTCTGTTTCTAATTAATTATTTAATGTAAGAAACTGTTTAAATTTTATGCGAATATTTTATTATATCTTTTTCTTCGTTCATTTTTAGTCTGTTTTCGGCTGTTTTTTCCTTTCTCTCAACTCAACCAGCGGTCACAGGAGCGAAGCGTATGTAAAAACATCTCTAAAACATCTCTAAAAATTTGAACGAATAAAATTTAAACAGACTCTAAGTAACTGTTAGGAAATTTCACGAATTCTTTTTCATAAGAGAAAGGTTAAGAGTTCTTCGTTCATTTTTAGCTTGTTTTCGGCTAATTTTCTCTTTCACTCAGCTCAAGTAGCCCGCTACTATCGCTTCGTGGAAATAAAAATTATCTCAAAAACAATTCTAAAAATCAGAACGAGAAATTTCCTAACGGTTACTAAGAAATTTATACAGACCCTGAATGGATAAAATAAATTGAAAACCTCAAATACTGATTTATATGAAAAAGAATCTCTTATTCATTTTATTATTAATGTTAGCTATGACTACAATTCAAGCTCAAAACCCGTTTTTTTCGGCGTATAAAACGCCTTACGATACACCGCCGTTCGATAAGATAAAGAACGAGCATTACGAACCTGCTATAGAAAAAGGGATAGCAGAGCATCAGGCCGAAATCAATAAAATAGTAATGGTACGCTCTGTTCCCATTTTTGAGAATACAATAGTGCCTCTCGAAGAGTCGGGTAAATTGTTAAGCAGGGTTACATCCGTATTCTTTAACTTGCTGAGTGCGGAAAGTAATGACGAAATGTTGGAAATTGCCCAGCGTATACAGCCAAAGCTTTCGGAACATTCGAATGCTATAACTTTGAACGAAGGACTTTTCAGGAAGATAAAAACCGTGTATGACAAGCGTTTCGAATCAAACCTGACTCCTGAACAAATCCGTCTGGTAGAGAAAACCTATCAGGGATTTGAGAATAGTGGCGCTACACTTACCGGAAAAGACAGGGATACATACAAAGAACTATCGTCGAAACTGAGCCAGCTTACCTTAACTTTCGGGCAGAACGCATTAAAAGAAGGTAACAAGTTCGAAATGATTCTTACCGATGATGCAGACCTGGCAGGACTGCCGCAAATGGTAAAGGATGCAGCAGCGGCGAAAGCCAAAAGCAAAGGCAAAGACGGATATATGTTCGACCTTTCCGCCCCAAGCTATATTGCATTTATGAAGTATTCTACCCGCCGCGACCTGCGTCAGAAACTTTACATGGCATACACTACCAAGTGTGTAGCCGGTGGAGAATTCGACAATCAGGAGAATGTGAAAGAAATAGCGAAAACACGTATGCAGATAGCTAACTTGCTGGGTTACCCTGATTATGCGACTTATGTACTGCGCAATAAGATGGCTAAAGACAAAGAGCATGTTTATGGTTTGCTCAATGACTTGTTTGACGCATACGCACATGCTGCCCGTGAAGATGTGAAAATGGTGGAAGGCTTTGCTGTGGGTATGGAAGGAAAAGCGATTGACTTGCAACCTTGGGACTGGTCATTCTATTCTGAAAAACTGAAAGACGCAAAATATAGCGTAAGCGATGAGCTCGTTCGCCCATACTTCGAACTGGAAAACGTGAAGAAAGGTGTATTCGGCCTGGCTACAGACCTGTACGGAATCACATTTAAGAAAAATACTCAAATACCGGTGTATCATCCGGAGGTGGAAGCATTTGACGTACTGGACGAAAAAGGAAACTTCCTGTCGGTGCTTTATACCGACTTCCATCCGCGTGAGGGAAAACGTCAGGGCGCATGGATGACCGAGTTTAAAGGACAGTATATAGAAAAGGGAAAAGATTCGCGTCCGTTTGTTTCCATTGTGATGAACTTTACTCGCCCTACGGCTACCGAACCGGCTTTGCTTACATTCGACGAGGTGGAAACATTCCTTCACGAATTCGGGCACGCGCTGCATGGCATGCTTACTAAATGTACATACGAAACATTGTCGGGAACAAATGTACTGCACGACTTTGTGGAACTTCCTTCACAGATAATGGAAAACTGGCTGACCGAAAAAGAATATCTTGATAAGTTTGCCGTTCATTACAAAACAGGAGAAAAAATACCGGCCGACCTTGTGAAGAAATTAGTGGACGCTGCTAACTATAATGCAGGCTATCTGTGCTACCGCCAGTTGTCGTTCGGATTTCTGGATATGGCATGGCATACATTGCAAGAACCATATACGGGCGATGTGATAGCGTTTGAACGTAAAGCAATGGATAAAACAGCTTTGCTTCCGGTAGTGGACGGTACGAATATGTCTACATCGTTCAGCCATATATTCTCGGGCGGATATGCTGCCGGATATTATGGTTACAAATGGGCAGAGGTGCTGGATGCGGATGCTTTTGCATTGTTCAAACAGACAGGTATCTTTAATAAAGAAACAGCCCGTTCGTTCCGTCAGAATATCCTTGAAAAAGGGAATACGGAAGAACCGATGAGCCTGTATATCAAATTCAGGGGGCAAGAGCCTACTGTAAATGCATTGCTGGAAAGGAACGGAGTGAAGAAATAATTTTTGTATATAAATAGAAAAGAGGGTGGAATAAAACGGATTATTCCACCCTCTTTTTGTTTATTATCGAGCTGTTGCTTTTGCTCTTTCTTCGTGGCTCATGGCTGCGAGTCTTTTCACTTCGTTTATATCCAACCCGAGTCCTTCGGCTACCCGTGTGCCGTATTCTTCGTGTGCTTTGTAGAATATAGCAGTCTGGCGGAGTTGGATTCGTTTTGCCGCATTCTTTATATGCGTCACAATATTACCTACCAGATTAGTCTTGTCATAATCGGATAATACTCTGCCATAAAGGTCGCCTGCCTGAACATAGTCAGCATCGGAAAGAACGTATTCATGACGGTCTGCCATTCCTTTTACATCAATTGGCGGAGTCGCGTATTTCTTATCCGGTTCGGCTCCTCCAAAACTATTCGGATAGTAATTAGGGCCAGTATAGCTGTGCATGTGCATTGCCCCATCGCGCTGGTATGTATTTACCTGTGCTTTCGGTGCATTTATAGGAATCATATCGAAGTTGGTACCTAAGCGGTGGCGGTGTGTGTCGGGGTAACTGAAGACACGCCCTTGTAGCATCTTATCAGGAGATATAGCGATACCCGGAACAAGATTTCCCGGGGAGAAAGCTGCCTGTTCTACTTCTGTAAAATAATTCTCAGGATTACGGTTCAATACCATCTTGCCTACAGGAATCAGCGGATAATCTTTTTGAGACCATACCTTTGTCACGTCGAAAGCATCGAATTTGTAGTTTGGCGCGTCTTCCGGTTTCATAATCTGTACATAGACACTCCACGAAGGAAAATCTTTATTTTTTATACTGTCGAACAAATCGCGTGTAGCGTGGTCGGGATCTGTTCCGGCTAGTGCGGTTGCTTCTTCCTTTGTCAGGTTCTTAACTCCCTGATCAGTCCTGAAATGTAACTTAATCCAGTAATGCTCTCCCTTTTCGTTATACCACATATAGGCATGGCTGGTATATCCGTGCATGTGCCGGTATGAAAATGGGGTACCCCTGTCGGAGAACAGGATAGTTGCCTGATGGACACTCTCGGGAGTCAGTGACATAAAGTCCCAGAACGCATCGGCATCGTCAAGATTTGATGTAGGGTTCTTCTTTTGAGTGTGGATAAAGTCCGGAAATTTGATAGCGTCGCGGATAAAAAATACAGGTGTATTGTTTCCCACCATGTCGTAATTCCCATCTTCTGTATAAAATTTTACAGCGAACCCGCGAGGATCTCTTGCGCTATCGGCAGAACCACGTCCTCCTCCTACTGTAGAAAAACGTACAAATACGTCGGTCTTTTTTCCCAGTTGTGATAAAAATGAAGCACATGTGTACTTTGTTAAATCATTTGTAACTTCAAAATATCCATGAGCACCTGCACCCTTGGCGTGCACTACACGTTCAGGTATTCTTTCCCTGTCGAAATGCGCCAGTTTTTCAACAAGGTGCGTGTCTGATAACAGTGTTAAATGGGGGTCTTGAGTAGTCATCGAAGCCTGATCGGTACTTACCGGAATACCCTGGTTTGTGGTCATCCTTTTTTTCTTTTCTTCCATAAATTAAGGTTTTTGGTTATTCGTAAAGTGTTAAAAAAGTATTAGTTATAACATCTAAACAATAACAGGAAGAAATAGTTCATTTGTAAGAAACTGTTTAAATTTTATTCGTTCCAATTTTTAGAGATGTTTTAGAGATGTTTTAGAGATGTTTATTTACATACGCTTCGCTCCTGTGACCGCTGGTTGAGTTGAGAGAAAGGAAAAAACAGCCGAAAACAGACTAAAAATGAACGAAGAAAAAGGTATAATAAAATATTCGTATAAAATTTAAACAGTTTCTAAAATAAAAAAGGAAATAACAAATGTTATTTCCTTCTCCGGGTGGAAGACGGGGCTCGAACCCGCGACCTTCGGAACCACAATCCGACGCTCTAACCAACTGAGCTACAACCACCATGTTTGCAATTGCGGTGCAAATATAGGCATTTTTCTTGTATTAGCAAGGGTTAAGGCAAAAAATATTCCTCTTTTTTGTCTAAACATTTTGGTTACTAAATCTATGTTCTTTTGCTACAGATATTTCAAAATGAAAATGTATTTTTGCTACCTAAGTAACTGTTAGGAAATTTCACGAATTCTTTTTCATAAGAGAAAGGTTAAGAGTTCTTCGTTCATTTTTAGCTTGTTTTCGGCTAATTTTCTCTTTCACTCAGCTCAAGTAGCCCGCTACTATCGCTTCGTGGAAATAAAAATTATCTCAAAAACAATTCTAAAAATCAGAACGAGAAATTTCCTAACGGTTACTAAGAGCCTGTTTAAATTTTAGCGAAAATTTTTATTACAGGTTCATGTCAATAGTTCTTAGCAATTTTTTTATGCTCTTTTTAGCGTGTTTTCTCCTTTTTACTCTTGGTTTAGCCCGCTAATTAGCTCCGCTGACCGTTGGTTCGGCTAGCAAAAATGATAAAATCCATCTAAAAATAGCTATAAAAAAGATTTGCTATAAAATTTAAACAGTTTCTTAAACAGACTCTTATAATATTATAGATAAATGAGTGTACTAAAAAACTATGCTTTTACTATCCTTCTGCTTTGCGGAATACTGATAGGAGGTATTTGCGGGATTATTTTCGGAGAGGGAACAGCCGTTGTAAAGCCCATAGGGGATATTTTCCTTAACCTGATGTTTGTGCTTATTGTGCCGCTTGTATTCTTCAGCGTGGCATCATCTATTTACAACATGCGCGATTCCAATATGGTGGGCAAGGTAATCGGCAGTATTGTCTTTGTCTTTCTTTTTACAGGGGTTGTGGCTGCGGTTATATCCTACCTGTTCACTTTATTATACAACCCCCTTGAGGGAATAAGCCAAGCTGAGTTATCACTCGGTTTGCCGGAGCAAACGGTTAAGCAGATGACTTCGGGCGAAATATTCGTCAATGTCTTTACTGTATCCGATTTTCAGCAGTTGTTTACCAAATCCAATCTGTTGCCTCTGATTATATTTTCCATTTTCTTTGGTTTGGCTACAGCCTTTTCGGGAGAGAAAGGGAAGCTGGTTGCCGACTTCTTGAACGCTTCTACCCATGTCATCATGAAAATGATGGATATTATTATGAAGGCTGCCCCCATTGGTTTGGGCTGTTACTTTGCCGATACGGTGGGGAAACTTGGCGGACAGATATTAAGCGGATACATGCATGTTTTTATCCTTTTCCTTATTCTTACGGGGATTAGCTTTTTTGGACTGAACTCCCTCTATGTATTCTGGGCAGGAGGAAAGAAAGGTTTTATCGAATTCTGGAAAAATATACCGACGCCTTCTCTTACGGCCATTGCCACATCGTCCAGTGCGGCATGTATTCCGGTGAATATAGAAGCATCGAAGCGAATAGGTGTTCCGGCAGGAATCGCCGAAACAGTGATTCCGTTGGGGACAAATATGCACAAAGACGGGTCGATTATAGGCGGAGTCCTGAAAATCATCTTCCTGTTCACCATCTTCGGGCAGGAGATAACCACATCATCCAATATGTTTATGATTATAGGCGTAGCGGTTTTGGCGGCGGCTGTGGTTGGCGCTATCCCTAGCGGCGGCATGACCGGGGAGTTGCTTATCTGCTCTATCTTTGGCTTTTCGCCTCAGTTTGCGGCTACCCTGATGATTATAAGTACAATAATAGATGTACCCGCCACGTTGCTAAATTCAACGGGGAATGTTGTTTGTGCCATGATGGTTACCCGTCTGGCAGAAGGAAAAGACTGGGTAAAGAAACGGGTAATGAATGTCTCATAAATTTATCTATTATATATGCGAATCAGGGGTTGAAAGCAGTTCAACCCCTGCCCGAAAGGCAGAATCTTCATAAGCGTATGCAAGCGCAGCGTAGCTTACGGAGCAAGGGACAATTACACTCCCCCTGCCCGAAGCAGCAGGACACACAGTATGTCCTGTCTTTCAGACAGCTGGTATTGCTCATCCTTTTTCCGCAGGTCGATGACCCGCGGTTATGAAGATTTGGCTTTTCAAGCCATTTTTCAGCTCCCGATTGGCATTATATATAAGAGAGCAGACAAGTAGCAAGAGAAGAAAAAGTAACAATGAAAAACTCATGAGAAGGTGTCACTTTTGTCACTTTTTAGCTGTAATGTGTTCAATGTGAGTCTCCTTTGTTTTTTTGTGCCTGTTACTTTTTCTGAATGGATGGTTGATAATGGACAGCTGAAGATGCTGAGTAGTTGGCATAATTTGTATAAAGTATTTGATAATGCAGAAAACAATGGATATTACAATTGATAATAAAGTATATAATATTACTATAGAAGGTAATGTTGATAAATGTACAGGCTTTATATATTATACATTCAGATTTGATGCAGGCAATTGGATTGCAATATCCAAATTTGATGGAGAGGAATGGAAAATAGCTAATAAGTGCATAAATGATAATAGTTTAGCCGATTTACTGGGAACGTTGATTAATAATGAGATTAAGTAACTGTTTAAATTTTAGCGAAAATTTAACAGCTACTTCGTTAAAAATGAATTTTTTTTATAAAATAATTTTAAGTACGCAAAAAAGCTGCGCACCCGTTTTTGAATCTTTGTAATGTCAAACAATTAAAAGAGTGTCGTTAGACCTTAACATTAAAATTAAGAGAAATGAAATTTAATTTTACAAACAAAGGAAAAAACAAGGTGATAAATTATGAAGGCGCACAAGCGTACCGTCTATCGCCTGAGTGGCAATTGTACACAGCTGCTGTTACCTCTGCGTTGAGTGACAAGTTTTATGAAAGCGCACAGGCACGAGTTAAAACAATGCGTGATTTGATAAAACGTTGTGACCCGGTATTTGTAGCACAGTTGGCAGTCTATACCCGCCAGAAGATGAATCTGCGCTCGATAGCATTGGTGTTGGCTGTAGAATTGGCAAAAGTACACCGTGGAGATTCTACCGTAAGCAAAATGGTATCGCAAGTAGTACAGCGTGCCGATGAAATAACAGAACTATTGGCATACTACCAGTTAGCTAACGAAAGACAAGATACAAAGAAACTAAACCGTCTGTCGAAACAGCTACAGGCCGGGTTGCAGAATGCGTTCAACCGCTTTGACGAATACCAGTTCGCGAAATACAACCGCGATGCGGAAGTGAAACTGCGTGACGCATTGTTTCTTGTACACCCTAAGGCAAAGGATGAAAACCAGCAGGCTTTGTTCAATAAAATAGTGGATGATACGCTGGAGACTCCTTACACTTGGGAAACAGAGCTTTCTGCATTGGGACAAATGAAGTTTGATTCCGATGCCGAAAAGGAAGCCGCGTTCCGCATCAAGTGGGAGGAACTGATAGACAGCCATAAAGTAGGTTATATGGCATTGATGCGCAACTTGCGCAACATACTGGAATCGAATGTTTCGAAAGAGCATATCATAAAAGTATGCGATACATTGGCCTCAGCAGAAGCTGTACGCCGTTCAAAACAGTTGCCATTCCGTTTTCTGGCTGCATACCGTGAAATATCGAAAGTGAAGTCTGCATACGCAAGCCGTATTTTAGATGCTCTGGAAAAGGCCGTTGCTGTATCCGCTGAAAACATAAAAGGCTTTGATGCTGAAACAAGTGTGCTGATAGCCTGCGACGTATCGGGTTCTATGCAACGTCCGGTATCGGCAAAAAGCAAAATATTGTGTTATGATATAGGCCTGATGCTGGCTATGCTATTGAAATCACGCTGCGAAAATGCCATAACCGGTATGTTCGGAGATAAGTGGAAAGTAATAAATGTTCCTACAAAAGGGGTATTGTCCAATGTGGATGCTTTCTACCGCCGCGAAGGAGAGGTAGGCTATGCGACCAATGGTTATCTGGTGATAGAAAACCTTATAAAGAGAAAGCAGCAGATAGATAAAGTTATGATGTTTACCGACTTGCAATTGTGGAACAACAGAAATGACAAAAAGATAGTTGACCTGTGGAGCGAATATAAAAAGATATCGCCAAACAGTAAGCTATATCTGTTCGACTTGTCAGGCTACGGAAATACTCCGTTGGATATCACTCAGAACGATGTGTACCTGATAGCCGGCTGGTCTGATAAAATATTTGATATCATATCGGCTATAGACAATGGCGGAAATGCTTTGGATGAAATCAGGAAAATAGAATTGTAAAAAGGGTTTTGTGAATGTCGTGGCATAGAGTTACATCGAATTCAAAATTTGCCGGCCTCTTTGCGATAGTTACTTCACAAAACCTTTAAAGCAATCATTCCTTAATCTTGACATATACCAGTTGTGAATGTCCTTTCTCTGTTTTACGTTCGTCTATCTCGAAATACTTTTTCTGAGATTTTACCAGAGCCGTAAGTTTAGAGAAACCGTAGTTACGGGGGTCAAAATCAGGACGTTTCTTAATAACAAGGTTACCTATATCTCCCAGATAAGCCCAGCCATCATCGTCGGCAAGGTCGCGCACAGTGCTCTTTAACAGATTGATAAGTTTTTTATTTACAGGCTCTATATTCTTTTCTTTGTCTTTTTTAGCTGTAGATGCCGGTGTATCCTGCTGGTCATCAGAGTCTCCGATAATTTCAATATAGATGAACTTGTCGCAGGCAACGATAAACGGACTGGGAGTTTTCTTTTCCCCTATCCCGATTACCTGCATGCCTGATTCCCTCAGCCTTACTGCAAGACGGGTAAAATCGCTGTCGCTGGATACAAGGCAGAAACCGTCTACTTTTCCGCTATGGAGAATGTCCATAGCATCTATAATCATGGCGGAGTCGGTAGCATTTTTCCCTGTAGTATAGCTATATTGTTGTATAGGCGTGATTGCATGTTCGAGCAAGGGTTGCTTCCAACCCGAAACGGTTGGTTTTGTCCAGTCGCCATAGATACGTTTTATAGTCGGCACACCTATTTTGGCTATTTCGTCAAGCATCCCTTTTATATTCGAATATGGCACATTATCCGCGTCTATTAACACTGCAAGGTTTAAATCTCTTTTTTCTCTCATTTGATTATAATTTTCACTAAATTACTATTTTTCTATCTGATAATAATAACGATAATAAAGAAAACTTGTTCAGGAAACAGCCAAGCCGGATCTACAGAATGTTTTCATATTTCGACAAAACAGTTATTTGGAGTATATTTTAAAAATTCTACCGGTTACGCAAAAAAGTTGCACTACATTATATTTTCTTTGTACAAAAAAACAGAAAACAGTAGATGAAAACAACGATAACTGGAAAACTGCAAGAAATAGAACAAAGACATAGAATAAGAATACTCTATGCCTGCGAATCGGGTAGCCGCGCATGGGGTTTCCCCTCCCCCGACAGCGATTATGATGTCAGATTTATATACGTGCGTCCGTTAGATAGCTACCTGTCAATAAAGGAGACGGATGATTATCTGAACTTTCCCCTGACAGACGAATTAGACATAAATGGTTGGGATATAAGAAAAACCATGAAGCTGATAAGCCGTTCCAATACAACGCCTTTCGAATGGATACAGTCTCCCGTAGTTTATTACGAGCAGGAAGGGTTTAAAGATGAGGTATGGAACCTGTGTCAAAATTACTTCTGCCGTAGAAGCAATATACATCACTATCTGGGAATAGCTAGAGGCGCAATGGCTTCGATAAAAGATGAAGAACTGAAAATAAAGAAACTATTCTACATATTACGTCCTCTGTTAGCTGCCATGTGGTGTATAGAAAAGAACAGCATAGCGCCCATGAATATCTCTCCCCTGTTAGAGTTAATAAAATAAAATACTATCTTTAATACAGGAAAAAAGTACAGCTAAAGAGCGTTATATAATAAAACCTGCGCCGGAGATAAAAAGCTGGATAGACAAAACTTTTGATTATTGTTGCAAGACTTCGGAAAAATATAATAAGCAATATTTCGATATAACTCCGGCGGACATGCTATTCAGAAAAACAGTAACAGAAAAATGACAATACAGGATATAAAAGATAAAGGGCTTTTGCTATTTGAATGTATAAGTGGCAGTAAAGCCTATGGACTGGATACCCCGACTTCGGATACCGACCTGAAAGGAGTATTTTACCTGCCTAAAGACCAGTTCTTCGGACTGGACTATGTAGCGCAGGTTAGCAATGAAACCAACGATGAAGTATATTATGAATTAGGGCGTTTTGTAGATTTACTGTGCAGGAACAACCCCAATATACTGGAAGTACTGGCATCTCCTGAAGATTGTATATTGTATAAACATCCCCTGATGGAGAAATTACATATCAGCACGTTCCTGTCAAAGCTTTGCAAAGACACCTTCGCTGGTTATGCACACTCCCAGATAAAAAAAGCCAGAGGATACAAAAAGAAGATTGTTAACCCGGTAGAAAAAGAACGGAAAGACGTACTGGATTTCTGTTTTATCCTCGAAGGTTACTCATCTGTACCCGTTAAGGAATGGCTAAAGAACAAGGGATATGCACAAGAAGGGTGTGGCCTGAGTTCCATCGCCCATACCAAAGGCTTGTATGCGCTTTTTTATGATATAGATAGCAAGTTTAGCTATAAAGGTATCGTTCACAGCCCTGTGGCTAACGAAGTATCGTTATCATCAATACAGAAAGGTGAGAAAGAAATAGCCTATCTGTCATTCAACATAGAAGCATATTCCCTGTATTGCAAAGAGTACAAAGAATATTGGGACTGGGTTGCCAACCGTAACGAAATGCGCTACCAGGGTAACCAGCAACACGGAAAGAACTATGATGCCAAAAATATTATGCATACCATACGCCTTTTGCAGGTTGCCCAAGAGATATTCCGTGACGGCAAACTAAACGTTAAACGCCCTAACAGAGTGCAACTGTTGGATATAAAATCAGGGAAAATGGAATATGACCAATTACTCGTTATGGCTGACGGGCTGATGCAACAAATAAAACGGTATGCCATAGATAGCGACTTGCAGGATATCCCTGACAAAGATATGGCAGAGAAGATACTGGTAGAAATAAGAACTGAGTTATATAAATGAGTAAAAGACAGGATTTAAATACCTTTTCAATATTTATTTTTAAAAAAATATAATTAAACTTGTTAGATTTATTGATTTCAGAAAGAAATGTATAAACGATGATCCTTTTACGTTATTTTTGGGTAGTCTGATAAACAAATAGATAAAACAAATGAAAAATGATACGAGCCTAAGATACTATTCCTTCTTTGTACATGTCTGGCAACGAGTTAAAGGTAAGCCACTTGGAGATAAAGTCCAGGCCTACTATGTCGATTTTCTGAACAGGCACGACTATGGAGATAACTTATTACCTGTCACATTCAATCTGTTTATAGAAAAGGATATAGATGTAGATAAGCAGGATGATAATGTCTCCGTTTCTTCCTATATGGGTATTCCGCCAACAGCCCGCCTCAATGTCCATATCGACTACGATTATTATGCAAATGCAGATGAAACGGAGCGATACAAGGCTGCTCTGAACGGGTTATTGTATATACTCCGCTATTGGCTGAAATACCTCAAACAGCACAAAAGTACACCTCTGGAAAGGATTATAGAAGATTATACAGATACACTACGTGCCGACGGATTATTACTTTCAGAAGATGTTATAAAGAAAATATACATCAAAATAATTACTCCATTCCGCTTCCATTTTATGAATTATCGCTGTCAGGGTATACGGGAAAAACAAATATTATTCAACACCAATCATATTGAGAAGTTTCTGAATAATAACCTCTACAAGATAGATTTTGGAAAATCTGTAAATACTGTCTATTTTTCTTACGATATATTAGACTATGCCCGACAGGACATTGATAAATATATCGATAATGAGAAGAAGTACCAGTATGGGAAAAGCAAAGACCTGAGCATAATGGAGCAATATGATAAAAATTTGTTTTATGATGAGTTTTTTGATATATCGAAATGTGAGCAGGTTGCATATCTACACAAAGGTATGTTAGAAGCCATATTCCGGATAAAGGACATGAAACGTAAACCAAAAGATTTTGATGTAGACAGGTTCTATGCTGAAATCGACAGGTTGATGACTGAATATGAACAGGAACATTGCATTGATTAAATAAAAGATAATATAGATGAAAAAAATTATAATCAATATATCTGTTGTAGTGCTATTGCTGAATTTTTTGCCTCTGAAAGCGCAGGAAGTACTTACTCCCGATTTACAAAAGCTATATGAATATACAGACTCATATTTCGTAGATTTAAGGGCTACGAAACAGCCGCTTATCGGAGTATCGGCAAGCCGTACCCAGAGTGGAGGTTCCAGTGTAGGCGGAACTTATATTCAGGCTATTCTCAAGGCTGGCGGCAAACCTGTTATTATTCCGGTGATGACGGACGGCAAACTATTGAGGGATATTGTAAAGGATCTGGACGGATTGGTCATGATAGGCGGAGAAGACTTTGACCCGCGATATTATAAAGAGAAAGCCATACCCGATATGAATGTGATAGATTCCGTTCGGGATATTTATGACCTTGTATTGTTAAAACTGGCTACAGACCGCAATATACCCCTATTGGGGATATGCCGGGGCGAGCAGGCTATCAATGTAGCTTTCGGCGGTACGCTCTATCAGGATATACCTAGTCAGCACAGGGATAAAAGTATAAAGCATAGCCAGAGCGAACCAAGAGATAAGGGCACACATACCGTTTCCATCACAAAGGATTCCCAACTGGCCAAAGTGTTGGGATTGACCGAAGTTTCCACCAATACATACCACCATCAGGGAGTTAAGGCTGTCGCTCCCGGTTTCAGGGCGGTAGGGAAAACGTCGGATGGTATTGTTGAAGCGATAGAAGCATATCCTGACCGTAAAATCATCGGAGTGCAATGGCATCCCGAAGGACATGTCTGGGGGGGAGATACAACCATGTTGAAGTTATTCAGTTTTATAGTAAGTGAGGCCACGACCTTCCGAAAGGCAAAGGAACTGCATAAGCGTATCTTTACTATTGATACACACTGTGATACGCCTCTGGAATTTAAGAAAGCAGGCTTCGGTATTGGCAAACGTGAAAGCAATCAGGTAAACATTCCCAAGATGGAGGAAGGCATGCTCGATGCTATCTTCTTCGCCGCCTATACAGGACAGGGAGCACGGGATAAGCTGTCGTCGCAAAAGGCTGTGGATAAGATAGAAAGGCTGATAAAAGGGATACACTCACAAGTTGAGAATAACAAGGATATCTGTGAAATAGCCTATACAGCGAGTGACCTTGAGCGTATAAAGCAGTCGGGGCGGAAAGCCATCTTTATAGGGATCGAGAACGGTTATGGAATAGGGAAGGATATATCGAATATTGCCCGTTTCAGGGATATGGGTGTAAACTATATTACGCTTTGCCATACCAAGGATAATGATATATGTGACACATCGAGCAATACACATCGTGAGTGGAACGGCTTGAGCCCTTTTGGTAAAGAGGTTATAAAAGAAATGAACCGTCTGGGTGTTATGATAGATGTATCGCATGCCGGGGAAAAGACTTTCTGGGATGTAATCGGTTTGTCTGCCCAGCCTGTTATCGCTTCCCATTCAGCGGTTAAGGCTTTATGCTTTCATGACCGTAACCTGACCGATAAGCAGATGCAGGCCATAGCTGAAAATGGAGGTGTGGTACAGATTTGTCTGGTAGACTTGTTTATCAATAAGGACAGGAAGAAGGCCTCGTTGTCTGATGCTATCGACCATATAGATTATGCAGTCAGGGTAGCCGGGATAGACCACGTTGGCATCGCTTCCGATTTTGATGGTGGCGGCGGGCTTATTGGCTGCAATGGCAGTAACGATATGATTAACATTACGGTAAAGCTTCTTGAGAGAGGTTATTCGGACGAGGATATAGCTAAGATATGGGGCGGTAATTTCCTTCGTGTAATGACTACTGTACAGGCGGCGGCTGAAGGTAAATAAAAACATAAGATAACCTGCTGTATAAAAAATCAGGGTAATAAGCCGAAAAGGCCTTACTTCCGACGTTTTGCTCTCAACTACATGCTTTCACATGTCAGGAATTGCACCTGAGTTTCCGGATTGGAACGAAGAACTCCTTTTCTACGACACCTGATTTTATGAAGGAACAGAAGTAACAGGCGAAAAAAGCATAACGGGGCATAGCTTGCCGGAATCGAACCGGATAGTCTCGCCGGATTTACGGCCTCACTATTCCTCCCCTAAGTTGGTGCCGAAGTATCTTTTTTCTACGACATTCTGTTATGTTAAATAAACAAGGTAACAAACGCAAAGAGCAAACTTTGTCCTGCCTTGGACGATGCGGGAGTCGAACCCTTTGTCAATTGTTGGCGATAGCATACCGAAGTAACTCTTTCCTACGACACTTGTTGATAGTTATATAATAAGTAAGGCGACAAGCGAACAGAGACTATATCCTGCTCTAACCTTTTGAGCTACATCCTGAGATGGCGGGACTCGAACCCGCAACCCGGGCAACCACAATGCGAAGTAACTCTGTTCTACGGCACTTACTTTATATTATTGTTTATATATCAATCTCTCTTGATTGATGATACAAAGGAAATACAGCGGTATGCAGCCTTTTTGCGCGATTAAATATTTCTTTCAGGAAATTCGATTTTTAACATCCGGGGAACCTTTCTATCTTAGATGCTATAAAACGGCGTGTAATTCTAAAATAACGCATGGAGAGCATATAAAATAGGCCGGTCATGGTTTCAAAATCGGTATTAGTCAATAATGCACTACAGATTATTTTCATATATTTGTGTGAGCGGCCGGATGTACACCAGTCCTTCCGGATATTATGTTTCAGACATGCCTGTTGCGCTAAGTGGCAGGTAGAAGTAAAACGAATAAATATAAAATGAAAAAAGGGTGTATCCTTATCATCGATGATAACAAAAATGTGCTGAGCGCTTTGCGTATCTTATTAGATAATTATTATGAACAGGTGCTTTTATTACCTTCTCCAAATACATTGGTGCACACACTGAAAGAGAAAAATCCGGATGTTGTACTGCTGGATATGAATTTTTCAGCGGGTATAAATAATGGGAACGAAGGCTTATTCTGGTTATCTGAGATTAAGAAGGCAGACCCTGAAATACCGGTTGTGTTATTTACGGCATACGCCGATATAGAATTGGCCGTAAAGGCTTTGAAGCAAGGAGCTACAGACTTCGTTGTAAAACCGTGGGACAATACGAAACTATTGGCGACTTTGCAATCGGCATACGAACTAAGGGCTTCGAAGAAGGAAGTGAAAAAGCTGAGGGAGAAACAATCTGTCCTCAATCAGGAACTGAATAAAGACGATATATGCTGGGGGCGATCGGAACCGATGAAAAACTTGCTTTCGCTGATAAATAAAGTGGCTCAAACTGACGCCAATATCCTGATTACCGGAGAGAATGGAACAGGAAAAGAACTCATCGCACGGAAGATACATTATTCGTCACACAGAGCCAATGAGACGCTCATTAGCCTTGATATAGGTTCCATTACAGAATCCTTGTTCGAAAGCGAGCTTTTCGGCCATGTGAAAGGCGCGTTTACAGATGCCAGGACAGACCGTGCCGGGAAATTTGAGGCAGCGGACAAAGGAACCCTTTTTCTGGACGAAATAGGAAATCTCAGTTATCCGTTGCAGGCTAAGTTATTGACGGCGCTTCAGTCCCGTCAGGTTGTGAGGGTGGGGGATAATAAGCCTGTTCCTGTCGATATCCGGTTAATATCGGCGACAAATAAGGATTTATTCGAATCGGTAAAGGGCGGAGAGTTCCGTGAAGATTTACTATACCGGATTAACACGATACATATCGAAGTGCCGCCACTAAGAGAGCGGAAAGAAGATATTGTGTTGTTGGCTGATTTTTTTCTGAACAGGTTTTCGAAAAAATATAACAAGTCCGGTATGGTTCTGAGTGATAAGGTAATAGCGAAACTTGAAGGCTATACGTGGCCGGGCAATGTACGCGAACTGCAACATGCTATAGAGAAGGCTGTAATATTGAGCGATAGTAATGTATTGCAGGATTATGATTTCCATACCCGTGCGGTTGAAGACCGGGCATCTGTTATAGAATCTATTTCGATAGAAGAGATGGAAAAGATAC
This sequence comes from Dysgonomonas sp. 521, assembly GCF_010501055.1. Lineage (GTDB taxonomy): Bacteria > Bacteroidota > Bacteroidia > Bacteroidales > Dysgonomonadaceae > Dysgonomonas. The sequence goes on from NZ_QVMO01000005.1 coordinate 40,021, forward strand.
TGATAGAAAAATCGTTGAAGAAACACAATAAAAATATCTCCGTAGTAGCTGAGGAACTGGGTATTACACGCCCGACATTATATAATAAAATGAAGAAGTACGGAATATCCTGAAATATCAGATTATGTTCAAATCTATTTTATACCGGCTTATTTTCTTTACGGCATTGCTTATCCTTTCTGTTGCAATGTTTACATACTGCATCACTATAGGAGAATATATTTATTCGTTGATTCCGGGTTTACTGGTATTCGAAAGCCTAAATGCCATGTATTATCATTACAAGAAATATGACGAAAACATACTTTTCTTGTTGAACGCGCTGGATAATGGCGATTATTCTTTCTATTTCACAGAGAATAAGACATCGAGGCGCGAGAGGGAGCTTAATAATATGCTGAACCGGATAAGGGTAATATTGACAAACGCCAGAAAAGAAGTAATAGAAAACGAGAAGTTCCTTAGCCTTATAGTGGAGAGTGTTTCCTCCGGTATTGTGATATACGACGATAAAGGGAATGTGAATACTGTAAATCAGGCGGCAAAAGAACTGCTCGGATTACAGGTCTTTACACATTTGAGCCAGTTGAGATATATAGACGATAATTACCCGAAGCTGTTCAAGGAACTTCAGGCAGGGGATAATATACAGATAAAGCTGATAAACGAGAGGGAAGAAATACAAATAAGCCTGAATGTATCAGACATTAAGCTGAACAGGGGCTTAATGAAGGTCATTATATTTAACAATATAGAGAATGAACTGGAAGCTAAAGAGATAGAATCGTGGATACGTTTGATCCGGGTTATGACCCATGAGATAATGAATTCTATAGCGCCCATCACTTCTCTGACCGAGACCTTGTTGTATTCTCATAAAGAGAACAGCCAAAACAACGATACCTTAAACAGGAATACGATAGAAGCGCTGGAAACGATAAATACCACGGCTAAAGGCTTACTTTCCTTTGTGGAATCTTACCGCCGTTTTACTGGTGTGCCAAAGCCACAGCGGAACCAATTTGAATTAGTGTCATTGCTGGGGAAAGTCTCTCATCTTGAGTCATACCGTTTTGTAGAGAAGAATATATCATTCGAGATAGTCGCGCCATCGGAGGTTATGTTATTTGCGGATGAAACTCAGATAACACAGGTATTGATGAACCTGATTAAAAATGCGGAGGAAGCAATAGAGGCCGAAGGAGAAGGGAAGATACTGATAAAGGTAATTGATAATCAGGACAGAATACAGATTGATATTTGTAATAACGGCAAACCTATACCGGCGGAGGTTGTACCTCATATCTTTATTCCGTTTTTTACTACCCGCGAATCGGGTACGGGTATTGGACTGAGCATTTCCCGGTATATTATGCGCCTGCATGGTGGTAACCTAAAACACCACACCAAAGATAATTGGACTATCTTCAGCATGGTGTTTTGACCCATTAACTTAATTATTAAATATTATTCGCTCTTTATGGAATCTATAGGGTTAGCTGAGGCTGCCCGCCAGCTTTGTACAGAGATGGATGCTACCGAAAGGACTACGACTAGTAGGCCCGTCAGGGCAAATACCCACCAGCTGAGTGATATCCTGTACGGATAATTTTCGAGCCACTGTTGCATTATATAATATGCAATGGGAACAGCTATGACAAATGCCATCACAATCCAACGGATAAAGTTCATGTTCAGCATTGCCATGATTTCCTTTTCTGTCGCGCCGTTTACCTTCCTTATTCCTATTTCCTTTTCTTTTTGCCGTACATAATAAAGCGACATGGCCAGAATGCCCATCAGTAAGATAACAAAAGTGAGTATAGTGAAGGCAATCAGTATTTTTGATGTCTTTTCCTCTTTTGTATACCACTCTTGTACTGTATCGTCTGCGAATTTCGCGTCAAAAGGTATTCCTCCGTTAAATTCAGAATATACCTGCTTTATTTCGTCAGCTGTTTTGAAAAGATCAGCCCCTGTTTTTATCTTTACTATTATAGACCATGGCCACCATCCGTCCTGTCTTAAATTAAGCATCAGCGGGCCGGTTTCGGTGTGCAGAGACCTGAAATGAATATCGTTTGTAATCCCGGCTATTTGCACAGAATTTCCACCCTCTTCGAAGTTAACTGTATGGGAAATACTATCCGGTTGCAGCGCATCGTATCCTTTTTGGTTTACCCATACTGTATTATTGGATGGGGTTATCCCTGTCGGCTTTATTTTTATATCGAAAATTTCGAAAAAGGCCGTGTCAACTGAAAAAGTTTGAAAGCTTAGCGACTGCCCCTTGTACGAGAACGAGTTATTGTTTCCCCCATCGAGAGGGCTGCCACTAGGGAATGAAACCTTGTCTACTCCCGCTATTCCTTCCAGCAGGCTGCGTAAGGCCGGTATACGTTCAGGTTCTATCGTGTTATCCAATTTTAATATATTGTCTTTATTGAAGCCCAAGTCATAGTTTTTCATAAAGAACGTCTGTTTGATGATAAAGGCGCTACAAGTAAGAAGGGCGATAGCGACTATATATTGGAACGAAATCAATATTTTGGAATAGACCGATTTTACTTTCAGCATATATGTTCCCTTAACCACCTCGATCGGCTGGAATTTAGATACGATCATCGCCGGAATTAATCCGGATATAAGCCCGATAATAAATATTGAAGCTATAACCAAAAGACTAAACGGGATATTTTGCAATTGCTGCCCAAGACCAAGGTCTGTACTCAATACATCGTTGAAGAACGGTTCGGCAAGAAAAGCGAGGAACAGCCCGATAAAAAATGAAACGAACGTCATAATTACCGATTCGGAGACAAACTGGACAATTATACCTTTCTTGTCGCAACCTAGCAGCTTTTTCATAGCCGCCTCTTTTCCTCTCTTTCCCGCCTGCGAAACCGACAGGTTGATATAGTTGAGAATAGCTACTACCAGAATAAGGATTGTGATAGTGAGATATATGGAAACAAGCGTTTTACTGTTTGTCCTGATCCCTGAAAAGTTTGTATGTACACCGCTGAAATAAACTTCGGTGAGGGGGATAAAAGTAACTTCCTTAGCGAATCCCTGAGTGTACATCCAATAGCTGCTCTTATGAAAAAGTTCCAGAATCTGTGGAGTCTTAGCCTCTAAGTCGGCTCCCTCTTTTGCCATAAAATACATGGTAAAGGAAGAGTTATTCCATGTTGTTAAGATATCTCCACCCCAGTTTTTTTCTATCATCTGATAGTTGACCACAACTTCATTCTGTGGTATTTGCGAATTTTTCGGAAAATCTTTCATTATTCCCGTTATAGTCAGGGACGTGCTGTCATCCAGATTGAGGGGTTTGCCTATCGGGTCTTCGTCCTGAAACATCTTTTTTGCAAAAGATTCGGTGACAACAGCGGATTTCTTCGTAGCCAGAACTTTCGAAGGTTCGCCCTCTACTAAGGGGAAGGAGAACATATTGAAGAATGCCGAATCGGCAAATAGCGTTTCCATATTCACTTTCCCGTTAGGCGTCTCTATTGTTACATTACGGCCTACAAGGCGGGTAAAGGATTCAACTTCCGGAAGATTGTCTTTAATTAAATCGGCTGCCGGATTGGCAAAGTTTGCCTTTTCTTTAGTCTGGGCAAGTAAGAATATCCTGTCTTTGTTCTTGTGAAACTGGTCTATCGACAGTTCCTGTTTTACATATATGCTGAGTAGTAAAACGAACATCAGAGATATTGCAAATCCCATGATCGTAACCAATGTGAAGAATTTGTTGTTACCCAGAAATTTGCGATATGTTTTTAAATTTGTTAACCACATAATTTTGTCGTTCTTTAGTGATTAATATTTAGAGTTTATTCGCAACTTCAGTTACTATCTGTCCGTCAAACAGGTTTATGATACGGTGCGCATAGGATGCATCGTGTTGTGAGTGTGTTACCATAATGATTGTAGTGCCATCCCTATTCAGGTCTGAAAGCAGGTTCATCACTTCCTGCCCGTTCTTCGAGTCGAGATTACCGGTAGGCTCATCGGCCAGAATCAGCTTGGGATTGGCTACTACGGCGCGGGCTATGGCTACGCGTTGTTGCTGTCCGCCCGATAACTGGTTAGGGAAGTGCCCCGAACGGTGGCCGATATTCATTCTTTTGAGGGCTTCTTCCACTCTGGCCTTACGTTCCGAACTTTTTACTTTAAGGTAAGTAAGCGGCAGTTCTACATTTTCGAATACAGTCATTTCTTCTATCAGGTTGAAACTTTGGAAAACGAATCCGATATTGCCTTTACGTGATAAAGTGCGTTCCCTTTCTTTCAGATTCCCGACTTCTGTACCATCTAATTTATACTCTCCGGAAGTGGGGTTGTCCAACAGGCCCAGTATATTCAGCAATGTTGATTTACCACATCCCGAAGGTCCCATAATAGCAATAAATTCACTCTTGCTTATATCTAGTGAAACACCGTTTAATGCTGTTGTTTCTACTTCTTCTGTACGAAAGATTTTTTTCAGGTCTTTAATTTGTATCATGATAATATATATTAAGTTCGTTATTAAATTATATTATATCTATTTGCGTGTTATCTTATTCGGTTTTCAGTACATCTGCAGGGTTCTGCGACAGGGTCTTTATCGTAACCCCTGATGTAACTATTATAGTAATGATGAATTGAAGCAGAACGGGGAGTATAAAGACTGACCAGTTGAGCGAAGCCCTGTTGGCATAATTACTCAGCCATTCCGAAGCGAAGTAATATACGACAGGTATAGCTATGATGCCGGCAATAAGAATCCACTTCAATATATCTACCGAAAGTAAAGCGAATATAGATTCGGAACTGGCTCCGTTTACTCTTCGTATCCCTACTTCTTTCTTCCTGCGCATTGTGCTTAGCATGTGCATCGCCAGCAGGCCGATAGCCGAGATAAATATTGATAATATCGAAGCTATTATCAATATTCGCGACTGTACATCGAGTATATCAAATTTGCTGGTATATACATCCTCTAGCCATGTGGGGTTGAGTATGTAGGTAGAATCAAAGTTGCTTAATACGTCTCTTATTGTTTGTTCTACTTCGTTACGCGACATATTATCGTCATATTTGATATATACATTTCCACCACCTCCTATATACCGGAGAACTATAGGGGTGATAGGATTTTCCAACTCATCGTAATAGAAGTCTTTGACAACAGCCCTTATTTCTTTCTGCCCTTTATAGTCCACTGTGGTGCCAACAACAGGGTAGGTCAGGTTCAGGTCTTTGATCGCGGCTTCGTTGAGTATCACTGTCTTTTCATTCGTAGGATCATCTTCCCTGTAAAATGTACCTTCTACCAGTTGTAATTCCATTAGTTCGCATATACCGGTATGAATACGGTACTCACTTATCGATTTTTGAGTACTTTCGCCGGGCAATGAAATTCCTTGTCCGCTCGGCCCTCCTCCGAAGGTATGATGAGCCATACTTACCTGTTTTATTCCGGGCTTTTTCTCCAGTTCTTGTTTCAGGCTGTTATATCCTTGCCATATCTCCTTACTCATGCCCATTATCAGTACATTCTTTGGGTTGTAACCCAGCGGCTGCTTCCGTAAATAGTCTGTTTGGTTATTAACTACCAGAATGAAGGATATGATAATAATGGTTATTATAGCCTGAAAAGTGATGGAGATACCAGTCAGTTTCCGTTTCGAAAAATGTATTCTTTTGGCCAGAATATCCAGAGTATTGAACTTTGTCAGATAAATAGTCGGATAAGACGCAGAAAGGAATACAGTAAGAGAGAACAAAAGTATTGTGGCGATAATAAAAACAGGATTGTACAATTGGGTCAGGTCAATATCCCTGTTTATTATTTTTGCAAAATGAGGAGTACATATTATTAATAATATGAACCCTATGGCAAACGCGATAAATACCACAGTCAGTATTTCGGAGAAAAATTTCTTGGATATGTCTTTTCTCGTTGCCCCATTGGTCTTTCGTACACCTATCTCCAGTATGCGTGTTTCTCCCTGCGCTATAAATAAATTCACAAAGTTGGTTATCGCCAGTAGTAATATAAACGCGGCGATGATGGATAGCATCCAGATAAAACTCATACTGCTTTTCTTCCCCAAGGTGCTGGTTGCCTGTGTTTTTAAGTATAGGTCGGTTAATTTTTCAGTTTTACCTACAGCACTTCCTCCAAATCCTTGTAAAAACTCAGAGACCATAACCGTATACTCTTTCTCTATCGAAGCCCGTGTGTCTTCTATGGAGACTCCCTCCTTTAGCTTATAGAAAGTGAAAAACTCTATCGATGGATAGCTTTTGGTATTATTATCCATAGCCGAAAGAATCTCGAACCGGAAATGTGTGTTTAAAGGCAGGTCTTTTACAATACCTCCGATAGTATGTGTTTCGTCGCCCATATCTATGGTTTTATGAATAGCAGCAGCCGCGCTTCCGAAAAGCAGGTTTGCATATTTTTCGGTAATTACCAGTGATAAGGGAACGTTCAGTACATCTTTATTTCCTTCGATAAACTCAAGGCCAAATACATCACAGAAGCCGGATTCGGTCATAAGGGCGGGAACGTCGATATAATCTTCGTTATTGTACTTAAAGTCAATAGCCCCAATCTTATATATCTGTGTAGCTGCTTCTATTCCAGGTACTTTCAGAGGGATTTCGACCAGTGCTTTCCTTGTAGCGATTGGTATTTCAGAGACGTTTCCGTTCCGTTCCATTACGGTATTCAGGCTGATGATACGCTCGCTGTCTTTTATGTGTTTATCATAGCTCAGCTCGTTTGTTACGAAAAGAATCAGCATAATGGCTGATGCCAGCCCTATTGCCAGTCCGGCGATGTTTATCCACAGGAAGAAACGAGTCCGCTTGTATGCTCTTAATATATTCATAATGTGCTTATTTAAGTGTTAACTCTTCTACATTGTTGTATGAATCATACGATGAGGTTATAACTTTTTCTCCGGGTTCCAGCCCGCTTGTCACTTCGTAGTGAGTAGGATTTTGGCGCCCTATCGTTATACTCCTGCGTATAGCCTTGCTGCCATCGGGTGTAACTACAAAGATCCATCTGCCACCCGTAGACTGGTAAAATGTTCCGCGCGGAATAAGTACGGCTTCTGTAGGCTGCCCCAGTTGCAGGTTAATATAGTATGTCTGTCCTGTACGGATATTATCAGGACGTTCGCCTACAAAGGTAAAGTCAGTTTTGAACGATTTATCCCTTACTTCCGGATAAACTTTTCGTACTTGCAGGTTATATTTTTTGTCCTGCCTTTCAAATGTAGCGTCGAGGTCTTGTTTTACCCGGTCTATATAGTGTTCGTCTATAAGGGCTTCGATCTTGTAATCGGACAGGACGCTGATCTGCCCGATACGGTTGCCGCTGTTTATCGATTGCCCGATTTCTACCTCCAATAACCCGAGCTGCCCGTTTACCGGAGCTTTTACATCCAGATTGTCGATTCGCTGGCGTCCTAATACGAGGTTCTGGCGAATATTGTGGAGGCTTTCTTCCATTTGGGCTATCTGTATGCCTCTATACAGGGAGTCTTGCTTTTGGCGTTCCATAACGAGGTTCCTGCCATTGACCGCGAATTCATAATCTTCTTTAGCCTGTAGGTATTCTTCTTTCGAGGTTAAATTTTCGGAATAAAGCTGTTTATATTGTTCGTATTTTCTTTTTTTTCTTTCCACGTCCATGTCCAGTTGCAGCTTCTCTTTTTTCAGGTTCAGCTTCTCCTGTTCCATTGAGACCTGCGTATTACGGAGAAAGTTCTGTTTCTCGGCCAACTGTGCCTCACTGTCGAGAATGCTTAGGTTTAGCATCGGGTTTGTAAGGCGTATGATGACTTGTCCCTGATGTACCATCGAACCTTCTTCTACCAGTTTTTCGGCAACCATCCCTCCTTCTATTGCACTCAGCTGTATGGTGGTAATGGGTTGTACCTGTCCGTTGACACGGGTGTAATCGTTAAATTCCCCTTTCGATACATCCTGGATTGTCACTTTGTTTTTATCAACATTCAGTTTAGAGGCATGATTCCCGAATATCATCCAGCACATGGCAATCAGTACAACGATACCGACAGCGATATATGGGATGTGTTTCTTTTTTAAGCCTTTCTTTTTTTCTAGTATAGTATCCATATTCTTCTGATTATTCTGTTATATATGATTGGCCTTTATAATAGTTTACAAGTTTTCTCTTGAGGTAATATTTAAGCATGGCGTTCAGTTCTTCCGTTTTTGCCTGAAACAGGCGGTTGGCACTGGTATGCAGTTCGAGCGGGCTGATTAATCCTTCCTTATATTTACGCAGGTTTGCATCCTGAGCTACCGACATGGCCTCCGTTTGTTTCTTTGCCTGATAGTATTCGTCTACCTGTCCGTTCATGTCGGCTACAGCCTGTTCTATTTCGCTGTATATGGAGCGAAGGGTTTCGTCTTTTTCATTTTTGGCGATTATAACCTGCTGTTTGCTTCGCTTTACTTTTGCAGAACGGGAAAAACCATTAAAGATAGGTATGGACAGGCTAAACCCGATATAATGCCCTCTTCTGTCCTTAAACTGATTTTTGAAAGACGGGTATTCACTTCCATCCATGTAGCGGGAGAAGTTTGTCGAATATCCGGCATCGACCGAGATGGTTGGGAATAAGCTGCCTTTCGATGTTTTATAAGATAATTCTTCTGCTGCGAGAGTAGACTGTGCTACTAAAGCTTTAGGCAGAAAAACAAGGGACTGGTTGTATATTTCCAATGCCGTTTCTTCGGTCTTTACTATTAGTTTGTCGGACGTATAGTCTTCTATAGCAAGGTTTTCATCTATCGGGAAATTCATTTTTTCCTTCAACCTTATCATTTCTATTGTCAGCAGATTTTTTTGACGTGTCAGGCTATAGTTGTCGGCGGCTTCCTTGGCCTGCATTTCTGCCACATCGGGAAAGCCTTTTACTCCCAGTTCTTCCATCCGTTTTATTTGCCTCAGGTTTTCAGAACTTTCTTTCAGTTGTTGTTCGGCAAGTTTTACCGATTCTTTATAGTAGAGTACATTGAAGAAAATTTCCATTGTTTCATAGGCAATCATGTCATTGGTATCCTGCAATTGCTGCTTTCCCATCAGCTTATTCATCTTTTGCATTTTTACCCTGTTGATATTCGCCAGTCCGTCAAACAGCACTAAAGAGGTGTACAGGCTATAATTATTACTGAATGAATTTATATTGGTATATGTATTTGTTTCGGCATCGAGCCCGCGGCCAAAATTGAAATATGCATTTGTGCTCGCATTCAGTGAAGGCAGTAAATTCCCTATCGCTTCGAGATAGTTTTGTTGATAAATATTGTTTTTGGCTTCTTGTTTGTTTTTTCGAGGACTATTTTCAATTGCATATATCATGCATTCCTCCAATGTCCATTTCTTTTCTTGAGAAACAGCTTCTATTGCTAACAAAATTAAAATAAAGAGACAAATATGTTTCATAGTGCATCATGTGATTTTCTCAATATGAATCCAATATCATGCCATATTTGTTAAGCTTCTTATAATCAGGAGTTTGTTTTTAGATGGTATTAATGAAGAGTGTAAAAAAATATTACAGTAGATGATATTTTTTTACAAATTTATTGTCCCGAAGGGACTGAAGGTGGATAACCACGGGTAAAAAACCCGTGGTAGAGACTGACTGGAAAATATGCCTCCGTAGGAGGCAAATAATAAAAATAAATGCCATTCGCCTCCTGCGGAGACGGTCTCTCCCTATCCGCTTTTTCCACAGGTTTTACCTGTGGTTATCCATATTAGCTCCACTTGGTGGACTTAGAAAGTGTTTCAATTCCTTTCTTGTATCTTTTGATAGAGATTGCAATATTGTTGTTAAGTTTTGTGCCCCTAATGAGATTCGAACTCACATTCCCTCTCGGGCAGTACGGCTCTAAATACGCTTCCCTACTTATAAACTAATACTTTCGGTGCATCTGTAAAATCTACCTATAACCGCGCGCAGCCGTTACAGGGCTATCCGTACACTCTATGGTAAGATTAAATTTTTCCACAGGCTTTTCCTTTTAAGCTACAGGAGCAAATAATAAACGAGGTAACAGGCGAAAAGAGACTGTTTATCCTGCTCTACCACTGAGCTACACTCCCTGATTTTTTTATATTAGCGGAAGTGAGGGGACTCGAACCCCTGTCCCGGGCATTAAAAGTGCGAAGTAACCCTCTTCTACGACACTCGTTTTATATTTTCAAAAATAAACAAGGTAACAACTGAAAAAAGATGTTTTCTTCCTGCGCCCACCGAGGTACTCCCGTTTTTATATTCAGAAGTGAGAGTAGCGGAATCGAACCGGCACGCAGTGTGTCTTAATGCGAAGTACCTTTTCTCTACGACACTTGTTTAAGTTGTATTTCAATGATCTCTTGTTTGATGATACAAAGTAAAAGCAGGGGTGCGCAGCCTTTTTGCGTTAGGTGAAAAAATGATTAAATTTTAGCGAAATATTTTATTCGAGATTCTTTTTCGTTCATTAGAGTTTATATTCAATAAAAGAGTAAGATGCATATTTTTAGGAGTTTTAGTTGCCACGACTTTCAAGTCGTGGATAATAATACAGATAGAAAACGACTTTAGCCAAAACATTTTGGCTAAAGCCATTATCTGATTAGACTATTATCCTCCGGCTAAAGCAGGAGGCAATTAAATCACAGAGAATAAACCATATATAATCTTATTGAATATAAACTCTATTTTTAGTCTTTTTTTTGGCTATTTTTTTCATTCATATATTAAGTGTTATTTTTGTCATGTTATAGGCGATTGCCCCTGCAATACTCTTGATGAGGGATTGTTTTATCGGAGCAGCAACGAGGGGGGCTGGTAGCTAAAATAGAAAAACAAGTAAGGCAACAGGCGAAAAGAGACTTGCCTTGCGGCTACGGACGTTCTTACCCCTGAGGGCAGTGAACCGGCATTCGACATCTCAGAGAGACTTACGCTGTTTGCTTTGCCCTGTCGGATTTCAACCCCACTTCGCGGAATCGGTTGCCCGAATCTAAGCTACCTTAGGCCCGTTATCGAAGTAACCCTTCTCTACGACACTTACTTGTTATGGATACAAAGATAATGCTTATTTCCATTTATTTACCTGTTCGGAGATATTATCATCGGTAAAATTGGCCGAAAGAGCTTTTACCCGTGCTTCAAGAAGTTGTTTCCGTCCGTCTACAGTTCTGGTATAGATAAGTTCACACGGGCCTACTTGTTCCATCCATTGCCGTGAGAAATATTGAGCCATTTTCTTATTCCTGCCCAGAATTTCGGGTACGGCATGATAATCCCTTTTTATCTGTTCTGCCAGGAATTTGCTTTTACGGATGATTATATAGCGTGGGTTTTCTATTACATTCACGATTTCCTGCATCGAATCTACAAATACAGCCTGCTCGAATGTACTGCCCCCTTCAAGGTAACAATAAATAGCTCCGCTCTCGTCCGAATATCCGACAGCCCTGAGCCTTGCAGGATCAGATATCATCGTACCCTGCCTGAGCAATGCAGCAAGGAGAGCATTCCCTATTTGCTGTATATCTTTTGCTATATCCCTGTATTTGATATATAATTTAAGTGTCCGGTAAGTTTGCCTGCCACAAACAAAAAGTCCGGTAAGAGCCATCAGTATAAAGAAATAATAGAAATCCTTCGGTGTACGCAGCGCCTTAATGTTTTGTAGCAGTGATTCGATAAATTGCGAGCCGAATGCAACCAATACCAGTCCTAGATCTGCCATAAGGTACTTTATCGTATTGGTCATATATAGTTTTTTCTGCTTTGTATACTCAATACCTTTTTCGCTGTAGAATGGTATTTTAATCTCCTCTACTATCTGTACCCCTCCGGCAATGGCTTTTTCCCATTTTTCCTTTAAGGTATGCCTGCTTCCCGCTTCTTTGAGAGTAACGATATTGATACCCCTTACTATTTCTTCGGTATAGGAGTCCCTTAAAACATTAAGGCGTTGCACACCGTTTTCGATAGTGGGTTCCTCATTATTAGAGAGTCCGACAAAACTTCTGAACCGCCTCCCCATTACTTCAAGGTCTGTACCGCCATTCTCTACGGTAGGGTCTATACAGACCAGATGCCAGATGTTGCTTGTTTTCGATAGGTTGTCTTTTTGAGTACGGATGGCGCGTCCACGCATCTGATTGGATAACACAAACGAACCCACAAAGCTGGCAAGGACAAGGCTGTTGATCGCAGGTGCATCCCATCCCTCGCCCAGCAGGGATTTAGTCCCTATCAATATTTCTATTTCCCCTTCCTGAAAGAGCTGGGTAATAATTTGTACCAGTTTGTTTTTTAATGCCGCGTTCGTTTTAATAATCCTGTAGCCTTCGATATACTCGTATGTTAGCGGATCCAGTTCTGTAAACCCGAACTTTGCACATAACTCGTGAAAACGGCTGATTGCATTGATTGGGATAATGGAGATGGAACCGGTAAGCACTCCCAGCTGTTTATTATCATTGTTATTCCGTCGTAAATACTCAAATATAGGAATAACGCCGATTTTGTTTATTTCAGCGCTGATATTGTTTACCATCAGGTATTCGCTCCGTATAAAGTCGGACAGTATAACCATCCGCAATTCTGATTGTAAATGGCTGTGTTCGAAATCTACAATTTCTTTTATACTGTTAATCTTACTGTTGCTGGATACAAGCAATTTGTTTATCCGCTGATTGTAAAGCAGGTTGACTTTATTCCGTTCGAGTACTCCATACCGTCTTAATTGGTTCATCAAGCTTTCTTTCTCTTCTTCAAACCCGTTAAAGAGTCCTTTTCCCTGGAAGAGAAAGAAATTCAAAAGAATCTCTATACGTTCATATAATAGTTCCGGAATTTTTACTTTCGATAATTCTTTTTCTTCTTCAATCCCGGTCACAATTTTCAGGTGGGTAAGAGGAATTTCTATATGGTTAGCATGTAAAAAAACGATACATGATGTATATATCGGTAAATTGTCGTAAATCCAGTCAAGATAACTTTCCGGTTGGTTCCATGCAGGAATACTTGTAATCGCCTTTATAAGAACATCCGAATGGGTCAATTTCTGATAAAGGTCGTTCATGTCTTTCCTGAACTTGTTTATCTTCTGGTATTCATCTACTGTAGGCATCGAAAAGTAGATATGATCCTGATGGGGACAAAGGTCTCCTTCGATAATCAGTTCGGGAATTGATATTTCGGTATCTATGCTGCCGTTCAGGTCGAGGTACCGCCTCCATTCGGTATATGTAACATCATAGGGTGGAGTGGCGGTAAGCCCTACAACGAATGGGTCTAATTGCTCCTTAACCTTGATCAGGGTATGCCACCATTCGTTCATCAGGTGGTGCGCCTCATCTACAACAATCGTCCCTATATCAACGGATTTAAGCCCTCTGACAATAGACGCGAGATTCGACTTATTATGTGGTTTGATCGTAGTGGTTTTCTTAGGGGAATGTTCTTCTTCCGGTTCATCTTCTTCGTTTTCGGCTTGTCCGCTACAGGCAGAGTGCAGTCCCTGATAGGTAACAACGGTCATAAAAGCAGGCCTGCGTATATCTGTCGATATCCATTCCGGCACTTTATGTGTGTCAAGGAACAGTTCGCAGAAGCGCTGTATCCATTGATTGCGTATGGTAAGCGAAGGGGCAAGTATCAAAGTCGGTTTGTTTAGCCTTAAAGCGACTTCCAGCCCTAATACCGTCTTTCCCGAACCGGGAGGGGCTACTACATGCAGATGCCTGTCTTCTAAGTGGTAATCAAGTTCATCCAATACTTTTTGCTGGTATTTTCTCCAAGGGTATTTAAATTTTGTATCGGATGGAAAGGTTTTCATTGTTTAGTTTGAAATTGAGGGGTAAAGATAATATTTTTCAGGACAAAAGCATGAAAATAATATCCTTTGTCAGAGGCAGCGGCTTGTCCCTGCCTGCTTATTACATCTGTGGGCAACCACAAGGATTGCCCCTACATACATCTGATTTTTTTAAAAATTCCCATAATTTACCTGAAAGCAAGGCAGTTTTAATTTCTTACGCCACATCTCTACTACCTGATCGCGGTCGTCGAGTACAAATTCGATGTAATATTTATCCTTAATCTTGGCATCGAATATTTCTTTTTTTATAATCGAGTCCTTTCTGTAATCTTTACTTTCACGCATCCATAACTGATGGTAAGGGATGCTGTGCATTTCGAGAAAACGTAAGGTCGGTTCGCTGTACCGGTCTTCACGCCCTGAGACTAACAGTATCTGATAGCCTTCTTTTGCAAAAGCTTTCAGTGTATTGGCAACAGGTTCGTTCAGCTTATCCTGATCGCTTCTGGATGCGTCGAACGGATTGCGGTCGTCCATCAGGGCAAGCGTACCGTCAAGGTCGCAGATAATCGCCTTTGGTAGTTTGGTATTCTGCTCTAAGCGGTCTTCATGCTTTTTTATCATCGGGCGAAGAGAGAAGTCGAACGTCTTTTTCAATTCTTCCAGTTCCTTGATATAACGTTTCTGCACATTTGCAGGGATATATTTGCCTGTTTCCTTGTTTCGTTTATCGCAGCGTTCGGCCAGTTCTTTAGCATCAGCTTCGAATACTTTGAAGGAAATATCCGCCATCGTATTGAACTTGTCGATATAATGATTCAGATATTCTGCACGGCAGTGTGTAGCATCTATCAGTACATTGCACCTTTTTCTCAGCAATGCTTCTATCGACACATCGAGCATATCCGTTATCAGCCCTTCTTCGCGTGGCGATAGGTTGGAGTATGTAAAGTGCATCATGCGGAAATCGTCGCGGCACAGGCGCATCCAGTTTTCTTCGGTACGTATATGGTATTTTGCAAATGTGGATTTTCCCGATCCGGGCGCTCCGATTAAGATTAATATTTGTGGATTTTTTCTCATCGTTTTTTGTATAAATAATGATCTAACTGTTCTATAAACTTTCCAAGCTCTATGATGTTCTCTTCCGAATTATTTCCCAACGGATATAGTTCGAATGAAAAATAGTGGTCAGGACTGTGGAAATGTTCAAAATAAACTTCAATATTTTCTTTTCTGAAAGTAAAAGAAACAGTCCAACTTGTTATTTCATCTTCTGATTTTTCATCCGGTGCTATTGTAAGATCGATAGCTCCGACAACTTCCTCGTAAGTCAGATTTTTATCTTCGAAATAAAAAATATATCTGTTGTTAAACTTTTTTTGTGTATAAGTCATAATTACAATCTCATATCCAATCCGGCTTCAACCCTCTCACCCATAATACGGTCGAAAACGAGATTTTTCAGCAGATAGTTTTCTTTGTTGATGTCTTTGTACTTTACTTTCAGCAATTCCCGGTTTATCATCCAGTCGTTGATAGAACATTCCAATTTACGATCGACTTTTCGTTTCTGAAGATAGTAATCATACTGGTCGTGAAAGTTTACTCCGTAAATCATTGTCAGGTATTGATTGTTCCTTACTTTGAATGCCGGAGGCATACTCTTTATAAAAGCCTGACGTGGTTTGATCACAATGCCCTCTTCCATATTCTGCTCTAAGGTAGCAAACCATTTGTAGACTTCCTGCACTGTATGGTTAAATTCTTCATCATTGCGGATATATAAATTCAGATATTCATCGTCATTCACTTCTTTGTAACTAAGGTTGTCGTTTACAATCAGTTCGCTGCCGTCTTCATATACTCTTTTCAGGATATTGAACGGTTTGAAGTGTATCGCCCCCTTTTTCCCAAAGTGATTTATCTGTGCTTCGTAAATATCTATACTTGTCTTGTAAGTATCAAGTTCGAGCACATTAAAAGCTTCCAGCGATTCATACTGGCGGATAATATGATGAGGATACTTTTCTCTCAATTCCTTGAGAGAAAGAGTATTCTTATCTTCAATAAAGTGTATGTAAGGTTGGGAAGCCTTTACTTTTGCAATTTTTTCGTATACATCCGAATGCGCTAAATGAGTATAGTGATTCTGGTGTACATTCAGGTATCCTTCAAACTCATTTTCAATCAATCCTTTACCCAAAGCACTCCACGGCATCAGTTCCGATTGGATGATAAGCATGGCCGTATCCGTCCAGTCGATACGGCTGTGCAGTCCGCGGCAGGCTTCTACAGCAGCATCAAGGTCTATATGGTCTATTTTGTGCCCGTTGCGGCTAACGAAATAGGTTTCTTCAAGATTCTTTTTCAGGTATATATCACAATAAGAACCCATATACTTCTTTTGTACTACTATTTCCTGCACTCCATTTTTGTAGAAGTAGCGGATGCCTTCGTAGATACTTTCTATCTCGTTTCGTTCGATTGATTTTGGAGCAGGGGATATGGTTGGAGAAAAAGCGTTTACCTTATTCTCACAAAACCAGTCTATTCTATTTTTTAGTCGTTTTAAGTCTTCCATTTAATTCTCTTTTTGATAACTGTTAACTGATAACTGTTGACTGATCACACACCCTTGTGTTGGCTGAATACCATTCAGGCTGTCTCCTAATTGGAAAAATTCTACTTTGTATTGTTCCGGTTTTCCTGTATAGAGAATACAATCTTCGACCAGTTTCTCAAACTCTTGCCTTGTTAGTTCAAAGCGATGGTCATCGTGTCGAAGCGCTGTCTCCATATTGTAGAACTGATTAAATTCTACATTCGGAGTGGTAATGATCAGTTTGTTAAAGTTATAAGACAATGCTTTCTTTATCAATATATCGGCTTCCTCTCTCGGGTTGTGTTCTATTACTTCCGTTAACAGTATGTTTACCAATTGGTTGGATGTAAATTGTTCCAGTGAGTTATAGAATACAAGGTTATCCTCCTCATATCTGCGGGCGATGTTTTCGCTCAGCCGTTCAAATTGCGGGTCTTTATCGACAGCATAATACGGCGCTTTAAATTCCTTCGCCATCATCTTCTTGTAATAGGTAAATTCTCCACAACCAATATCCAGTATAGGTATATCCAGCTCTAACTGATTTGTTATAAACCAAGTACGTTGCAGGTATGTGCCTTGTAGTACGAGGTTGGCTTTCAGTCCGTTCCCTTCCAGATATTTTTCAAATACAGGTTTCAGTTCGTTAAACTGTCGTTCCGATTTGATAGCCTTCATAATGAAGAGATAGAACACGAAGTATGGCACTTCTTCGATATTAGTCAAAATACGCCCGTATTTCTGCGCCAGCTGGTCATCGATATATGTAAACATACCGTAGTCGTTGGTCACATGCGTAAATAATGACACCAAGGCCAACAGGTTGAAGGCTTCGAAAACAGATTTGGCTGTAATCGTCAGCTTAAAAATACGGTTAGTCTGTTGCTCCGCCTTTACTCCATCAAAATATTTTGATGGCAGGAACCGCCCGTTGCGGAACCAACTGGAGTCGATATAGAATGACGGTATCTCTATCGTGCAACTTTCGGTATCGGCAACACCTTGCGTAATGCCCAGCCATGTAATCTGTTTTTCTGAGAATTCATTCTTTTCCTTCAGTATATGGCCGAAAAGTTCATTGCAAATATGCAGTACAGCCAATGGTGTGCAATAACTCTGATAATCTATCTGGTTGCTTTCTTCGGGCAGATAGCTGTATTTGGTATCTTGGAAAATTACTTCATAGTAGTGCTTGCTTACTGCGTTTCCTACAATCTGCCCGTTCTTTAATGTTTTGAAATACAGTCCGTAGTCTGTGTCCGGATTCTTGAAAAGGATATCCAACAGATGATCGTTTTCACTTCTGATTTTTAAGATCATAATTTATCTTATTTCTGATTCTGATACAAAGATAAAAGAATAGGTACGCAGCTTTTTTGCGTAGCTTTGATATATTTTCCATTAAAAATAAAAAATATGTTATAGAGTTGCCCTCTATGTGTTATAATACTTTAAAACATCTGGTGTGCCTCCTTGTATATCTTGTATATCTGACACATTTTTAGTACATTGTAGAACCTATATAAATGCCCCCCAAATATAACTATGATGAATAAACAAATAACAACGTACGCGTTACATAATTACCGTACAATTCCACAGATCGCATCACTGAATGAAGAGATGCTCAAAGAGATTGAAGTAGTTGGCAGGGTTCTCCCTTTTAAAACTAACAACTATGTAGTAGATGAACTGATAGATTGGTCGGATGTAGAGAACGACCCTATTTTTACACTTAATTTCCCAAGGCGGGGAATGCTTGAAAAAAAACATTATGCAGCTATAGAAAAATTACTGGACGAGGGTGCGGACAAAGCAACAATGGATGCAAAAGTGCAACAGATACGTATGGCGCTGAACCCTAATCCGGCAGGACAGGAACACAATGTACCTTATCTTGGCGAGATCAAACTGAAAGGAATACAACATAAGTATCCCGAAACGGTATTGTTCTTTCCCAGTCAGGGTCAGACGTGCCATGCTTATTGTACTTTTTGTTTCCGGTGGCCGCAGTTTTCGGGAATGAGCGAACTCAAGTTTGCCATGAAAGAGGCTGACCTGTTGCTGACATACCTTCGGCTGCATCATGAGGTAACTGATATTCTATTCACAGGCGGAGACCCGATGGTAATGAATACATCTACGCTGGCAGCATATATCAGGCCTCTGCTGCATCCCGATTTCGCACATGTACACTCTATTCGTATCGGTACCAAGTCGCTTGCTTACTGGCCATACAGGTATCTGACAGATAAGGATAGTGATGAATTAATCAGCCTGTTTGAAGAAATCATAAAAGCAGGTAAAAACCTTTCGATACAGGCGCATTTTAACCATCCAAGGGAGTTATCGACAGATGCGGTTAAACAAGCAATCTCCAGAATAAAAGGAACAGGGGCTCAGATACGTACACAGTCTCCGCTGCTTAAACATATCAACGACAAGCCCGAAATATGGTCTGAAATGTGGCGCAAACAGGTCGATTTGGGTTGTATCCCATATTATATGTTCATCGCGCGCGATACAGGCGCGAAACATTACTTTGAACTTCCTTTAGACAGATGCTGGCAAATATTCCGCCGTGCATACCGTAAGGTCAGCGGGCTTTGCCGCACGGTACGGGGGCCTAGCATGAGCGACCATGCAGGAAAGATACAAGTGCTGGGTGTGCAGGAGATCCGAGGGGAGAAAATATTTGTACTGCGCTTTATACAAGGGCGAAACCCGAAGTGGGTAGACGTTCCTTTCTTTGCTGAGTATAATCCGAAAGCGACCTGGTTCAATCAGTTAAGGCCCGCTTTTGGGGAGGAAAGGTTCTTCTTTGAAGAAAGCAGGAAAAGACTGGAGATAACGAAGCCATTTTTGTTTGAATGATGTTTTTATTAAATATGAATGAAAAAGAGAGTTTATACAGACTCTCTTTTTTGTTTCAAATTAAGACGTAGCTGATTCTTTTCTCAAATAGCCGGATTGTAAGACTTGTTTACGATTTCAGCTTCTCTAACTGTTCGGCGCTAAGATAAATAAATTTCTGTCCTTTTACCTTAGCATCGCCTACAGCTGATTGTACTTCCCAATCAAGGAATTTTCCCCTCGAATATTCATCTATATCGGATAGGGATACCTGTATCTTATCATTACTAATTTCCGGTATAAAGACTGTCGTTTCCTCTTCCTGGATAAAGTTTTCCTGTTCTTCTACCGTTGGAGTATCCGGTAAAATTTCATCCGGTATATCTTCAATTGGCACTTCCGCCGTTTCCGGAATTAATTCCTCATAATCGGGGGTATATTCTTCTGTTTCAACAGACCTAATTTCTTCGTTTACCTCAATAATTTCGGTTTCTTCTTCCTGAGGTAATGGAACGATTGGTAACGGAATTTCTTTAACAACTTCCTGATATACAGGTGGCGTTTCAGTATCTTTATATTCATCCAGAATCTGTTCGAATATAGAGCCTATTTCATCTACTTTTTCTTTCTCCAATCTATACAGATTCTCCATTTCGGTAAGATTTGAAGATAGGTAGGGTACTTTTTTCAGTACAATTTCCCTGTTAAAGCACTCGATAGAAACATAACTTTTGTTTGGTACAGAGGTCTTAAAATCAATAAAGATATTATAGTCCCTCGTATAACGAATATTGTAACTTGTAAGTTGTTGATATTTAATGTGATGTATTACCTTTATCCCATCCTCCTGTATAAAGATAAACTCCCCGGTTTCATCATTATAACTAAAAAGATAAAACCCTACGGCACTGTCAATGATTTCTTCATCCTGAAAATTATTATATGTACTCAGTATCGAACGTAGCCTGGATGAATGGTAGTTTTCCCAGTTAAAGCGGGATGTTTGTTGTGGCTTCTGCTCATTGAGGTGTTTCAGCAAGCTTCTGACTACCGATATTACAATGAAGATAACAAAGAGTACGGTAAAAAATGACATGGTGAATCATTATAAAGGTTATATCAACAAACATACAAAAAAATAAGAAACTGTTTAAATTTTATTCGTTCAAATTTTTAGAGATGTTTTAGAGATGTTTTTTCCTTTCTTGAAACGATAATAGCGGGCTATTTACATACGCTTCGCTCCTGTGACCGTTGGTTGAGTTGAGAGAAAGGAAAAAACAGCCGAAAACAGGCTAAAAATGAACGAAGAAAAAGGTATAATAAAATATTCGTATAAAATTTAAACAGTTTCTAAGGTGAAACGGAAGTAACACCTTATTTTTCAATCAGTATATTAATAGTTTTCTACAATATATTTCACATCATGAGCTTCTACCAGTTGGGGGATCTCCAGCTTTTGCATCATCTTATCCAATACGTTTTCAGGCAGGGGAAATTCACGGTTGCGGTTCTGTGAGCGCCATTTCTCGTAAGGCTTTTCCAGATATACAATATTCACCTTGGCATCGTAGAGGGTAAATAAATCTACCAGCTGCTGTCGCATCAGGCGTGTGATATTGGTTGCGTTCCAGATAAAGTCTTGTCCCTTACGCAGGTATTCGCGCGCCTGTTCTTTTGCTGTCTGCACTACCCAGCCCGTAGCCGACCTGTCAGTCGGGCTTAGTTTATGCTTGCGGCGTATAGCGTCGAGGCTGATAACCGGAATATCTTTGTTCAGAGACTGTATATAGTGGTCTTTGCCCATTCCGGGAAGTCCGGAAAGCATTGTTACCTCACTCTTGAAATCGTCGAAAGGTACATAGCCTATGTATCCGTCTATAGAATTAAAATACTGGAACCGTGCATTCGGTGTTTCAAACTCCAGAGGTGTTCCCCAGCAACCTTCGTCTTTACAGAACATCTCAAACAGTTCCAGCGATTCCAGCAGTTGGGGCAGGTCTTCACATATACGGCCTTTAGCATCGGCTTGAGCCAATGTCTTTAGCTGCGATGTACTGATCCTTAGAGATACTTCGTGTATTTTCTTAGCCGGTTCCACCTTTTCGAGTAACCATAGAGGCAATCCGTGATAACGTACAAAAGAAGTTATCTTCTCCCTGATATGAAATGGGGTGGGAATGTCTCTGAAAAGGATCGTACGTGCCGTATATTCTCCGCGGCGGGCATGCCCGTTCGCCGAAACTTTCCCATAGCCCTCATCCTGCGATGTGGAACGCTTCTCTACATCATGCAACAAAGCACTCGTCCAGAGTATTTCCTGCTCCTGTTCTGTCAGGGCGTTATACTGCGGCGATTTGGCAAGTTCGTCCAGTACCATTTGCGTGTGTATGGCAACATTGCCTTCTCCGTGATGTGTCCTGTGTTGTGGCACATCTTTCATGTCATTTACCCACCCGAACTGCTTTTCAAGGGCATTCCAGTCTTTATCTTGTGTAAGTTTCCAAATCTTTTCCATAATTTATTCTTTTTTATCGAATGGGATAATTCCTTTCCCAAACTAATTGAGCTCGTTTCCAGTTGCGAGTCCAGTGCTCGCCTGTTTTTACATGTCCTTTTCGTACATATTTAAAAACGTTATGTGCAAAATCGGATACAGCATATTCCCCAATATTGCGGGTAACGATACCTTCCCGTGTGCAGTCCTGCCCCAATTGAGTATCCACTGAACCGAATATGCTGGGTTCTTTAGCCCATTCCAGTATCTGGTTTTTCAGACAATCTTCTGTTAATCCTTCAACATACTGAATAGCTAACTCCGGCACAGTCGGGAAATCGAACATTGCGGCGTAGAATTTCACTTCTTCCCACGAAAGCCATTTATCTGATTGACGTACAGCAAATATGTAATAATATGACTCTATCTGCTTGTATTCGATAGAGTGTACAGCATACAGGTTTTCGCCGAATAGTTCGATATCTCCCAGGTCTCGCTTAATCAATTCCCAATGTTCCCTAATCTGGGCTGTCCAGGGGGAAGTTGTTGGTGCCGCATGCGAGCGGGCAAAAACGCCATATTGATTCAGGCAATTATTTTCGCCATCCAGCTTTTCTGTATGTACGAGGGTCTTTATCTGCTGAATATCGTCCCAGTATGTATGATTGATGCGGTCGTCGCTGGTAGTTCCGGGCGAAAACGGAAAATGATAGGTACGACCATATTTTTGTGATAACATAATGTAATTGTTTTGTGAATATAGAATACAATAAACTGCAACTACAGGTTAGAACCTATAGCCGCCAACTTCCGGGAAGGCTCCCGGTATGTATCCTAAACAATTACATGACATCAATTATAAAAGAGTTTTTCGAATCTGGAAACAAAGATATAAATATTTTTTAACTAAAGCAAATATACTTGTTTGTCCTGGTTTGTGTGTGATTTTGAAATATAACGCAATTCGTTTGCGCAACTCAGATATTTTTCTCTATTTTTGATTTCCTTATAAAACAGCAAAACTATGGTTGAAAAAATAAAAGAAATAAGCAAACTTCTGTCTATTGCAATTGGAAAAAGTAATAAATTCTGGTTTGAACATATACTTCCTTCTAAAATGTCTTTGACATATTTTGAACAGGCTGATTCATTATTAGATGATGCCATAAAGGTATATCCTGATAATGCACATTTTTACCGGATGAAATCACAGCTAAAGAGCTACACGATGGATTATGCCGAATCTATAAGTCTGTTGGAAACCGCCATCAAACTGGATAATAAGCAAAAGGATAAAGATTTTCTGGTTGAATTGATGCAACATAAAGATGTTAAGAAACCGATTCAGAAAATCAGTACCGGTACAAAAAAAGTAAAGGAACGTGAATTACCTTATTTCAAATATCATCCTGATCCGATAGAAACCGGAGCATTCGAGTCTGACCAGACTGTCGAATGTGACTGTTGTGGAAAAGAGACACCAATATATTATACCGGTCCGTTTTTTAGTGTCGAAGATATAGAGGCTCTTTGCCCGTGGTGTATTTCATCAGGAAAAGCAGCTAAGAAATTCAAAGGTGATTTTCAGGATTATTCGAGTATAGAAGGTATTGCAGTAACCCCCGGAGATGCAGATACTATAAACTATACAAAAGAGGCTATTGAGGAACTCACCGAACGCACTCCCGGATATAGGGGCTGGCAACAGGAACATTGGCTTGGGCATTGCAATGACCTTTGTGCTTTTGTTGGTTATGTGGGCTGGCAGGAAATAGAGGATAAACTGCACCAGTTTGCCGATCTTGAAGGAGATTGTAACAACCTTCACATGAAAATAGAAGACTTACCAAAATATCTCCGGAATAACGGATCGTGTCAAGGCTATCTGTTTCAATGCCTGCACTGTAAGAAGTATAGATTGTATTTTGATTTTGATTAGAAGTAATAAGAGCCTGTTTAAGCTTTAGCAAAAATTTCTATTACAGGCTCTATAAAAGATTTGGGAGAAATAAATTATGCCAGTAAACAGAAATGCACTGATACGATATAAAACAATAGATACCTGCCTGCGCAACCGTTATCGCAGATGGACGCTCGAAGACCTGATTGAAGCCTGTTCGGATGCTTTGTACGAATATGAAGGTATCGATAAAGGTATCAGCAAACGCACTGTGCAGATGGATATACAGATGATGCGTAGTGAAAAGCTGGGCTACAATGCACCGATTGTTGTCTATGACAATAAGTATTATACCTATGAAGATGAGGATTATAGCATAACGAATACCCCCCTGTCGGAGCAAGACCTGAAAGTGATGTCGGAAGCAGTAGAAGTATTACGACAATTTAAAAGCTTTTCTTACTTCACTGGGATGGACGATATTGTCAGCCGCCTCGAAGACCATGTGACTTCGGCTAAACAGAAAACTGTACCCGTTATTGACTTTGAGAAGAATGAAGGACTCAAAGGACTGGATTACCTCGATGCTATTTACCATGCTATCGTCAACAAGCAATCGCTGGAAATGAAATATCGTTCGTTTAAGGCTCGTTCGGCCTCTACCTTTATTTTTTATCCTTATTTGCTGAAAGAGTACCGTAACCGCTGGTTTGTATTTGGTGTAAAAAAAGGAACGCAGATGCTTATGAATCTGGCTTTGGATAGAATTCATAGGCTGGAGATTGCAGAAAATGAACCATATCGGGATAATACAATATTCGACACAGGCACTTTCTTCGATAATGTTATCGGTGTTACAAAAACTTTGAATCAGGAAGCGGAAGTCGTTCGTTTTTGGGCAGACAGGCAAAATGCTCCTTATATAAAGACAAAACCTTTCCATAAGAGCCAAAAGGTAGTAGAAGAAAATGAAGATGGTTCGCTTGTGTTCGAAATAGAGGTTGTAATTAATCAGGAACTGCAACGGGAGATTTTCGGCTTTGCCAACAGTATCAAAGTATTATCTCCTCAATCTTTAGTCGATTTTTTTGGCTGGAAATTCCGTTTGGCTAAAGAACTGTATAACAGTTAACAGTTAACAAGGTTCTTTACTATAACCTTCATTGCTGAATCATATTATTTTATTGTTTGCGTAAAAAATACGCCAATTATTTTGCGGGTAAGAAATAATCACATATATTTGCGTAAAAATTACGCTAACTATAGTTTGAAATTAAACATATGGAACAACCGGGAAGTTACGTTTATGAATATCCGAGACCGGCAGTGACGACTGACTGTGTTATATTCGGATTTGACGAAGGAGAGTTAAAGATTCTATTGATTGAGAGAGGGATTGAACCATATAAGGGTAGATGGGCTTTACCCGGCGGTTTCCTCGATATGAACGAAGATGCAGAAACCTGTGCCCGCCGTAAATTATTGGAGGAGACTTGCTTGTCCGACTTGTTTATGGAGCAATTGTATACCTTTTCGGCAGTAGAGCGTGACCCTCGTTACAGGGTGGTGAGTATAGCTTATTATGCATTGGTGAAGCTATCTGATTATGATGCGCAGGCAGGTGCGGATACGGCGAATATAAAGTGGTTTCCACTCTCGGAGGTTCCCGATTTGGCTTTCGACCATCAGGAGATACTAAGGATGGCGATAGAACGCCTGAAAGGAAAAATAAAGTATCAGCCTATCGGTTTTGAGTTGCTGCCGGAAGAATTTACATTGCCGGAGTTACATCAGCTATATGAAACCGTTTTGCAAACAAAACTGGACAGGCGTAATTTCAGAAAGAAAATGCTGAGTTTCGGGCTTCTGATAGATAAAAATGAGTTTTTGAGCGGAGCGCCAAACAGAGCGCCAAAGCTGTATAGCTTCGATAAAGAAAAATATGAGAAGTTATCAAAGGAAGGATTTTACTTTGAACTCTGATAATTAGCAATATAATATATAGAAAAAGAACTTGATACATGAAAAAATATGCTACTTACAATCTAAGTTGGTTACTAAATAAAGTAGAGAAAAAAGAAAGTGTAAAATACCTTCTTTTCTGGGGACATGCCGTGTCAAAAGACGGCTCGGTAACAAAATCCTGCTTTAGCCAGTGGTGGCAGAGCGCTTTTACGGTAGATGGGGTGAGATATGCTACTGCCGAACACTGGATGATGGCGAAGAAAGCCGAATTGTTTGACCCGGAAATGATTGAAGAAATCTTACAAGCTACATCTCCTGCCGCAGCTAAAAAGCTGGGACGTAAAGTCAAAAACTTCGACCCGAAAGTATGGGGTGAAAACTGTTTCGATATTGTGTGCGAAGGAAACTATCATAAGTTCTCTCAACATGCCGACCTGAAAGAGTTTCTTCTGGATACAAAAGACCGGGTATTGGTTGAGGCCAGTCCTGTAGATAAAATCTGGGGAATAGGAATGGCACAGGATAACGAACATGCCGAGAATCCCCGCTTATGGAAAGGTTCTAATCTGTTAGGTTTTGCCCTGATGGAGGTACGGGATAGACTAAAAATCATGAAATGAAAGTCTATATACAAATAGATAATAAAGATAATTTCTTTAATGTAAATGCTTTTCTAGCCAATGAGGGGTTTGAATTTCTGGGATGGGAGATCCAAAAGTAAGCAAAAAAGCATTGCGCCCCGCTTCGCCGTACGACCCACCATCGGCTTGCCGGCTGAATGAAGTGATGAATGATTCATCTTTCTACAGATTGGCAGACGATGTTTAAAAGCGCCCGCACTTCATTCTACGCCGCCTGCACCGGGTGGGTCGCCGAGGGACAAAGCACTAGCCTTTTGCTTCCTTTTGGGCAATGCCAAAAGGAGGGGCAAGCCCGGGAGGGCGCGGCAGTATGAGCCAATGCTAAAAAGTTTAAACCATGATGGTTTTTGTGCAGGTAGAGCCGTATATTTACGTAGCGAATATGATTGGTCAGCGCGGAACCAAAACAGGACGAAGTACAGGCGCTCCTGTTAGGTATGAGGCTATTGAGGCATGTCTTGAGAAACTGGCTGTAGATGCAAAGCAATTGGGTGCCAGTGTGCACATGCCGCGTATCGGTTGTGGGCTTGCAGGGGGCAAGTGGAATAGAGTAGAGCCACTGATTGAGCAAACGCTAATAAAAAATGATATAGATGTCTATATCTACGATTTTGATTAAATGACAAACAAATTAAAAAATGACAGAACAACATAAAAAAAGAATAGGTAAATTCTTAAGCCTTGTACTAAGGCACGAACCCCAAAAAATAGGTATTAAACTCGACCCGAACGGTTGGGTAAATGTGCAGGAACTGATAGAAAAGTGCGGTAAACACAGAGTCTGTTTCACAATGAAAGAATTGGAAGAAATAGTAGCTACTAACGATAAGAAGCGTTATTCCTTCAGCGAAGATGGAACAAAGATACGTGCCAATCAGGGACATTCCGTTGATATAGACCTGGCGCTAAGCCCGGTGGAACCTCCCGAATATTTGTATCATGGCACGGCAGACCGTTTTTGTGCATCCATTATGGAGAATGGGATAAAGAGAGCAAGTCGTCAGCATGTACATCTGAGCAAGGACAAAGAGACGGCACATAAAGTCGGTTCTCGTCACGGACGTCCGGTAATTCTCACTATCTTGTCGGGACAAATGTACCGCAATGGAATAGAATTTTTTGTATCGGATAATGGCGTCTGGCTAACGGATTTTGTAGACCCTAAGTATATATCGGAATAGATGGAGAAAAAGGTAACGGAACAACTTGAAGCTCTCGGTTATTCTCAGGCTTGGCTTGACTTTGGTTTCCTTTCTTTGGATAAATTGGAACAGCAATATTATGAAGTGAATAACAGTGACGATGATAATCCAGAGCATTACAGGTACGCAGTTTTAGTTAGCTTGTTAGATAAGGAACTTTCAGATGAAGATTTGTGCAAGCTGTTGAAACTTATAGAGTCTGATCCCGACCCGTCTATGGCTGGGTCTTTTGCTGCTTTATTATTAAGAAAGGCAGGAAGTACAGATACCAGATTTAAACAGATAGCATCAGTATTATCTAAATTTGGAAAGTGGACAGAGAAGGTTATCAATATGGAAATACAGAAGAGAAAATGAAAACAACATTATACCGTCCTGTCGGATTGAAAGAACTACAATTAATTATTGATTTAGGCTTCAAAGGGTTCCCTCCCCGTTTGGAGTGGCAGCCTATTTTCTATCCGGTACTTAATCAGGATTATGCAGAGCAGATTGCCGAAAAATGGAATACAAAGGATGAGTTTTCGGGCTATTGTGGTATTGTTACCAAATTCGACTTGCCAACAGATTATCTGCAAAAGTACGAGGTGCATAATGTCGGAGGTTTTATGCATAATGAATTGTGGGTTCCTGCAGAAGAGCTCGATGGATTTAATAACCGGATTATAGGACAAATAGAGATTGTAAAGGTATTTACAGGAGAAGGTTTTGACAGAAATCAGATAAATAAAGCATTACTGGCTATTTTAAGTTTATAGATGTCTAATATCTATCTTCTTGTAAGATTACCTTTTAATAATGCGATAACTAGAGTCTGTTTAAATTTTATATCCTGCTGTAGGGGCATCCCTTGTGGTTGCCCACAAGTTAAATAAGCGGGCAGGGACAAGCCACTGCCCCTACATCGTTCCCAAATCACAATCATTTTTATCATGTACTATGTAAAATTATCTATTATGGAGTACTTTACTATTAAAATAAGGTAACAAAGAAATACGTCTAAAAAGGTGTCACTTTTGTCACTTTTTGTTTTTCAATAACGTAGTAAAATGTAGATAGAGAGTAAGTTATGTTTGATTAAAAAAGTGACACTAGATTATGGAAACAAAAATTACCCTTATCAAAGGGGACATTACAACAATAAAAGTTGACGCTATTGTAAATGCAGCCAACTCTTCCCTGCTTGGTGGCGGAGGAGTAGACGGAGCCATACATCGCAAAGGTGGCGGTCAGATACTGGAAGAATGTAAAGCTATCCGATACAAACAGGGTGGTTGCAAAACAGGAGAAGCTGTATACACAACGGCCGGACTGCTGCCTGCTAAGTATGTCATTCACACTGTAGGCCCTGTATGGAATGGAGGAAACAGAAACGAAAGAGGTTTGCTGGCAAATTGTTACCTCAACTCTTTAAAGCAGGCAAACGGACTGAATATAATTTCTGTGGCCTTTCCAAATATCAGTACGGGCATTTACCGTTTCCCAAAGAGAGAAGCCGCGGAAATCGCTATTAGGACTGTCAGGGAGTTTATATCTGCAGATAATGAAACATTACAGGAGATCATATTTGTTTGTTTCGATGAGGAGAACTATGATTTATATAAAGACTTGCTGGAAGATTAGAGTCTGTTTAAATTTTATAATATGCCTTATTATTTCCTTATTTTAGTTTGCGTAAATAGTACGCTAAATATTTCGGGGGATAAAAAACTATATTTATATTTGCGTAATTATTACGCAAATATTATTAAAACTAGAATATTATGAGTTATTCAAACAATAGGAACAAGAGGGTCGATAGCGCCCGTCAGACACTGGATATTATCGAACAAGGATATTATATCGTAGATAATGAGAAGATTGACATATACCGGTTTGTTGAAGAATCGGTAAAGAAAACCGCGTTGTATTCTCCTGAATACTTTGAAAAAGGGATGAACAATGCTGAAAATGAAATTACTAAAAGAGATTTTACAACAGATATCACGGTCAAAAACTGTACCGCGATGGAAGCTGCGGAAGAATTGCTATCTATAGGTGGAAAGACCGGATGCCTGAACTTTGCCTCCGCAAAGAACCCGGGTGGAGGTTTCCTCGGAGGGGCACAGGCGCAGGAAGAAAGCCTCGCACGGGCATCGGCTCTATATCCGACACAAATGAAATATTTCAAAGAACTCTATGAGTATAACAGGGCGCAAAACACTTACCTGTATTCCGACTATATGATATATAGCCCTGATGTCCTGTTCTTCAAAGACGACAGGGACGAACTACTTGCTAAGCCTTATGTATTGGATATTCTTACCAGTCCTGCCGTAAATATCGGTGCAATGGAGCAAAATAACCGTCCCGATGAGAAAGCCAAAGCAAAGCAGGTTATGATGAGCCGTATAGATAAGCTTCTGTCCGTATTCGTATTAGCTGGAGTTGACAATCTAATTCTTGGCGCATGGGGCTGTGGCGTATTCCGCAACCAACCCGAAGATGTAGCCCGTTACTTTGCTCATTATCTGCTGAATGACGGCAAGTATGCCAAATGTTTCAAGAATATCATATTCGCGGTGTTCGACAGCAGTAAAAAGCAGGAGAATATAAATGCCTTTCAGCAAGGATTTCCTCTTTCATAAGATCAAAGTGCTCTTTATATCAGACAAATATTCTGTAAAAACATATAATGAAAAGGCCAAGGATGTACATAAAAAAAGCTTCCCTGAATAGAGAAGCTTTTATGTTAATTTCTGAATCGGTTTTAATCCATTACAAATTTAAAATCGGGAGTAATCTGGTACTTTACGAAGGCTGTGTCCGATGTTTCGGATTGATTATCTTCATCGCCGCCGTAAGTATAATTAATGGTCTGCACGACTATCTCCTTACTTCTTATTTTCGATGAAATCTCACTGTAATACTCTACCATATCTTCATAAGCCACAAGCAAATCATCCTGCAGGTCGCCATTTTTGTCATAACTCAGCAGAAATTCTGTTATTTCCCCGTCTGTTATAACCTGTACTGTAAGTATCTTACCATTGTTGTTAGAGAATAATACCTGTCCCATCGACAAATCGCTCACTTCGTATCCGCCAAGACCCTTTACTTTAAATAGTTGCAGGTCATTATATTCTTTTCGTGTCAGCCTGGATACTTTTGTTAAATCTATGCTATCAACCTGGCTGCTTAGCGATATTCCCGAGAGGTTTATACTTAGGGTATCCAATTGGGCTTGAAGCACTTTTCCCTCTTTTTTCTGGCAGGAAACAAGTGTAGTGAAAAGAATAAAACTGAAAAGATAAATCTTTTTCATTTCAATTGCTAAAAAATGTAATCGTGAATTAATATGTATTAAATAGATAACAATTCTTTGATGCAATTGTTTAAACTTTCTTCCCATTTCGGAATAGAAAGGTTAAATGTAGATTTAATCTTCGTTTTGTCTAATACACTGTATTTTGGCCTTGTAGCCTTAGTCGGATATTGGTCTGTTGTTATCGGATTCACTTTGCAGGTAGTGATGCCGGCATCTTTATGGATAGCCAGTGTAAAATCATACCATGTAGTAACGCCTTCATCCGAATAATGGTATATTCCGGGTTTGAATCCGTTAGCCTCGCTAAAGTCGAGTATATGTACTATGGCTTGCGCCAGGTCGGCCGCGTTAGTCGGAGTCCCGGTCTGGTCTGCTACCACGTTTAGCGTATCCCGTTCTTTGCCCAGCTTTATCATTGTTTTCACAAAGTTGTTTCCAAAGATAGAGTACAGCCATGCAGTACGGATAACGACAGTATGGGGGCAGGCGTCCAGTAGAACAGCTTCGCCTTCTTGTTTCGACTTACCATATACGGATTGAGGATTTACGGTATCCGACTCAATGTATGGTTTGTTTGCGGTACCGTCATATACATAATCGGTAGAAACATGTATTACCTTCGCATTATTGTTCGTTGCAGCTTTTCCTAAGTTAGCAGCCGCGTCACGGTTTATCTTATAACATAATTCAACATCATCTTCTGCCTTGTCTACAGCTGTGTAGGCTGCACAGTTGATAATGTAGTCTATATTATTTTCTTTCATGAAGGAATCTACAGCCTGTACATCGGTAATATCCAGTTCGGCTACATCTGTGAAGAAGAACCTGAAGTTGTTTTCATGATTCGCGGAAATCCGGCGGATTTCGCTTCCTAGTTGCCCGTTTGATCCGGTAACAAGAATATTTTTCTGAACGAGTTCGAACAGAAAAATATTCTTAGCTGTTTCATCCTGATCGTCGGCTTGTTTATTTCCTGAAAAAAAAGCCATTATTAAGATTTTAAATTTAATGTTCAAAAATTTAAAGATAAATATTTGATAAACAGTGCCTTTTTAAAATCATTCTATTTTTGAATCTTTAAATATTTGAATTTTATTAGATGCAGTTTACCAGTTGCTGTTTGCCGCTTACGGCTACCTGCGGTGCAATTTTCTTTACAAGTCCTTGCAATACATTACCCGGTCCGAGTTCGATAAACTCTGTAGCGCCGTCAGCAACCATGTGTTCTACAGATTGAGTCCATTTTACAGGAGCAGTTAATTGTGCAATTAGATTGTTTTTTATTACTGCGGGATCTGTTTCGCCCACTGTAGATACATTTTGGTATACAGGGCATGTCGGTTTGGTAATTATCGTTGTATTTATCGCTTCCGATAGTTCTACTTTAGCGGGTTCCATCAGCGGAGAGTGGAATGCTCCTCCAACCTTCAGTTTGAGCGCGCGTTTTGCACCCGCAGCCAAAAGTAGTTCGCATGCGGCATCGATACCGGTATTCGAGCCCGATATAACCACCTGTCCGGGACAGTTGTAGTTTGCAGGAACCACCACTTCATTTTTGATAGACGCGCAGATTTCTTCTACCTTTGCATCAGGCAGAGCAAGTACGGCAGCCATCGTTGAAGGGTTCATCTCGCAAGCTTTCTGCATGGCTAAAGCACGTTTATATACAAGTTTCAATCCGTCTTCAAAAGACATGGCTCCGGCGGCAACCAAGGCTGAAAATTCGCCAAGAGAGTGTCCTGCTACCATTTCGGGCTTAAATTCATTGCCAATAGTCTTAGCCAATATTACCGAATGAAGGAAAATGGCGGGTTGGGTAACTTTAGTCTGGCGCAGATCTTCGTCTGTACCTGCAAACATCAAGTCTGTGATACGGAATCCTAGAATTTCGTTCGCTTTTTCGAACATCTCTTTAGCTACAGGAGACGTCTCGTAAAGGTCTTTACCCATTCCTACAAATTGAGCCCCTTGTCCTGGGAATACAAATGCTTTCATTTTCAATATTTAATAGTTTATATAAGCAATTCAAATTCAGCCTGCAAAATTAGTAAAAAAATAAAACATTATCTCTCAAAAAAAATGAAATAAAAAAAGTACAAGTTAAAAACCTGTACTTTTGATTTATATTTAACAACCGATCAATTTGCTTTCATATAACTTATGCTAATCAAGGGTTAAATGTGCCGTTAGGCACATCATATTGGTAGAAACATGAATGAAATTCGTTTTTTTGTGCCGTCAGGTACAAAATGTGAATTGTTCTGTAGATATTGCGTACCTGACGGCACGCAATTAACCGGTTAAAGCTTCTTTCTACCAACATTCAGTCCCTAAAGGGACAAAAAATAGCACAATTAACCCTTGATTCGCATAAGTTATAGCGAATTCCGTTTCTATTATCATATTCGTAATTAATGTCTCCGCCCTGAATGATGTTACCATCAGAATCATATTCATATTCTGTGATTACATTGAAATTATCTCCATATCTAATATCAGATTTTAGAGCCTGTTTAAATTTTATAGCAAATCTTTTTTATAACTATTTTTAGATGGATTTTATCATTTTTACTAGCAGAACCAACGGTCAGCGGAGCTAATTAGCGGGCTAAACCAAGAGTAAAAAGGGAAAAGACGCTAAAAAGAGGATAAAAAAGTTGCTAAGAATGAATTACAAGAGCCTGTAATAAAAATTTTCGCTAAAATTCAAACAGGCTCTTACTATTTTGTGGTATTAACCTAATCTTCCCAATCAGCAATAATCGTCATCTGATCCACAGTAGAAGCACAGAAGTATCCGAGTGCCCCGCCTGTTATATTCGATGTGGGATTCGTTTTCGAATCCTCGATGCGGCTGAGTGTGTAGAAGAAGGTATAAGCGCCCTTGTCAATGCACTGAAACTCGATCATGATTTCGTCCCCTTTTTCTATCGGATCCACATCTTCATCATACGTGAATATCGGTAAGAACTGGTGAATAGGACTACCGTCTACGAATTCAGCGCTTAATGCCAATTCGTTTACATCGGGATGTTGCTTTCCGTTGATATATACGAGGCAACGGTAATACTGGTTCGTTTCGCCTTTGGGGTCGGTAAAATGTATCATCGGAACAGCAAAGTCCATAATCGGGGCTCTGTACATTGACAATGAGTCGAGTTTTACCAATGGCGGCATTTGGGAGGTCGATGTATATTCTATATCCTCGTACGTTACCGACATATAATATGTGCGCCCGATCACACCCTTAATATTTTCGGCGACATACCAGCCTGTAGCATCCTGTTGCAAAATCTCAGAATTTCCCGCATCATCCGATACTTTTACGATAGCTCCTTTCAGGAACGGATAACCGCTGTTATCGTTAAAGTCAATCGTATGGCTTACCCTTACTGTTGCCGGCTGGCCTTGTTTTACGATACCTTCAATCTGTATGCGTGGGGGAACAGAGTTCAGGTCTACATCTATTTCTTTCTCGCATGAGGTGAGTCCGAGTAGTATAAACAAAGCTGATAGTATAATTATGTATATATTCTTTATATTATTCATCATTTCTTGCTTTTAGGTATTAAGTATTGGAAATATTTAATGTAATATTTTTCAGCCTTAACTAATTGTTGCTATTATATATAAATAATAAATCGGTCTGTGACTTTAAAACTTGAAGTTCCACGAGATTGACGGAACAAACGTAAATAATGAGTACTGATAAGCAGTTGTCTTCTCCGGATCTTTTGTATTGGTACGGAACTCTATCATATAAGCATTCTCACGCCCGTAAGCGTTGTATAGTCCGAATACAAGTTCCGACTGGAACTTCGCGGTCTTTTTCAACAGGCAGGTCGCACCCAAATCCAGACGGTGGTAGGCCGGCATCCTGTAGCCGTTCCTTTCGGCATAATACATCACGTCCTTACCGTTTATCTGATATTTTCCGCTTGGGTAGGTAATCGCATTTCCTGTATAAAATACCCATGCCGCCGAAAGGCTCCATTTCTGATTCAGGTCATACATGCCCACGATGGACAAATCGTGTGTACGATCCTGAAAGGCGTTATACCACTTATCTTCATTTATACCGTCTATCTTCTTCTCCGATTTAGAGAGGGTGTAGCCTATCCATCCGGTAAGCCTTCCCATCCGTTTTTTTATGGAAAGTTCAATGCCATAAGCCCGTCCTTTACCCGACAATATCTCAGTTTCTATTACGTCATAACCTTCAATATCGGCGTTATCCTTAAAGTCTACTTGGTTTTTCATATCCTTGTAATAGGCTTCAACACTGAATTCGAACATATTATTATTGAAATTCCTGAAATAACCCAGCGACACCTGATCGGCTATCTGAGGCTTTACATTGTTGGAACTCGAAGTCCAGCGGTCGAACGGTGTTCCCTGCGCCGAATATGACAATAAGTGCATGTTTTGCGTTGTACGGGCATAAGCAGCTTTTATGGAAGATACATCATTCAGTTTGTATGCAGCCGACAGGCGTGGCTCAAGGTTTACGTATGTTTTAACCACCTTGCCCGATTTGTACCATGTGCTGTCGAGTACGTTATTGTTTTTGTCCAGTGTGTAATACTGCCCTTTACCCAATGCCATAAAGACTGAGGCGCGAAGCCCGTATATAACTTCCAGGTTATCTGTTAACTTTATCTGGTTGGATATGTAAGCTGCATTCTCAGACGAATAACGGTGGTGCAGGTCTACCGAATTCTTTTGTTCCGAATCGAGGTTGTAATTCCCCGGAGCCAGATCGTGGTAAGTAGAGCTGAGTCCCAGTCTCCACTGGCTGTTTTTATTTTGTTGGAACAGGAACTCCTGTTTAAAACCATAATCTTTTATTTTAGATGTCCCGTCCAGATTCATGCCTACCTCCATACCAAAATAATAATCGTATTGATTGTAGAACAACGATGTGCGCGAAGTCCATTTATTATTGAACGTATGATTCCAGTTAGCAGTCAGGAAAGCGTTTCCCCAGTTGAGTTCAGCCGCGTCTTTCAGTACCATCTTATCCCTTCCCAGATAGCCGGAAACCGATATCTGGTCTTTGTCCGACAGGGCGAAGTTCAGTTTCATATTCAGGTCGTAAAAGTACAGGTAGGCATTTTGAGCATCTTCTATACCCGACAGGCGGGCAATAGCATCGGCATAAGTACGCCTAGCCCCGATAAGGAAGGATGACTTACCTTTTTGTATAGGCCCTTCGGCATTGATATTGGACGAAATAAGTCCGATGCCTCCGGCTACATGGTAGTTCTGGTTGTCGCCGTTGCGTTGCTGTACATCCAGAATAGAGGCCAGGCGTTCGCCATATTGTGCGGGCATGGCACCTTTGTATAAGGTAACATCACGAAGCACTTCCGAGTTGAACGTAGAGAAGAATCCCATCAGGTGGGATGCGTTGTAGAGCGACACGTTATCCAGCAGGATCAGGTTCTGGTCGGCACTTCCTCCCCTGACGTAAAAACCCGAACTGCCCTCTCCGGCACCCTGCACTCCGGGCATCAGTTGTATGGACTTGATAATATCCTTTTCGCCCAGCAATACAGGAATCTTATTGATCGTTTGTATTTCCATTTTCTCAACCCCTGTTTGCGGCGCAGTTACGTTAGCGTCAGGGCGTTCGGCGGATACGACTACTTCGCCCAGTCCGATGGAAGTTTGTACAAGTTCTATATCCTGGTTAATATTTTGGTAAAGGGAAATTTTCATAGTCTTTTTCTCAAAACCTATGTAGTCGATATTCAATGTATAATCTCCTTTTGGCAGGGTCATACTGTATCTTCCCTTTTCGTCAGACGATACCCCGCTTCCGTTCCTGTTTTCTATGATAATGGGTACTCCTATTAACGTTTCCTTTGTGCGTGAATCAACAACAGTACCGCTGATTTTGTATGTCTGGGCAAAAGAAAAAGCGGGCATCAAAAACAAATGGAAAAGCCATAAGAATATAACCCAAGTTCTCTTTGGTAGAAGTTTTGATTTTAATAGCATAGTTAGTTTAAATAATAATGTTAATATCTGTCAGAGTCTGTTTAAATTTTATAGCAAATCTTTTTTATAGTTATTTTTAGATGGATTTTATCATTTTTGCTAGCCGAACCAACGGTCAGCGGAGCTAATTAGCGGGCTAAACAAAGAGTAAAAAGGGTGAAATACGCTAAAAAGAGCATAAAGAAATTGCTAAGAACTATTGACCAGAACCTGTCATAAAAATTTTCGCTAAAATTGAAACAGGCTCTAAGTAAAAAAGATTAGTGTATGAGCATTAGTATGGTTCAGTATATTGATTCCTGAACATAAAACAGTCAAAATGTTGATTTATTGTATCCGTTCATCTATTTGATTTAACAAATGAAAGGCGAGTTCTCAATGAGTTTCCTTATTTTAAATTGAACCGGACTCCGACTTCCGCGCCAGCCCACATATCGAAATAATATTTGCTGCCTCTATTGTCGAACAGGCTGTATATAGGATCTTTTACTTCTGTAAAATCCGCGTCCCTGAGCAGGATATTAATGGTTGGGCCACCATAGAAGGTAAATTTGTTTTTCCGTACCGAATAAAACACTCTGGCCTGCTCCAGTGACGCATCGCGGCCTTTATTGTTAAAGTTGCTTTTATATATTTGATGATGCATCAATTCGAAATGAAAACCCCGTGGGGAATCGCCCAATTGTAAACGGGTTCCCAGCCCCATACCTACGGTCATGTTAGAAGAAGGGGAATATGCGCCAAAACTGAGGATGGAGTACAACCTGTCGGTTCCTGTAATCAGGTTCACAGCTCCATAGATATAGTCGTTAGCGGAAATGCCGATTTCGAATAATCCGCCTTTCTTCACATAGTTGAATACTCCCAGCATGACAGCATCGTCTGTTTCCGAGATGTTTACTATTCCTGCCTGAAACCGGGCTACCTGAGCTATGTTAACAGGTGCTATCTGGATATCCGCACCTTGGGCATAATTGACGATACCCGCTATTTGGAGCCTGCTTCCGGCGGCCATGTTTGCTACTCCTGCTATTTGTACGTCATTTAATTCCGCTGTATAGTTTACCGCACCGGAGATCTGGAAGCCACTCGATTTATATGCAATGTTTG
This sequence comes from Dysgonomonas sp. 521, assembly GCF_010501055.1. Classification (GTDB taxonomy): domain Bacteria; phylum Bacteroidota; class Bacteroidia; order Bacteroidales; family Dysgonomonadaceae; genus Dysgonomonas. The sequence continues at coordinate 77,976 of NZ_QVMO01000005.1, forward strand.
CACCCCCTGACAATTGCACTCCACTGACAATGCCTCCGGTCATATTGAAAAGTCCTGACATCTGGAAGCCTCTCATATCCTGTTTGTTTATATTGAATAAGCTTCCGAATTCAACACCATTTACACCACCAGTGGTTCCTCCCAGTACATTAAATGAGAATTTATATTCTTTATCTTTCGTATTCTGGCCATCTGTTCCCAAAGGAGTGATAAATGAGAGTTGCGCGGTTGATTTTTGCAGGCCAATATTATATTCTGTCTTGTTCTCTGTCTTACTGACGGGCGCCTTCATTTCCGAATGTCTCAGCTGGGCATCGGCACCGCCCCATGTAAGGGCTGATAATGTAATAACTCCTGCGATTTTCTTTAACATAGTGGTCTCGTTTACTTGATTATTAATAGTTAGAGGAGGACCCTTTTTTATCCGCTCATTAGCGATTTTATGATCTCCGATAATACTAAGACCACTATTGGCTTTGTTACCACTACTCTTTTCTTTATTTTTTTTATTTTCTGCTATAACAGGCTCATTATCAATTGTTGTTTCCGGAAGTTTTTTTGCAGATGTTATTATTACATATCTGCCTTTTATGATATAATGATACATGTCGGACAGTAGCAGGTCTACAGCTTCTCTTACTCCCTTGTTGGTAATATCAACAGAGACTATGCGATTGGTATTGACTACTCTTGGATTATAGGAAAATTCTACCCCAGTCTGTTGGGTTATAAGGTTCATAGCTACGCTTATTTTTTCATTTTGCAGTTTCATGTTTACCGCCCTTTGAGAAAATAAACTCATAGAGATGATTATAAGTAATGACGTAAGTATTGTTTTTTTCATTCAACTTTTAATTATAGTCCGGTTTAGCACATGATAAAAAATATTTTAGATACATTTATCAAAACGCTTTGAGCGAACAGTATAACAGATAGTTATAGGTCTTATATTATTTTTGTCATGTACTATAAGAGCCTGTTTCAATTTTATTCATTCAAATTTTTAGAGATGTTTTAGAGATGCTTATTTACATACGCTTCGCTCCTGTGACCGCTGGTTGAGTTGAGAGAAAGGAAAAAACAGCCAAAAAATGAACGAAGAAAAAGGTATAATAAAATGTTCGTATAAAATTTAAACAGTTTCTTAAACAGACTCTAATTATCCGGTTTTATTCTAGTATATAGCCATTGTCCTTATTGGCAACTTTAAGATTCAATGTTGCAGCTACCACATCCAGTATCGTAGGCAAATCTTCATCAGTGAATGTAACTGTAATAGGTAAAGCTCCCTTCTTCTTGTCTTTCAACTCTATTTGCTGTCCATAGAATGTATTCAGCCGGGTAATTATTTCTCCTAAAGTTGTTTCATTAAACCTGAAGTTCCCCTTTACTATTACCCTGTAGAATTTATCGCTTCCCGACAAATAATAACCGCTTTGGTTCATTTTCAGGTTAATGCCGGCATTGGTATCGGAATAAAACTGTACTTCACCTTCGGTCACACTTACATGAATAGAATCAGGAGTATTGGCGTCCACCGTAAAATTCGTACCAATATCTTTTACATATACATTCCCGGCTTTTACTATTTTGCTCCCGGTTTCCTCCGATTCCATTTCAAAAGAGGCCTTTCCTTTCAGGTAAATTGTATCGTTAGTACGGGTTTTGCTGAGGTATACCTCCCCCTCTTTCAGGTCAATCTTTGTGCTGTCGGCAAAAGAGTATAAACGCTTCTCGGTAAAAGTAGTATATGTATCTTGCTGCCCCCTGTTGTAGAAGAAAATAAGAAGTGCTACCGCGGCAGCTGCGCTCAATGCCCAAACCAGATATTTTCTTTTACTCTTTTCATCTGATACAGGTTCCGTAGTTGGCTGTTCGATATGCCCGTCAAATTTCTCAAAGGCTTTTTGTATATCGAATGAAGGGTATTCGGCAGTGCCCATACTCTGATAAAGCCGGGTAAGATCAAAGAAATAGTCTTCGTTTTCCTGCGATTCGGTAAGCCATTTCTCCAAACGTATTTGATCCTGAGGACTTAGTTCTCCGGCAAAATAGCGTGCTAATAATCTGTCTGTGTCATTTGTTACCATAATCCAATCATTTTTATCAAATAGTATAAGACTATAACCGAAATAAAATCCCTCAGATTTTCCCTTAGTAGTTTCAGTGCTTTTGCAATCTGGTTCTCGACCGTATTGGGAGAAATATCCAATTGTTGGGAAATCTCCTTATAACTCATCATTTCGAACCTGCTAAGCTCAAATACCTCTCTGCATCTGGGTGGCAAATCCGCGATTGCCAGCATGATTTTAGAGTTCAATTCTTTTTCTACAATGCCTTCATATACTTCATTATGATCAGTTTGTCCTTCGAGAGCGATCTGCTGGTTGTGCATCTGCTGCACTTTCAGCTGTTTTACCCTGTTCAGGCTCGTGTTGTGAACCGCCATATATAAATAAGACTTTACAGACGTAGTTATATTTGTGTGGTGCCTGTCGTCCCACAATCTGAAAAATACCTTCTGAACGGCATCCTCCGCCTCAAACTCATCTTTGAGTATGCTATAAGCATATTTACATAAAGGTTCGTACCAGGTCTTGAACAGATTTTCATGAGTTTCCTTATCTGCCAATCCCACTTTTGCTTCAATAAATCCCACCGTTTTCCTTTACTTTTATTATTTATGCGAATCAATGGTTAAATGTGCTATTTTTTGTCCCTTTAGGGACTGAATGTTGGTAGAAAGAGGCTTTAACCGGTTAATTGCGTGCCGTCAGGTACGCAATATCTACAGAACAATTCACATTTTGTACCTGACGGCACAAAAAACGAATTTCATTCATGTTTCTACCAATATGGTGTGCCTAACGGCACATTTAACCCTTGATTCGCATTATTTAGTAAGATAGCCAGAAAGCGTCTACATTACCCTGTATTAATATATGACAGTTGTGAAGAAATTTTCCACTATGCGAAGCGCAAATATATTCTTTTTTTCTGACAAGTATCTGTTTTTGTTATCCGAATAGTAATGTCTGAGACATTAGATGCATAAAAGCGGGAAAAATCACATATTGATAGAACAGAAATCTATTTTTGCTTTCCGGTTCTACATTTTACTATTATTTGTATATTTGCCTTTCATTGTTTAAAAACAGATAATAATATAAGTTATGCCAAGTATTTCGCAGCGTGGAATAGATATGCCAAACTCTCCTATCAGGAAATTGGCTCCGTTATCGGATTCGGCTAAAGCCAGGGGTCTGACAGTTTATCATCTCAATATAGGTCAGCCCGACCTGCCTACACCCGAAGAAGCGCTTGATGCGATACGCAATATAGACCGTACTATATTGGAATACAGTCCCAGTGATGGCTACCGTTCCTACAGGGAAAAACTTATCGGATACTATGCCAAATATAATATAAATGTATCGCCGGATGATATAATCATCACAACAGGTGGTTCGGAGGCTGTACTTTTTGCATTCCTGGCCTGCCTCGATCCGGGCGATGAAATTATTGTACCTGAGCCTGCTTATGCTAATTATATGGCATTCGCGGCATCGGCAGGAGCCGTTATCCGTACGGTATCTTCCTCTATCGAAGAGGGGTTTGCATTGCCTCCTGTCGAAAAATTCGAGGCGCTTATCAATGAGCGTACAAAAGGTATTCTGATTTGTAATCCGAATAACCCTACAGGCTATTTGTACTCGCGAGCAGAGATGAACCAGATAAAACATCTGGTGCAGAAATATGACCTTTATCTGTTCTCTGATGAAGTATATCGCGATTTTATCTATACCAATTCGCCTTATGTTTCGGCTTGCCATCTTGTTGGCATCGAAGAAAACGTTGTTCTGATTGACTCCGTATCGAAACGATATAGCGAGTGCGGTATCCGCATTGGAGCGCTGATTACTAAGAACAAGGAACTTCGCAAAACGGTGATGAAGTTATGCCAGGCACGCCTTAGCCCGCCGCTTATCGGGCAAATAGCAGCCGAGGCATCACTGGATGCCACACACGAATATATACAGGATATGTATGAGGAATATGTAGAAAGGCGTAAATTCCTTATCGACAGGCTCAACCGTATTCCGGGTGTGTATTCTCCCATACCGATGGGGGCGTTTTACACTGTAGCACGCCTGCCTGTAGACGATTCCGATAAATTCTGCGCATGGTGCTTGTCCGACTTCGAATACGAAGGGCAGACGATCTTTATGGCTCCTGCATCCGGTTTTTATACCACCCCGGGGCTGGGCAAGAACGAAGTGCGTATAGCCTATGTCCTTAAAAAAGAAGATTTGGGAAAGGCTTTAACCGTATTGGAAAAAGCACTTGAAGCATACAATTCGCTGGAAGAAAAATGAAAAGGAAATTAGTATTTGCGACTAATAACGCCCACAAACTGGAGGAGGTAAGAGAAGTTGTCGGAGACAGCTTTGACATTCTCAGCCTCAAAGATATTGGTTGCCACGAAGATATAGAAGAGCCGGGGGAAACATTGCAGGAAAATGCTTTGATAAAAGCCCGCTATGTAAAAGAAAAATATGGTTACGACTGTTTTGGCGATGATACAGGACTTGAAGTAGATGCGCTGAATGGCGCTCCGGGTATATATTCTGCCCGCTATGCAGGAGGAGATCATGACGCGAAAGCGAATATGAGAAAACTGCTGAAAGAACTGGATGGTATGGCGAACAGGAAAGCACGGTTCCGTACGGTAATAGCGCTAATTCTCGATGGCGAGGAGTATCTGTTCGAAGGAAAGATAGAGGGGATTATCATTACAGAGGAAAAAGGCAGTGCGGGATTTGGATACGACCCTGTTTTCCTGCCGGATGGATACGCTCAGACTTTTGCCGAACTGGGGACAGAAGTAAAAAATGAAATAAGCCATCGTGCTTTGGCTACAAAAGCTTTGTGTGAATTTCTCAAAAAGAATTGATGTATGAGGAAAATTTTGGTTTTATTGCTGTTCGTTGTATTGGTATTGCCGGATAAGTTGTCGGCATGGGGAACGACAGGCCACAGGGTAATAGCGCAGATAGCCGAAAAGAATATAAAGTCGGGAACCAAGAAGAAAATCAATAAATTGCTGGATGGTTATCCGATGGCCTATTGGGCTAACTGGGGCGACTTTATAAAATCCGACACTACAGGCAGATGGGATCATACACATATCTGGCATTTTGTAAACGCACCCGGCGGCCTTTCAAAAGAAGGATATATCAACCATCTGAAAAATACGCCCCAGCAGAATTTGTATGCTGAAATACCTAAGCTGGAGGCCATCATTAAAGATAAACAGTCTACGGAAGACGATAAAAGATACGCTCTTTATTTCATTATTCACCTGATCGGCGATGCTCATCAGCCTATGCATGCAGGTCGCGAAGAGGATAGGGGAGGGAACAGTATCTCCGTTACGTGGTTCAAAAGTCCTACCAATATACATGCGGTATGGGATTCACGGATAGTAGACAATGAGAAATACAGCTATACCGAGTATGCCGACATTCTCAATTCGATAAGAAAAGAGAAGAAAAGACAATTTCAGTTTGGTACATTAGATGACTGGATGTACGATACTTATACTTTGGCCAATGATATTTACGCCAATGTAAAGAATGGCGATGAACTTTCGTATGGGTATAGCTATAAGTACAAAGATGTGATGGAGGTTCAGCTTCAAAAAGCCGGGTTGCGTCTGGCCAAAGTATTAGACGAAATATTTTGATTAATTCCGAACTATAGTAGAAGCCTTTGAATTTCCAAAGGCTTTTTTTAATAATCTCATAATATTGTATTTAATTTTATTTGCGTAAAATATACGCAAATTTATTTGGCGGATTAAATATTTATCCTTTACTTTGTTTGCGTAAATAATACGCAAATTATAATTAAAGACTTTTCAACTGAATACAAACTTTCTAAAAAATTGAAGATTATGGGAACAGGACATTATCTATCAATAATGTATGATTATTTTTGTACCTCAAATTATTACAAAATGCACAGAATATTACTACTCATTACTTTTACTTGTATCGTTCGTATTATAAGCGCACAGGAGATAAATAAGCCTGATACTATTGGTTTGCAGGAAGTTGTTGTAACCTATCAGGCCAATAAGACTACTCCGGTCAGCTATCAGGATATTGAAATGAAAACATTGAAGGTAAAATCCGTAGGGCAGGAGCCTTCCTTTATCCTGATGGAAACACCTTCGATAACAGCCTATTCCGATGCAGGAAGCACACAGAGTTATTCATACTTCAGGATGCGGGGAATGGACCAGACACGTATCAACATCACTCTGGATGGTATCCCCTTGAATGAACCGGAAGACCAGGGAGCTTATTTTTCCAATTATCCCGATATATTCAACTCGCTCGACCGAGTGCAGATACAGAGGGGAATAGGGACTACCAAGAACGGAGTTGCCAGTTATGCCGGAAGTGTGCAATTATTCTCGCCAAATTTGCGGAATCCTGCGCAAACGACTTTCGGTATCGGATATGGTTCATACAATAGCTTGAGGGCTTATGCCGAAACACAATCGGGCGTAGTAAACAACAAGGCATTCTATGCACGGCTGTCGGAAGTATATTCGGATGGGTATAAGCATCATTCGGGAAATCATTCGCAGTCCCTGTTTGCCAGTGGGGCATGGTTTACAGATAAGGCAGTCTGGAAAGTGAACGTTATTGCCGGACATCAACAGAATGATATGGCATGGCTCGGTGTATCAGATTCATTGATAAATATCGACCGGAGAACAAATGCGAATGCCAGAGACGAAAAAGATGAGTTTACACAGGCAATGATACAATTGCATAATACATACAGGTTGGGCGAAAACTCATTGTTACAGTCAGCAGCTTACTATACGTATCTGAATGGTAATTACGATTTTGATATAAATAATTACATAGGGCGGCCTTCTACCAATGAGATGTATAACTATGCCTTTCGCTCAAACCTTTTCGGGCTGTATTCCAATTATATCCATAGCTGGAAGGATGTAAAATGGACAATAGGAATTTTTGCCAACACGTACAACCGCAGGCATATAGGAAGTGAGAAAACAGCCGGGGAGGATTTCCGCAATACCGGCTATAAGAAAGAGGTAAGTGTTTATACGAAAATAGATTATAGCTTCAGTAATTTCACGGCTTATGCAGATATACAATACCGCCATGCAAACTTCGATTACAAAGGGGATGTCCCTCTGGATAAGATAAACTGGAATTTCTTCAATCCGAAAGCGGGTATCAGCTATCAACCTGCTAATAAGATGGAAGTGTATTACAGCATCGGACGGATAGGGCGCGAGCCTACACGAACGGATATGTTCGGTGGAAATGAGAATCTTACGGTTGATGAAAACGGAAAGCCTGAAATAGTGATAGATTCGCCGGAATATGTTGTCGATCATGAATTGGGATTCAGATACAGGAGCCGCAATTTTAATCTGGCTGCTAATCTTTATTATATGGACTTTAAAGATGAAATCGTATTGAATGGAAACTTCGGGCCAAACGGGCTTGCACTAACCAACAAGGTGGATAAGAGCTACAGGGCGGGAGCAGAACTGTCTGTATCTTACCAGCCTGTCCCTATGTTTACATTTATCAATAATTCGTCGTATAATCATAGCCGGATAAAAGAACAGGGTGAGAAATTCAGTCCGATATTTACACCAAAGTTTATTGTAAATCAGGAAGTAGTGTGGCAGAAAGGTAATTTCGATATTTCACTATCTGCCCGTTATCAGGATAAGTCATATATTGACTTTGCCAATACGGAGACTATCGGTAGTTATATATTGCTGAATGCACGAATAGGTTATACTTACAAACATATGGAATGGAATGCTTATGTAAATAATATCACCAACACCAAATATTATAACAACGCCTATATGGATTATGATAATACAGTGAAATATTTTGTACAGGCGCCCGTGAATTTCTATTTATCTTTGAAGTATACATTGTGAAAGATGAGCCCCTCCTAACCACCCCAAAGGGGAGGAACAAGCCCCTCCTTTGGAGGGGTAGGGGAGGCCTGACTTATTAACTATCATACATATGTTTGACATACAAAATATATTTATCGAAATACTCGGCTATCCGCTTAGCTATGCCGAACTGATAGGAACGGTGTTCGGGTTACTATGTGTCTACTGGGCATCGAGGGAAAATATACTGACATGGCCGGCAGGTATTGTCAACGAGCTGTTTTTGTTTGTAATCTTCTTTCAGGTACAGCTTTATGCCAATATGTTTTTGCAGGTTATCTTCTTCTTTAGTTCACTCTATGGCTGGTACAGATGGAAGTATGGCGAAACAGAAAGCAAGGTAACGAGGCTGCAACCAAGAGGATTACTATTCACTGCACTTATCGTCATAACAGGAACATTTCTTGCCGGATACCTTATCAGCGATATACATCTTACCTTACCTGAGTATTTTAAGGAAGCATCGGCTTACCCTTACGCAGATTCGTTTGTGATGGTTATCAGCATTGTGGCAACTATCCTGCTGGCAAAGAAGAAATTTGAGAACTGGGCGTTGTGGGTTATCAATAATGTGGTTTGCATTGTGCTGTATTATTTGCAGGGTATCTATTTTATAGCGCTCGAATATCTGGTATTGCTGTTTATCGCTTCTTTCGGATTGTTTAACTGGTATAAAAAGCAGGCAAATGGATAGAGGTTTTATATTTGGAAAGTTTCTGCCTTTTCACAAGGGGCATGAAGCAATGATTCGCTTTGCTTTGACGCAGGTTGACTTTTTATCTGTACTTGTTTGTGCCAGCGATAAAGAAAATATACCGGCAGATATACGTAAAAGCTGGATTGAGAAAACATTTGCCGATACTTCAACTCTGGATGTAATCGCTTTCGATTATAAAGAATCCGATTTGCCCAACTCCTCCGAATCATCCCGGAATGTTTCTAAAATATGGGCAGAAATCTTTAAGATATATTTTCCGGATTATGGGACTGTTATCACATCAGAGCCTTATGGGGAGTATGTTGCGGAATATATGGGAATAAATCATATCCTTTTCGATATGGAAAGGAATACAGTTCCGGTTACCGCTTCTAAAATACGTTCCGACCTGTTTTCTTATTGGGAATATCTTCCCGATGCAGTAAAGCCCGATATGGTTATCAAAGTTGTCATCTTAGGAACCGAATCGACAGGCAAAACCGTATTGACCGGGAAACTGGCTAGGCATTATAATGCAACAGCCGTTTTCGAAGCAGGCAGGGATATTATACCCGATTCGAACGATTTTTCTATTAACGATTTATATCTGGTAGCTGATGAACACGCCAGACGTATAAAGCAATCGGAGACGAAAGAATCTCCATTGATAATAATCGATACGGATATTCATATTACAAAATCATACGGGCGTTTTTCTTTTGATGAAGAGTTAGTTATAGACCAACATATATATGAAGCCAACAAAGCAGACCTTTATCTCTATTTGGATAATGATATTGAGTTTGTTCAGGATGGAACCCGAATGGATGAAGAAAGCCGGAACAGGCTCGATGCATCGCACCGTGAAATACTGAGAGAGCATGCTATTCCTTATATTGAAATAGCGGGAGACTGGGATGAACGCTTTGGAAAAGCGGTAGAGGAAATAGATCGGTTGATAGAAAATAGAAAGACGGATATCGGTAACTGGTTTACTAAAGAAGAATAAATTTATCTAATATTAAGTTCCTTGTATTATTGAAAGAAGGAAAGGTAACAAATAAAATGTATAAAAAAGGTGTCACTTTTGTCACTTTTTATTTATAACGTTCTGTGAATCTTGTTTTTATATTATATCTGGTTTGTTACTTTTTTATTTACCTAAACTCTGTAATGCCCTATGTACTTTATTAGCGCATTTTTTAGTAATTTTGCAGCCTGAGGTCACAGACCTATTTGTTATTTTCGTAAGTATAACAGCTATAGTCTGTTATAACAAAACATCGTTACATTAAATACTTTCTGTTACTTATTATAGATCAATGAGCGAATTAGAAAAAGAAATACATAAGAGGCGTACATTTGCCATCATCAGCCACCCCGATGCGGGTAAGACAACCCTGACAGAGAAATTGTTGTTATTTGGTGGAGCGATCCATGTTGCAGGAGCAGTAAAGTCAAATAAGATAAAGAAAACAGCTACATCGGACTGGATGGAGATAGAGAAACAACGTGGTATCTCTGTTGCTACATCCGTGATGGGCTTCGAATACGACGGCTATAAAATAAATATTCTGGATACCCCCGGTCACCAGGATTTTGCCGAGGATACCTATCGTACCCTTACAGCCGTAGATAGCGTTATTATCGTTGTCGATTCGGCAAAAGGAGTTGAGGCTCAGACGCGCAAGTTGATGGAAGTATGCCGTATGCGCCATACTCCCGTAATGATTTTTGTCAACAAGATGGACAGGGAGGGTAGAGACCCATTTGAATTGCTTGATGAACTCGAAGCAGAACTGCAAATCAATGTCCGCCCTTTGAGCTGGCCTATCGACAGCGGGCAACGCTTCAAAGGCGTTTATAATATATATCAGGAGAAACTGGACTTATACACACCCAGCAAGCAGACTGTGACAGAATCTATCGGGTTCAAGGACATTAATCATCCTGACCTTGAAAAGCATATTGGTGCGCCGCTTGCCGCCAAGCTGAGAGAAGATATAGAATTGATAGACGGAGTTTATTCCGATCTGGATATGAATACCTATCTGAAAGGACAGGTTGCACCCGTATTTTTTGGTTCAGCGCTGAATAATTTCGGGGTAAAGGAACTACTTGACTGCTTCGTTAAAATAGCGCCATTCCCACGTCCTGTGGAGGCGATTGAGCGGGTTGTAAAACCGGAAGAAGAAGCATTTACGGGCTTTATCTTCAAGATACACGCTAATATGGATCCAAACCACCGTTCATGTATTGCCTTTGTGAAGATATGCTCGGGCAAGTTTGAACGGAATGTGAACTATAAACATATGCGGCTAAATCGTTTTATGAAGTTCTCTTCTCCTACAGCCTTTATGGCCCAGAAGAAAGAGACAGTGGATGAGGCTTTTGCCGGGGATATTGTCGGGCTTCCCGATACGGGGAACTTTAAGATTGGCGATACGCTTACCTCTGGCGAGGATTTGCACTTCAAGGGATTACCTAGCTTCTCGCCTGAGATGTTCAAATATATTGAGAATGCCGACCCTATGAAAGCCAAGCAGCTTCAGAAAGGTATCGACCAGCTGATGGACGAAGGGGTTGCACAGCTGTTTACCAACCAGTTTAACGGCCGCAAGATTATCGGTACAGTTGGGCAGTTACAGTTTGAAGTAATCCAATACCGCTTGCTGCACGAATATGGGGCGCAATGCCGATGGGAGAATATCAACCTGTTTAAAGCATGCTGGATAGAAAGCGATAATGCCGAACAGCTTGCGGACTTTAAGAAGCGTAAAGCCCAATATATGGCATTGGATAAGGAAGGGCGCGATGTATTTCTGGCTGACTCCAATTATGTGCTGACTATGGCTCAACAGGACTTTAAGGATATTAAATTCCATTTTACCTCAGAATTCTGATATGGTGAATATTGTTATTAACCCGAAATATAAGCAGTTAGAAGACTTTGTAAGGAATCTTCCGGATACTTTCGATCACACGGGGGAGACTGTATATGACGGGCGTAATACGATAAAGGTGTTTGATATACAGGGTCTTGAAGTGAATGTTAAGTCCTTTAAGAAACCTAATATCATTAATCAGGTAGTATATGCTACTTTCAGGCAGTCCAAAGCAAGGCGTTCTTTTGAGTATGCGTTGAGGCTGGAGGAGAAGGGCTTCCGTACGCCGGCACCTATCGCGTATATTGAACAGGGCAAAGCCGGCTTATTTAAGAATAGCTTTTATATCTCTATAAATGAACATATCGATGGAGAGCTGCGCGAATTGAAGACGGGGACATTCGTAGATAATGAAGAACTATTGAGGCAGTTTGCTCATTATACAGCTCACTTGCATGAGGCGCAGGTCTTACACTTGGATTATTCATCAGGGAATATCCTATATAAGATAGTAGAGGGTAAATATATCTTTTATCTGGTAGACCTTAATCGTATGGAATTTGATAAACCTATAAGCATGGATACGGCTTGTTTCAATTTCAGGCGATTGTGGGGCAGCGATGAAATGATTCGTCTCTTTGTACAGCAATATGCTGAATCAAGGAACTTTGATGTGGCATCCTGCCTGAGCAGGACTTTCTATTACAGGAAGAGATTTTGGAGTAATTTTAAGCGGAAACATCCCGGGGCTTCTCCTTACGAAGCGAACGGGGTCTTATAATATTGCATTACACTTTACCCTATTTTATAGTAAAGTCTTCATTGTGTATCATTCTATATCTTTTATCCGGGATAGGGGCAGTATTTGTATTCGAGAATATCTGGTTTTGTATATCAGCTTCTACTTCTCCGCTCAATTCAGTATCTACAGGTATAAATAGCAATAAGCCGGAATAAAACTCCGTACTTTCTATTTCTATATCAAATGCGGATACATTGGTTATTTGAGATTCGTTATTTACCTCAACCACACTGTTCCTCAAATAAATATCGGGATATATGAAAGTATAATGAGAATAATAACGCTTCATCGGCATATCATTTTGATGGGGGCGTATTCTTTCTTAATGGGCTTTTTTCAGCTTTCTCTTTAGATATTACAGGCATTTCCATGCCCGAATCTTTATCCTTGACTGTTTTTACTTCATCTTTCGGTTGCTCTTTCTTAGCCTCTTCCGTGTTGGATGGAGTACTGGTAGCCGGTTTCTTTACAGCATCGGACGTTGTCTTTGTTCTATTTGGCGAATCTGCTCCTCGAGGCGAAACTGCTAGCGAATCTATGTAACTGATATTGTAAATCAGAACGTTGGAAGATATGTTATTTATATCGTCCTTAAGATGGATATAGCCGGAGATACTCTTCAGCAGGCTATCAGGTAATGATGGCTTAGAGAAAGAATAATGAGTGTTTCTTTCAACCGGCATTTTCCTCCTGACGAGCGTATCTTTATAATTGAAATAGATGGATGCTTCCGCCTTTTGCTGTGCGCTTAACCCCTGAACATCAAATTTGAGATGGAAAAAGGATATATTCTTTATGCTTTTGATCTTCAGTGAATCTATATTGAAGGAAAGGGTAGGGGTATACTCGTTCAGGTAATAAAATCCGGGTATAATCTGGTTAGTCTGTCGCCTGTTAGTTCCTGTCGCTGTTCTCGAGCGCATCAACGATTCGTTTCTTGATTTCAGCCGTGCAGCCACTGTATCATTTATCGCACTATAATACCGTATATTATCGGAATACCAAAGGAGAGATGAGTCTAATTCAGCCTGCGTTATTTTATGCTTACGGAGTACTCCTGCAACCAATGCGTCTTTCATTTCATCCGATTTGAATTGCGGATCGTTCACGTATATAGATTGGGTAAGCCTTATATCATACAATACTTCTGTCATTTTCTGAGGTGAAACCACATCGCCGGGCCTTCTGTTGCAAGAGCTTAACAGAAAGACAGCGAGTATGATATAGATGACAGAGCGTTGCATATTCAGGCTTTATCTTTTTTTTCCAAAGATAGTGCTAATGTCTTACGATAAAAAATAAGAAGGATAAAAATACCTACAGTAATTGCAGAATCGGCTATATTGAATATAGCGCTGAAGAATACAAATGGCTGCCCGCCCCAACTTGGTACCCAGGACGGAAATGTACCTTCGATCAAAGGAAAGTACAGCATGTCTACTACCTTACCGTGCAGCCAGCTTGAATAACCTTCGCCAAGAGGTACCAGTGATGCCACATTCCCCGGATAACTGGCGGAGAATATCTCGCCATATAATACACTGTCGATGATGTTTCCGAACGCACCTGCCAGTATAAGCGATATGCAAACGATATAACCTGTTTTATAGCCTGTTTTAACCAGTTTGTACAGGTAATATCCTATAAATACTATGGCTACAATACGGAATATGGAAAGAAACATTTTGCCTATAACCTCCATTCCAAAGGCCATTCCGTTATTTTCTACAAAGTAGATTTTAAACCAACTGGTTATTTCAATAGATTCATATAAAGACATATTGGTTTTTACCCAAATCTTTGATGCCTGGTCTATTACTAATACCAATACTATAACGAGTATGGCTACCAGCCCTGTACTTTTTTTCTCCATATTCCAGCTGATTCCCGTAAAGAAAGTGAAGAAAAAACACGGGTAATAAAGCCTGTTTTTTCTTCCTTCCTCTTACTGTTTTCCTTTGTTTTATTATTTATTATTTTACTCCGCTGTTCTTGGCCTCGATACTTAGTGTGGCATGAGGTACGGCGCGTAAGCGTTCTTTCGGTATCAGTTTACCTGTTTCGCGGCAAATACCGTATGTTTTGTTTTCGATACGAATAAGAGCCGATTGCAGATTCTGTATAAACTTCATCTGGCGTTGAGCCAAACGACCGGCCTCTTCTTTCGATAGAGTGGATGCGCCTTCTTCCAGGACTTTGAATGTCGGGGAAGTATCAGTTACATCATTTCCGTCGGCATTTGTTATAGCCGCTCTCAACTCTTCATATTCTTTTTTAGCTTTGTTTAGCTTGTCAAGAATTATATCACGGAATTCATTTAATTCCTCATCAGAATATCTTGTTTTTTCTGCCATAACCGTTAGTTTTACTATTGTTCCTGTTTTAATTTATTTAAAGATAATACTTTTTGTCAGACTTTCTCTACAGATATCTGTAAAATATAGTCGTCCATATCAACATTTTGTCCGTTTACCTCGCCTGATAATTCTATTTTGTCGGCAAGTACCTGAGACGCAATGTAGTCGTTGTATTCAGAAATAGTGTCTCTTATCTGCTCCCTGTCAGATATTATTATGTTTATCCTGTCTGTTATCTCAAATCCGCTTGATTTACGGATATTTTGTATACGGTTTACCAGTTCGCGGGCAATACCTTCCTTGCGCAGGTCGTCTGTTATTGTCACATCCAGCGCAACTGTCAGTTTACCTGCATTGGCTACAAGCCATCCCGGTATGTCTTCTGATATGATTTCCACATCGGCCAGTTCGATAGTTGCAGGTTGTCCGTCTATATCGAATGTATGACTACCATCCTTCTCGAACGCGGCGATAGCTTCCTGATTCATTGCCTGTACCTCTGCTGCAAGTTGTTTCATTATCTTGCCATAACGTGGCCCAAGTTTTTTGAAGTCCGGCTTTACCTTCTTTACAAGGATGCCCATTGCATTATCCACATACTTGAGTTCCTTTACATTTACCTCATTCAGTATGAGTTCGCGTACAGCATCTATATCTTTGCCTTGTTGCTCATTCAATACAGGTATCATGATCTGCATCAGTGGCTGGCGTACTTTGATATTTGTCTTGCGGCGCAATGCCAGAACGGCTGAGGATATATCCTGCGCTATCTGCATACGCTCTTCCAGATTCTTGTCCACAACGGATGCGTTATAAACAGGGAACTCAGACAAATGGACTGAATCCGCTTTTTCGCGCCCTGTTACAACAATCAGGTCGCAGAAAAGTTTATCTGCATAGAACGGAGAAATAGGTGCCATTAGTTTGGCTATAGTCTCCAGGCAAGTATATAGAGTCTGGTATGCAGACAGTTTGTCCTTTGTCATCTCTCCACCCCAGAAACGTTTTCTGTTGAGGCGAACATACCAGTTGCTCAGATTGTCGTTTACAAAGTCGGATATTGCACGACCTGCTTTTGTAGGTTCGTATGTATTGTAATACTCGTCCACGTCTTTTACAAGCGTATTGAGCAGGGATATAATCCAGCGGTCTATCTCAGGCCTTTCCGAAACAGGGATTAAATCTTCTGAGAATGAGAAGTTATCCACATTTGCATACAAGGCAAAGAATGAATAAGTATTATACAACGTACCGAAGAACTTACGGCGTACTTCTTCAACCCCTTCTATATCGAATTTCAGGTTATCCCAAGGCGAAGCGTTGGTTATCATATACCAGCGCAACGGGTCGGAGCCATATTTTTCTATTGTTTCGAATGGATTTACCACATTGCCCTTGCTCTTCGACATCTTGTTGCCGTTCTTGTCCAGTACAAGCCCGTTGGAAACAACGTTCTTGAAGGAGATACTGTCTTTGAACATAGTAGATATGGCATGTAGTGTAAAGAACCATCCGCGGGTCTGGTCTACTCCTTCGGCGATGAAGTCGGCAGGATATACCTTATTGAACTCTTCTTCGCTGATATTTGGGTAAAATACCTGGGCAAAAGGCATTGCCCCTGAGTCGAACCATACATCTATCAGATCTTTTTCGCGCATCATCGGTTGTCCCGAATCCGAAACAAGTATTATATCATCTACATACGGGCGGTGTAGGTCTATCTTTTCATAGTTAGCCTTATCCAGATTGCCTATTTCGAACCCTTCCCAAGGGATTTCTTTCATTACGCCGGCATCCACAGCCTTTTGCATTTCTGCATAAAGCTCTTTCATCGAACCGATGCATTTCTCTTCCTTACCGTCTTCTGTCCGCCAGATAGGAAGTGGTGTACCCCAGTAGCGGCTGCGGCTGAGGTTCCAGTCCTGCAGGTTTTCGAGCCATTTGCCAAAACGTCCTGTACCAGTCGATTCCGGTTTCCAGTTGATAGTCTTGTTCAGTTCCATCATACGCTCGCGGCTGGCTGTGGTCTTTATAAACCAGCTATCCAGCGGATAGTAAAGTACCGGTTTATCTGTACGCCAACAGTGCGGGTAGTTGTGGACATGACGTTCTATCTTGAATGCCCTGTTTTGTTGTTTCAGCATTACGCTCAGGTCGATATCCAGAGAAGAAGTGGCCTCCCCAACCCCTCCGGAGGAGGGGCTAACTCCCTCTACGGGGGAGTCAGAGGGGGCGTAATCGTCTTTTACATAACGGCCTGCAAATTCCTTATATAAATCAATATTAACGTTATTCTTTACAAACTCAGGATCTAAATCTTCTATTTTGAAATATTTACCTGTAAGGTCTACCATCGGACGCTGATTTTCGTCTTTGTCCAACAGCAGTAATGCGGGTATATTATTAGCTTTGGCAACTTTGGCGTCATCCGCACCAAAAGTAGGGGCTATATGTACGATTCCTGTACCATCTTCTGTGGTAACAAAATCTCCAACCACAACTTTGAACGCACCTTCTCCCGGATTGACCCACGGTATAAGCTGCTCATATTCCATGCCTGCAAGTTCCTTGCCTTTCCATTCGCCGACTATATGGTAAGGTATCAGTTTATCCCCTTGTTTATAATCTTCGAGGGCTATGTCTTTTGCCTTTTCATTGAACATGCTAAAGACAAGTGATTTAGCCATTACCGTAGTTGTCTTATTTCCTGTATATGGGTTGTAAGACTGTACAGCTACGTAGGTGATTTCAGGGCCGACAGCCAACGCTGTGTTAGACGGTAATGTCCAGGGGGTAGTTGTCCATGCTAGGAAGAATGCTTCGCCAAACTGTGACATTTCAGCCTTCGGATTCTTTATTTTGAATTGCGCCACACAGGTCGTATCTTTTACATCACGGTATGCACCCGGCATATTCAGCTCGTGTGTACTCAGGCCTGTTCCGGCAGCAGGAGAGTATGGCTGTATGGTATAACCCTTATATAGATACCCCTTCTTATACAGCTCTTTCAGTAAGAACCAAAGTGTTTCTATATAGCGGTTATCATAAGTGATATAAGGGTCGTTCATATCTACCCAGTATCCCATAATTCGGGTCAGGTTTTCCCATTCTCCCGTATATTTCATTACCTCCTTGCGGCAGGCATCGTTATATTCTTCTACAGTTATTTTTTTGCCTATATCTTCTTTGGTTATACCCAGTTTCTTTTCCACAGCAAGTTCTACGGGTAGCCCGTGGGTATCCCATCCTGCTTTGCGGTTTACAAGATAACCTTTCATGGTCTTGTAGCGGCAGAAAATATCTTTAACCGATCTAGCCATTACATGGTGAATACCGGGCATGCCGTTAGCTGACGGAGGTCCTTCGTAAAATACAAAAGACGGAGCTCCGGCACGTATTTCCAAACTCTTCTGGAATATGCCTTCCTTATCCCACTTTTCCAATATCTCCTTATTGATATCGGACAAGTTAAACCGATTATACTCTGAAAATTGTTTACTCATAATGTGTAAAATATACTGCTAAAAAA
The DNA here is from genome assembly GCF_010501055.1 of Dysgonomonas sp. 521. GTDB lineage: Bacteria > Bacteroidota > Bacteroidia > Bacteroidales > Dysgonomonadaceae > Dysgonomonas. The sequence continues at coordinate 96,278 of NZ_QVMO01000005.1, forward strand.
TTGAGGACAAAGATAGTGAAAAATTCAATAAGGTATATCGTCAGCCTTTCTGTTAGTTATTAATAATGCGAAAAAGATACATTTTTCAGTTAACTGCTACCTTTTAGCTGCAAATAGTATTTTCTTTGTGTCTCTGCGAGAAGCGATTGTTTAAAAGTGACAACCAACGGTCACAGGTGTGAAGTGTATATAAAGGTGCATAGTATATGAGAAAAAGTTTATTGCTAACCATGGCTTTTAGAAACTGTTTAAATTTTATTCGTTCCAATTTTTAGAGATGTTTTAGAGATGTTTTTTTACATACGCTTCGCTCCTGTGACCGTTGGTTGAGTTGAGAGAAAGGAAAAAACAGCCGAAAACAGACTAAAAATGAACGAAGAAAAAGGCATAATAAAATATTCGTATAAAATTTAAACAGTTTCTCTTAGTACATGACAAAAATTATTCAAACACGATTAGGAGACGATGTAGGGGCAGTGGCTTGTCCCTGCCCGCTTGTCATTGTTTACGGGCACCCACAAGGGATGCCCCTACAGCAGGATATAAAATTTTGTCATGTACTTAACAGTTTCTTATATTCTCTATCTTATTCCTCAAATTTCTCTTTTATTTCTTCATATTTCTTTTCTCCTACATAACGCTCGCGTGGAGTATAATGCGTTGAAAAAATACTTCTGGAATCGTCATAATCCACATAACTGATTCCTGCCAAATCGGATATAGAGTATATAAAATCGGCAGAAGAATAGGAGCGTTCCTTTTCAAAAACGAGGTCTTTCCTGAACTTACGGTACGCCGGCGACAACCATACTACGAATGGAATTTCGCTCATTGGCGGCGAAACCTTCTCATAGGCATGCCCGGCAAAGTTCCGGTAATCATACATCTCTTCCCCGTGGTCAGAGAGGTACACCAGTGCGGCGTTCCGGTTTTGCCGCTTCTCCAGATTGCGTATGATGCTGTTGATTATATAGTCGTTGTACAATACCGAATTATCGTATCTGTCGATTATCTTTTTCGCCTTTTCGTCCCTGTATGGCGCGTCGGCTACTATCCTGTCTTTACGATGATCGAAGATGATATATTCTTTCGGGTATCTGAATTCATACGCCATATGGTTGCCTATCAGGTGTATAATGACAAGCTTGTTTTTCCTGTTATCCTTTTCCAGTATCTTGTCCAACACAGGGAGCACTATATCGTCATGCTGCTTGTATGGTGCCAGATTATATTTGGTGCCGGCAAGAGACAGCAATATATCATAGCTGGAACGAAGTTCTTCGCTAAATTCCTGATTACTTATCAGATATGTGTCGTAGCCCGCACGGTTGAATAACTCGTACATCGAAGGCTTTGAGCTAAAGTAATACGGATGCTCAGCCTCTTGCATGGATAGTATAGAGCGAATGACGGGGATGGTATGTACATGTGGCGCAACAATATCCTGATATACAATCAGGCTATCCCCATATCCCGATAATAGCGGATTTGTTTTCCTGACATATCCGTAGAGTGACATGTGATGCTTGTTTAACGATTCGCCAATGATGAGTACTATCACTTGCGGTATTGTATCCTGATGTTCAGCCTTAACGATGTAATCTTCTTTCTGCCGCTCCCTGATTTCCTTTATTTCATGTTTCGTCCGTATTTTATAACTGATAAATGTTTTGTAAAAATTGACGAAGTACACCGAGCGGGAAATTCTGTCTACACCTACAATAGTTACGATGGTAATAATGCATAATATAAATAGTGTCTTATATCTCTTTACGTTAAGTGGTTTGAATGACCTCATTGTGCATACCATCACAATAGGAATAGCGGCATAAATAAGAACTCCGGTAATAACCCAGAGGCTCAGATAGTGAGCGACGAATTCCTTGCTTTCTTCCGGATTGGTTTCGAACAGGCTGGTAACGCTGTTCTGTTCCAGCATCACATGGGCAAAGAGCAGATACGCCAGATAGATAGACCCGGGAATGACAGAGATGGCGAGCATCACGGAGTATATGATTTTTTCGGCTCTGGAACTGATAAATAAAGACAGGATGAGAATAGCAGCGAACAACAGGCTACACACCAAAAAGACAGCAACTTTATCGATGAAAGTAAAGTTTTCGGCCAGCGGGCATAATATGGGTAATAAGAGTAGTATATAAAAAAGGAAAAAGAATTGCATCTTCTTTCTTTTTAGTACAGTAAATATTTCACTCATTTGTATCGTTCAGATTCACAATTTATTTATAGCCAGGCAATATTGTCGTAGTGTAATAAAAACCCATTTCCGAGTGCACAAATATAGTATTTTATTCTTACTTTTGATATGATTTTAAGTAACTGCTTAAATTTGATTGGCAATCTTATTTTGTATTATTTCAAATATATTTTTTTCTTTTATTCGCAGGTTTAGCGGGCTAAACCAAGAGTGAAAAGTAGAAAATAGAGAAGAAAGAATAAAAATAAGAGCCAGAGAGCAATCAAAACAGTTATATGAAATAATTTCGGTCAAATTTAACATAGTACATGACAAAAAATATATACTATCCTTCTAACCCTTCCCCCTTCGGGTACTTCCCTTTATCAAAAGGGAAGAATGCCTGACAGATCAAACGGCATCTGTCTTCGCTTTGCGACTCTCCCCTCGCTTCTCCCTCTCCTTTTGGGGAGGGCCGGGGTGGGGTCGGGAGTGCCCACAGGGCGAGGGGTTGAACCTTAATATTCTATTTTTTGTCATGTACTTAGCAAATTTAAACAGTTAAATATGTTAAATCATATTTGTTAAATATGAGGAAAAGAACGCCCAGGAAATCGAAGAATAGCCTGACCCGTAATAATTACCTGTTAGCCAAACCAACCTATTTCGGCGATAAGAATATTCCGATGTCGATAGAGTTGGTTCAGTATGATAATATGCGTGTCGCAGTTAAGAATATTCAGTTGCAGGCAGCCATCGCAGAGCAACTGGATAAGACGAAAGTCAACTGGGTGAAAATAACCGGAATATCCGATGCTATTAGTGTAAACCGTATTTGTAAAGAGCTGGGCTTACATAGCTTTGATGTGAAAGACTTGCTGGCAGACCAGCAGGTAGTGAAGGCCGTAGGATACGATAACGTGTCATTTATCCTGATGTCTGCTTTTTATCAGGATAAGGCTGTGGCCGATATCGACGATATGCAGGTTGCCTTTATCCTCGGTAAAAACTTTGTTGTAAGTTTTCAGGAAGCTTCAGTCCCTGTATTTGAGGAAGTAAAGAAGAATATAGAGGAGAATAATGTCTTGATCAGGCAAAAAGGTGCCGATTTCCTTTTATATATATTGCTCAATGCCGTGAATACGTTCAATATCACTACGGTAATGGATATTGAAGACCGTCTGGCCGAGATCGAAGACCAGCTGATTATAGGCAGGGACTCTATTGACATTCTGCAACTGTTGCATGCATGCAGAGTCGATTATATGCATATAAAACGCTCTACCATTTCGTTACGGGAAGAGTTTGCCAACCTGCTGCATAATACCAATAAGCTGATTAAAGAAGAGAACCTGGTTTATTATAACGACTTTGATGACCGTATGCGTACCACATTGGGCGATTTGGCTTCTTTCTACGAATCGCTGACATCTTTGCTGGATCTGTATTATAACAACAATAACCTAAAGATGAATGAAATAATAAAGAGGCTGACTATTGTATCTACAATATTTATCCCTCTCACTTTCATGGTAGGGGTATGGGGTATGAATTTCAGGCTTATGCCCGAAACGGATTGGAAGTATGGTTATCTGGTTGCGTGGGTGGTACTGATCGCCATTGCGGTATTCTCTTATTTATGGATAAGGAAACAAAAATGGTTCTAGAAAGAATAAAGGTATAAGTAGAAAGCAATAAGTTATGCGAATCAAGGGTTAAATGTGCCGTTAGGCACACCATATTGGTAGAAATATGAATGAAATTCGTTTTTTTGTGCCGTCAGGTACAAAATGTGAATTGTTCTGTAGATATTGCGTACCTGACGGCACGCAATTAACCGGTTAAAGCTTCTTTCTACCAACATTCAGTCCCTAAAGGGACAAAAAATAGTACATTTAATCCTTGATTCGCATAAGTTTCTGATTATTATAATCTTGAAATCTTGAAATTTTGAAATATGAAATCTTGAAATCTAATTATAGTTATGAAAAGAGTTGTATTTACACTGTTCGTTCTGGTATTGAGTATCATGCCATATTCCGGTTTTTCGCAGGTGACATATTCCGGCGATGATATTAAAAGCCTGTTTGAAAAAGGCTTTTATCAGGAAATCGTAGACCAATATGCGGGAAAACCCCGAAGCCTTTCTGCTGATGAACTTTCCTGTGTGGCAGAGGCCTATTTTCATCTGAATGACATAGATGATGCTTCTAAATATGCGGATATGGCTATCCAGAAAAGTTCGAAAAGCGCAAAGGCGTATTACGTAAAAGGTATGGTTCTTGGCTCGAAAGGCACAATAAATCAGGCTTTAACTAATATGAAGAAGGCTGTGCAGTTGTCTCCGGATTATGCCGATGCGTATACCGGTATGGCAGATATCTATTATACACAGGATAATATTACGCTGGCATTGGAGAATTACAGGAAAGCGGTATCATTGACCCCTCCTTCCGAGAAAGCATTTTATATGATAGGTGTAATATATGCCGGAAAAGAAGACTTTAAGAATGCTTTGGATACATTCTATGTAGCCAAGTCAAAGATAGTACAGGATAAGGAATTACTGGTTACCGTGCTTTACAATATCGGAAAGATGGAGTTTGATATTGGAAGATATACGAAGTCTGTCGAAGCTTACGAAGAGTTGATCAGCTATTTCCCCGATGACTACTATTCGTACGAAAAGATTGTACAGTGCTACAATGCGTTAGGATTGTACGACCATGCCAATACCTATAAAACCAAGTTGTATGAAGCATACAAAGCGGGGCAACTGGCAGCTACGAGTATCGCCGATAATTTTTGTACCGACCAGTTTAAGGTAGGCAGTATGGATGTCTTTGCATACGAGCGCTACGAAGACGCTTCTTGCCGGCCGTTTGTCAAAAATATATTTTACGTAATGAATAATGCAGGGGAGGTAGACTCATCTGTTTTTGTGGATTATACGCCTTCTACTGACGATACAACAAAAGGGGAATATAAGTTTGCCATGATAAAAGGGATAACCCGCTATACATTCGACCGCGCTTTTCCGGTCAATGTAAGTTATGCCAGATTACGCCCCTATGTAGAGGATATTATTATAGGTAAAATACAGCCAACGGCGTCTAATTAATAGCCTTTTCCAATGCCTGCCAGAGTGTGTCTTTCGGCAGAGGGGCGGTAACTTCTATCCGTTCCTTGGATACAGGATGTATAAAAGATATCTTACGGGCGTGCAGGCTGATGCCTCCGTCCGGATTCGACCTGTCGAAGCCATATTTCAGGTCGCCTTTTATGGGGCAGCCCATTTTTGCCAGTTGCACCCGTATCTGATGATGACGTCCTGTCTCAAGGTCTATTTCAAGCATGTTATACCTGTCGGAGCGTGCTATTAGCTTATAATGGAGTATGGCGAGCTTTGAGTTCGGTTTTTCAGTATCGTAAGCATATGACTTATTCTGCTTTTCGTTCCTTACCAGATAGTGTCTCAGGGTGCCTTCCGTTTCTTTAGGTGTATTTTTTACTATAGCCCAGTATGTCTTGTCTATCTCTTTATTCTTAAACATTTCATTCAGGCGGCTAAGGGCTTTGCTCGTCTTGGCAAAAACGACTATACCGCTTACCGGACGGTCGAGACGATGGGTAACCCCGCAAAAGACATTGCCGGGTTTGTTATATTTTTCTTTCAGGTACTCTTTTACAATCTCAGAGAGGGGCTTGTCGCCTGTTTTGTCTCCCTGAACGATCTCCGATACTGTCTTGTTGACAATGATGATATGGTTATCTTCGTATAATACAGTCATTTTCTTAGGCGCTAGTTACAGGTTATAACCATGTTTATCTTGAATACAAAGAAAAACCTTTCGACTGACAATCGAAAGGTTTTCCATATTTTCTTTTTTCAGCTTAGCTGATTAAGCTTTCTTTTCCCATTTCACGTTGTGCATGTCTCCTGTTTCGGCAAATGCCTTGTGGAATGCAAAAGCATTGTACATATCAAATTTAGTATGCCCTTGCGGCGCGTTTTTGATATACTCCTGCAACAGAGGACGATAGTCAGGATGAGCGCATTTGTTTATGATTTCCTGAGCTCTGTCTTCCGGACATTTTCCGCGAAGGTCAGCCACGCCATATTCCGAAATAATGATTTTTACTGAATGTTCGCTATGGTCTTCGTGTGCTACCAATGGTACGATAGAACTGATCTTTCCGCCTTTGGCAACCGATGGGGTTACAAATATTGAAAGATAAGCGCTGCGTGTAAAGTCGCCCGAGCCTCCGATACCGTTCATCATCTTGGTACCCATTACATGCGTAGAGTTGATGTTGCCGTAAATGTCAGCTTCGATAGCTGTATTGATAGCGATAACTCCCAGACGGCGAACTATTTCAGGGTTGTTTGAATATTCGGAAGGACGCAGCACGACTCTTTCTTTGAAGAAGTCCAGATTCTTGTATATATGTTCGATACATGGATTACTTACAGTAAGGGAACATCCGCTTGCAAATTTCACACGGCCCGATTCCATCAATCCGATAACGGCATCCTGTATTACCTCTGTGTAAACTTCGAAGTCTGGTATGTCTTTGCTGTCTCCCATTGCGGCAAGCACGGCGTTAGCGATATTACCTACACCCGACTGAACAGGCAGGAATGTCTTTGGCATACGGCCTGCAGCCATTTCTTCAACGAAAAATTTGGCTACATTCTTACCTATCTGGGCTGTTACTTCGTCCACCGGCGCAAAGCCACCGCCTTCGTTAGGTTCATTTGTTTCTACAACGATTATTTTGCTTGGGTCAACTTTTATACAGTCCATACCTACTCTGTCTTTCACATTGTAGACTGGCATATCCTGACGGTTAGTCGGATCCTGAGGCTCCTGTATATCGTGCATTCCTCTCATTTCTTTCGGGTTCCATCTGTTTAGCTCCACAATCACTGTTTTGGCTAAACGGGCTACAGTAGGGGAGATACCCACACCACAGGTAGGAACTATTTCTCCGTCTTCGGTTACGTCACATGCTTCGATAACAGCGACATCGATATCACCATAGAAGCCGTAGCGGATATCCTGTGCCATTGTAGACAAATGCAGGTCGCAGAATTTTATATCCCCCTTATTGATCGCACTACGCATGTCATTGTTTGTCTGATAAGGAGCACGGAAGTTAATCGCGTTTGCCCTTGTCAGCATACCATCCAGCTTGTCGCCGGTAGATGCTCCGGTGAATACGTTAATCTTAAATGGATTACCTTTTGCGTGTTCTTCTTCGGCACGTTTTGCAATAAATCCGGGAACAACTTTAGGACAGCCTGCATGCGTAAAGCCGCTGAACCCTACATTGTAGTTGTTGTTGATAATGGAGGCTGCCTCTTCAGCAGTCATAAATTTTAAAGCCATGTTCTTTCTTAAAAGTTATGATTTAATATATTGTTAAGTTGATTCCAAAACACCTGCTCTTTTGCGCTGCAAAAGTACAAAATTATTAACCGAACAGCTAATTTTATATATTAAAAATTTAGTACTTTGAATATAAGCCCCCTCTGCCTCTCCCAAAAGGCAAGAAGATATGCTTCTACAGGGCTTTGCTACAAGCCTCTCCATTGGGGGACAGGGCTGTTAAGTTCTGATTTACATACGCTTCGCTCCTGTGAGGGCTGGTTGTCTCTTTTTATCTGTAGATCATTCACTTGCCTACTTCTAAGTAACTGTTAGGGAATTTCTCGTTCTGATTTTTAGAATTGTTTTTGAGATAATTTTTACTTCCGCGAAGCGATAGTAGCGGGCTACTTGAGCTGAGTGAAAGAGAAAATTAACCGAAAACAAGCTAAAAATGAACGAAGAACTCTTAACCTTTCTCTTATGAAAAAGAATTCGTGAAATTTCCTAACAGTTACTAAGAGCCTGTTTAAATTTTATACGAATATTTTATTATACTTTTTCTTCGTTCATTTTTAGTCTGTTTTCGGCTGTTTTTCCTTTCTCTCAACTCAACCAACGGTCACAGGTGCGAAGCGTATGTAAAAAAGCATCTCTAAAAATTTGAACGAATAAAATTTAAACAGACTCTAAATTTCCATTACTTTTGCACCGACATTTTATTTTATTAACCAATTAACTAAAAATGAATCAAAAGAATTTTAGTCAAAAGCAGGCCTATCGTTTCAAGCGATTTGTGCGAAAGGCCTACAGTGCATTCAATAGTATGCACAGGCTTGTGAACATTGGTGTTGTATCGGGGTGCGCGCTGGCATGTCTTCATGTTTCGGTGGTGTCTGCCCAGTCGACAGATGGTAACGAGCAACAGCAAAAAGTGATGGAAAAGGAACTGGAGGAAGTGATGGTCACGGCCTCACGCGTAGAAACTCCTGTCAATCAGGTAGCCAAACTCGTTACGATAATCACGAAAGAGCAGATAGAGCAGGCGCCCGTCCAGAGTATACAGGATTTGTTAGTCTACGCCGCTAACATAGACGTAATCCAACGAGGCGGCCACGGTGTACAGGCCGATATCTCCATCAGAGGCGGCACATTCGACCAGAACGCGGTACTACTCAACGGAATTAATATTTCCAATGCCCAGACAGGACACTATAGTTTCGACATCCCTGTCAATCTTTCCGACATTGAACGTATAGAGATCATTCACGGCCCTTCTGCCCTTATCTACGGTGCCAGTGCTTTCTCAGGGGGAATCAATATTATTACAAAGAAAAACGCGGATTATAAGGCTTATGCCAGTGTAGAAGCTGGTATGCACAAGCTGCGCGGAATAGAAGTGCGCGGCTCGGCTCAAACGGGTATAGCCACCAACTCCTTATCCGTAGGTTACAGTTCATCGTCAGGCTACATAGCCAATAGCGACTACGACCTGTACAATGTATTATGGCAAACACGTTTCAGGCTGAAAGGGACAAATAAGATGGACTTGCAGCTTGGCTATAACGATAAGAAATACGGGGCGAATACTTTTTACTCAGCCAAGTTCCCGAATCAGTATGAACGGACAAGCACCTATATGGGGTCGCTGAAAGGGGAATTCGGTTCACAGCTAAAGATTATCCCCATTATTTACTGGAACAGGCATCACGACCAGTTCGACCTGATAAAGGATGATAACTACGGGCGGAACCATCACAGGAACGATACCTATGGCGCTAATCTTATCTTCAACTATAAATGGAAATTAGGTACTACCAGCCTTGGCGGAGAACTGCGCAGGGAGGATATTATGAGTTCCGTCCTCGGCAAGGAGATGGTAGAGCCGCACCGCAACTATAAGATGTATGACGACCGTACGAATGCCAGTGTGGCATTGGAGCATACCTTAAATTTCGAAAAGTTTGTATTCTCGGCAGGCGTACTGATGAACCATAATACACTGATAAATGGTAAGTACAAGCTTTACCCCTCAGTGAGTGCATCGTACCGTCCCTTAGATGGGTTTAACATATCGGCATCGTGGAGTAAATCGACCCGTATGCCTACTTTTACCGACCTGTATTATACAACGGAGACACATAACGGAAACAGTGGACTAAAGCCGGAGAAGTCTGAATCACTGGAGCTTAATCTCAAGTATTCTCAGTCGTTTTTCAGCGCTTACCTTACCGGATTCCTCCAGTGGGGACGTGATATGATAGACTGGGTAAAAGTGGATGACAAATGGGCTTCGTGGAACCTTACCAAAGTGGATACCAAAGGCATTGAGATGGGCGTGAAGTTCCGTTTGGGGGATATTATCCCCGCTTTGGGCGGGCAATCGTCGCTGTCTCTCGATTATGCGCGTATGCGCCAGACCAGCGATACGCGGGAAATGGTATCGTTATACAGCCTGAACTACCTGCGTGATAAGTTTACAGCACAGTTTCATCATCAGCTATATAAAGGCTTTTCGGCGGGTTGGTATTTTCGCTTTCAAAAGCGCATGGGCTTTTATGAAAAGTATGAGAATCTGGAAAAGGTTGGCAATGAATCCTATCCGGCTTTTTCGACACTCGACCTGAAACTGAATTATAAATATAAAGACCTTATATTCAACCTGAGTATGAATAACCTGTATGATACCCATTACTTTGACAGGGGAAATATTCCGCAGGCGGGTTTCTGGCTGATGGGTGGTGTTAGTTATACTTTTAGGTAAATTTGTATAACCACAGAGTACACAGAGTATCACGGAGTTTATATTTCAAATAAAGAGAATACTCCGTGATATTTCTTTTACTCCGTGGTTGAAATAAAAGAAATTATGAAAAATCTAAGTACATGACAAAAAATATTCAAACACGATTTGGAGACGATGTAGGGGCAGTGGCTTGTCCCTGCCCGCTTGTCATCGTTTACGGGCACCCACAAGGGGATGCCCCTACAGCAGGATATAAAATTTTGTCATGTACTTAGATGGAAAATATAATATATATTTTATTCTTGTTATATCCGGCAATTCTATCTGCGGATGACTTTAAGTTGCAGACAGGCGATCTTGTTTTTCAGGAATCCTGTTCAGGCAATATGGGAAATGCGATAAAGGAAGTGACGTTAAGTATTGAACAATATCATTTTACACATGTGGGTATGGTCTATATAGATGAGAATGACAGCGTGTTTGTAGTAGAAGCTACTCATCCGCGGGTGGCTGCTACGCCTTTGGGGGAGTATCTTTATCCTAAGAATGAGAAGGATTGTTATCCTCTTTCTGTTGTTGGCCGCCTGAAAAATGAATATAGACACATTATTCCCCAAGCCATACGTGAGGGTTTGACGCTTGTAGGAAAAGAATATGACGATGGTTTTGTGATGGGCAATGATAAATATTATTGTTCGGAATTTATCTATGAAATCCTGTTGAGGGCGAATAATGGAAAACCTGTTTTTCCTCTGAATATAATGACTTTTAAATCGCCCGGTTCGGATGAAATAACAGAGGGATGGAAAAAATACTTCGAAAAGCTGAACCTGCCTGTGCCAGAGGGCGAACTAGGTATTAATCCGGGGGCAATGTCACGGTCGGATGTGATAGACATTGTCCATTATTATTAATGCTAATCAAGGGTTAAATGTGCCGTTAGGCACACCATATTGGTAGAAACATGAATGAAATTCGTTTTTTTGTGCCGTCAGGTACAAAATGTGAATTGTTCTGTAGATATTGCGTACCTGACGGCACGCAATTAACCGGTTAAAGCTTCTTTCTACCAACATTCAGTCCCTAAAGGGACAAAAAATAGCACAATTAACCCTTGATTCGCATAATATATGCCAATCAGGATTTGAGAAAAGGCTTGAAAAGCCAAATCTTCATAACCGCGGGTCATCGACCTGCGGAAAAAGGATGAGCAATACCAGCTGTCTGAAAGACAGGACATACTGTGTGTCCTGCCGCTTCGGGCAGGGGGGAGTGTAATTGCCTTGCTCCGTAAGCTACGCTGCGCTTGCATACGGTTATGAAGATTCTGCCTTTCAGGCAGG
>NZ_QVMO01000060.1:0-26701 GCF_010501055.1 Dysgonomonas sp. 521
ACTTCAAGATACGAAATTCTGCAATATTAAGCAAATAATTTAAGAGATAATTTGTTGGTAAATAACTTATTATATACTTTTTAAGGAGCGACTAAATAGCCCGCTATTATCGTTTCGAGGAAGAAAAAAAGCATCTCTAAAACAGCTCTAAAAATTTGAACGAATAAAATTTAAACAGTTTCTAAGGCTTTCGGCCTATGGCTATTTCATTTATATCAGTGAAAAATGTCAGGCTTCTATTTTTACCAGCCTTCCTAATTCGTCGAACCCTGCCGAAATAGTCAGCCCGTCTTTCGTTCCTGTGATTTTACTACTTCCCTGTTCATCCAGTGTATAGCCTTTTGCCAGCAGGTAGCATCTGAAAGCATTGTGATGATTCACCTCGTGCTGTGTAATCAACTGGGAAAATATAGTAGGGATACGCAAGTGCGAAATTTCCTGCTTCTGTTTGTCCACAAGGTCGCTCTTTATGGTTACTACCATAGCACCCTGCCCGTAATCGGCGATATAATAAGCACTGGCATCGAACATACCCGATGCTACAGCACCTATCAGGTGCAGATCATTGTTGTCCGCCTCAAACTGGCTGACAGTGAGCAGGTCTATATTATTCTTTTCTCCATACTCCTTCAGTGCAAGTGCCTGTTCTATCAGTTTCGGAGGAAGCCCCGATTGTGTGTTTGCCCATGCCCATAGCCATGTTTGTGACGAATGCGAGAATGTACCCAGTATCTGTATCGGAAATTCAAGGTTATCGCCAAAACTGATCACGCCTTTGGGTATGTCCGCGTTCCAATTGTTATCCCCTATTACTTCACCAAGATTATCTTGTTTTTCCAGAGCTATGGCTCCGTAACGCTCTATCAGTTCCTGTTCTGAAGAACATGGAGGAAGGGAATGAAAAGCTGTGTTTGTCTGTACTTTTGTGTTTTGTGCTTCCGGCTGAGGTTTTTCTTCATTGCCGAAAAATTTGCTGAATATACTCATAAAAGTAGTTTATATGTTTGTTAGTAATGCCTGTTAGTAATAGCTACAAGACTCATTATATCTACCAGCTTTGGTAAAAATAATAAATTATATTGGCTTTACATCATCCTTCTGAGAATTTATCCGGATATTCTTTTTCTGTTCTTCGCATTTTTTATAATATATTTTCCTAAAAACATCAATCCCCATCTGTCGTAAAAAATTTAACTGACAGACAGGGATTTCTTATCTATGAAAAGTGTTCCGGGATTTAAGTCCGCCAAAACCATTTTATTTTTGTAAAAAACATCGTTATCAGCACTGCTATAGCTGTCAGAATCACTCCCTGCAAAAAGCCCAGCCACGCATTACCCTGAAAATAATCGAATACCGGATATATTCTGGCCAGACTCAACAAAGGAACGGTAAACAAACCTGTAGCAACATACGCAATCATAGGATTCTGCCCCGGCATTACAAGAAAGCTTGTGCTACGATGGCATCTATAGTAATCACAAATCACATGGAAAGTAATAAGAGCCATGAATGCAAGCCCCGAAGTCAGAAAGTAATAACTGTAGGTTGAGGGGTCTTTCTTTATTCCTCCCTGATAGGCTTCAAAAAACAGGCCTAACAATATAAGGTATCCTCCTATAACAAACAGATTTTTCCACAATCTCATATCGGCAGTTCCGGCCTTATGCAACAGAAAATACCCGTAGCACAATAATGCCATATTTATAAACAGATTAGCCAGTAACCAGCGGTTGTAAAGACAACACAGGTTTATAACGACAAGCCCAATGGTAATAACCAGCAACTGGTACGAAACCAGCTTTTCCTGCATCGCCGGCTTTTGTTTTTCTCCTGCCATATTATTCATCCATTCCATCAGATATTCGCCCGCGATACTACCGGGTAAAACGATGAACAAGTATTTGAGGTACTCAAATTTATACATCCATGCCAATGGCGTGAAGTTATATATTTCACTCACAAAGCTGCCTTCAATATCTTTTGCCAGAAAAACAGCCATAATGAAAGGCAGCACCGCTATGCGCAGCACCTTACTCCTGACAGTGAAAATATAAATCAGAGAACCGAACAAGGCCATATTAGCCAATATCAGGATTATAATATTGCTAAAATCCGGATCGAAATGACGCCCGTCAGCATAGCTGACAGTCAATAGCAACAAGAGAGCTATGGCATAAGCCGCCAGCTTTACAGTTGTATGCGCCCACTGTGGCATATTCAGGGGAATGCGCATAAACATAGGGAATAACAATGCGAAACATAGCAGGGACAGCCCCCATGCTCTCGCGTCCTGAGGATTGCTCAGTACATAAGGATAGAAATGCTGAATGAAGATAGCAAAGAAAGTCAGTTGAACTCCCCGTTTCAATCCATCATAAACCAGCTTCAATTTCGACACTCCCCGCTCCAGCTTCTTCTTTATAGAGAACGGAAATGCCGCGCCCATAGCAAACAGGAAGAACGGAAATACCAAATCTACCCATGTTATGCCCGATACGCCCGGATTGAAAGCATGGCTGGGAGGAGGTATCTGGGCGTGATACATCCACCCGGGCAGAATACCATAGACTACAGCCCCGGATAAGACCATAGTTATTATGGCATATCCCCGCAACGCGTCTAACGCATACGATCTGTTGTTCATTTTCTTATATTATTTTATCATGCCGCCGTTACGCATTCCGGCTTCTACCTCTGTCCAGAGGTTTTTGTTGATAATATGGACGATATCGAATATCATCACACCATCCGACATCTTCAGATCCATCTCGATAGAGCGGGTCAGATCCTGTGGCTTATTATAGAACTGATCGACCAGAATGCCACCGCTGAATTTATTGTCTTTGAGTATCTCCCTCAGATTTTCGCAGGAACCTTCCACGCAATACCAAACTCCGCTATGTGCCTTACTGTCTGTTTCATTCCATACACTTTTGTTATTTGCCAAGGCCTCTTCTTTAGTGATGTCGGTATAATAATTTCCTGTTGTATAGAGGTCGAGTAATTCGGCATATCCGTAGTTCTTATAATCTTTTGTCGCCCAATCATATTCCTTGCCGGGATCATATTCTTTGCTGGCAAAGTTCACTCCCACTTCGTAATAAGAAGGGTACCACGCGCCGGTATATGTACCAAAGGAAACTTTTGGGTTTACCGCCTTGACTTCTTTACGGGCAAGTGCCATAAAATCATAGATATTCTTTGTGCGCCATTCTATCCATTTTAAGAAATGCTTCCCGTTTATCCTGTGAAACTTTCCATCTTTATCTTTTTCCCATTTGAAAATATCTTCCGGATATTTTTCGACTTTCTCGTTAATATATTTTTCAAATTCGGATTTCGAATAATCCGAGAAATCAGCTGTAATACCATCATACCTTACGCGGTCGAGAATTAACCCATCCAGTTCGGGATATTTTCCTACTACTTCTTTGAGCACATCCAGTATATGCGTCTGAAACTCTTTATTAATAGGATTTACCATTGCCGAATATTTTTCCTTTTCCTGTGTTATGGGGATAAGCCCCTTGTCGGGATTATAAACAATGGAAGCCCACTCCGGATGATTATCATAGATCTGCCCCCTGTCTATAAAATTATGCCCGGCGACAAACACATTGAGCGAAGCATGTACTTCCATATTCAAATCGTGAGCCTTCTTGATAAAATGCCCCAGGAAATCAAAGCTTACGGGACGTTTCACATTGTTCCACTCTCCCATATACGGCGCCAGTTTGCTGTCGTAAAGCACCTCCCCCGTTATTGGGCGTATATCTACAACGGCATGTGTGAATCCTAACGACTTAATCTTTTCGAGATAAAAATCTATTGAATCAGGACTACTAAAACGTTCGAAATTTGCTGTTGCGTCAAACCACATTAAAGCAACTTTGCCGGATTGATTGCCTGTTGGTTTCTGTTCAGATTTGCATGATGACATCAGGCAAAGAGTACTGAACAATAATAGAAATAAAGAGTAGTTTTTCATTTTATTAATTCATTTATAAGTTATTTGATTTTTACCCTGAAAGGAGAAGCCGGCAATCCTGCGTTATTAGTGAGATTTCCTATCTTATAATTACGGAAACAATAGCGAATTTCGACAGGGTTACTCACCAGCTCACTCCACACCCTTACCTTACCGGAACCTTCTATAACCTCAGCTTTTGCTTCAACAAAGACTCCGTCCTTACCTGCTATCTCAAACCCATCCAATAGTTCTTTTTCGGGATTTAAGCCATCAGCGGCATAATCAAAGGTCAGTTCGGCCATATTATCTTTTAGCGTATAGCTTTGGTATACAGGGCCACTATATGCAAATCCATCTATACCGTAGGTCTTAGCCAAAGCCCAATAAGCAAGCCTCTCTCCTACCTTTATCTTATAAGGAGGATGAATAAATTTTTCGCTACCTGCGTCAGCAGTTATTACCATTCCCGTATTCGGCACTTCCGACATCAATTCTAACTGGCATTCGCGAAATAAAGCCCAGTCCAGTTCATCCTTATTGCCCGACTGCCACGGTGCTATCTGCACATAGTAAAAAGGCATACCGGGCGAATGGAAAAAGTTGCGCCATTGCTGAACGAAAGCCGGAAACAGCTTTTTATAAAGTGCAGGGGCATTGCTATTGGCTTCCCCCTGATACCACAGGATACCTTTTACGCAAATCCCGTGAAGAGGCTGTACCATTGCATTGTGTAATAGCGTAGGTGTACCGTTCGGGTATCCGAACTCGGTATTCTTCAATACGGATAAGTCTACCTCCGGAATTGTATCAAGTGTCTCCCTGCTCATCCACGCTTCTATTTTGGACGCGCTCCACGAGCAATTGATCAGGCCAACCGGAACCTGTAATTTTTCCTGCAAAAGATTGCCGAAAAAATACGCAACAGCACTAAAATCAGACACTTCCTTCGGAGAACTAAGGCTCCAATGCCCTTCCACATCATCTTTAGCTTCTTTGCTCCATGCGTTTCCCACAGTGAATAGCCTTAACGGACGTTTTTCATCAGCAGAGACAATGTAAGGATGAGAGCCATAAACGGGTTGTCCACGATACCCTTTGACGGGCATTTCCATATTCGACTGTCCCGAGCAAAACCAAACCTCACCTATGAGTACATCGTTCAGTATCAATGGTTCTCCATCCGATATCTGTATTGTATAGGGGCCACCGGCGGCAGGAGTTGTTACCTCGAATTCGAAATAACCCTTTTCATCACTTTTAACCGTATAAGTTTTATTATCCCATGAGCCTACTAATTCAACCATCCTGCCGCCATCGGCTTTGCCCCATATTTTAGTTACAGTCTGCTGTTGTAGCACCATGTGGTCAGTAAATACAGAAGGCAGTTTTACCTTCGCTGACACACATGAAATGGCTAGCAATGCCGTAAATAATAATATTATTCTTTTATCCATGAAGTTCAATTTCTGTTTTGTATTACCCTTCAGTTTCATTATCCAGCCAATATGATGTACCTGACGGCACATATCAACCCTTGATCGGCATTAATAACTGAATTCTGAGAGGTCAAGCATTGATATGCCTAAGCTCGTACCCGCATATACCTTATTATTATAAATTTTTATTGTCTGTATCCTGTTCTCAATCAGGTTACTGTTTCCCATCGTATAGGTTTTCTTATTTTTTCCGTTAAAAACAGTCAGGCCTTTATTCGTTCCTACCCATACATTACCATTAGTATCTTCGGCTATGGCAAGTACAACATCGCCCTGTATATTATATTCTTCTTTAGGGTAAACAAGCCATTTCCCTTTTGTAAGAGAAGCCAAGCCATTACAGGAGCCTATCCATAAGCTGTTTTTTCCTGCGCATAACGCATAGATATCGTTATCAGGCAAGGGGCTGTTGTCCCTGTTGTAGAGAGTCCAGCTGCTTCCATCGTATGAAGATAGTCCGTGATATGTACCAACCCAGATGTTTTTATCATCTTTGGCGAGCGAAAGTATGCTGTTGTCTCCTATTGCTATATCTTTAGCCTTGTAATTTATCCACTTACCGCCATCAAAAAGGGCTAAACCTTTGTCCCATGTACCAATCCACAGGTCACCTTTATTCCCTGCCATAATAGCATTGGTAGAAATAGACAACGATGCTTCTTTTGCATTCTCCCATTCTTTACCCGCTTTATGTTTGTAAACGCCTCCTCCCCAGACTCCTGCCCATTTGGTATCATTATTGTCGATAAAGAGCGACTGCACGTAAATATTCTCAGGCCCCCGGCTTTTCCATTGCCCTGCATCATATTTATAGACTCCAAAAGAAGTGGCGGCCCAGATATCCCCCTGCTTGTCGAAACAGATGGTAAGGATATCATTTTTCGGCGATATACCCGGCTCTATCTGCATATTTGTCCACTGCGCCTGTATGCACAGACTTATGATAAGAAAACAAGATATTACCAATATTTTTTTCATACCAAGAAATTATTTAGTTGTCAGGCCTTGTTGTACTTTCAGCCAATCCGTATATTCGCTATAGAGCCGTTCGGCATCGTTATGTCCTGCGGGTGCTATTGAGCCGGGCTTACTCATCAGTCCCATATACTGATATATGAGTATGTTTTCCACAAAGGGAGATATATCTTCCAATTGTGTCAATATCCTTTTGAAGCGCGCCGGAATTAATGCGCTTTCATACACTTCCCCTTCAAATTCGAATACTTCAAGGTCTGCCCAGAGGCGCGATCGCCCGGCTTTGGTATGCATTTTATATAGCGATTCGTAATATTTACCGGCAGTACCGGCCTTTGTCTTTTTCACTCCTATCTCGTCCTGATAAGCCATAATGTCTACATCGAGCCTTTCCAGTTGCTTTACATATTTATCATCGAAGCGAATCGACCTTGTACCATAGGGAGCTATCAGGTTTACACAGTTAGGGGTTAGTTCGCGAGCTTTCTTACTGCACTTGTTCACATAATTGATGGTTGTTTCGTCTATTGTATTATACAAACCTGTTTCGTTAGGATAATACCAGCCATAGAAACTTTTGTGATGCGAGTATTTTTCGGCTACTTCTTCCATGCCTTTTTCGCGGAGGACAGCAATGTCCTTATCCGTCATCATTTTATCCACATTCCTGTAATCTGACCAGAAATCGTTGCTGACGAAGAATTTTATACCACATTCGTCGGCAGCAGACAGTACGGCTTCTAATGGGTCTGAACATTCATAATCAAATCTTGATTGCAGTTTCGACGGATAGAATGTCCTGCCATTTTCTGCTACCGACATCAACACGAGGTATTGCATCCCTGTTTCGGCTATTTCTTTTACTTTTGCCCGCCACTGCGCATCCGTGAATTTTGTCAGTGCCGGATTCCAGTATTTGCCTTCACTGTCGTTGTGATGCTTAAACTCGAACCAGGAGCCTACGATGGGCTTTATATTGGGATTCCGTTTTATTTCACCTGCGAACATATTATTCCCAACTAACAAAGAGGCTGAGGTAAGTCCGCAGTATTGCAAAAATCTTCGTCTGTTCATTGTTTTATTTCTTGCTGATATACATTTCCGAAGCAATCTGTTACTTTTATACTTAGTTTTGCCATCCGGTTTTTGGGTATGGCACGGAATAAATGAGGTGTTGTTACGGGCGAAATCCAGTCATACTTTACTTTTTCCCTGTCGGAACAAAGGATTTTGGCATCCGGGTCTATTCCCGTAAACCGAACCATTTCTCCTTGCACCTTTCCATCCTCTAGCCACTCCACTTTCCAGTTCTTGTCCCAATTCCATACATTGACGATGATATCTTCAGGGAATTCGGAAGAGGCTCCCGGGCGGTATGCCCTGAACTGATGCTCTTTGTCGAACCCAGAACTTTTGAAATACCATTTTACGTCATTTCCGTTCACCTCGTATACTCCATACCCCTGCGGGGTACCATCGAGACAAATATCGCCACGCCACCATGTCCCGCAAACCGCGCCCGTATTGTGTTCCATAATATTAGATGAATGGGCAATATTGTGATTGTAATGCATGTGCCCGGTAATAATATGCGCGTTGTATGGTTTTAGCATCTCGTATAAAGCCGATATATTTATAGTCTGGCCGGCTAGTCCGGAATATTCATATTTGAAAGGCGCCTGCTTTTCTTCAAGGCGTGAGGGGATATGCATAATAATGAAAACGGGTGCGCCTTTTTCTACATAAGACAAATCCTGTTCTATCCACGCATAGGTCTTTTCATCTATATATCCCAGATAGAAATAATCGCGCCCTACAAAAAAAGTATTATCTATTACAATATAATGGGCATTTCCTTTATTAAAAGAATAATACACTGGGCCAAAATAGTTTTCGAATGTCTTTGTCGATGTTTCGTGGCTGCGTCCGAAATAATCCATATCATGGTTCCCTATTGCCCTGTAAACCGGGAAATCGAGAATAGACGAAGCCTGAATGTAAGCCGGATATAATGACGGTGTATCTCCTACAATATCGCCACAATCGACCCCAAAGATATCTTTATCACTATATCCGGCTACCAGAGATTTACAATCGTTCAATATCTTTTTATAACTTTCCAGATTCTCATTATCTACCAGTTGCACATCTGCCTGAGCTATAAACAGGTGATTCGTGTCATTCTTCGGGTTTTGATATATTTCGAAGTCGTAAGTATCTGTATCCCCAGTTACTGCCTTATAAAACTGAGGGATCGTTTTATCCTTATATGCCGGAATATATCCTGACGGGGTAGAGATGTAGACAAAGCGTGTAGGTTTCAAAGACGGTATAGCGTATTCCCCATTCTCTGAGGTTTCAACACAACGTATACCGTCTGTAACAACAACTTTATTAACCCCTATTCCATTGCATGTAACTTTACCTCTGATTGTACATTGGCCATATATGCAAGCATTATAGCCTGTAAACAAAAAGATGGATAGTATATAAATTATTAATCTTCTCATTTTCCCTTTTTATTTTCTATCGATTCCAAATATTTGTCAATTCCTTTTTTCACATCAGGCCAGTAGTTATGCATCTTGAGATGGATAATATCAAACAAAAAATATCCGTTTCCTGCATTGATGGCTGCATCAACAGTATTGGCTACAGCTGTATTTACATTTGTTCCTTCCGGCACATTCCAGTTGCCGACATCTGGGCCTCCTGCAAATTTCACATCATCCAGCAACAGATTCTTCGCATTTTTACAGAATCCCTGTATTGTCCACTCTGAATTTCCATATATTCTGTCGGCAGAAGCATATGCGCCCAATAGCATAAAGTCCAGATGGTCGGCATAACCGTAATCCTTATAATTATCGCTTGCCCATGCTGGATATGTTGCGGCAGTATTATATTTAGGACTTGCCCAGTTTACACCGACGTCATAATATGTAGAATACCACGCCCCTACATATACCCCAAACTTTATATCCTGATTTTGTGATTTTACCCTATCACGGGCTTTGGCTACAAAATCGTGTATTGTTTTAGCTCTGAACTCAAGCCATTTTTTATAATGTTTTGGGAGTGGTGATGGTATAGGTGTGGCTTCTGTCCCCGCAGGCATAATATCGCCAGGGAAGTTTTCTACTTTCGATCCTAGATATGCTTCGAATTTTTCCCGGGTATAATCCGAAAAATCACTTTTTATATCATCGAAGCGGCAGCGATCAAGGAATATTCCATCAATATCGTATTTAGCCAAGTCCTCTAACAGGGCAAGAAGATAATTCTGTACATCCGGATTTACCGGGTTCAGGAATTTTGTGCTATATGTTTTGTTATCCAAATCCATCACATTGGTTATGCCTGTCTCCAGACTGACTGAAGTCGCCCAGTTTTTTTTGCTGTCGTCGCGGAATAGTAAGCCTTGTTGGCCTAAACCATAAGGATAATCATTTCCTGCGGTGAATGTATTTATAGCAGCATGTATTTTAATATCTAACTGATGTGCTATATCGACAAACGCCTGTAAATAATCCCATGTTTCGGTACGCTCATAAAACTGATAACCGGAATTTGACCAATAGTCCAGTTTTTTCACCTGTTGTTCGACACTTGTACTGAATAATACATCACCCATTGTAGGGCGTACGTCCACCACAATGTCGGTGAAACCTGTGTTTTTGGCTAATGTGAGGTCTCGCTTGATATTATCTTTGCTATTTGCATAATCAGGGAAATTGGCTGCTGCATCAACCCACAGGTAACGGGGTTTAGCTTCAACTTCTTCACCGGGGTCTTCTCCGTCCCAGTCCCAGCCGGGCTCTTTTGGGTCGCTGCTACAAGCACAGCCTGCTGCCATAATCATGAACAGGGAGAATGCAACTACAACATTTTGTATTATCTTCATTTTTGTCAGTCTAAAAATTTGAACGAATAAAATTTAAACAGTTTCTTACTTCCCTGTCAGTATGTTTACAATATCCGGATAAGCGACTACGTTATCTTTATCCACAATGCTATAACCTGCACCTTTATAGTCCCAGGAAGTATATCCGGTTTCGTATTCGTTAAACAAGGCGATAACATCTCTATACCAGTTTGCCCTGCTTTCGGCAGGCACAGTATATAGAGTTCCGAATTCTCCTACAAAAACCGGTAACCCTAATTCTTTTGCCCTGTCAATGCCTTCTTTGACGAATGGGCGCAGGGCTTCTTTATTAAATATTTGCCGGCCTGTAGATTGCCATTTATCGGGAAGTTCGGATATATAGTCGTCAGGAACAAGTTGTCCCGGATATGAAATTGGAATATCAGTTCTTCCCCCTGTCGTATCTTCCTGCCCGTATGCTGTAAGAAGATAAGGAGCATAGACATGATATGTCATCAATATATTCTCAGTGGATGGCAATCTCAAGCTACTATATTTCACTGCAAAATTGCTCGTACAAACTCCAACAATCAGTGCTCTTTCTTTTTCTTTTGCCCGTATGGCTGGTATCACCAGATTCAGTACTCTGTTCCAGTTCTCAGGATTCTCAGAAACGGGTTCATTTAATATTTCGTAGGCTAACAGTTCGTTTGAGTACTTTGATAGTTCTGACGATAGGTCTTCCCATAGTTTTACGAATTTTGTCGGTTCGTCTGATTTTGTGAACAAATCATTTTCGGTGTTGGTAAATCTGTGGTTACGTGTAATATGCATATCCACAATGATTTTCATGCCATTCTTATCGCACCAGCTTATCGCATTGTGCAGAAGGTCGAAGGCATAGGCCCTTACCTTATTTCCATTTTCGTTCCACAATACCTGCTCATCTATAGGCAGCCTGATATGGTCGAATCCCAGTTCTTTTAATTGCTTTACATTGTTTTCTGTAAAAAAAGCGGCACGTTGTTCTCCGTCATATTTGGGAGTCGATAGCCAGGACGCTACATTTACACCTTTTTTCAATTCAAATACAGTAGGTATATCATCATCGTCATCCCAATCCCAACCAGGATCTTTTGAGTTGTCGCTACAACCAATTACAGAAAGGCAAAAGACGGTAAGCAAAATGGTTAAAATAATATTTCGTCTGATTTTCATATTATTTATATTATTTTACACCGGCATCCATAAGATGAATACCGGTGTAATTTATGAAACCTATTTATCTATACAATCAAATTGATAGCAACCAAGTACGCCTGAGGCATTATCGATATAATACATATTCATCATAAAGCCATCGGCTGAAGGATATAGCAATATATCGGCTGTACGAGGTTCGGATGGAGTTGCGCCGCCATTGTAGGAAGTTACATCTTCCAGTTTGAATGACAATGCCGGACTATCAGCTACCGAACCTGTCACAAGTCCCGGATTGGAAACATCGTACATATATATCTGTCCACCCAAAGCCCATTGAGGGAAGAATCCCATGTTATATACAGCCATGTAACGGACATTATTGAATTCCTTAATATCGAGGATACCTGCACCCCGTGCCCAGTCTCCTGTTCCTGCCAGTTTGCTTGCCACTACATTTGTACTTCCGTTAATGTAATATACATCTCCTGCGCCTCCGGCATAATGGCCCAGATAGTATCCATCGGCCAGATTAGTCGTAGCATATGTGAAGCGCGGCGCGTTATCCGTACCTCCCCATGAGCCTATGTCTGCTACCGATATTACCTCAGGGCTTCCTACGACACCACCGCTTACTATCCAGCGTACAAAGGCACTGGAACTTTCGCAAGTAGCCACAATTATAGCATCTCCATCGAGATTACCCTGCACGGACATTTTCGTACCTATGGTATAACCGGTAGTATTCGACATGGAGAAGAACAATGTTGGCGCAGTCGTTACCGACTTGGTCTTGTATACATTCAATGTACCTCCGGCCTGAGCGCTGTTTGCGATAAGCATATTACCATATATATCGCCGGTTATCGAACCTCCGGCATTTGCCGAGCCCATAGTTATAGAGCCTATTTTAGCTCCTGTAGACCTATTCAGATAAAGCGGAGTGCTGCCATCACCCAGATTGACAACCAGATAACTGCCAAGTACAGCCAGCGTAGGATTGGTCGATTTAGTCATGGCAAATCCGTAAGCAGTCAGATCCAGAGCATAAACGCTCTCTTCGCTACCTTTACGGTACCCGGCTCCTATCTTTTCAGGGATCGCTTTTTTTACTGTATATTTCTTGGTTGTCGTTCCATCATGTGCTGTCACTGTCAGTTCCACATCATTATTGAAATCGAGAGGTGTTACAGCCGGATCGGGCGAAACAGATAAAGCATGAGGCGATAATTCATAGTCAGCCAGGCTATTCGACAAATCAGCGATACTAATCAGCGATATAGTTCCCGCAGCGTTATCTATGATTCCTGTAACATCTTTGTCCTTCAATGAGAACGAGATGATATTACATGCGTTCGATTTGGTTCTTTCCCCTTTAATAATAATTTCCTTTTTAGCCCCGGCGGGATCTATAATTGTGAAATGATTCTCTTTAGTCAAGTCCAATATTCCCAGTCCCGGATAAATAGAGTAATTATTATCCAGATTTGCTTCCACCTTCATGGCGGTCATATAAGGTGTGGTTTCATTATAACTGTCTTCGGGGTAAAACCAAGGAACAGGTATAACATAAGTAGTAGTACTCAGATCGTTTATCGTATATTCAACCGCTATTTTTTCAGCATATTCGCCGGTTGTGATTTTTGCAACCAAGCGGTTGAATCCTTGTTTATCCGTTGGAGGTATTATATCATCAGGACTCTGACAGCCTGCTAATACAACCAAAGACGAGATTATAATATATACTAATTTATTTTTCATAACTTTCATTATTTTAAGGTTTTATCTCCACTCCTTATATTGCTCCACAGCATTATTGTTATTCAGTTCGTTAGTCGGTAAAGGAATCTGATACATCTTGGAAGGGAAATTCCGGTCTTGCCTGTCACAATCTATGTAGATGTAATTGAAAGACCCATTCGCGTTCTGTTCTATCTTAAACCCGTGTACCCTGATACCTGTAAACGCAGTCGCAGCTAATCCCCAGCGCCTCATATCCCAATAATAGAGCCCTTCGTATGCCAGTTCCACTTTACGTTCCTGGCGTATGGCAGCCATCAGGTTATCACCACTCTTATTGCTGTAAGGAAGCCCCACACGGGTGCGAATCGCTTTAACTGCGTTATTCGCTCCTTCCGCATCGTTAAGGTGGTAGCATGCTTCGGCCTTGTTCAATAATACTTCCGCATAGCGAATAGCAATCCAGGGCTGCGTACTTGCTGTGAGTGTAGCAAAGTCGTGAGACTCATCTACCAGTTTGCGCAGGTAATAACCTGTAGTTGTGCGTCCGGCAGGAACAGGATCGTCTTTCCAGTTGCACCAGCCGTCTACACCGCCAATAAACGGTTCTACTGTACGCCCTTTCCATTCTGCCCCGTTGTACAGAACAGTAGCATGGAAGCGTGGCTCCAATTTGTCGTACGGTGGGGTTTCGCTTATCCCTTCTGCTGTATGCCATTTAGACCAATCTGGGAAACCTCCGGTAGCTAATTCGAAAGATTCCACCATTTCCTGAGTCGGCGTAGCATATCCTCCGGTTGTGTTGTTTCCCTCATCTCCTCCCGGTGTGAACATATTGTCGAAACTATGGGTAACCTCTGATTTATCGTATGAATATTGAAGAATAGCCTCCGAATTGTTGTTTTTGAAAGCATCGGCAAAATCCTCTTCCAAAGAGTATCCGGTCACTTTATCGGCAGCGCTCTTAACCACATCCCAACGTTCTGCATACAGCATTGCCCGCGACAACAATGCATAGGCTGCGCCACTGGTCACCCGACCGTTGGCAACATTGCTTACAGGAAGATTCTGTCCTGCAAACTCAAGGTCTGCCTGAACAAAGTCCCATCCCTGAGCTTCTGTACTTAAAGGTGTATTCTTTTGTATCTTAGTTAGGTCTTCATCATAAATAATTACTTCTTTGTAACGCTTTACAAGGTCGAAATAAAGCTGGGCTCTGAAAAAACGCATTTCTGCTTCAAGACGTTTAGAGTCTTCTTCGCCAAGCGTTCCGAATTTTTTGAGGTTGTAAATACCCTCATTCACACGGCGGACTTTTTCGTAGACTGTCCCCCAATTACCAAGGTAAACCGATACGTAATTCGCCGTCAGTACTCCTCCCCCGTAAGCAATCTCGTTAGGGATGTACATGTGGGCATTATATGTCATCGAACTGTACTTAAGTATATCCGTCAGGCCTTCAGTTTGTCCTGCGGAACATTGTCCTCCGTCAAAACTTCCGAAATAGTTTATATCATGATAAAAGTTATTTATAGCCAGTTCTGCATATTCAACTTTACTCCATGTCAGCTTATCGGAAATCTTATCAGTAGGTGTCATATCCAGATAGTCGTTGCACGAAGCGAAACTAAGCAGGGCACCTAATAATATCGAACTTATTATTTTAGTTTTCATATATTTTTTCTTTAAGAGTTAGAAAGTAAGTGTGATGCCACCCATAAAAGTTTTTTGCTGAGGGTAATATCCATTATTTACACCCGGAGATTCGGGGTCTACGCCATCAGGAAGCCCTGATATAGTAAAAATGTTAGAACCTTGAATAAATAATCTCAGATTCTCGATACCTGCTTTAAGCAAAATCTTTTTAGGAATAGTATATCCTAATTGTGCCGATTTCAGGCGGATATATTTACCATCGCGGAACCAGAATGTAGAAGCCAATCCATTATCACCACCGTGGCTAGCCGAACCTAGCGTAATACGGGGGAAAGACCCGTTCGGGTTATCAATGCTGTATGCATTCTCTACAAGGAAGAGCGGAGAGTTTGCTCCTTCTTTAAATGTCTGCGTCCAGATTGTATTGTCGTCGTATCCGTTATAATATGTTCCGGTGAGTGAAACATCAAATAAAGCGCCGCCTGTAAACTGCGCATTGATGTCGAATCCATTCCATGACGCACCCAGATTTAAACCGAACATCAATTCAGGACGGTTGCTGCGGCCAATGCGGCCACGGTCTTGATTGTCTATTTTACCATCTCCATTTACATCCTTGTATTTGATGTCTCCCAGATTAGGGCGACTACCATACCATGCCGACTGGTCAATTTCTTCCTCCGAACGGAACAGGCCTTCTGAAATCCAGCCATAAGTAGCATATACGTTAGAGCCTGTAACTCTCTGTATTTCGGGGATATCCGCGTTGTCAGGATAACGTAGCCAACGGCTTTTCGCATAGGTCATATTACCTGAAATATCATAGTTAAACGGCTTGTTACCCAAAGCGAATTTATTATTGTGCTTAACGAGGACTTCAATACCTTTAGTCTCTATTTTGCTGTAATTCTCGTATGTAGGATAGTAACCTCCCATTGACGGCGGGTAACCCGAACCCATATATGTCAGGATATCATAGGTATAGTTATAAAACGCGTCAAATTCCATTCCCAATAATCCGCCCCACATCGTAAAATCAAATCCTGCATTATAAGACAGTGTCTTTTCCCATGTCAGGTTTGGATTTGCTATAACGCTTGTATACAAGGCATCGTTAAGTGTGCCTTTGAGTGACAGCTTATCTCCATAAGCGTATGTGCTTAGGAACGCATAGGCAGGGAGGGAATTGTCATTCCCAAGCAGTCCGACAGAACCGCGGATCTTCAGGTCGTCAAGGAATGTAAGGTCAGACATGAAGCTTTCTTCTGTCATACGCCAGGCCAATGAACCTGAAGGGAAGAATCCCCAGCGTTTGCCTGATACATTTCCGGCAAATTTATATGACCCGTCGTAACGTCCTGTTAATTCTACAAGATATTTATTTGCATAATCATATTTCAAACGATATACATATCCAATAGAACGGTATGCGCCGCTATACCCTCCGATAGGATTATTATCCGGCACTCCCATGCCTAATTCGGGCAGTTCGGGAAAGCTCAGGTTTTTGGCGTATGCCGATAACGAGTTCGACTTATTATCACGGGCTTCGGCCAACAACATGAAATCAAGGTTGTGATTATCAAATGAGTTCGCATAATTAAGGCTTGCCTGTCCTATCATCTGCTCAGATGTATATTGTCCTTCGCCTAAAGTCACATAAGGAGTGGAACGGGGGTCATTTACCACTGCATATCCCAGTTTGCTTGTAGAATCCGGTAATTTAATGGCATTCAATTGATAAGGTGTATTCAGGTTCTTGTTATGAGATGTACCGTAGTCATAAGCACCTGTTAATTTCGCACTCAAACCTTTTACCCAAGGAGCCTTGAATTCTATTGACAGGTTTGTCTGTAGATCTGTACTTCTTGTTTTTTTGTAGCCTGATTCGTAGATAGCAGCCAGCGGGCTTTGTGGCAGATTTGTATTACGCGCCGGCGTAGCTGTATACAGTCCTTCATATTTTTCAGGAAGATACGGATGCATTGCTATGGTCTGATGGGCAATAGACAACCATCCTTGTTCTCCTAATTCAGAGTTTGCATCGGTACCTCCTGCAGCAAATCCCGGAGTCTGGCGGCGTCCGATATTTCCGGCAACACCCAGGCTTACTTTGAAATATTTACCAATATTAGACTCTATATTTGTACGCAGGTTATAGCGGCGATATTTAAATTCATCGATATTTCCTTTTTGTCCCAGGTAACCCAGAGAGAATAGATAATGCGAATTATCGTTCCCTCCCTGTACTGTAACATTGTGTTTCTGGTTTGTTCCTGTACCAAATACTTTATCTATGTAATCCACATTGTCCCATCCGTCTGTAGGATCATTGTTTGTCATCATGGCAATATCTTCCTGTGTGAAGATCGGCACGTACTGGTTTCGGTCAGTTATGGAACCGCTGGCCAGTTTGTCCATCATGTCTGCCATATTGTAATAATGTGCAAACTGAGGACCATTCATGAATTTAGGGAAGTTGGCATTCATAGAAGCTCCAACAGAACCATTGTAAGTGATCTTTGCTTTGCCCTCTTTTCCCTTTTTAGTAGTTACGATGATAACACCACCCGAAGCCTGGAGTCCGTATACCGAAGCTGCGGCAGCATCTTTCAATACAGAAACACTCTCGATGTCATTCGGGTCGATATCATTTATCGAGCGAGGGAAGCCATCGACTATATACACTGCTCCGTATCGTGAACCGCGGATAGTGAGTGAAGCCTTATCCAATCCGGGCTCTCCGGACTCCTGTATAGATGAGATACCGGGCAAACGTCCTCCCAGCAAACTGGATATGTTAGTAGAGGGAGCCTTCAGCAGTTCATCCCCGTTTATCGCAGAAACCGCACTGGTCAGCGATGTTTTTTTCTGTACACCATATCCCACAACGATAACCTCATCAATGAGTTTCGAATCTTCTATCAGGACTACATTCAGGTTGGTGCGTCCATTCAATTTTATAGACTGCGGGGTATATCCCACATAAGTAAAGTCCAAGGTTACATTAGCATCAGGCACTCTTAGCTGATACTTTCCATCCACATCCGTAATAGTAGCACTGGTTGTTCCTTTTACAGCAACCGTAGTTCCTATCAAAGGCTCATTTCCTGAGTCTTTAACAAACCCTGTGACTGTTACCTGTGCCTGCATACTCATAAATAAGAATGAGAGTAATAACGAGAAAAACAATCTCATACTCCATTGGGCAGTTGGTTTTTTCATAGCAAATTGTTTTGAATTAATTTAATCAATGTATATTCGATTTAATTTAAGCCTTGTGTAACAGAAACCGCAAGTAACTAGTATAGCCGGTTTCTACAGTTCAATTTCAGATTTATTACCGGCTGTCTTAGCCAATTCTTTATTATTTATATCTTCTAATATCTTCCAGCATTGATAGAGGCCGCGAGGCACATGGAAGCATCCTTTCCATTTTCCTCCTTTCAGGGTAAGCAGTACTTCGCCACGGCGGTTGAGGTAGCCGAACCATTCAGGGTATTCCTTATCCTTGAAGCGGGTCCATACATAATTGTGAATCTTTTCGAACCAAGCCAGACAATCTTTTGAGCCTGTCAGGTTATACCCTTTCAATAAGGAAATCAATGTCTCTATATGCACCCACCATAACTTCTGATCCCATTCCAGTTGTTGAGGGGGACGTCCTAAGCGATCCATGTAATAAAAGATACCACCATGCTCCTTATCCCAGCCATAATCTATCATTTTCAGAGTTGTTTCCGTGGCTTTTTCTATCAGTTGAGGCCTGTTGAGGCGGTGCCCCAGATCCATGATAAACCACATGGCTTCGATGGCATGTCCGGGGTTCATAAGCCGTCCGTCAAACGTATCAGACAATTTGCCGTCAACAGTTACATTCTCTACTATAAGCCCGCCTAGTTCGGGTCGTAAAAAGATATCCATTACCTCATGGATACAGTTTTCCATTACTTCTTTCAAATATTCTTCGGGGAGCAAGTGTTCTATCTCAAGAGCCAGATTGCACAGAATCATAGGGAGGGCAAAGTTTTTCAGATTCCGTGTCCCAGGATGAGCCTTATTCCATTTTCCTTTCGGATTATTTACCTTAGACAGGATAATTTCAAATGTTTTGCGGGCTATATCAGCATACTCTTCATTTCCGGTAGCCATATTCAACTGCCCAAACGCCATAGTAGCGAAGGTGTATGAGAATATGTTGTATGGTTCTACCAAAGGATTGCCTTGGCAGTCGAGCGAGAAATACCAGTTGTAGTTGCCGTCGTGCCCATGCTTTTTAAGGAACTCCCCTCCCTGCACAGCACAGTCGAGCCACTCCTGGCGTTTTTCCACGTTGTTATACATTTTCGAAAACATCCACACCTGACGTCCCTGCAACCAGATAAACTTATCAGTATCGAATACAGAACCATCCCTGTCGAGACAGGAGAAGTATCCTCCATACTCTTTATCCTGAGAATTTTCGAGCCAAAAAGGCAAGACGCTGTCTAGCAGTTCAGATTTGTACTGCTTCTCTAATTGTTTGAAATCCATAATGATTTATATTTTAAATAGTATATTTTAGGTTTATGTTTCCCAGTATTTCTCTATTTCTTCTAATGATTTTCCTGTTGTTTCAGGTACTAATTTCCATACGATAAGAATGTACGGTACGCACATTACAGCAAAGAGGATAAATGTACCTTCTGGTCGCAGATTTTGCAGCAGCCACGGTGTAAGCTGCCCTATAAGGTATGTCCCTATCCATAAGGAGAAGCCTGCGATAGACATCGCCAAACCTCTGACCTTGATAGGATACATCTCCGACAACAGAACCCAGATAACGGCACAGATAGATACAGCACAGAAGAAAATGTAGGCAAGGAAGAATACCAGTAACAATACACTAGGGATGCCCAGGTCTGCTCCTTTAAGAAAATAGAATGAGATGAGCAGGAGCGAAACTATCATACCCGATACCCCGTAATAGACCAGTTTTTTCCGGCCTATCTTATCGATAATGAATATGGCAAGAACAGTAGTCAACATATTAACGAGCCCTACAATGACCTGATAGAAAAGTGAATCGTCTCCCGATAATCCGCTACTCTCGAAAATAGAAGGTCCGTAATAAAGTACTGCATTCACTCCCATGAATTGCCCCAACATGGCTATTGCCACACCGATAATTACTGCTTTCATTATGCCTGGCTTCAATAATATGCGCCAGTTAGATTTTGTTTCGTTTCCTATCACCCGTTTCGTCTCGCTCATTTCATAAACCGCAGACTGCACAGAACCGTATATATGTGTTAAAATAGATTCGGCTTTCGTCTCTTTATTTTTCAGGATCAGCCACCTTGGGCTTTCCGGAATGAAGAATATGACAATAAAGAACAGTACCGCAGGGATAACAGCCATACCGAGCATACTACGCCACACCTCGCTATGGAATATATGGTATAATGTAGGATTAGCCAGTTCTGCCGCGCCACCTGTCGAGAAATTAAGTAAGGCATAATTGACAAGGTACGCACCCAGAAACCCTACGGTAACGGCCAACTGATAAAGGGACACCAGCCTCCCACGATATTCCGCAACCGATATTTCGGAAATATACAAAGGAGATATAATGGAGACTACACCGATGCCTATCCCGCCTATGATACGGGCAATAACCAGATGATCGAAATCGGAAGATATGGCACAGCCTACAGCCGAAACTGAGAATAGTATGGCTGCGACCAGAAGCGTCTTTTTCCGTCCCAAATTATCACTGAGCACACCTGCGCACAATACGCCAAAAATGGAACCGATAAGCGCACAGCCTACATACCAGCCCTGCGAGAGCGCGTCTAAAGAGAACTGCGCAGACACCTGAGCTATGGTACCCGATATTACAGCTGTATCGTATCCAAAGAGGAAACCTCCCAAGGCAGCTACAACCGACAGAAAACTTATATATCTTATATTAATGTTAGAATCCATGTTTTTACTTTATTTCGAAGTATTCTTTATATCTGTCGTATAAATGCCCTGCCTGAAGGTAGGCTGACTGCGGGCTCATAAAATGAGAAAACTCAAATGTAATAGCTTTGTCATAACCGGCTCTTTTAGCCGCTTCCAGCTTCATCCTCAATTTATCAAACTTGATAGGGAGGAACTTTATCGGCATATCGCGGTCAAATGTTTCGGCATTTGTCCAGCATTTTAGCCCATATTTATCAGCTAATTTCTTGTTCACCTCAAAGAACGCGTCCAGCTCATCATAATCGATATGCCCATCCTGAAAAGCACAGGCATCCACGGCTCCTTTTATTCCGTCAAATATTTCGCCCCATTCTTTTTCGTGTTCCTGTACCGAAACCGATTCGGTTTTAGTCAACTGTCCCGACGCTGCCATAACGGCCTTTTTGCCATCAATCCACGGAGATATAAATGTAGGCAGGCCTCCCGAAACATCCTTGCATTGTTTCCCCATAGAATAGAAAGCATTTATGGCTCCTTTGGTTTTGCGGCTGATTTCACCGCTGATATACCATCCTCCGAAGCTTTTGTATTTATCTCCGTATTTTTTCCAGACCTCATCTATCACATATTTGTTATGCTCTATTTCGGAGGACAAGTCGCCTGTATCCCAATATTCGCCGGAATCGTAAAGCCCGAAATAAAATTTCATATCATATTTCTGGGCCAACCGCAGATACATATCCACCAAATCGACGGAAGGCATATAACAGCCTTTCTTAAGCAGGTACTCCGATGGGTATGTGATAAACTTGCGGTATCCCGAACGAATCATGATAACAGTATCTATCCCAATGTTTTTCATGTGACGAAAATCCAAGTCCCATTCTTTTTCGCCCCAATTCTGATGAGGTATATCGTGCGAAATTTCATCCAAAAAGGTGCCTGTGATAGACAGCCCGTTCGCTTTGGGGACAATCAATGAGCTTTGTATAGAATTATCCGCACTGAGGCTACTCGCGTTACCCGAAGTGCTGCCGCTACAAGCCGTCATTGACGGTATTGCTACAGCCGAAGCTCCGGCTATTGCGGCTTTTTTAAGGAAATCCCTGCGATTATTTGTTTCCATAGAGTATTTTGGTTATTGTTGGTAATTTATATTCAAGTGTATTTTTAAGGGCTCAAGGTAATTGTTATAGATCTGCTTATTTATACATTAGAACAAGGGATCAGTCATGCTTTCCAATAGTATTCATTCAATTAGCATATATGCAGTTCAGCATTCGGGACCTTTGATTTTCAATTAAATGCTTTCATTGATATATTTCAACAGCAAATATGATAAAATATTTTTTAATTACAAATCATTTAATAAAAAAAATAATTATATACCCTCGTTTTTAACATTAACATTATTTTAATATCCTGAATTAGGTTCGTTTTTTTAAATAAAGATGGACATATAGAGAATAAATCACTGTAAAAGGATATACCATTAGAAATAAAGCTTTAAAATAACTTTTATAAGAAATATACCCTATAGCGCGGAAAGAAAAAATATATCTAAGTAACTGTTTAAATTTTATAGCAAATCTTTTTTATAGCTATTTTTAGATTGATTTTATCATTTTTGCTAGCAGAACCAACGGTCAGCCTAGCTATTTAGCGGGCTAAACCAAGAGTAAAAAGGGAAGAGTTACTTAGTAGATAAATACTTTTCATTACTTATCATATCGAACAGAACAATACCGACCTGGTTTTTCAATATATTACATAATTATGCCAATCAGGGGTTAAATGTGCCGTTAGGCACATCATATTGGTAGAAGCATGAATGAAATTCGTTTTTTTGTGCCGTCAGGTACAAAATGTGAATTGTTCTGTAGATATTGCGTACCTGACGGCACGCAATTAACCGGTTAAAGCTTCTTTCTACCAACATTCAGTCCCTAAAGGGACAAAAAATAGCACATTTAACCCTTGATTCGCATTAATTATAGCTTTGTTGGCGTAAGGTTGTGATCTCCCAGATTCTGTAAGCGGGCAGGTAACTCCTGCCCCTGCAAACACTTGAAAAATGCGTTTGTTCTAAAAATACGAATAGTATATCTTTAGTCGCGGATAGATTTTGTACCTTTGCACCCTCAAAAGATGGGAGACTTGCTCCTTAACTGTAAAAGAATTTGAAGATGTTGAAAACAGCGAACATAGAAGAACTGCAAAACAAAAAAATAAGTAAACTTCTTTGGCAATACGCTTTACCGGCTATCGTTGGGACGATG
Organism: Dysgonomonas sp. 521; assembly: GCF_010501055.1. Taxonomy (GTDB): domain Bacteria; phylum Bacteroidota; class Bacteroidia; order Bacteroidales; family Dysgonomonadaceae; genus Dysgonomonas. The sequence goes on from NZ_QVMO01000060.1 coordinate 23,134, forward strand.
GTAAACGCGCTATACAATATTATCGACCGTATTTATATCGGACACGGGCCTGATCTGGGCGACCATGCTATCGGCGGATTGGGGATTGTCCTGCCTGTTATGAACCTTACTGCCGCCGTTGGTATGCTGGTGGGGGCGGGATCTGCCAGCCGTATATCTATTTGTTTGGGACGTGGCGATAAAGAAACGGCGGAAAAGATTATAGGCAACTCTTTTCTGATGACTATAATATTTACAGGTACGCTTGTAGCCATCCTTTTCATGTTCCTCGACCCCATATTGATGCGGATAGGCGCTACGGCAGAGACTTTCCCTTATGCAAAGGAGTTTTTGCTTTACTACCTGCCGGGGAATATATTCCTGACCATGTGTTTCAACTTCAACAGTATGATGCGTGCTTCGGGGTATCCTACCAAAGCCATGTTTACAATGCTGATTGGCGTTGTCGCTAATATAATCATTGCCCCGATCTTTATCTTCTGGCTTGAGTGGGGAATAAAAGGTGCCGCCATAGCTACCATCATCTCCATGTTTATCGGATTGTGCTTTGTGATGTACCACTTTATGAACCAAGGCAGTATGTTGCGCCTGCGTAAGAAGAATATAGGGCTTGATCCGAAAATTGTATGGTCGATAGCCAGTATCGGTATGTCTCCTTTCTTTATACAGATAGCCGCTTCGATTGTGGTATTCTTTATCAATCACAACCTGAAAACCTATGGCGGGAATATAGCGATAGAGGCGTATGCAATAGCTAACACGCTGGTAATGATTATCATCATGGTAATGGTAGGCCTTACACAGGGTATGCAGCCGATAGTGGGATACAACTATGGCGCTAAAAGGATAGGACGGGTAAAGGAAACCCTGTTTTATACGATCAAGGTAGGGGTCGTAGTGGGATGTGTGGGGCTGGTAATCGGTATGATATTGCCGGACATAGTAGTTAAACCGTTCAACCCTTCCGCTCCGCTAGCTGCCGAAACGGCAAAGGCTTTGCGCATCATTACGGTTATGCTGCCGTTGGTCGGTTACCAGATAGTAGTGACTAACTTTTTCCAGTGTATCGGTATGGCGGGAAAATCCATCTTCCTGAGCCTTACCCGCCAGTTCCTGATGTTATTGCCAGCCTTGTTCATTTTACCGAGGTTCTTTGGTATAAACGGAGTGTGGTATTCATTGCCTACTGCAGACTTTTTAGCAACTGTTTTGACCGCAATATTGTTTATACTGCAAGTAAGGGTGTTCAAACAGATGGAAACTACGGAGAAATTATAAGGTATCCCTTCCAGCCTCCCCGAAAGGGAGAGGTTCGCAAAACCCTGATACCTTATCGATGTTATAAACATCAGTTAAATGCATGATTGTAAATATTATACATAATGCTTAAAGGGCTACATAGCTTTGTATCCTGTTTTTTGCCACATACTGCATAAGAAGTGTCACTCTTGGTTCCGCTCTGCTCTGCCGATTTTGACTCCGTCGATTTTCAATTCAATTGTCACTTTTTTACTCCGGAGCAAGAGGTTTTTAAGGCTGACATTACAGTTCGCAGAATAGGATTGTTATAAAAATGGAAAATGAAAAACAAAAGCCTCTTCTATCTGTTCTATGAGTGATGTAAAATATTTATATATGTCGGATTAATGCTAAGAATATAATATCTTTGCAAATTAATAACAGGCCTCTCCCAGCCTCCCTGTATGGGAGGAAAAGTTCCCTCTTGGGGGTAAGGGGCTTTAAAATAAAAAATCATGCAAGAAACTCAAGATAAGATTTTAGAAGATGTTACCGCCGGGGATTATAAATACGGCTTTGTAACAGATATTGAAACAGAAGTAATTCCCACCGGACTGAATGAAGATGTTATTCGCCTGATTTCAGCTAAGAAGAACGAGCCCGAATGGCTGTTGGAATTCCGCCTGAAAGCATATCGCCACTGGTTGACAATGGAGGCTCCCCAATGGGCGCATCTGGATATTCCCGAAATTGATTACCAGAGTATCAGCTATTATGCCGCCCCTAAAAAGAAGGACGGACCTAAAAGCCTTGAGGAAGTAGACCCGGAACTGCTGAAAACATTCGACAAACTGGGTGTGCCTCTTCACGAGCGCGAAATACTTGCCGGCGTGCAAAATATGGCTGTGGATGCTGTAGTAGACAGTGTTTCGGTGAAGACTACATTCAAAGAGACATTGGCAGAGAAAGGGATTATTTTTTGTTCATTCAGCGATGCCGTGCAGGAGTATCCTGAGTTGGTAAGGAAATATCTGGGCTCGGTGGTGCCTTACAGGGATAATTACTTCGCAACACTCAACTCCGCCGTATTTAGTGACGGTTCGTTCGTATATATACCCAAGGGTGTTCGCTGCCCGATGGAACTATCCACCTATTTCCGCATCAATGCAGCGAATACAGGGCAGTTTGAGCGTACGCTGATCGTAGCCGACGACAACGCCTATGTAAGTTACCTCGAAGGCTGTACAGCGCCTATGCGTGACGAAAACCAGCTGCATGCCGCCATTGTGGAGATTGTAGCCCTCGACCATGCCGAAGTGAAATATTCTACTGTGCAGAACTGGTATCCGGGCGACAAAGAAGGCAAAGGTGGTATATACAACTTTGTGACCAAGCGTGGTATCTGCAAAGGTACAGGCTCTAAGATATCGTGGACGCAGGTGGAGACAGGTTCGGCCATTACATGGAAATATCCGTCATGTATCCTTGCCGGAGACGGCTCTATCGGGGAGTTTTATTCGGTAGCCGTTACTAACAATTACCAGCAGGCCGATACCGGTACCAAGATGATACATATAGGGAAGAATACTAAAAGCCGTATTGTGTCGAAAGGTATCTCTGCGGGATTCAGCCAAAACTCATACCGGGGGCTGGTAAAGGTTTCGCCAAAAGCCGAAGGGGCGCGTAACCACTCTCAGTGCGACAGCTTGCTGCTGGGAGATAAGTGCGGGGCACATACATTCCCGTATTCGGATATTGCCAACCCTAGTGCCATCATAGAGCACGAGGCTACCACTTCGAAGATAAGCGAAGACCAGATACTTTACTGCAACCAGCGTGGCATAGGCACAGAAGAGGCTGTAGGGCTGATTGTAAACGGTTATGCGAAGGAGGTAATGCAGAATCTGCCGATGGAGTTTGCGGTGGAGGCTCAGAAGCTATTGCAGATAAGCCTGGAGGGTAGTGTGGGGTAGTTGTAGATAGCAATGATTACATTCAAAATCTTTTTAGCTCTCCACCCCTAAATGTTAAATTATCCAACTCCACCTCCAAATACCAATACTTTTACTTACATTTGCCTCTAGTATAATAACTGAAAAAAAGTCTGTCACTATATAAGCGACAGACTTTTGTTTTGCAATATTATCTATACTTCTGGTATATAGTTGTTTATGTCTTTATTCCGAAAAAAACAGCAATCTTCCGGCCCTCTTTTATATCGCTGTTTACCAATCACTTATAAAATGTTTGACAATTGTTTGACAAATCAATTTCGGGGAGAGATTCTCAGGAATTAATATATCCTTATAATACAATGACTTAACCCTCG
>NZ_QVMO01000060.1:26845-27061 GCF_010501055.1 Dysgonomonas sp. 521
GCAGATACCCTCTGCCGGGCTTCCGTGTTTAACAAATTGTTTGACACGCGTTTTCATTTTTTTATTTTCTCACTTACCGACCTTATTATAAAGGCGTTACAAAACACCTTTTCTGCTGTCCGTCACTTATATAGTGACAGACCGGAAAGATTAAACAGGGTAAAGTAACTATAATGTATTCACAACTACATCAGAAACAAAGATACATGAATTTTT
>NZ_QVMO01000061.1 GCF_010501055.1 Dysgonomonas sp. 521
TCAATGCTAACGAAATAAGACTTATGGGTAAACTAGCTAAAAAACACAATTTTATGATTGTCAAAACGGATATAATTTAAATGACGTCATTGGTAACGGAGTGAAACATCTCGTATCTAGTAGGTCGAGATTCTTCGTTGCACTCAGAATGACAAAGAGAGTAGCAATTTGATAGAGATGTTTTACTTTTGACACACCCTCTTTCGCAGAACTATCTACACATGTGTAAGAGTCAACTATTTTCTATACTGTTCAATAAATCGGCTTTACCCTCATTCACTAACTTAAGGATAAGCTCTCCGAATAAAGTATTTTGCCATGCAAACCAGGCACGGGTAAAGTTTGCCGGATCATCCTTATGAAAAGATTCGTGCATAAAGCCTGTTCCTGCATCGGTATCCATCAGCATCTTTATACACCATTTGATTTCGTCGTCATCCTGACTGGTAAAAGCCTTCATCATTATACTCATAGGCCATACCATGTTGTAACCGATATGCGGACCGCCGATACCTTCTCCGGCTTCACCTCTGAAAAAGTAGGGATTATCTTCACTCCATACAAATCTCCTCGTATTTTGGTAGATCGGATCGTTGACATCCACATCTCCAAGATACGCCATAGCCAGAAGGCTTGGAACATTTGCATCGTCCATAAGCAGGTGGTTTCCAAAACCATCTACTTCGAAAGCATAGATTGTTCCGTATTTGGCATGATTATATGTCGCATGTTTTTTCAAAGCCGTTTCAACTTCCTCAGCCAGTTCAAGGCACTGTTTGGCTATTTCAGGCTTACTATTCACACTTGTTAGTATTTCAGCAGCTTTACGCAAAGAAGTTACAGCAAAGAAGTTTGACGGAACAAGGAACTGAAGTGTAGTTGCATCATCCGACGGGCGGAACGATGACACGATTAGCCCCACAGGCTTTACAGGAGCACCCAGCCCATCATTATTTAGTGTATCGAGAGCCCTCTCCGTATTACGCTGAAATTTGTATGGGCCAACACCATCCTTGCGTTGTTGTTCCTTGAGAGTCTTCAATATATTTACAATAGCATCGAGCCATTCTTCCTGAAAGATACTTGTATCACCTGTTGTTTTCCAATACTGATAAGCCAGACGAATGGGATAACATTGAGAATCTATTTCCCATTTGCGTTCGTGCACGCCCGGTTTCATTTCGGTAATATCCGACTTCCAGTGCCCAATCTCACTTGTATCAGTATAGAATGCATTTGCATAGCGATCCAGATTAATACTGTTAAACTGGCGCAAAATAGTACCAGCTAGCATTTCTTTCAGCAATATATCTTCATTAGCAAACTGCACATAAGGCCAGACCTGTGCACCCGAATCGCGTAGCCACATGGCATGGATATCACCTGTGTATACACTTGTATCGGGCTTACCGTTTACCTTTGCAAACCTGACTGTGGTATCAAGGGTATTCGGGAAGCAATTTTCGAACATCCAGGCAAGTTTTTTATTAACAAGCAGTTTCTTGATCCTGATTATTTCGTTTTCTACTGCCGGAGAAGAAAACAGCCTTTTTTCTTTCGAAGGGCGGTTTGTCTTGTAAACAGGATCTGTGGCAGCATAGTTTACAACGGTTGTGTTGTCCAGAGGAAATGACAATTCGCATGCATGCAAATTCCATGTCAACAGAGAAGCAGCAACTATAGTACTACACAAAACAGAATTCTTTTTTTTCATAAATTATCAGATATAAAGTGTAAAAAATAATCACTAATATTTATTTAAAGAACTTTTATTACAAAAATGCAAGTATTTTCGTAACCTAATACAAAAGCTGTGATAACAAATGTAGGGTATTAATCTTATTTTCGCGGTTAACCAGAGATTAAATAAGGGTTATTAAGTTTCTCATTACATTAACCTCATTTCGAGATTACCTCTTCTTTAAAAAAACTGTATTTCTAAAAAGAAAATAATATGCGATTTTCCTTGTTATAAGTATAAGGAAGTGCAGCTTTCTTCCATTTCGGATATTTTGCTTCTGAAATTTCATTAATAAATTCTAGATGTTTATCTTTGTGTAAAAGGCTAGAACTATAAAAAAGCTTAAATAGATGGGCTATCGCGTAATTATTACTTTCATTTTATTTTTTATATATACTTCTCAAGCTTCTTCACAAGGTTTATATATTAAAGGAAATAATTCCTTAATAGATGACAGGACCTCTTATAATGTTTTCGATAAAGTAACTCCGACATTTAAGAATATCTTAAAAATAGACTTTGATCTGATAGTAGAAGAGCCTCGTTCGAGAGGAAGCCTCGTACGCATCAAAAACGAAAAAATTGGCGCAGTTTATAACATTTCATACAACGGGGAGGGTAATAATCCTGTTTTTAAACTCAATCACGAGGGGCGGAATACGTTGATATTCATCGCTTTAGATAAAGATATTCTAAACGAAAATCAGTGGATAAAGATTCATGTGGAGTTCAACATGCAGAAAGATTCTGTAAAATTGCGGATCAATAACGATGAAGCTTCTGTAGGACTAATGCAAGAAGAAAAGATATGGAAGCCTGAAATTTATTTTGGGCGCAGCGAACATGTTATTGATGTACCGCCATTCAAACTATGCAACCTAACCATTACCGATAATGAAAAAGCATACAATTTTCCTTTGAATGAAAGTGAAGGAGAGGAGGTTCACGATTCGAACCGAAAGGTTGTCGGGCATGTAACTAATCCGGTATGGCTTATAAATGACGCATATTATTGGAAAGGGAAACCTTCATTTTCATCCGAAGCTGTAGCAGGTTCAAATTTTAATGCAGAAACTCAGGATATTTATTATTTCAACAGCGATTCGATAATTATCTACAATATAAGGACAGAAACAATAAGATCAAGAAAATATACGAATGAGTGCCCGATGCCTATGCGTCTCGGTACTAATTTTATAGATTATAAAAACAACAGGTTATATATTTACGAAGTTGCCGACCCTCCACAAGGAGATATAGTAATCTCTTATCTGGATCTGCAAAGCTATGAATGGACGGCTGTCACATCAGAAGTTTTACCTATGCAGCTTCATCACCATAGCAATTATATGGACACCCCCAACGGGCACTATATAATATTTGGGGGATTTGGCGGTATCTCGTATTTCAATAATTTCTATTCATTTGACTTATCTTCACAGCATTGGAAGAAGCTCAATTTCAAGGGGGATGTGATTACACCCCGGTATTTCACTTCGATGGGGTATAATGAATCGGATAAGAGCCTTTATGTATTTGGAGGAATGGGCAACAAGGCTGGAGACCAGACTGTGGGAAGGGTTTATTATTACGAATTGTACAAGATCAACTTAGATAAACATATCATTGAAAAACTTTGGGAAATACCTTGGGAGAAGGAAAACGTTGTACCTGTAAGAAATATGGTTTTCTCCAACGACAATAGTTTTTATACATTATGTTATCCGGAGCATTTTTCCCGTTCACATCTTAAGTTATATCGTTTTTCGATTACCGATGGACAATATGAGGTGTTAGGAGACTCTATTCCCATCCGTTCCGAGAAAATTACAACAAACGCAAATTTGTATTACAATTCCCGAGCCAATGAGCTGGTATCTATAGTGCAGGAGTTTGAAAACAACGATATTGGCTCTACAGCCAAAATATATACCATCTCATTCCCTCCTGTAACAGAGGCGGAACTTACATTGTACATATCGAAACCTATAAATTGGGAACATACAATCATACTTTCTGCTCTAGGATTAATCATACTGGCATTGATATTCTTTTTCTTGAGGAGGCAGAATATACATAAAAAGGAGACTGAGAGGGTATTGAAGAATACGCCTTTAGTAAAATCAGAGATGAAAGAGGATGATATTCCGGTCGAAACCCGCCCCAATTCGATATATCTCTTTGGCGAGTTTTCGTTAATAGATAGGAATAACCGCGAGATAAATTACATGCTTAGTGCTAAGTTGAGGCAGGCATTCTTCCTTATTCTTAATCACAGCATTAAAAAGGGTATAACCTCACAGGAATTCAGCGAGTACCTGTGGCCTAACAAATCGTACGAAAAGGCAAAAAATTCGAGAGGAGTAACTTTAAATAATTTAAGGAAGATTCTTGGTGATCTTGATGGAGTAAACCTGATACATGAAAAAGGAATATACAAGATCACATTTTCGGATGAATGTTATTGTGACTATCTACGTTGCCTCGAAATTGTGCTTGGAGAGAATTTGGATGAGAATATGAACGAATTTATATCCATTATTTCAAGGGGAAAATTTCTGGAGACCGAGGACTCCTCTATACAAGATTCATTCAAAGAATATATTGAAAGTAAGATAGAGTCTACCATCTATTATTATATGGAAAAGACATATATGTCGGGGAACTATTCCGCAACAGTTTCTTTATGTGATAGCTTTTTCAACCTTGATCCTTTAGACGAAGAGACATTACATTATCTTATCATGTCTTTATCTAAGCTGGAATTGAAAGATGAGGCAAAACGCAGGTATTACTTCTTCACTGCGGAATATAAAAAGGCTTTGGGAGAAGAGTATAGTAAATCTTTTTCCGATTTGTTAAAATAAAAATCTGAGGTTACCCTTAAAGAAAGGAATAACCTCAGACATTAAAATAACACTTATTTACCGTTTAGGTTATTTAACTTGTTTTCAAGCATTTTTATATAGTATCCTCCTACAACAGAACGAGCCTGGAAGCCTACATGAGTTTTATTGCCTGTATTATACCAGTCGCTCATTGGCACACGGTCAGTTGTTTCGCTATAGAATTTATGTATAGGAGCGATAAACTTCTGGAAAGTAGCATCATCATCGGCTAAAGTAGCTGTCCATATAATCCAGTCTGATTTAGTATATTCACGGCGACTATCCAATGGAAGCCCGTATACATTTTGTTTAGTCAGATAATATGCGATTTCCTTCTGAGCCACCGATTCTGGGAAGATGTTATACTTCAACAACTTATTCCATATCAGATTGTATTTTTGGCTCCATGTTCCCGGCTTGTCAAATGTCAAACGGTAATGGTCGCCATCATCGGCCATTTTCATCCATTCCTGAGCCATTTCTTTTGCTTTACCTGTGTATTTTTCTGCCACATCCTTTTTGCCCAACATATCAGCAAGGTAGCCATAGGATGCAATACCCATAATGGCCTTAACCGAAAGATTTACATTATGAGCGAAGTGACCAGCGAAGTCATCGGTACATAGTTGGTTTTCTGGGTCAAGTCCTTTTTCTACCAGATAGTCTGTCCATGTAGTAAGTACATCCCAGTGTTTTTCGGCATATTTAGCATTACCTTCTATCGCAGCTATTGCAGCAGTCAGGGCAAGCATATTTCCACCTTCTTCCACAGGCATATCGCCGCCGTAAGTTTGGCCGTTAGCTAAAGGGTAAGTACCCACATCGTGTGAAGGGAAAGGTTTTGTCCATTTTCCGCTTTCGCTGTAGAAGAAGATATGGTTTAAGAGGCCTTTGGCAAGTTCAGGATTGTAATACAAGAATAATGGAGCAGAAGGGTAAGTCACGTCCACTGTTCCGATGGAACCATTACTGAAGTTTTCTTTCGATAGCCACAGCAAGTCTTTATTAGGAGCTTCAACAAGCTTATGGGCAGAGATAGCCTGACGGTATGCTAATGCACAAAGTTCGGCGTATTCTTTACCTCCTGCTGCAGTAGCTTCTTCCATCAATTTAGCATCAAAGTCGGCACACTTAGCCATTATGGAAGAGTATTCTTTCATAGCGGCTTGTATCTGGTCGGTAATGGTTACATTACCACTACGGTTCCAGTAAGGGCGAAGGTTATCACCAAAGTACTGGATGGAATATAGATCATCGTAAGCCAGCATCACATATCCTGTAGAATAGTCTGCTCCCACCGAACCAAGTTGATGAGCAATTGATAATGCTTCCATAGCTTCGGTAAGGTCACCTGTTGCGCTAGGATTGTATGCATTGTTCAATGCCCCGTTTTTCGAGAATTGCTCCTGCACATCTGCTGCAACTCCAATCGCCGATGTGATGTTACTTTGCTTAGGTGCGGCAAAATATACATATCCCCAGTCGATACGGACATTGTCGCCCGATTTTCCTAATATCTGTTGCGATTTTGTCCCTGACTTCAATAGATGTAAGCTGCCGTTGTCAACATGTTCGCTTACTGTTGGTTGATGAACCACATCCTGTGCCCACTGAGGACTACCTTCGATATATACAGATACATCATGGTTTCCTCCGTCTATAGATTTTGCCTGATATGTAATGTAGTTTACAGGACGGGTCATCAGGTCAAGATTATCCATCAATAGTGGCGCAGTGAAAATAACGTCTAACTGTACACCTCCGGCCTCGAAGCTATAAAATGTACGGGTAGGCAATACATTCACGCTCTTTTGTTGAGCTGTCTGTGTGAATTTTTGTTCGTTATCTTTACGCATCCAGATACCAAAGTCAAGGAAGCTTTCTCCACCCCCATCGTTGCAATGAACAGCTATCATGTTTTTGCCCGGTTTAAGCCGTTTTTTAGCTTCGTCAGACATGCGGTGCATCACATTTGCGCGTGCCGAATTTCCTGTATTTACTTCACGGTAACCATTTATATAGATTTCAACACCATCATCATGCGAATATTCTATAAAAAGGTCACGGTTAATCATGTCGGCATCAATACTCACTTCGCGGCGAACCCAGATGTCGGGAGTAGTCCAGCTTGTTATTGCTTTTAACCGGCCGGGGGAACCAAACGATCCTTTACCTTCTTTCCATGAAGAAGCATCATAATTTTCGGCAGTCCATTCTCCTTTAGGGGCATCGGTAGTGTAAAGAGCAGCCCAATTTTCCTTTTCGAAAGTAGGAACGATAAGCTGCATCGGTACTTTTTCCTCTCCCATGAAACGATAGTTTTGTCCATCTACCTGTACTACTCCAATCAGTTGCTGGTCTTGTCCGGTCCAGTGACGGACAGGAGTGTCGTAAAGGTTATCAGAAAAAGACCATCCGCTTGTATAAGGGTCTATTGTTATAAGCGGATAGGCCGGAGCTCGCAATCCAACCTCGGCTGTTGGCTGATAAGCAACCTCTTTTGTATTACATCCAATAAGGACGCTACCTAGTAGGGTTGCAGCAAAGATGTTTTTAATTTTCATTTTTTTTGACTAATAGGTTAATATTATACATCAATTATTTTTAAATAGCTCAAGACAGGCTAGCAATATAATTCAAACAGTTTCTTATTTTCCCGGTTTTATAACCTGCATCAATGCAGGGCATGTACTTGCATCATATACCTCTACAATGTCGGTAGGACATGGGATAGACACATCCTTATATGTAATATTTCTATTGGTATCCCTATTGCTCCATCCGGCGTTGATATTGGCTCGCATCCATTCTGTATATTCAGGTTTATTTCCGTCTTCTATAAGGCGGATTATATATTGTGCAAATATAGCCCCATATATACCTTGTTCTATCCCGTTTTCGAAAGGGAGCAATCTATCTGTGCTCATTGCATTTTTTACATAATCGGTAGCAAGAGCGGCATCATCCAGATATTGTTGTTTCCTTGTCTTTTTATACATCATCATGGCGGCGCCTATACAAGTACCCTGATTATATAGATGTGCTCTCCATGTCGGATTATTACCATGTCTGGAGTCAGCTACCTCTCCCGTTTCGCGGTTAAACAGGTTAGCCTGTGCCCATGTGTAAATCTCTGTCGCTTTATCTAAATATTCAGTCTTGCCTGTTGCATTATACAAGGTCATGGCTGCAATGACAGTAGGATAGTTGATACATGCCATCTTTCCGTCATTCGCAGGACGATTAGGCGGGTCTTTTTGTATCCATTGCCAGTACATGCCTCCTCTTACAGGATCGTACGAACCGGGGTCTTTTACTACAGGAGAGCCTACCCATACTCTTTCAAATCCGGATTCGGCATAATCAAGATATTCCTGATTTCCAAAAACTTCGTAACCACGCGCCAAAGATATAATCCACCACATAATGTCGTCGTAGATAAACCATACTTTTCCGTTATCCCAGTCGAAGGATGCATAATGGGACTTGTTTCCGGCATAGATATCATCCACCATTTGCTTATGTTTTGCACTCTTTGTTCTCTTGTAAGCATTCATGGCCATATCCCAATATATCGCCTGGGTCCAGATGGCGGCAATACCGCTTTTGTCAGACTTTGCGTGATATATTCCTCTTGTTTTATCAAAGAATGTTTCATGAAAAGCTTCTAAGGCTACTGAGGCATCATTGCCAGAGAATGTCGCTGTTGTCCTTGAAGTATTACATGAGGTTGTAAATACTGTTATAATCAGGACAAAACAGACTGCTGTTTTTTTCATTGCAGAGATCGTTAATAAGTTAATTTTACAGAAACTCCATCAGGATTATTATCAAACTTGAGCAGAACAGTCTTGCTGTTTTTATCCCACTCCCACGACGCAGTCGTAAGCAGGCTGCCATCAGGACTCGATACAATGCAGTCTTTAGCTTGTTTTGGTAATAAAACACGCATAACGTTAACTGTTTCTATAGGACTTTTTGCAATAAAAGAATACATTCCTTTGCTATGCTTTTCGTCGCTAACCCTCGCAGCAGTTGCCAGCACCTGAGGTGTTTTCTTGTTTTTTACACTCTTTATATTGAACAGCATAGACTGATTGCCCGGTTGTACCGTTTTGTCGGATAAAATGGATAGTTGAGGATCGAATAAGTCAATAAACAACCCCTTCATTGTAAAAGCTTCATCGCTTACGCTTTCATCCATTACAGAAACCAACTCGTAATTTCCTCGTGTTAAGTGGAAGTTGTTTTTGAACTGAAGCTTACCAGCCTTAGCTACATTCTCATACTGATTCTTCACTATGTCTATCAATTTAGTGTCACCTCCTGCATTCAGTATATATTCTTTCGGGTCTTGACGGACTACATACAAAGTTCCTTTCCCAATCTTATATTCCCCTTCAGCCGGAGCAAGCCCAAGTCCAAGTTTCTCGAACAGGTGTGCCGATGCTGCCGGGTATTTCATCCCATCCAGATTCCACCATTCCCTTACATTCTGGAACGGATCATTATCACGACCATTGTAAATCAGGATTCCGCCGTCATTGATCCATTTTGCAAGATGGTTATGGGCTTCTTTATCTAGTGGTTTCATGTTCGAGTAGGTCATCAGGAGAATTTTAGTATCCTTCAATGTAGCGGGGTAACCCAGATTTTCGATATGCACGATGCTTACAGGCACGCCTCTTTTGAGGAAAGGTAGCACTTGTCCGTAAAAATTAGCCAATTGAGGATCGTCATATCCATCATGTGTAGGAAAGCGTTGGAACATCAGTGAATTACCCATAAGGGCACTTATCCCTGTAGAACCGCTTACCTTATTTGTAGATACAGGCATATCGTTCAATGTATTTATCATAACCTGCATCTGCGTAGAATAATCCCTCGGTATACGGGCTTTTTCTTTACTACCTTTCGAAACGCTGTAAAGCCCTTCATAAATACGTTCGGGCCAAGGCATCACTTCATAATTAGCCATATTGGGATAAAGAAGCTGGGCAGTGAAAGTAGCCTGATAATTACGGCGATAGTCTTCCCAGTCGCGCGGCCAGTCCTCGATAGGGTCGGTGAGGAAAAACATTTTACGTCCGGTCGGTGCCGTCATCGACTCCATGCTGCCATACTCCAGAAAGGCTGTTTCAAATACACGTTCCTTGTAAATTCCATTATAATAATTTGGTTCGCGTGATGTTCCTGTCCACACTTGGGCAATATATCCATCGACACAAGGCAATGAAGCTAAACTGGCTTCGGGACTGACTATTTGCCATTGCGAATAGTTGACCAGGGAGTGTGTAGGCACATAGCACTTAACGTCCATTCCTTTCGACTTTCCGTACTCTTTAGCATATGTGAAAACATCTTCCAAAGCACGGTAATAGAGTTCATATTTTAGTTTGCTTGCAAGCCATGTATTTTCAGGGCTTTCGTGCTGCGCACGCCATGGAAAGCCATAATATTCCTGCCATTCTTTTTTGAAGGCATCGCTATATCCGGCTCGTGCCCAAAATTCGGGTTCTTCCATGAATATGGCATCAACTCCGGCATCTATAACTCTTTTAACATGTTTTTCCTTGAGGTATTTCAGAAAGTTTTTTGATGGGATAATATAGGGCACCATATGCCCGTGCCATATCGTATCTCCTTTTTGTGTTACCTGACCTTCGTCGAGATGCCATTTGCCATCCCATTGCCCGGTAAAGTAATCCTGATATTCACCCCACGCTATACCTGTCATGAAGTGAACAATATAGCCCCTGTCGTGCCAGGATTTTACACGTTCTTCAAAAGGGATTCTTCTCGATTTGTCGGAAGGGTTTCCGCCTACACCATATACCATAACGGCATCGGCTCTGTTGTCGATTGTGGGTCTCCACTCGCGGGATGTCTGAAATGTTGTTTTGATATTGTCTTTTGTTTGAGCTTCGAGTAGAATAGCCAGAGCTAAAAGACTGATGATTAGTAGATTTTTTTTCATGGGCAATTGATTACCAAAAATTAAAGTATGTTTTTGCAAGAGTCTGTTTAAATTTTATAGCAAATCTTTTTTATAGTTATTTTTAGATGGATTTTATCATTTTTGCTAGCCGGTTTAGCGGGCTAAACCAAGAGTAAAAAGGGTAAAATACGCTAAAAAGAGCATAAAAAAATTGCTAAGAACTATTGACCTGAACCTGTAATAAAAATTTTCGCTAAAATTTAAACAGGCTCTAAATCCCAAAAACAGAATTTCTCTGTAATAAAAATTAAGGTTTAAAGCTACTCTTAAAATAGCTTTAAACCTTAATGAAGATGTACTAAATTACGGAACCATCAGCTCTTTGGCTTCGTTATAGTTGTAACGTTTTGTACCACTGCCTTTAGGAGTTGCATAGTTGATACGTGCTGCTGCACGGACAAATACTGTGCGACCTGAAGGAATGGTTCCTTTGGATTGGATAGTGATAACTTCGCCTAATGATGAGCTAAACTCAGATCCTGAATACTTAAGTTCTCCCGACCAAGGATCGAATTCTTCATTATCCATGCTCGTTCCATAGCCTACACTTGACGAGTAGCTTACAAATAGGCGAACATCGGTTACATTAAGGAAATTGCTTTCGTAACTGCCCATAGGTTCTATTTTATTACGAAATTCTTCTTCCGATACTCCGCGTGTAACACGTAACTTGGCTGTAACTTTACCATTGCTTATAGTAGGTTCTCCTACCCACTCGATATTAAGGAAAGGTTGTACCTCAAATTTTACCTTGGTAGTACCTTTTATCTCTGTTGTTTGAGTATCGTCGGCAAGAGGCGTACCATTTGCATCCTCCCTTAATAAAGGGATAAAGGCTCCGACAACATCGATATGGTATGTTCCTTTGAAAATTTTTGTATTTTGGAATGTTCCGTCCGACATACAGTTGAAATCCGGATTATGTTGAACATTATCACCCCAGCTAAGTTCTGTCAGGCGTATATAAGTTCCGTCTTTTCCCTGATCGGTGAGTACTCGTTTTCCGGTAGCCACATCTACTACTTCTCCCCACAGTGTTTCCTTCGGTTCGTCATAATTGTCTATCTCAAACAAATCGCAGGAACTGAATGAAAACAGCGCGCATAATAAAGTACAAAATGCTATTTTTTTCATATTCTTTATATTCTTAATTATTAATTGTTCTTCCATTATTATCTGTTCGGTTGCTGATCAATTACGGGGCTCTTCGCTACTTCTCCTGCTGGAATCTCGAAGTAGTAATCCCTTGGGGTATAGTTAAATGTTTTCAAAGCTACCATTTGGAAACGTGCATCGAAGAAATATTTACCTGTTTGTGTAGAAAAGAATGGATAAAGTCCACGGAAACGGTAACCATCCAGACCGGAGAAAATGCTTCTATCTCTCTTTTCACCCCAGAAATCACCGCGGTTTTCGTAATGTTGTACACGCCAGCGTCTTAAGTCCCATTTTGTTTTATGCTCGAATGCCAGTTCTTTACGTCTTTCTTTACGTACAATATTACGGCTGGCTTCATCGCCTTTAAGGGTAGCAACCTTTTCTGTCACACCGGCACGTTCGCGGATGTCGTTTATAGCTTTGGTTGCAACATCGTACATATTACTTCCGTCGGGAGATATTCCGCCAAGCCTACCCAATTCTACGGCAGCTTCGGCCGCAGTAAGAAGTACATCTGCGTAACGTATCAGTATAAATGGTTGCTCAGATTTTCCTTCACCTGAAATAAAAGAAGGATCAGAATTAAGCCATTTGCGTCCATACATTCCGGTCATTGCACATTCTCCCTGACTGTAGAATGGTCCATTCTTGCCTGCTGCTGTTATTTCCTTGCCATCATATTTTACAGTCACTTGTCCTTCCAGAGTAGAGCTCAGATATAATGTTTTAGGTGTACTATTGGCAATATCCAAATGAGAATATGTCCTTTCGGCAGAGGAATACGAATAGTCATCGAAGAAAGGTTTTACAGGTGTTGAACCTGTATACACACCTGCCCTGATTTCTATTTCCTGCCCTTTGAATATATCGCTAGGGAAGATTACGTAAGCACGCAAACGAGGTTCTGCATCCTTAAAGAAGTCCATAGGCTTATCATACATAATATATTCTCCTTGTGTATTCGAACTACCTGTGGTAACTTTTACGGTACCGTTAGGATAGCGGTCAAATCCTTCAAACAGCTCAAGGAAGTCTAATGTAGGGCAAGTACCGGAAGATAGTGCCGTACGGAATTGTAATGGCTGGCTATAAGCATCGTATCCGTGAGTGAGGGTAGGATACATATATTCCCTTACATAGATATTCTCTTTGCTGTTCTTATCAGTAAACATATCCACCATATTCTGGTATTGAGCTTCCTTATTATTAGCTTCCCATTTATTCTTGTAAAGCTCATACTTACCATCAGCAATGACCTTATTGGCAGCCTTATATGCTTCTTCAAAATATTTTTTAGCAGCGGCCTGCCATCTGTCTTCGGCAAAACCCATCACACGCACACCTGTTTTTTTGCCCAAACCTGTCAGGCGTTGGTCTACAGTTTCGTTATATCTGGCTACGCTACCGGCATACAACATTGCTTCTGCTTTGAATGCCAATGCTACATATTTATTGGAATATCCGCTCTTAGGGCTTGCCGGCAACATTAGTTCAATCGCCTGGTCGTAGTCTTCAAGTATCTGATCCCAAGTCTCTTCTTCGCTGGCACGAGGAACTTCCAACGTTTCTTTGTCTGCCGGATATTGGATCACTTTGGTTACCAATGGCACACCTCCAAAGCGTTTTGCCATAGCAGTGAATGTAAATGCCCGTGCATAATACGCTTCTCCCAAGTAATGGTTGTAGGTTTCTTCTGTAAAGTTACCTCTGTAATCCGGAAGGTTCTCAATCAAATAATTAGCCAAGCGTAATTGTTCGAAAGCCATACCCCAATATGGAGTGTTTTCTTTATTAAAGGTTTTACAAATACCATCTCTGTTTAAGGCTTCGCCAGTAGCTTCAATACCCATAGAGCCAAGCCAAGAGTTGAATTCGAATCCCCATTCTCCTAAATATTTGAATTCTTCGAATGGCATTTTACTATACATACGCGCCATATAAATGTCCATACCGGCATCGTTTGTAAGAAGGTCCTCGTCTGTAACAAGGCCTTTTGGCGGTACATCTAAATCCACACAAGCGGTAAAACAAAGCAAACCGAGGAGGGATATTATCAATATTTTTTTCATATATATCAAATTTATTATTTGTTACTTTTAATAAAACTCTTAAAATGAAAGAGACATACCTACAGTATAAGTCCTGTTGAGAGGATATAGTCTTCCTTTTTCATCATCAGGATGTTCCGGGTCAACAAATTTTACTCCTGTAACAGTAAACAGGTTGTAAGCATTGGCAAATACACGTAAGTTCATCGACGATAATGCTTTAATCTTAGGGAGTGTATATCCTAGTTCAATACTCTTAAGACGCAAATATGCTGTACTTACACGATTAAACTCAGAATTTTTATCAGCAGAAGGACGTCCTGTATATTTATAGTGTCCACCGATCCAAACTGTTTTAGGGTCATAGATATCCGCATTCGGATCTTTCGGATGCCAACGGTCAAGGTATTGCTCCAGAGCACCACCTCCGTTACTACCCCATATCTCGTACAAAGCTTCTTCGTATACCATAGAACCTAGAGCCGAACCCTGGAACAAGACATTCAAATCGAAATTTTTATATGCAAAATCAAGTCCCAAGCTGAAATTCATCCATGGCGTTTGGTCGAAAGCATAAGGATGCATATCCAAACCATTGATTTGGCCGTCACCATTCCAGTCCTGATATTTATAGTCGCCCGGCAGAAGAGCGCTTTCTTTGTAGATCGGATATGTCCATATGTCTTGCCAGCTTTGGTAACGTCCGGCAGACTCATAGCCAAACTGCACTCCCTGATAACGGTTGTTCAGATTATCATTGCGCCAGCGATCATAAGAGTTAGACCAAGGGCCTTTTTCTGAACCGACCAATCGTTTTTGACGGGTAATTGTACCTATGGCTTTCACTTTGTACGAAAGGTCTCCTATTTTGTTGCGGTGGGTCATTTCCAGGTCGAGCCCGAAATGGCGTTCGCTGTCAAGGTTTTCTCTTGGCGCTGTAGCACCTACAACTGTAGGGAGTTCTCCTGTATTGCGGGCAAAAAGGCCTTCCTGCTTTCTGTTAAAGTAATCCAATGAGAATCCGAATAATCCATTCCATCCCTCAAAGTCAACACCTATGTCCAATGTTTTTGCAGTAAACCATGTAGAGTTAAGATTTTGCAGAGCCAGAGGGTTATAGGTCGTTACGAAGTTGCCTCCAAATATATAGCCCGGAGCCCATTGTGCATAGTATCCTTTATCTCCATTATCACTTGTTGCAGGATATTCATAACCCGTTGCCCAGTCATATTCCAACGAACCATCGTATCCCATCTCCCCGTAACTTGCACGGAATTTTAATTGGTTTACAAAAGAGAGTGCAGCTATTTCCTTAAAGAACGGTTCTTCCGACACGCGCCAGCCTAAAGAAGCAGAAGGGAAGAATCCCCATCTGTTATCGGGAGTAAACTTGGATGAGCCATCGTAGCGGAACTGAACTTCGGCCAGGTAACGGCTTCCGTATGCATAATTCAACCTGCCTATCCATGCAGAATAAGTATGTTCATATGTGTCATTTTTGCCGCTTGACATACCGCCTTTTTGTGTGTCGTCATCGTGTCCCGAAGACAGGTATGGCGTTCCAAAAGCAAGGTCGCGTTGTGCATAGAAGTTATCTCCGGTTTGTTTTTGGCCTTCCCAGCCTAATACACCACTTACAGTATGTTCTCCGAATGTACGGTTATAGTTGATCAGGAACTGACCCAAAGTTTGTTGTTTGTCATACATTTCGCGGCGCATACGGGATGGAGATCCTTTCGAGTATATTTGCTTGTTATATACACCATTATCTTCGTCGTAAGCATATTGATAGTATTCCTTGCGGAACTTCTCATTGTTATCCATACGGTAATCGTAGCTGAATAGTCCCTTCAATGACAACCCTTTTAATGCCGGAGTTATAGTTTCCAGATCATAAGTAACGGATGCCGAAGATTGGAAATATTTTTGCTTATATTTGCGATGACCCGATATATCCGAGTCTATCCATGCCACAGGATTTTCGTATTCTTCCAATCCTATGTAGCTCAACATTGTATTTTCGGGGTCGGCATACGCAGGAAATAGTACTCCCTGCCTCCAGTAAGAACGGATAATCTGATGCGATTCTTCGTATGGAGTGTTACGTTCGTCCAAAACGCCACTCAGATTAAGTTCTGCTGTTAATCCTCTGGCTATTTTAGTTGTAATATTGGAACGGATATTAAACTTTTCGTAATTCAAATCTCCTGTTTTGAAGAAACCTTCCTGATATAGATAACCTGCACCAAAATAATATTGGGTTTTCTCATTCCCACCGGAAACACTAATATCGTGTTGGGTCTGAGGCGCGCTGCTGGCGAAGATCAACGAGTTCCAATCAGTGGTACGTTTTGTTCCGTTGCGGAAGGCTTCAAACCAGCTTTCATCATACATAGGCACATAAGCGCCATTGTTCTTTATGTTATTGTTCCTTTCGTTATACAATGTCATTGATTCGTACGGGTTGGCAAGTTCAGGCATTTTCGATGGCACTTGCAGTGTGTACGAGCCATTGTAAGTAACAGATGTTTTCCCGTCTTTGGATCCTTTTTTAGTAGTTACCAGTAGTACTCCGTTGGCTGCACGTACCCCATAGATAGCAGCAGATGCATCTTTCAATACAGAGATATCTTCAATGTCATTGGCATTTAACCTTTGGAAATCATCTGTTGTGCGAGGAATACCATCGATAACAACCAGTGGGGCTCCCAAACCGCGAATGTCGAAATTGTTTTTATACGATCCCGGCTCAGAGCTCTTTTGCCATACACGTACACCGGCAATTTTTCCGGTAAGCATATTCTGCGGGTTTTCATTCTTGGTCTTTATCATTTCGTCACCTTTGACACCTGCAACCGCACCTGTCAGGGTTACTTTTTTCTGTACCCCATAACCAACTACTATCACATCGTCGAGAGTAGTTTCGTCAACGTTCATTGTCACGTTGATCTGGCTGCGCCCATTCACTTTTTCTTCTTTTTGGGTGTATCCCAACAGCCTGAAGACCAGCGTGGCATCAGACGGCGCCTCTATCGTATATCGGCCGTCAACATCTGTAATAGTACCTACTGTCGTGTTCTTAATCGCTACGCTAGCGCCAATAACAGGTTCGTTGGTTTCATCCATTACTACACCCGATATGGTTCTGTTCTGCGACCACAACGATACAGGTGCAAGTGCAAGTAATAGCACCAGTAAAATGCAAGAAAATAAGGATTGCATTTTTTTCACTTGTCGTGTTTCTATCATAATAATAATAATTTAAGTTAGTTTTTCTTTTCCAATTCGTAACGTGCTAATACAGCATACTCTGCGGCAAAAGCGAATGTAAACATTGCTTCTACCTTGTTGTTGCCGTTATCACGACTCCAGCCTACCAGTAAGTTTGTAGGCAAAAAGTTTTTATAGGCAAAGTTTTCATACCCATAGTCAAGGTTCTTCTGAAAACTTCCAATTGCCGTTGCAGCATTCGTGTATGAAGGGTATACATCTACATAACCGCGCATTAACACTCCATTGAACCAATTGTTAAAACCGCTTATATCATAAGTGTAACATCCCGGTTTTGAGGATTCTGCTTTTGCAAAGTGCGAAAAACTTACGTCTGTTAGTTTTTTTGCATCGTCGAGGTATACATTATTGCCGGTTACCCTGTACAGGTCAGCCGCTCCCGACAGCATTGTTCCACTATTATATGAAATTGCCGGGCCTACACGATCCTTCAGTTGTGTGTGAGTGCGATATTTTTCACCGTTGATAGTTTCATACATCACATTTTCGTCGCTATAGCCACCCATCATATCATCGTATAGTCCATCTGGGCGCAGCAAGTGGCTTTTTTGGTATTCGTATACTTTTTTGGCAAATTCCAGATAATAATCGCTTTTTTTCATAGATGCCGTTTTACGGCTTCTGTTTGCGTCGATGTATCTGTATGTGACTTCGTCATTCTTGCCTTTGTATAATTCGTGTAACCATACCAATGGGCTTACCATAGGGCCATTGCTGCACGAATGCATTGTGACATAACCCGGTCCCCATGTGATTCCTCCATTTTCTTTACCATCATTGTTCAGGGTACAATCCCAACCGTCAAGTACATAGTCGGTAAGGTATTCGGCTTCTGTCAGGTATGCTGTGTTCCCTGTCAGTTTATACGCTTCCAGCAGTTCGCGTACCAGCCACTGCTGGTCATCGTAGACATTGTTTCTGTTTCTGTCGCCCACTACATCGGCATATCCTTTGTCGCCCCCTCTGGGAACAGCATATACAGACCATTGTTTAGTTTGCGTGTATGAGGTCAATACATATGATCCTTTGTAATAGGCTGCATTATCATACAATGTTTGCAATAGTTCTGAGTAACGGCTGAAATGCTTATTGTAAAGCTCGGCGTTACCATGCTCTTTATGGGCTTTCAGTCCATGTAATACAGCATTTACTGCTTCTATAGAACTGGTGTACATCCAAACGCTGCCAACTTCATCGGAGCGTTGGCCGGTGTATGGGTTGTAATATCGGGCCATCTTCATCCCCGATCCCTCAAAGTAGCATTCGACAGCCTTATCTACTATTTCCATTGCCCGGAGTATATTCTGCTCGGCAAGGTTTGCTGTAGGTTCGGGTTTTTCTCCATTACCCGGTTCATCGTTTGAGTCGCTGCAAGCGCTCATTATGAACAGGGAGCAAAGGATTGTAATTACTGTTTTTTTCATATAATTGGATTATTTTTGTTCCCTTTGCAAGTCTTTTGCACACATCGGCGTGCAAAAGACTCGCGGGGAGCAATATCATTTTATTAATTCAGGTCAATGTTGTAGAATACAAGCTTGCTCTCATCTCCATTTTGTTCACCTTTATACACACCGAAGGTCAGCACTACATTCTCCCCGTCGAATGGTGAAAGGTCGTAAACAAATGAGGCATAATCATTCGGATTATCTTTTCCTCCCTTATCATGTTTAAACTTCCAACAGCCATCTTCGGCAGCGGCGGCTTCTGTCGCAGTATTCGATACCGGACTTAAGTGTGTAACAGTTCCGTTCTCTTCTACAGCCGATACTTTGAAGTAAGTGTAGTTGCTTCCAAAATTACGGGTCTTAAGTGTCAGCTTATTACTTCCTGTTGCTATAGCGTATTTAGAATAGAAGTAAGATTCGGGTACTTTGGTATTTACAACACCGTCTCCACCTTTTGTTTTTATCAAGAAGCCTTCGGATGGGGTTACTTCCGGGTCTTTATTCAGAGGCATATATGCCCATTCGTGCCCGATATGTGATACTTCACGCCATGACTGGTAGGCCGCAGGGTATCCTGATGTCATATTTACGTCTCTGCCAGCACCCATAGGACTAATACCTGTAAATGATTTTTTAGTATGTACCATAGTGGAACGTACCATTTCTGTAGTTAGTTTCCAGCCTTCTACAACTTCTGTTCCAGGCAACCAATTCCAACCTTCTACTTTTTGGTCGGCAAAGCGGATAGCACGAAGCACCAGTTGTTTCCAGTAGTCTCCGGTTTCTTTACGATAAATACCGACAGCTACAATTACTTCTTTACCAACGTATTCGCTCAGGTCGAAGTCAAAATCGGTATAGTCGCCCGAACCATAGGTTTTGGTATCACCTACTTTTTTTGCTGTAGGTTCGGCTTCGCTAAGATCCACTACCTGTACACCAAAGTAAACAGGAGATGCTTCATCGGCATTGTGTGTGCGTACTCTTAACGAAAGGATTTTGTTATCCTCAGAAATAAGCTTACTACCATATGTAAATGAATCGAAAGTATCAAGGTTGGCAGGGTTTTTCTGCTGATCTCCATCATTTTGGATACGCAATGTTGTACCTTCCCATTGTTCTTCCCAATTACCAACGAATGTCATTGAGCTGAAATAGTCGCAAGCCCAATCCCAATGAGGATAAGCATCGGCATTTCCACCTCCACGGTATTCGTTGTAGTACCACTTATCTGCATTTTGCAAATCATTAATACCCAATCCCGGCAGAGGCTCGGAACCACTCATCAGTATCTCTCCCAGATTGGCTACATCATTTACGAAATCGGCTTTGCTTACCGATTTTTTTACTGTTACATATTCAGCTTTGGAGAATGTAATTGTATAGTCGCCTACTGACAAATATTCGATTGCAAACGTACCATCACTACCGCTTGTAGTGGTGTTTTCAGCATTAATGCTTACGGTAACACCGGCAAGAGGGAGGCCATTATTGTTGCCATCTAACAGCTTACCTGTAATTTTAGACTTGGCATCTACCATCGATAGGCTTATCGATGCTACTTTGTTTTCATCAAACGAGTTTGCCAAAACTGTAGCACTAATCGTTACATAGCCTTGCTTAGTAAATGATACAGCATGCTTTTCCATCGATACATTAGCAAAAGTGTACTTCCCGTCAGATCCGGTTGTTACGGATCCTTCCACATCAGAAATAGTGACATCAACTCCCGAAATAGGGTTTCCCATCAAGTCGGAAACAGTACCGCTAACTGTTCCATAACCGACCTTAACAGAATCATCATCATCATCACTACAAGAACTTGCAAAGGATACTATAGTACCCAGCAAAAGGGCGAACGCAAAGGTTCTTAAGATTCTAATTCTTTTCATGTCATCTGCATTATTAAGATTAAAAAGATTAAATAAAGGTTTTAATAAGAGTCTGTTTAAATTTTATAGCAAATCTTTTTTATAGCTATTTTTAGATGTATTTTATCATTTTTGTTAGCTGGTTTAGCGGGCTAAACCAAGAGTAAAAAGGGGAAAAGACGCTAAAAAGAGCATAAAAAATTGCTAAGAACTATTGACCTGAACCTGTAATAAAAATTTTCGCTAAAATTTAAACAGGCTCTTAATATAAGTGTTAGATTAAAAGTTATTGGCATAGGTGTTGATAGATGATTGATAATCATGTATATCTTTCAAGTAGTAAATTATGAATTCACTAAAAATACGGAGCTGTCCCAAAAGTAGAAAAGAACAATTGTCATTGCGGGTCAAGCCCGCAATCCCCTCATAAATAAGATTCTAAGATTAACTATTATCTTTTAAATTATTCATTCTTAATCATTAAAAAAAGGGGGATCCCATGTCAAGCATGGGATGACAGACTTTTGAGTCAGCCCCTTATTTTATAGCTATGTTGTTTTTTCCTGTCTTTAGTTCTATTTCCCGGTTGAAAAAGAGTAAGGGAAATCACTTGGACTAGTGCCTCTGCTTTTGTTTGCAGTAGCTGACATGGTGAAGTTTATAGTTGTTCCGTTCATTAACAAATCGTGTGTCAGATAATTTTTATTATGGGTTTTTCCATCAATATTGAGTGACTCTACATAACGTTTGTCGTTGCTGTTATTTTGTGCATTAACAACTATTTTCTTTCCATTTTCGAGCTGAACAGTCATCGTTTTGAATAAAGGAGAGCCTAATATATACTGGTCGGTTCCGGGGCATACCGGATAAAATCCCATAGCGGAAAATACATACCAAGCCGATGTTTGCCCATTATCTTCATCTCCGCAATAACCATCAGGAGTAGGCGTGTAAAGCTTATCCATCACCTCACGCAACCTATATTGAGCTTTCCAGGGTTCGCCGGAATAGTTGTATAGATAAATCATGTGCTGTATTGGTTGATTGCCATGTGCATAATTGCCCATATTCATAATTTGCATCTCACGTATCTCGTGTATTACACTGCCATAATAACTTTCATCGAACAGAGGCGGTACATTGAATACGGAGTCCATCATCTGATTGAAGCCATCTTTTCCTCCCATCAGGTCGATCAAGCCTTGCGGATCGTGGAATACCGACCATGTATAATGCCAACTGTTTCCTTCTGTAAAGGCATCACCCCATTTTAGAGGATTGAATGGCGACTGGAATACGCCATCTTCGTTTTTACCCCTCATCAATTTATGGCTTGGATCGAAGATGTTTCTATAATTCATTGCACGTTTGGCAAATATACCTATCTCTTTTTCAGGCTTGCCCAGTTTCTTGCCTAACTGATAGATACACCAGTCGTCATAAGCATATTCGAGAGTGCGTGCTGCACTTTCGTGTACACCGACGTTATATGGTACATATCCCAGTTTGTTATAGTATTGGTAACCTTTACGCCCTGATGCTGTGCGCTCTAAGTAATCGTTTGCTCCATGTACGACAGCTTCCCACAAGGTTTCGATATCATATCCGCGAATCCCTTTCAGGTAAGCATCTGCAACTACAGAGGCCGAATTGTTACCTACCATGCAATCCCTGTGTCCGGGACTTGCCCACTCCGGCAGAAAACCACTTTCTTTATAAGTATTGACCCAACCTTCCTGCATTTTTTGACTCATCGAAGGATATATCAGGTTGAGAAAAGGGAACAGGCAGCGGAATGTATCCCAAAAACCTGTATCGGTAAACATATAACCCGGCAAAACTTTACCATTATACGGGCTATAGTGCATTGTTTTACCCTGAGCATCTATTTCGTAGAAACTTCGAGGGAAAAGCACTGTTCGATAAAGGCAGGAATAGAAGGTCCTTAAATTGTCAATGTTATCATCTTCAATTACAATCTTACCTAATACCTCGTTCCATTCATTCCTGCCTTGTTCTTTTATTTCTTCAAAAGTTTTATTCTCTAATTCCTTCAAATTGAGTTCAGCTTGTTCGAAACTGATAAATGACGATGCTACGCGTGCATGTACTTCTTCACCCCTCTTTGTAGCGAAGCCGATGATAGCTCCGGCATGGTCGCTGGTTGCTTCTATTGCTGATGTGTTAATGCTGTTTTTTGATACGGAAGCTGTATATGTGAAGGGTTTATCGAAAACGATCACAAAGTAATTTTTAAAATTTTCGGGAACCCCTCCTGAGTTTTTGGTTGTATAACCAATAATCTTATTTTCTTCGGGTATAATCTTTACATACGAGCCATTGTCAAATGCATCTACAACGACATACGATTGGTCATTGTCGGGAAATGTGAAGCGAAACATAGCTGATCGTGAAGTAGGGGTGATTTCAGTCACCACATCATGATCGGCCAAGTATACTTTGTAGTAGTATGGTTTTGCCGTTTCTGCTTTGTGAGAAAACCAACTGGCCCTTTCATCCTGATCGAAAACCACTTTTCCTGTAATTGGCATAATGGCAAATTGCCCGTAATCGTTCATCCAGGGGCTTGGTTGGTGAGTTTGTTTAAATCCTCTTATTTTGTCCGCATTGTAAGTATATGCCCATCCGTCACCTATTTTACCTGTTTGAGGAGTCCAAAAATTCATACCCCACGGTAGAGCAATGGCCGGATATGTATTTCCGGTTGATAACGAATGTTTAGATAATGTTCCCATCAATGGGTTTACGTAATCTACCGGATAATCATTTGCTTTTACATGAATAAAAGCGCTGCAGAAGATAAGGATTAGCAATATCTTTTTCATTGGCATAGATTTATGAATATGTATTATTATTTAATTAATTATTTTGAAAGAATAAATTGGCATAGAGCACTTTTTGTACGGTGCAAATAAAGGTTCTTCAAATTATTTTTAAGATTATTTAAAGGTTAAATATGGGTTATTAAGCAAAAATATGCATTAATCATATTGTGTTATATGCAAAAAATCATGTGGCTTATTATCTGGATCTGCCATCCGGTTATTATATGCGGATTGCAAATCCTGATAGTAAGAACTTCGGGGGGGCAAAGGACGAGGTTGATAGTTGACAATTGACAATTGACAATTGACAATAGATAATCCTATTCATTTTTTATCACCGTAGGGACAGGGCTCTGCCCTGTCCGTTTATCCAAACGGTTGCGATATTATTTACGGACAGGGTAGAACTGCGGACAGGGTAGAACCCTGTCCCTACGGGTGGATGAATCGTAGGGGCGACCTGCCGGTCGCCCGAAATGAACAATGAAAACTGTATTAACGGGCGACCGGCAAGTCGCCCCTACCAGTTCCCGCAGGCAGAACCAACGGCCTGCGGGATAATTTGCTATTGTTGCAGGGAATTTATAATCACCTGCTTTTATACTATCAAGATTTGTAATCCGGTTATATTATATGCGGATTGTAAATCCTGATAGTAAGAACTTCGGGGTTTGTAAACCCCGAAGGACGAGGGAATCTTTCGCGTAGTAGCGGAGGATTACTCATCTAATACACAACGTATAGCGCGTGCATGAATGTGTTCAGCTATATTTTGCCCCGTTGTTATCATTGTGCTACCACTCTGAAGTGAATAAGCATATGTGGAGGAAATAAAAGTGCTACTCCAATAGTTCCCATAAGTACCAATATGATCATATTTTGATGCACTTTGTCGGTTGCCCCCGTTAGGTAGGAATAAAGAGCCACCGACCATATAGCCACTAGCACTGTTCAAAACAAAGGTTCCGACTTTAGTCCAAGTGTTAGCTGTTGCTGCGCTTGGTGCTCCGTTTGTTGTTCCTCCACGGAAAATAGCACCCCATTGCTTCTGGCTAGGTATTTTCCATCCTGGAGGACACGGATCTTTAGAGCCTTTAGATTGATTCAAATTAGCAGTTCCATCTCCCCAAGCTTTGGCAGAGCCTTTGCGACCACTTACCCAATTGGTGTCGTTTTGTCCCCATTGGTAGTAATTACCTATCAGCGCTGCATTCGGCGTAAATGGATCGAGTGATGGATCTACCCCCAAGTTATGGCACATAAATGTCAGCCAACCGCCATCAACAGTAGCAGCACCACAGCAGGCGCAATCCTGTAACCTGACTTCCAGTTTAAGCATCACATCCGTTCCTGTATTATTTGATTTATTATTAAAAACGACATATAACTCTGCTTTGAGCGGAGTCTTCTGTGTTTTTCCTTTCAGGTCTTCATTTAGCGAAGATTTGTAAGTCACAGTAGCTTTGCACTCGCTTGATGAGGTAAAGTTGCCGGAGTAATCGGCATTGGGTTGCATATCGTCTATTACCTGTCCAGATGGATCTATATACAGGAAGCGTACATTGCTTACATTAGCTGCTGGTTTAAAGGTATATACCTGAACGCCTGTGTAAGGTGCTGTTATACCAGAAGCAGGGTCTTGTGTATCTGTAACTGGGTTATTTTTTGAAAAGTCTGTTTTTTGAGGTGTGCGACTTGTCACCGGCGCACAACCGTTTTCTCTATCATTACTGAATGCGATATCGAAACACATCTTTCCGGAGAACGTACCTGTACCTATAGCCATGCTTTTTACCACATCCACAGTATATACCCCCGAGTTCATCGGCGTGCTGCCCGTACAGCCACTGCCGTTACCTACCTCACAGTAGTACTTGTAGGTGCCTGCTGCCGGTTCTTTGACTATGCAGCTATTGCTTGTTTCACCACTTAGTTTGGTATAGATAGCGCCGCCATCCGTGCTGCGGTACCACTGGTACGATACGGTAGGCGCACCCGATGCGAAGCTGGCCGACACCTTACCCAGTGTTACTTCCGTATTTACAAAGGTGGTCTGCTTGCTGTCCGCACTTGGCGATACACTTGTAGGGCTTACGCAATCGTCTTTCATGGTTACCACATGTTGTCCGATGCCCGTACCGCAGGCATTGCTTACCTCTACCTTTACGGTGGCTGCCGTGCCTGTAGCACTGAACTTGACCACCGCAAACGAGGTATTGCCTCCACCCGACTGTATGGTGGCATCGCCTGTCACTGTCCATTTGTAAGCCGTGGCAGGGCCGAAGTTGATTTCGGCCGTATAGGTTACCACATCGCCCTTGTTGGGTTCTTCGGCGCTCCTGTTCAGCGTCACAGTAGGCACAGCCGAACTTTCGTTGGAGAGGGTTATCGTTGCCGCAGGGCTGGTACAGCCTCCCGTTTCGGTCACCGTTACCGAGTATTCGCCGCCGGTGCTTACCGTGATGTTCTTGGTGGTGGCGTATGGCTGCCCGTCTTTGTACCACTGGTAGGTATATGTACCCGCGCCCGAAGGTACGGCATTGAGCGTAGCCACACCCGAGCAGAGTACCTTATCGCCTGTGATATTCGGGCGTTGTGGTATTGTTCCCGTAGTGATGGTTTCCGTGCCGATGGCTTCGGCAGCACAGCTGCTGCTCATGGTAGCACGGCAGCGAAGCACAAAGCTGCTGCCCGTGGCAGGTACGGTGTACAGTATGTTTTGTCCTGTGCCTATCTGTGTATTGTTTTCATACCATGTGTAGGTATAGCCCGGCTGCACATTGCTTACCGATAGTTGTACGCTGCCTCCCGCGCAGAAAACGGCAGGTTTGGCAATAACAGGGGTAATAAGGTCTGTTCCCGCATTAGGGTCTACCGATACGGTTACCGTTTCGCTCGGGGTAGAGTAGCAGTCGCCATCTTTTACCACGGCAAACCAGTCGCCTACGCCTGCCTGTATCTCAGTGCCTGTAAGCCCCGAGTCCTGCCCGTCCTTGAACCAGACAACGGTGCCTGTTCCCGATGGGTTGGAAGCTATCAGCTTGGTGGTACCATTGGCATCGCATACCATGCCGTTGTTGCCACGCACTACGATAGCCACGGGCGCAGGGGCTCCCGTACCGTCCTTGCTCACAGTAACGGCGTTGCCTGCTTTTTGCCCGCAGCCTATCAGTCCCATCCAGATATCGTATACTCCCGCTTGTGTGACGGTAATGTAGTTTACCCCGCGGGCTATCTCTATGTTGTTGCGTGTCCAGATCAGTTCGTCGAGGTTGGCAAAGGCAGGGTCTACCCACAGGTAAACGGCTCCCCCTGCGCAGAATGAGATAGTCTTGCCCGAAGGCTTGCTATTGATGGCAGGTGCTTCGCCCAAAGACGAGTCGCAGCTTTGTCCCAGTTGGCTGAACAGAAAGTCTTTGTAAAGCCCTGTACACGAACTGGTCACCCGTACCACCGCCGAGCGGGGCTTGGTAGAGTTATTGGCCTCGAACGATACGCGGAATGTCCCCGCCGTTTCGTCCGTTTCCGTCAGCGAGAGGTAATCGGCACCCGTCAGCACGGCAAAGGTAAACGGCCCGTTTACACAATCGGGATCGGTGATTTCAAATTCATCGTCACAGCCCGTACCGTCTGCCTCAACATCGGTACACGGCTTTGGGCTGATCTCCATCTGGCTGGTACCGTCGCACATGCTGATCCAGCGCTGGGCGTTGTAGTACTCCACGCAGCGGGTATCGGTGTTGTAGATGGT
>NZ_QVMO01000062.1 GCF_010501055.1 Dysgonomonas sp. 521
AAATATAGATAGTTTCAGAAAACAGAAACACCCTCAAACCCTTTATAAACAAAGAAACCCGCCTTTCCAGGCGGGTTTCCCAGTAGCACGACCGGGAATCGAACCCGGATCTAAAGTTTAGGAAACTTCTATTCTATCCATTGAACTATCGCGCCATATTTAACCTCTGTTTTTAAGCAAACAGTAAAACCAGTGCAAAAATAACAGAATTTCCGACATCTGACAAATAGATTTTACGTTTTAATCAAATAGTGTTAAAGAAATCTTGTTTTTTAATCAAATAGAAGTTTTGCCGATTGTATACTGCTATAAAAACATCTATATTTGCAGAATATAGGATGCGCCTCGGCAATTTCAAGCAAGCTTGATTGCACTCGGCTTTCACTATATTTGCTAAACAATTTAAAAAGCGAGATTAATAAATGTTTCAGATAAAGGACACGATAATAGCCTCAGACATAATAGAAGAAAACTTCCTGTGCGACCTGTCGGTGTGTAAAGGCGAATGCTGTGTAGAAGGAGACTCCGGCGCGCCTCTCGAAGAAGACGAAGTGAAAAAGATTGAAGACCTGCTACCCCGGGTCTGGGACGACCTATCCCCTGCCGCACAAGCCGTTATCCGGCAACAAGGCGTAGCCTACAGAGACAGCGACGGAGATATGGTTACCTCTATAATCAATGACAAGGACTGTGTTTTTACCTATTACGACGAAAAGGGTATTTGCAAATGTGCCATCGAAAAAGCATACAGGGAAGGGCTCACCGATTTCTACAAGCCCATATCCTGCCATTTATATCCCATCCGCCTACAAAAGTACAAAGACTTCACGGCTGTGAACTATCATCGCTGGAGCGTTTGCAAAGCCGCCGTGCTGCTGGGAAATAAAGAAGGACTCAAAATATACCAGTTTCTTAAAGAGCCGCTTATACGGCGCTTCGGGGAAGACTGGTATAAAGAACTTATGCTCGTAGCCGAAGAATACAAAAAGCAATAACAAGCCCCCTTACCCCCGGAGGGGGAATAGGCCTCCCCTCTGGGGAGGGGCCCTAATTTATAAGAATAAATGCATCCTCTACATCAGTTCAAATTTTGCCCGAAATGCGGCTCCGGCCGTTTTGTTGAAAACAATTTTAAATCGAAAAGATGTGAGAACTGTGGTTTTGTCTACTACTTCAATCCCAGTTCGTCTACCATAGCCATTATCGTTAACGAAAAGAATGAGCTGCTGGTAGCAACACGCGCATACGAGCCGGCTAAAGGCACCTTCGACCTGCCCGGCGGATTTGTTGATATGAACGAAACAGGGGAGGAAGCTGTTATACGAGAGGTTAAAGAAGAAACAAACCTGGATGTTTCCGAAGCGAAATACCTGTTCTCTATACCCAATACATACATATATTCGGGTTTTGAGGTGCATACGCTCGACCTCGTCTACTTATGCAAAACAGGCAGTACCTGCAACCTGAAAGCCGAAGACGATGTAGAGAAACTGCAATTTATAAAAATGCAGGACTTAAATCCCGAACTGTTCGGGTTACGCTCGGTAAAAGAAGTGATAAAGGAAATAAGTAACAGGGACGATTTGAAATAGTAACGATAAAAAACAACACGGAGTTTATCCCTGCTCGCGCAGACTTCAGTCTGTGTGTGTTGCGAAGCAAAAGGATAGAAACACGGACAAGATGTCCGCGCCAACGAGAGAATATTTTAACCACAGAGTAATAAGGAGTAACACGGAGTTTTTATTATACAATTTCAATAAATACTTGCCATTTAGGATTTACAAACCGATGAAACAAGGAAAAGATAATAATAAATAAAAAAGGTCTGCGACCTTACAAAAAATGAAAATATGAGAAAACTGCTTTTAGTAATAATTCTTGCGTCGGGTTTGCAGTTGGGATATGCCCAGAAGTCCGCATATACGGAACTGCCCGGCAGGCTCTTTTCGCAAGGTAAAGAGATGTTTTTGAACAATAATTATGTAGGAGCTATCAACTCTCTGCAACAATTCAGAGATCAGTCGGAAGATGCGAAACTCATCGAAGAAGCCGAATATATGATTGTCAGCTCCCTGTTCTATCAGGGGAAAGCGGGTGACGGAATAATGCTCAAGAAATTTCTTGACCAATACCCGGAATCGTACCACCGCAATCAGATCTCATTTTTTATAGGTACCACGCACTTCAACGAAAAAAACTGGAACAAGGCATCATACTGGCTCTCGCAGGCGGATGTGGACTACCTCGCGGTAGACGAGCAGGAAGATTACAGTTACCGCATGGCATACTCCTGCCTGCAAACAGGCAACAGGGCACATGCCAAAAACTACTTTGGGCTGCTCACACGCAACAGTAAGAAGTACAGCGAACCGGCATCTTACTATCTTGCCTACGCCAATTTTCAGGATGGGGAATACAATCAGGCAGTACCTACATTCAAGCGGCTGAAGAACAGGCCTGAGTACAAAGAAAACGCCACCTTCTTCCTGATGCAAAGCGCCTTCCTGCAAGGAGACGTCAACGGCACCATTACCGAAGGGCAGGACTTTATATCGTCATATCCCAACAGTAAAAACACAGGAGAAGTGTACCGCCTGATGGGTAACAGCTATTACCGCCTGGGCAACACGCAGAACGCCATCAGGAATTACGAAAAGTACCGCGAAACGACAGCTACGCCTTTTCGCGAAGATATGTACCAACTAGCCGAAGCCTATTACCAGACCGGGGCATACGCCAATGCAGCAAAAGCCCTCAAAGACGTAGCCTCCACAACAGACAAACTGGGGCAGGCCGGGCAAATGCTGCTCGGGCAATCGTACCTCAAGCTGAATGATACGCAAAACGCCGTGATGGCTTTCGAAGCCGCCGCGCGTTCCGCCTTCGACCGATCTATCAGCGAAGAGGCGCTATACAACAATGTGATGATACGCAACCGTGACGGAGGTGCGGCATTCGGCGAAGCTATCACAGCATCGCAACGCTTCCTCAAAGAATATCCTAACTCGAAATATACAAGCGATGTGAGCGGCGCCCTGGCTTCTACATTGCTATCGTCTAAAAATTACAAGACAGCACTCGCTGCTATAGACAATATAAAATCGCCCGACCGCCAGATACTGGAAGCCAAACAGATAATCCTCTTCCAGTCGGGCGTACAAAACTCAATAGATAAGCGTTACGACCTTGCCGCCAACGACTTCAACGCCACTATCAATATGGGAAACTATAACGCTGATGTAAAGAACGAAGCCTACTTCTGGCGCGGCGACCTTGCTTACAACAACGGTAACTACCGTTCGGCTGCAAGCGATTACGCCACTTATGCCGGGCAGGTATCTTCGTCGCAGAAAAACTATGCTCTGGCGCTGTACAATCTGGCATACTCCAATTTTCAGGAAAGAAATTACAGTTCGGCAATAAATAATTTCAAGAAATACGTTTCGGCCGAAAAAAACCGCCAGTCGCCTAACTATACCGATGCGCTAAACCGTATCGGCGACATTAACCTGTATAACCGTAACTTCTCCGAAGCCGAGAGGTATTATTCACAAGCCGTTTCGGCCAATCCGGGAAGTGCCGATTATGCCGAATTCCAGAAAGCCTTCGTCATGGGATTACAGCGCAACTACAACGGTAAGGTAAGCGCACTGAACAGTATGATGTCTAAGTACCCCGACTCGGACTACTATGACGATGCCCTGTACGAGAAAAGCCGCGCACTGGTTATGCTGGACAGGGAGCAAGACGCGATCTCCGTACTCGAGCAACTGCTCAGAGAGCGTCCCAAATCGAACATCGCACAAAAGGCAGGTATTCAGCTCGGGCAATTATATTTCAATACAAACAACCCGCGTAAATCAGCAGAGGCCTACAAGCAGGTCGTAGCCAACTACCCTAATTCGGAAGAAGCCCGCACAGCCATACAAAGCCTCGAAGGCGTGTATAAGGACATGAACGACATCGGCGCTTACGCGTCTTACGTCAACTCGCTGGGCAGGGGAACAATACTGTCGGCCAGCCGTCAGGACTCACTGACCTACCTCGCCGCCGAAAGCGTATATATGAAAGGACGCAAAGACGAGTCGAAATCGGCATTCGGCAAGTACCTGCAATCTTATCCCAATGGAGTATTCGCCAGCGACGCCCATTTCTATCTGGGAAGCATCGCTTTCGAAGCCAAAGATTTCAGCACGGCACTGAGCAACTTCAACGATGTGATTAAGTCGAATAATCCTAAATACATATCCAACGCGCTGATATACGTGTCAGGGATAGAGTATGACCGCAAAAACTATGATGCGGCCTACACAGCATACGCACATCTGAACCAGGTGGCTTCCACTACCGACAGCAAAGACGTCGCCCAACTGGGAATGTTGCGTTGCGCCTACCTTACAAAGAAGGACGACGAAGTGGTGGCGGCAGCAAACAAGATACTACAAGGCACTAAGGTGGCGCCGGCCGTAGCTAACGAGGCACGTTTCTACCGCGGGCAATCTTATATGAACCTGAAGAGAGTAGACGAAGCGGCGGCAGACTTCCAGATAGTGGCAAAAGACACGCGTACCGAATATGGCGCGCAATCGCAGTTCCTGCTTGCCGATATGTATTATAAATGGAAATCTTACGACAAGGCCGAAAAACAAGTGCTTGCCTTTATGAAAGAAGGAACACCTCATCAGTACTGGATGGCACGCGCTGTGATCGTACTGTCCGACTCTTACGCGGCCAAAGGCGATAAATTCCTGGCACGCCAGTACCTCGAAAGCCTTCAGGCAAACTACAAAGGGGGCGAAGCCGATATTAAGGCAATGATAAACGAACGCTTGTCAGCTTTAAAATAACTTATGAACAAATCAGAAAAGAAGAATATGAAAATAAAATATAAATCAATATTGGTCATAGGGCTGGCAGCTGTAAGCCTCACTGCTTCGGCCCAGAAAGATTCGACAATCATACGCCAGGTAATGCTCGAACGCGACTATGTACCTACCATGCAAAGCGCGTCGAAGATAAATACACAGCCAAATATTTATACTCCCGACATCAGGGCGAAAGAAATAAAATTTGTGAGCACCACCCCACAGGTCACCCTACAACACAACAAGCTGGGTGCTTCCGAATCGGGAGATATAAAAACGGATGTCGCTTTCGACCGTAAACGGGGCTACCTCATCTTTGGAGCAGGCACTTACGGCAACATCGAAGGCGCGCTCGGCTACAGGCTCGTAAACGGCGAACGCGACAGGCTCGACTTCTTCGGTACATATACCGCTACCGACGGAACGGTAGACTATATAGACGGCGACCGTTACGCACAGAAAGAAGCCAAAGCAAAATATGCCAACCTGGGGCTCAACCTGAATTACCAGCATACATTCGACCCGTCTGTACTGTCATTCGGGGCATCGTTTTACAATACATCTTACAATTATTACGGTAACAGTTTTATACCGGTAGAATCTTCCATATCCTATCCCTTCGATATGGATACCAAGCAAGGCGTGAACGTTTTCAAAATAGGAATGGGGCTGAAATCGAGCGATAAAAACCTAGGGGACATAATGTATGAAGGAAACGTAAGCTACAATTATTTTACCAGCAAATACGCCATCAGCAAAGATGACGATGGGGTAAAAGGCGGTATCATCAATGCTGATATAAACCTATATACCGAGTTCGGAGCCGACCAGCAGGTAGGTATCAAAGGGATGGTGATGAACCAGTCGTTCAGCCGTAAGCCCGATTATCTGGAAGATGCCCATCATGGATATACCAACATTACAGGTACGCCATATATCAAGTTTCAGGGAGAAAACTGGAACGCCGATCTGGGTGTAAACCTGAGTGCCTTGTTTGACGTAAAGACAGCCTTTGCCATTTCGCCCAATGTAAAAGCCAGCGTGAGGGTGAACGAGGTAAATACCTTCTATGCCGAAGTGGGCGGCGGGGTAAACGACAATACTTTCCTCGACATCTTACAGGAAAACCGCTATGTGAACCCAAGCACCCGTATAGAATATTCCAAAACATACTACGATGCCAAGATAGGTTTCCGTTCGGGAGTAGTCAATGGCTTCGAGTTCGACATCTTTGCCGGATACAAGCACACACGCCGCGACCACCTGTACGCGTACAGCTATTTTTCTGACGGTTGGGGAAATGTAGGCAGTCCGGTTTACGCCAATATATCCACAGGGCATGTGGGCGGTTTGCTCAAAACCAACCTGATACCCTACACCGACCTGTCGGCACGTATCACAGGATATTTCTACGACACCAAATACCATGACCCTTACGTGGAAGTGGTAGATACCGAAGCGTTACCCCAAGCAGAAGCATGGGGACGCCCTACATTCGCAGCCGAACTGAACGCCGATGTGAAACCGGTAAACAACCTGCTACTGTCATTGAACTATATGTATGCAGGCGGACGAAAAGCCCTTCATACGAGCGCGGGAGCTACTGCATGGGAGGTGGCTGAGATGAAAGATGTGAACGAGCTTAACTTCAGGACCGAGTATAAAATTACAGACTGGGTATCCGTTAATGCCCGCCTGAACAACCTCCTGTTTCAGAAATATGAACTTCAGTATGGTTATACCTTGCAGGGATTCAATTTTCTGGGAGGGGTAGCTTTCAGGTTCTAACAAATCAGCCGGCAAATACTCTACAGGAGGCAGGGCTTGTCCCTGCCCCTCTCCAAACACCGGGCAATCACAAGGATTGCCCCTACAACCATCGAAAAGAACAATATTTTTCATATCCCTGCCCCGAAATATCATACCCTATCGGCAAACCTATCCTATTAGTTATTATCTTTGCACAAATTTTTTCGGAAGATGATACCATTCAACAAACCATACCAGACCGGAAACGAAACCAGTTATATATCTCAGGTAATGGCATCCGGCAAACTGGCAGGAAACGGCAACTTTACCAAGAAGTGCCAGTCGTTCTTTGAGCAAAGATACAGATTCGGCAAATGCCTGCTTACCACCTCATGTACCGATGCGCTCGAAATGGCCGCCATACTGATCGACGTTCAGCCGGGCGATGAAATTATCATGCCGTCATATACCTTTGTGAGCACGGCAAACGCGTTTGTATTGCGTGGAGCCAGAATCGTATTCGCCGACTCCATGCAAGGCAACCCCAACATGGATGCCGACCGGATAGAGGAACTCATTACCCCTGCCACCAAAGCCATCGTACCTGTACACTACGCGGGCTTTGCGTGCGACATGGATAAGATAATGCAGGTAGCAGAGAAGTATGGTATCTTTGTGATAGAAGATGCCGCGCAGGCGATAGACAACTATTACGTAGCGAAAGACGGAAACAGGAAACCGCTCGGCTCTATCGGGCATCTGGCCGCCTTTTCGTTCCACGAAACAAAGAATATTATTTCGGGCGAAGGAGGAATGCTTGTCGTCAACGACAAACTACTGGAAAAGAGAGCCGAAATCATCTGGGAAAAGGGAACAAACCGTTCGGCATTCTTCCGTGGCGAAGTAGATAAATACGGATGGGTAGATATGGGAAGCTCCTTCCTGCCTTCGGAGATCATCGCAGCATTCCTGTGGGCGCAAGTGGAAAACATGGACGACATACAGAGCAGGCGAATGAAAATATGGACTGCCTATTATGAAGGACTCTGCGACTTTGCAGCGGCCAATAACATAGGGCTGCCCGCTACACCCGAATATTCGACTAACAACGCGCATACTTTTTACCTGCTGTGTGAAAGCCTCGAACAGCGCACCCGGATAATAAACCATCTGAAAACGAAAGATATATCCAGTGTTTTCCACTATATAAGCCTGCACTCGAGCCCTTACTATCTGGACAAACACGACGGGCGTGCCCTACCGCAGGCCGACAGGTATACCAACACATTAGTACGCCTGCCGCTCTTTTATGAGCTGACGGACGAAAATATAAAATATATCATCAGTGAAATCTGCCATTCGCTCTGAACATACAGGTTTAGCCCTGTACCGGAGAAGGCTCTGATAATAAAGAGGAATACATTTGCGTTATTAAATTAGTTTTCATAGTTCTCATATCCTTTTTTTAACTATTTTTGTAACTTATAAAATAGTACATAAACGCAAAATATAGGAATTCAAACAAATACATTCGTCCTATCAGCACTTTTGGAAATTCCCGTTTAAGTAAAATAAAGAACCCTGAAAAACTTTCACCTAATAATATATGTTATAAAATAGATAATTAAATAATGAAATAATGAAAACAAAACATCTATTATCACTCGCATTACTTGCAGTTATCAGTGTATTGAGTATAAATACAGCTTCGGCTCAGCTTTTCAGATACGGTATAAAAGGGGGGCTCGATGTAGCCAGCCCGAAAGTGAGCACCGAAGTATTTGACGTGAAAAACCGCGTAGGCTTCCGCATAGGGGGAGTAGTGGAACTAAAGGTTCCCTTAACAGGTTTCGGTGTAGAATCCGGCGTGTACTACGGAAACAGAGGCTTTGACGTAAAAGACTCTGAAACAGGCGTAAAAGGCGACATCTCAAACATGAGTTATGTAAGCGTACCTATTCTCCTCAAACAACGATTTTCGCTTTTAGGTGTTGCCGGCATCTATATTTCGGGAGGTGTATTCGGTAACGCCAGAATCAGTGGCGGCGAACTTACTATAGATGGAGACAAATACAAACCAAAAAAATTGCAGAAAGGGCTCGACTTCGGTGCCGGAGTGAGCGTGCTTAGCCACCTTGATGTAGGAGTCAACTACCGTTACAGATTCGGAGACGCATATGACTATGACAGTCTTGACAAAAATTTCAAAAAAATAGGACGCAATACCTGGACTATATCTGTAGGTTATTTATTCTAAATATGAATGACATTATATGCTGATGTAATACTACCTTTACCACTGCAAGGGCTTTACACTTACTCCGTTGCGCAGGAAGCGATCAATTCCGTACATGCAGGAAGCAGGGTAATTGTACAGTTCGGTAAAAAAAAGTTTTACACAGCGATAGTCTTCCGTACCTACCAAAAAGAAACATTAGAGCAGCCGGTAAAAGAAATCGTTACCGTGCTCGAAGAATATCCTATAGCCACCCCTCTCCAGCTTAAGTTCTGGGAATGGGTGGCTATGTATTATATGTGCTCATTGGGCGATGTGTACAGGGCGGCGCTGCCCTCGGCTCTGAAACTCGAAAGCGAGACACTGGTACTACTCAATCCTGATTTCGAGGACGGCAATCCCCTGACTACCAAGGAGCAGAAAGTATTTTACTGCCTGTCGCCCGACAGGGCAAAGACCATAGCCGAGATAGAAAAACTATCGGGGCTGTCGAATGCCGTAACCGCCATAAAATCGCTTGTAGACAAACAGGCAGCTTACATAAGCGAAAATATACAAGACCACTACACGGCTAAAAGCCAGACAGCCATCCGGCTTGCGAAGCATTACACCGAAGACGAGTTAAACGCCATTATAGACGAACTGGGCAGGGCTAAGAAACAGCAGCACCTGTTCTCCATATTCCTGTGCCTGAACGGAAAAACTCCCCTTGTACTGAAAAAAACATTACTGGACGAAGCCGGAGCCTCATCCGCCGCATTGTCCGAACTGCTGAAAAAAGGCTATCTGGAAACATACGAACACGAAGTGAGCCGATTCGACTATGGGCAAACGAATATAGACGCTGCCTTTGACCTCAACCAATACCAGCAAAAGGCTTTCGATGAAATAAAAGAATCGTTAGAAGAAAAGGATATTACATTATTATACGGCGTCACCTCCAGCGGAAAGACCGAAATATACATACAACTCATCAAAGAGGCTATCGCCGAAGGCAAACAGGTGTTGTACCTGCTGCCCGAAATAGCCCTTACCACACAGATTACCAACAGGCTGAAAGCCGTGTTCGGCAACAAGCTGGCGGTCTATCACTCAAAATTTAATGACAACGAGCGTGCCGAAATATGGAACAACCTCCTAAAAAACAAGGAAATACAGGTTGTGCTGGGTGCGAGGTCTGCCGTGTTCCTGCCCTTTAGCAGCCTTGGGCTGGTCATTGTAGACGAAGAGCACGAAAGCTCATACAAGCAGCAAGAGCCTGCGCCGCGCTACAATGCCCGCAACGCCGCCATCGTACTGGCATCGCTATGCAATGCAAAAACATTGCTGGGAACGGCCACTCCGGCACTGGAGACATATACCAACGCCCTTTCGGGCAGATACGGGCTTGTGAAGCTTACCAAAAGATATGAAAATATAGAACTGCCGCAAATAGCCGTAGTCAATATAAAGGAACTGAGGAGGAAAAAGCAGATGAAGTCACTGCTCTCCCCTCCCCTCATAGAGGGGATGAAGGAAGCTCTGAGCAAGAAAGAACAGGTAATCCTGTTCCAGAACAGGCGCGGGTTTGCCTCCATGCTCGAATGTAAAAACTGCTCGTGGACGCCACACTGCCACCATTGCGACGTGAGCCTTACCTACCACAAGGGGCAGCGGATGATGGTGTGCCACTACTGCGGGTCTACATACGAGATACCTGCCATCTGCCCCGAATGCGAAACGCCCACTCTGGACACGCTGGGCTACGGCACCGAGCGTATAGAAGAAGAGGTAACCCAACTCTTCCCTAAGACCTCCGTAGCACGCATGGACCTGGATACCACCCGCGGAAAAAGGTCATACGAACGTATTATTTCCGACTTTGAGCAGAACAAGACCAATATCCTCATCGGTACACAGATGGTATCCAAAGGGCTCGACTTTGACAATGTAAGCATCGTGGGCATACTCAATGCCGACAATATGCTCAACTACCCCGATTTCAGAGCATACGAGCGCGCTTTCCAGCTAATGACGCAGGTAAGCGGACGCGCAGGGCGCAAGAACAAGCAGGGGCTCGTCTTCCTGCAAACCTCACATCCGGGAAGCCCGTTGATCAGCTCGGTGAAAAGAAACGACTATGAATCTTTTTTCGAAATGCAGATGCAGGAACGGAAGGTTTTCCGCTACCCGCCCTATTTTCGCCTGATAAATATCATTGTACGTGGCAGGGACGAGCACCTGACCGACAGTGCCGCGCGGGAGTTTGCC
Organism: Dysgonomonas sp. 521; assembly: GCF_010501055.1. Lineage (GTDB taxonomy): Bacteria > Bacteroidota > Bacteroidia > Bacteroidales > Dysgonomonadaceae > Dysgonomonas. The sequence goes on from NZ_QVMO01000062.1 coordinate 11,104, forward strand.
TCAGCATTGAGGAATACCTTTGGCGAACGTGTACTGGGACCCGGCAAACCACCTGTATCCCGCATCCAATCGTTATATATCCGCCACATCCTGCTCAAGATAGAAAACAGAGCCTCTATACAAAAGGTGCGTGAGAGCATATACCACCACCAGTCTGTCGTATTCGCCAATCCCGCCTTCAAATCCATACTGCTGCATTACGATGTGGATCCGATGTAAAGAATAATAGCTGAGCCCGCACCACTGTTACAAACTATGAACATATCATTTACCCAAAATGTCACTCACTGCCTATAGCTCTCCACTGGCCGCTGACGACAAACCGCTGACTGCAAACTGTTAACTGTTAACTGTTGACAGCTAACTGTCACCACCTACGCCAATTCCCTTCGGCGGCGCGAAAAATCCTTATTCTTCATTACCCCTTTCTTGATACGGCAGATGGTGCGCTGTATATTATGCGCTTTTAGCCCTGTGATTTCGGCAAGCGAATAATAGTTGATCGCGGGCTTGAGAGTAACGTACATCTTGAAAAGCTCAAAGTCGCAAATATCGTAGTTTTCATACACATAAGCCATTATATCCGATTCGAGCCGTTGCTGCTCCAGCTCAATTTCGAGGCTGGAAACCGCGTCAGTGTCCGACTGGTCGTAGTGAGGTTTCAGCTCGCAGTAGCGGTTTTGCTTTATGCCGTCCGCCATCATATTGGTATAGTATGAGCGGATGAAGTAATGCATGTAATTCTCCACCTTGTTGCCCGAAAAAAGAATATTCTCGTACACCTTCAGGTAGCAGTCGTTAAACACATCGCAGTCGTAGGCACGGCGCACCTTGAGGTACTGTACCAGCTTGCGGTTATTTTCGGCAAACCAGCTGTTGAAGGCCTCCGCCTTTTCGGCAAATACGGCATCCGACAGATCGCGTTTCTTACTGAAATATTTTTTCCCTTTATTGCTTTTTTTTGTATTGAATAACAGCATGTTTTTTTAATTAAGAATTGCCTCCTAATCCCCCATAGGGGGACTACAAAGAGAGTATTAGTTAATAATTCCTTATAGCTTGCTCTAAGCCTCCCCTTTTGGGGAAGTTGGAGAGCTTAACTCGTGTACTTGTCGTATCGTATAGCCTGCGATTGTTCACACGCTTCGCGTTCACTGCGGTTGTAATTATTCACAACGGTGCGCAGGCGTGAGGTAAGCACAGCTGAGTCTTCATAGAGTAAATCCCAATCGTTGTCAAGCACTTCCGAGGTTTTGAGCTGTACCATATCCATGTATGTATCGAAGGCTACACACACCCGCACATTGTTTATCACATCATCGAAGTCGGCTATCTCCGACCTGTCGGAATCATACAAATGGCTTGTTACCGCCTTGACCAAGCCAGCCATTTGCTTTTCATTGCAATAGCAGTCAATTTTGAGTGCTCCCATTTTTATTCTATTTTAATTGTCAGTTTGTATTTATTTTCTTTTATTTGGTAATTAATTACGCTCACAATACAAATATACACATTTTTGTGAATATACAATACACGCATATGTGAATATTTTAGTTAGTTAACGTTAACCTTGTATTGAAAAGGGATGTAATGAAGAATTTTCTATAAAACAATTCAAATCTTTTTCTCACAGCAGAAAGTAAAGTGCGTAAACAAGCGATAAAGAGCAGTAAAAGTCACAAAAACGAATATAAACAAATACACAAATGAGTGAATTATGGAAATTTATGAGAGAATACGGAAGATAAGGGAAGATTTGTTTAAGGGTTCGAATCTTGATTTTGCGAAAGCTATCGACGAAAAACCGAATACCACCAGCAACTGGATAAGTGGCAACCGCAAGATAGGGCTGGAAGTGATAGAGAAGATACTGGCGCGCCTGCCACAGATAAGCTCCAGCTGGTTGCTGAGCGAAGAAGGCCCGATGATGAAGGCCGATGCGGGCAAAGACGAGCCTTACCTGATAACCAAAGCGGGAGTGAAATACTTCAAGCTAGCCAACGGCAAGTACCTGATGCGCGTTCCCTTTGTGCCGGTAAAGGCGTATGCCAAATATATAGACGAATACCGCGACGCGGACTTTAGCGAACCGCTCGACGAGTACAACTTCATCGTAGACCAGATAGGGCACGGCTGCTATATGGCCTTTGAGATAAAGGGGGACAGTATGGACGACGACACGCGCAAGAGCCTCGGCAACGGCGACATCGTACTGGGACGCGAACTCAGCGCCGAACACTGGAAAGACAAGTTGCACACCAACGAATACCCCAACTGGGTCATCGTGCTGGACAATACCATCCTTTGCAAGCAGATCACAGCTCAGGACATGGAAAGGGGAACTATTACCTGCCATTCGCTCAACCCTTCGCCCGAATACTCCGACTTCGAACTGAGCTTCAACGATATACGGCAGATGTTCAATATTATACAACGGGTGTCGAATATGATGTAAGGGAAGATGTGCCTGGTGTGAATCCTCAATAGCATCTGCTATAGCGTGCTGCTGCCCGGAAGGCAGGATAAAAAGGGGCTTGCCCGACTTTTGCGGCAGCCCCTTTTCTGTAAATTGTATTTTCAATCATTTTTTCCTCAACCAACGGTACGCCAGACAAATCAGTATCAGCATCAGCAGGATACGCCCGCACCATACCTGAAACGACTGGAAAGACGTCAGGCGGTTCACCTGCTGCACCTCTACCACGGGGTAGGGCACGGAGATGGTGTCTGTCCTGAATATGGAATCCCTTACCAGACGGTCGCGATACAGGTATTTGTACTTTTCGATGCGGACGGTATCACCTCCCAGCATAACAAAGACGGAATCGTAGAGGCGCACCGAGTCGCGCAGTAGCTTGTCCCGGTATTCTATACGGATAGTCTCCACAGGCACGTATACGGTATTAGTCTTACACGAAATGAATGTGCCGATGAGCAGGCAGGCAAATATGCCCGCGGTGCTCCGCAAAAAAAGTCTTATCATCATTCATCGAATTTTAAATCGTTAATCCTGTTGAGCCAGCCTCTCCTGAATTTTTTGTTGGCCGGACGGCTGGCCACTATCCGTTCTACAAAGGCAATACGCTCCTGCCTTATCTTACCGAAAAGCTCGCGGCAATCGTCATAAGCATTTACAGCGCCCAGAGTCACAGGCCCTACGATGCCGTCTGCCTTTACGCCCAGCAGCTTCTGCGGCAGCTTTATACCGTACCCTCCCGATGCCCATACCCAGTCGGTAAGTATATTGGCTATCGGTTGGCTGAGTATGTCATCGGCGCGCCACTTGTCCCAGTAGAGGGTTTTCAGCACGTCTGTCCATTCGTCATGGGAGATATTCTTCAGGTCGCTTACGGTGGTTTTCTTATATCCTTTCAGCCTGCGGTAATACCTGTAGGTGGCTATGGTGATGCCTTTGTTAGTGGCTCCGCCAAGGTCGTCGGGGTCGTTCACATAGCCTCCTTCCCACTTTAATATAAATGGTACTAACTGTTCAACCTTCGCCATCTTTAGCCTCGCTTTCCTTTTGGTCGTCAATCTCTATTATGTCTACTTTCCGGCCAAAGTATTTCAGTATGCTTACTTTCACATTCCGGCCTTTAGATGCGAAGTAGTTCACATAGATGCTCTCCAGCTCAACGCCGTAAATGACTAATAGTATTAGCATGGGGAGCAACTCAATGCCAAAGGGAAGCCCGAAAGCCTGACCGAATGTATAGGCGACAACAATCCAAAGGACATAACTGCATATCTTATCAAGGGTGCGTCTGACAGCTCTCGATTTTTTCACTTCCTCTCTCCTGTATTTTGAAGCTGCTATACCGAATTTCAGGTCTGCCATGGTAAGAGCAAAAGCGAGTATCATAAACCACTTTGCCCAAATAAAAAAATCGAGCAGCCCTATTAAAAAGCTATCTGTGTATGTCATCGTTAATCAATTATTAGCTATAAGAATGTACCATAGTTTAGTCCGGTAGCCGTTTTATCAAGGGTAACAGCCTTTATCTGCCTTGCTTCTATTTCTTTATAATCCGTTTTGTCAAGTGTCACGGATTCGGCTTGTAGCGATTTATCTGCTTTTACATCCACTTTACCATAGCTAACGCTGCTAGCCTTCGCGTCCGAGGTTGTACCCGCAGGGGGTAGTCCGTTATCAAAATCTGCCATAATATTAATTTAAAAATTAGAAACGAGTTGACAAGCAGACAAGTAAACAAATAAAAAACGTACACCTTGTTTCTTGTCAACTCGTCAACTGTTTTTACATTGGGTTTTGAGTATTTATTTTCAATCTCAGCTGCATATATGTACCTTTGATCGGATAAGCGGGGCGGCTTGTACCGCTCATTCCTAAAATACTGTTATAAAAATCAGGATGCCCTGACGCTATGTAAGTCGCGTTATCTGCCTGCATCTCGGCTTGTAGTCCGTTATTGTATTTCATCAGGCAACGCAGGTCGTTTGGTAACACGTCAAACCATTGCGGCTTTTGTTCCGAAGACCAAAAAGATTTATCCGTTGTTTCGGTACTATAATTAAAAGCGTCTTTCCAGCAACGGCGCACATGTATATTCCCGTATTTGGCAAATGTACCTGTCCCACTGGCAAGGAATGAACTGCCGGCATAATATTTGCTGCCACCATAGGTCACATAGTCTGTCCTATTGCTTTGGTCGGTATCGTGCTCCACTAAGTACCATGTAGCATCCGCAAGCGCCGTGCCGGCTGAAATGTTGCCGCTTGGTATCTTATTTACGATGCGCATCTGTATAGTCTGGTGTAATGCCTTATTGTCGAACACTTCATAGACAAGTGCGTTTGCAGAACCGACAAATGTTGTTTTATTGGCAACTCCGATAAATACATTATTCGAATAAACCAATGCGGAACTATAAGCCACGCCGTTATACGTTACGGTTGCCTCATTGGCATTGGATGACCTTACATAGTAAGTTTTACCCTCTTCGATTGCAGTCGTTGGTGTGTTTGACAAGGTAGGCGTACTGTCCAGAAAAACACCGTATTCTTTCGGGAAATTATGGATAATGTCAATCAGGTTCAACTGATACTTTCCTCCCAGCCAGATAATGTTTGATTGGGCGTATGTGTCTATCTTTGTTGAAATATCAACCGATGGCTTAAACTGAATCGAGTTATTCGTTATATTTAGCTTACTATCCGCTATGTCCTGATAAAAGCTGCCTGCTTTTGTTTTGTCGGTCGTGATATTTATCCTATCGTTCCGTTCCGTCTTATAGCCAAAAGCTCTAAGGCGTGGTATTTCATACTGGTGTATCTCCGAGCCTTTGAGCACTAAGCCGTCGATACAAGAATTATTAGAAAATATCCAACGTCCGCCCTTAACGGCTGTGTAGTCAAACTCTGTAACAGGGTTAACCACATATCTTTGCGCTTCACAACGTGAAACAAACGAAGCCCTTAACTCATCCGGTGTAGTGCCGGACAAAGCGGTATAGCCGCTTTCGCTTCCTATCTTGAATTTACAGTTATTAAAGGCGGCATAACGGGTTGTGGATAGGTTTACGTCTGTTTGCGATGTGATAGCTATATTACAATTGTCGTATAATATATCATTGGCCGAATATCTATTCGCAGCAATAGTTATCCCCACGATTGATATATTTGATACGGTGCTTCCTAGCGATAACGCCACTCTTAGCTTACATTTATAGAAACTGTTATAAATGTTTTCCGCTACTGATTTCACTTCACACCCAGATGCATTACATGCTAAAGTCGCATTGCCTGTATAATCCAATGTCATATCATAAAAATATATGTTATTAGGATACGTAACAGACAATGACTTTTTCCATATTGTATTACCCATTCCCTGTCCGCATATATAGGATTTGCCGTTGCTACTGTTATAGTTTCCGGTATGTGTACCGCTTGAGATTACTATGCGGACGAGGTTATTGCCGTTTGGGTTATACATATAGTTATTACCTAAGGAACAGGTAGGATTTCCCCTTGTAGAATTCGTTATCGTAACATCTTTATTACCTAAAACAGACGCCCATAGTACTTTATGTACATTCTCATCAAACTGGCTCCCATAATTATCTTTCCAATTATATTTTCCCATATTATTCGTCTATTGAATTGATTAATACCCTGCCAAAGCTTGTAAGGATCAATGTAGCGTTGTCAAATACCGCCATATTATTCTCATCAAGGCTTTCATTAAATACTTTCCGGAATTGTGCCGGCTGGTCGGTGAATAATACCGTGTCGTCGATCTCAAACACGGCACCGTCTTTCTTTACTTCGTATATCATGGTAATGTAGCTTTAGCGTAAATAAACAGATATTTTGTAGGGTCTGTAGTGCCGCCTTCGACACTGAACCTGACTAGCGACTTGGCCGGTATCTTTACCGATATGGTTTTATCCAACGCCACCACTGTGTTGTTTATCTTCACGGTGGACACATTATAGGCCTCCACCCTATATATTGTCATTGCTTCCCCTATAAACATTTCGTAAGGAGAGGCTAGCCCCAGGTTGATGGCCAGACGGCGTTCGAGTTGTAACCGCTTGGCATATTCCGCCAGATTTTCGAACAGATATTTGCCCGAAGTAAGTGACCCATTGCTCTCCGTCTTCGATCCGAATATCCAAAAACCATTGGGTTCGGCTATCTCGGGAAGCTCCGACAGAGGTAAAGGAACTATTTTGTTATTTTCTGCCATAATTTTAACACCCCCTCCCGCCTCGCCCAAAAGGGGAGGAGACGGAAACGAGGATTTGTTTCATTGATTAATAAAAATTCTTTTCACCCTCCTTATTGAGGATGTTATATTAATATTGCATATTTCCTGTTTTCGGTCAGCACGATCCGCTTATCTTCCGTACCCAGAACCAATGTCTTGTTGAACTTGGCAGCGTCTACTTCAAACAGGGGATATATAGAATCTTTAGCCAGAGTAACCGCATATCCGGCAGTTTCGCCCACTTGCCCCGAAGCCTGTGTAAACGTCAACGTAGCCCCGCCATCGGAACCGAACGCGTAGACATTGCCCTGCATATTGCGGAAAGCGACCAGATACCTGTTGGTGGCGGCAAGTAGCAATTGCGAAGTCTTGGCCGACTGCAACGTGCCTACAAAGGTCGTAAGCTGCTGCTTGTACAGGCCCGAGTCGCTGGTTTCGGTAAAATTGCTTTCACTAACTTGAGACAGGACAGTATAGGGAATATCGTCATCTTTGAGTATGCGGTCTACAAAACAGGAGGTGTACAGCGAATCGTCTTTGAAATAATAGGCGATAAAATCCCCTATATCCAAAAGATAAATTTCGGCTATACCTCCCGGATTGTATCCGCATGTGTGCTTAATATTTTGTATTAATTTGCAACTCATGATGTAGTTCGAGCCCACCTAATCCCCCTCCGGAGGGATTACAAAGAGGGTCTTTTTTTAAAATTTATAACTCATTTTTAAGTCTCCCTAGGGGGATTGAGGGAGCTTTAGGGTGTTACTACCGTATTGTCTACAATGGCAGTGATAACGCTCTCGTGCTTGAGCAGGCGCCCGATTTCCATTTCTGTTCCGGCCATGGTTACCGTCCAGCCGTTGGCATCGGCTTCGGCAGCACCCGAGGCGTAGTTGAACGCCGTGGAGTTCAACCCGTTGATGCGCCCAAGTACTACCGAACGGCCGCTCTTGTCTACTACTACTGCCGTGAACTTGCCAAGGCTGAGCGCGTCGCCCTGATTCAGGATGGTATAATCGTACTCGCTCAGGGTAAAGTTTACGGTGTGTGTGCGGTATTTGCCGCCATTGCCGTTCTGTGCCAGTTCGTCAGAGAAAGAGGCTGTGTTGTCTACGAAGTCTACCTTGTAAGCCTTTGCGCTGTCGGCTAGCGAGATGCTTTCTATTTCGCCGTCGGCAGAGAAATCATAGTCGTTAGCCGAATCGTGGTTGATCAGGTAAATAGATCTGATACCTGCTACTGTGTATGCACACGTTTTTTTTGTAATATTGGATGTTAATTTGCAAGACATAATAAAAAAATTAAAAATTAAGAACTAAAAATTAGCATATTAACAAATGGATACAAAGCATAAAGATTCTTTTACTCTCCATTAATCTTCACATTGGCTAATTTCCGAATCTGCTAATTGGCTAATTAATTATTCGGACTGTAAAACACGACTTCGTCTTCGAATGGGATAGCGAAGCCCAGGCGCAGACGCCCGTCAATAAAGATGATATTGTCTTGAGGAGCAGCTTTTTGTCCGAGGCGGATTTCTTCAAGGTCGCGCACGAGGTCGGTGCCGATAAGGAAGTTTTTGGCATCGGCGGCTACCATGTCGTTGTCGTCAAGTCCTTTCACGGGGACGATTTCTACGCCCATGTAGCGCACTACATCGCCTTCTACCGTGAAGTTGGGGCTTACAACCACGCCTTCGCCCCAGATGCCTCCAAGTGCCATTTTCACTTTCACGTAAGCCTGATAAGAAACGTAGATATTGAGCGTGCCGTTTTCCATACCGGGTACCAGTACATCTTCGGGAACGCGTGCGAATACTTTTTCTATTTCGCCCAGTATATTGTCTTTAGACAGGGATACTCCGGTTATTTTGTTGGCTGTGGCGCTGTCGGTAAGAACTTTGACCACTCCGTCAAAATCGTTGGCATTAGCGGAGCTGTCTCCTTTGAAAATCTTAGTTTCTATCTCGCTGCTCAGTTCCGAAGCCAGCATGGTCATGGTAGCGTCTTCGAGTGAAGCAGGCAATTCCTGATTGCGTGCGCCAGGGCTTAGCATCCATACGGTGCGTTTGCGTTCGAGGTCGTCGATACATTGTTCGAGGCTGATTTTGTAGGTTTTCACCTTCAGTTCCTTTTCGCTGAGTTTTGCCATCTGCTGCGGAGTCCATCCGCATCCTGCCACGTCTGCCTGCAGGATATTGCCTTCGAGGTCGATCAGGTTGAGCAGAGTGGATTCTTTCACGCCGATCACAGGTGTGATTTTTCCTTTTTCGATCAGTTTTCCTCCAAAGATGGCTTTTGTAAACCAATCCATATTGGATGACGGCTGATAAGTCAGTGATGAGATGTCGTAAAAATTTGCCATAGTTTTTTTTAATTTGAATATTAATTAATTAGCATATTAGCAAATGATTTTTGGTTGTTTTACATCAATTTGCTAATTTTCGAATTTGCTAATTGATTTATTATTTTCTTCTGTTAATAGTTTGATTCAATGCTACTGCCATACGTTCGGCGGTAGTCATTTGGGATGAAGCCATGTGGTTGCCCGACAGCTGGATGGCGGGGTATGCCGAGGGTGTATGGCGGCGCATTTCTTCTACCTGCGTCTTGGTGTCTTTGAGCATCCCATTGGCTTCTTCGAGGGCTTTGGACAGCTGCTCGATGGCCGATTGCATTTCGGCAATCTTGGCTTTGAGGGCTTCGGTTGTTTTCGGGTCGAAACCGGATAGTTTTTGTCCTGCACTTTTGCGGCGCAATGTTTCGGGCGCGGTGGTTTCTTCGGGGTTTGTCTTGTTGCCGGATGCCTGACGGGTTTCCACGAATTGTCCGTTTTCGTCTACTACCAGCAGGTTTCCGTTCGACAGGGCGTGCTCGCCCGCGGGCATCTGTTCGCCGTCGAGCGTCACAAAACCATCGGCATCTACACAAGCTTCTTTGCCGTCGGCAAGCACAAAGACCACATAGGCCGTGCCGCTGGCTGTAGCATCGGCTTTTTCGACTGCTTCGATGTCGAGCAGCATGTTGGCGATGCGTCCCAGCAATGATTGTTTTACTTTTTTCTTTTTGTCGTTCATATTTTTGTTATTTATGCGGGATAGGGAAATTTCGTGAGTGAAAAAGCCTTCGAGGGAGAACCCCCTGACATGTCCGCTCATCACTTCCTGCTCCCAGTAGTTACGGTCTTCTATCTTGTAACTGCACATGAGGGTGCCTTTGGGCAGATGGCTGAAGCCGAGTGCCGCCGACTTGTCGTTGGCGGGGTCTTCTATAATCCACAGTTCGGTAAGGTAATTGCCCGACAGGGGCGATTGGTGCTGATGTGTGGTGTTTTGCAGGGCGATGCCTGTCTTCATCATCTTACGGGCGATTTTCTCAACCTGTGTCTCCGAAAAGCGGATGTAGTGCTCGCCCACTTCGGCCGAGTGGCGGTAGATAAGCTGTCCGGGCTTGAGTACGACGCCGGTCAGTACCTGCTTTTTGGTGTCACGGTTCAGATGTACTTCTTGTTGCTTGCCGAGTGTTACAAAATCTACCTCGTTGGCGGGGAAGTCTACAAACGAAATGGCATAGATGCCGGTGAGGTCATCTGCGTTTTCGTCAATCATGCAATCGTAAATGGGTGTATTCATGTTGTGAGTTATGAATTATAAGTTATGAATAGGGAACTAAAGGCTAATTGCCCGCTGTCAACTGTCGCTGTATAAAGAGATAATTTTGCAAAAAAAAAATACATTTTTTGAGTAATAAATTTCACTAACAGAAGGTAAAAAGCTAGCGTACAAGTAAATAACAAAAGAAAATATTTTTTACAGTAGGGAGGGATAAGAAGAAAGGCCGGACGGACTTTTTCTTTTTGTTTTTAGTTTAGTATATAATGTTCCTGTTGTTGCCAGTACTGTTATTCTCTTTGTTGCTTACCTTGTTACCCGTCTTATTGCCTGCCTCGTTACTTTATTTTTTGGAGTATAAGGGGGAGTAACAATCGAACCTTGTTTATTTGATTTTAACCTGCGCTTTCAGCGCGCTTCATCCTTTGGTTACACTTGCACCCAAGGCGCCGCTTCGCTTGCCATTGGGCTGAATTGATACGGGCTTTCAGCCCTTCTGTCCTTCAGTATTTATAATCTGCATACAATAGCCGGATTTCAAATCCTGATAAAGAGTAGCAGGGGATTATTCTCTGCCGGAATAAGCTTTTGTATGAAATATTCATCTATCTTTAGGCAAATTAACCGCCAACTTTATGAAATATTTCACATTACTACTCTTTGCTGTCTGTTGTTTTTCGACCTCTTTTGCGCAGGGCGACGATAAAGAGATATCGATTGACGGACTGGGAGATTTCCGGTTTGGGTCTACATGGAAAGAGGTACACGAACATCTGGTAAATTATAGCGCCACTGAGGATACAAAGATTTTCACGCATACAGAAAACGTTATACAGGCTACGAACTTAGATTTTGCCGGATATAGATTTAATAACTTTACTTTTACTTTTCAGAAGGAAGAACTCTATTTTATTACATTCGGTAGCCTCACAGACAAGAAAGAGACGATTGCCACGGCATTTGACGAATTGACGCATGTTTTCAACAATCTTTATGGAGAATGGTCGTATAAGTCTATCGGGTACGATAACACCCTAAAGGTAGATTCTGAAAGATTGTCTTGGCATGGTAAGGAGGGAGCGATATTGATACTCTCTAAATACTACATAGAGAAGGAAGGCACAGCTCTTATAAATATAGGCGCCACAAAGCCAATACGCTGACTAACATCACATATATTTGTCCTCTGCTGCCGTACGATTGTTTCGCGCGACAGCACGGGGCTACAATCGTTTTGCGCCAATGTAGGGGCAGTGGCTTGTCCCTGCCCGTTTGTCGTGTTTTCGGGCAACCACAAGGGATTGCCCCTACATGTTATGCTGGCGAAAGGAAGTGTCAAGACCCGGCATCGCAATTTTCCCCTGTGATTATTCACTACATGGCTAAACCTTTTCCCAGAATTTCAGTCTATCTTTATAGCACCCCGTCCCTCCCCAAAAGGGAGGGGGAAAGGTAAAACCACGAAAACATAAAGATAAAAATATGAAAAAGATTACAAATCAATACACACTCTCTCAGTCCCCCTTGGGGGGACTGAGAGGGCTGCTGGGTAGCCTTATATTGCTGCTGTGCCTCTCACTTACAGCCTGCGACAAGGACGACCCGTATGTAACGCCTGAGCCTGAACCGGAGAAACCAGTAGACCCCGAACCGCCTGTGGTGAAGGAGAATATCGTCTTCAATCTGGATGGCAACCTGATACGCGCAGGAAAGGACAAGTCGGGCGACGCGGTCTTTAATATCCACGGGGAGTATATACGTGCGGGGGCGGCTACCGATGGCGACATCGTATTCAATATGGATGATAAGCTGGTGTGCGCCGGAAAAGACAAAACAGGGGATGTGGTCTTTAATATCGACGGTAACTATATTCGTGCGGGGGCGGCTACAGATGGGGATATTGTGTTTAATGTGGAGGGGGAGTATGTGAGAGGGGAGAAGGATAAATTATATGATTTAAAATTTTCCTCTGTATATGGAGATTTATATAAAGGAAGTGTATATGCTGGAAATGTAAAATTATATGACTTAAAATTTTCTTCTGTATATGGAGATGTGTACGCAGGAAGTGTATATGCAGGAAGTGTAAAATTATATGACTTAAAATTTTCCTCTGTATATGGAGATGTGTATGCAGGAAGTGTATATGCAGGAAGTGTAAAATTATATGACTTAAAATTTTCCTCTGTATATGGAGATGTGTATGCAGGAAGTGTATATGCAGGAAATGTAGAATTATACGACTTAAAATTTTCCTCTGAATATGGAGATTTATATAAAGGGGAAGTATATGTAAAGTACTGAATTAGTAGGGGGCGAAAATTGCCCCCTTCCTATTTTTATACTCCTGACCAGCCACTTACACTAACCATACTATCTTGTACTTTGTGAATATCAGTAACAGCTACTTTAGATTCTATTTTTATAGCTTGGATAGCCGCAATTAAACTATCGTTGTCGATATTAGTTACAGGCTCAACAGCAGGCAATTGTCCACCATCGGCAAACATACGTTTAAAAGATGGTTCAAGCCCCTGAGATGAGCGGGAGAAAAAGGTATTCAGGTCATTTGGGGTTAGCTCACGCCGTTGTTCATTGATGTATTTGACCAATCCCAGATTTTTGTCTGTTGAGACTCGATTGACAACAAATTCGCCCCCTTCTACTTCCATATTGGTGCCCTCTATGCGCATGCCGCCTTGTACAGTACCCGTAGCTCCAATCATGTAGGGGCAGTGGCTTGTCCCTGCCCGTTTGTCGTGTTTTCGGGCAACCACAAGGGAGTGCCCCTACATGTTATGCCTGGCGAAAGGAAGCGTCAAGACCCGGCATCGCAATTTTCCCCTGTGATTATTCACTACATGGCTAAACCTTTTCCCAGAATTTCAGTCTATCTGTATAGCACCCCACCCCGTCCCTCCCCAAAAGGAAGGGGGAAAGGTAAAACCACGAAAACATAAAGATAAAAATATGAAAAAGATTACAAATCAATACACTCTCTGTAAGTCCCCCTTGGGGGGATTGAGAGGGCTGCTGGGTAGCCTTATATTGCTGCTGTGCCTCTCACTTACAGCCTGCGACAAGGACGACCCATATGTAACGCCTGAGCCCGAACCGGAGAAACCAGTAGACCCCGAACCGCCTGTGGTGAAGGAGAATATCGTCTTCAATCTGGATGGCAACCTGATACGCGCCGGAAAGGACAAGTCGGGCGATGCGGTATTTAATATCGACGGTAACTATATTCGTGCGGGGGCGGCTACCGATGGCGACATCGTATTCAATATGGATGATAAGCTGGTGCGCGCCGGAAAGGACAAAACGGGCGATGTGGTCTTTAATATCGACGGTAACTATATTCGTGCTGGCGCGGCTACCGATGGGGATATTGTATTTAATGTGGACGGGGAGTATGTGAGAGGGGGAGAAGGGAAGGAGAGATTATTCCAAATAAGAAAGGTTGAAGATTACCTATGGAAAATTTATGTAGAGGATTATTCAAAGCCTGTATTCCAAATAAGAAAGGTTGAAGATTACTTATGGAAAATTTATGTAGAGGATTATTCAAAACCTGTATTCCAGGTAAGAAAGGTTGAAGATTACTTATGGAAAATTTATGTAGAGGATTATTCAAAACCTGTATTCCAGGTAAGAAAGGTTGAAGATTATTTATGGTATGTAAATAGAGATTTCTGATAAACTGGGGACTTTTCATCCCCAGTATCAAATTCATACACCCGACCAGCCACTAACGCTAACCATACTATCTTGTACTTTGTGAATATCAGTTACAGCAACTTTTGGTTCTATTTTTATGGATTGAATAGCTGCTATTAAGCTGTTATTATCGATATTTGATGTTGGTTCGATGACAGGTAATTGCCCTCCCTGTTCAAAGGCTTGACGAAATGAGGGTTCGAAGCCCCGAACTTTTGAGTCAAAAAATGCATTCATATCAGCAGATGTAAGTTGTCTTCGCTCAGCATTGATATAGCGTATCAATCCCAGATTCTTGCCTGTAGACTCGCGATTGATTATATACTCGCCTCCTTCTACTTCCATATTGGTACCTTCTATACGCATGCCGCCTTGTACAGTACCCGTAGCACCAATCATGTAGGGGCAATGGCTTGTCCTTGCCCGTTTGTCGTGTTTTCGGGCAACCACAAGGGATTGCCCCTACATGTTATGCCTGGCGAAAGGAAGCGTCAAGACCCGGCATTGCAATTTTCCCCTGTGATTATTCACTACATGGCTAAACCTTTTCCCAGAATTTCAGTCTATCTTTATAGCACCCCGTCCCTCCCCAAAAGGAAGGGGGAAAGCTAAAACCACGAAAACATAAAGATAAAAATATGAAAAAGATTACAAATCAATACACTCTCTGTAAGTCCCCCTTGGGGGGACTGAGGGGGCTGCTGGGTAGCCTTATATTGCTGCTGTGCCTCTCACTTACAGCCTGCGACAAGGACGACCCGTATGTAACGCCTGAGCCCGAACCGGAGAAACCAGTAGACCCCGAACCGCCTGTGGTGAAGGAGAATATCGTCTTCAATCTGGATGGCAACCTGATACGCGCAGGAAAGGACAAGTCGGGCGATGCGGTCTTTAATATCGACGGGGAGTATATACGCGCGGGTGAAAAGACCGATGGCGACATCGTATTCAATATGGATGATAAGCTGGTGCGCGCAGGAAAAGACAAAACGGGCGATGTGGTCTTTAATATCGACGGCAACTATATTCGTGCGGGGGCGGCTACAGATGGTGATATTGTGTTTAATGTGGATGGTGAGTATGTGAGAGGGGGAGAAGATAGGACAAAAACACAATTATATGATCTATATTTTTATTCCTCTGATGGTGATTTATATGCCGGAAGTATATATATAGGGAAAACGAAATTATATGACTTAAGTTTTTATTCTTCTGGTGGTGATTTATACGCCGGAAGTATATATATTGGGAAAACGAAATTATATGACTTAAGTTTTTATTCTTCTGGTGGTGATTTATACGCCGGAAGTGTATATACAGAAGGTACAAAATTTTATGACCTACACTTTTATTCCTCTGATGGTGATTTATATGCCGGAAGTGTATATATAGG
Source organism: Dysgonomonas sp. 521 (assembly GCF_010501055.1). GTDB lineage: Bacteria > Bacteroidota > Bacteroidia > Bacteroidales > Dysgonomonadaceae > Dysgonomonas. The sequence goes on from NZ_QVMO01000062.1 coordinate 26,557, forward strand.
GAAAACGAAATTATATGACCTATACTTTTATTCCTCTGATAATAATTTATATGCCGGAAGTGTATATGTCGCAAAATAGATACTGGGGACTTTCATCCCCAAAATCTAATTTATACACCAGACCAACCACTAACACTAACCATACTATCCTGCACTTTATGTATATCAGTAACAGCTACTTTAGGTTCTATTTTTATAGCTTGTATAGCTGCAATTAAGCTATCGTTGTCTATATTCGTTACAGGCTCTACAGCAGGTAATTGTCCACCTTCGGCAAACATACGCTTAAAGGATGGTTCAAGCCCCTGTGATGAACGCAAGAAAAAGGCATTCAGGTCATTTGGGGTTAGTTCGCGCCGTTGTTCATTGATATATTTAACCAATCCCAGATTTTTATCTGTTGAGACACGATTGACTACAAATTCGCCGCCCTCTACTTCCATATTGGTGCCTTCTATGCGCATTCCGCCTTGTGAGTGACGTTTACCTTTTAGTAGCCCACCGTCTTCGAATTTGGCAAGTTGTGCTGTCATTATTTTTAATTGTATAGCACCATTTAAAGCGACTAATGCAGCCAATGGAGGACCTAGTATTGGACCTTTTCCCCATGCAGTAGCGACACCTTTCGCAATCTCTTTTGTCGCATCAGCAATATCGAATACAAGTTGAGCTTTTTTTCTAATTTTTTCTAATTTGTCTAGCCTATCCTGCTGTTTTTTCGCTTTTGCAGCTATTTCTTCATTTTTTTTTGCTTTTTCTTCTTCTAGTTTTGTCTTTTCATCTTCTATACGCATCTGATCTAACAATACACTACGATTACTTTCTGTGATAGCATTATTGGCATTCTCTATTTCTTCTTTTTTTGCATTTACTATATCTTCTTCTGCCTTAGCTAATGCCTCCAATTCCGTAATTCGGTCTTGAGCTGCCTGCATTTCCCCATCTGAGGCTGGATTTACTTCTTTTTTATCTTCCGAACTCTCAGATTCAGGAATATCTGTTGTCAGGCTTTCAATACTACTACCCGATTTTTCTGCATCAGTAATGATATCAGTATTTTCTACATTCGTTTCAGTCTCTTTTATTTCAAAAGTTTCTTTTATTTTAGCTATATCGGCTTTATATTTTTCTGCTTTAGTTTTTGCTTCAGCCTGCTCTTTTTCTAACCGCTCTTTTTCCTTCTCATTCTTTGTTATTTCCACCCTTACTTCTGCCAGTTCTTTATCAAGCTTTTCTATTTTCTTTTTATACTTTTCGTCATTAGCAGCTTTTTCTTTTGTTTCTAAAGTTGTAATACTAGTCTTTAGCTCTTCTATCCCTGTTGCATAATCCGGAGCATCCCCACCCAGTAATCCGGTTCTAAATCCATTAGAAATCGGTTCTAAAAATCTGCCATTCCGGCAGATATCCACCCAAA
>NZ_QVMO01000063.1 GCF_010501055.1 Dysgonomonas sp. 521
AAAATTGAATATATTCTCGAAATTTATTCTAAAATATTGTTCACAGTACCGGGAAAAACGAGCAAGTTGCAAGAAATTTATTTTACCTTTAATGCCTAAATAAAACATTAGCAGGTGGAATATAAAATTTTTTCTTGTCTGCTTGATATTTGAAAAAATATCTGAACTTAAAGTATTAAGTATAAATATATTAGCATTTGGATGTTCGTTGGTTGTCATTACTTTATAGATTTTGGTCAATCTACTAAGATATTGATAATCAGCGAACTATCCAAATTATTTAATACTTATTTTGCTGAAAATCAATTGATTATATCAATTTATAACGAACTATTGATATTAAAACACGAAGAAATTAACCGTTTTTCTTATTCATGTTCCTAAAACTGCTGAAATGTTTTTCAATAAACCGTATAACATCGGATTCCTTATAGTAGGTTTTATGGTATATCATCTGAAAGGGCAACTCGCCGGAAGAACGGTAACGCTGCAACGTGCGTTTGCTACTCTCCAACACAAAAGCAAAATTCAGAGAAGCAAGGTAACTATTTGACAAACAAGCTTAAGTTCATCATTCTGCATTGATTAGAAAATTGATAAAACGTAAAAAAGAGAAGATTCCGGCAAGGTTTCCGTTACCAATCCGTTACCTGTTTCCGGAGAAGAAAACAGGGAAAAATACAGGTTTTAAGCAAGCTTTTATAGTCGGCTTTCCCGGAAAAAGGCAACCGGAAGAATATCACGGAGATTAGATTTTAGGCTGGGGTTTTATTCTTTGTTTATCAGCTTTTTACATAGATTCATATAGCTCATTTAAATGTAAATTTAGAATTAAAAATGAGCATTATGAAATCAGAACTAAAGGTATTATTTTACCTGAAGAAGAACCGGACGAAAGAGAACGGTTTGTGCCCTGTCATGGGCCGCATCACCACCGGAAAGACAATGGCGCAATTCAGCCTGAAACTGGAAGCTGATGCCAGGTTGTGGGATACAAAGGCAGGACGCATGACAGGCAAAAGTAAAGCGGCGTTGGCTGTCAATAGCCGGATTGACAAAACAAACCTGTTAATCCACAGCCGTTACAGGGAATTGAAAGAAAACCGGGGCGAGGTAACAGCCATACAGGTAAAAAATGCTATACAGGGCATAGCCTCCACCCAGGACACGGTTTTAGATCATTTCCTGAAAATGAATGAAACGATGTTTTCACGTGTGGGTATCGACAGGTCCCTTTCGTCCTATAAGCATTATGTGAAAGCCTGTAATGCGTTATGCTGTTTCCTGCGAAAGAAATATAACCTGACGGATATCCCTTTCAAGGCCTTGACCTATTCTTTTATTGAGGAATACCATTTCCACCTGCGTGTGGAACGCAAATTCAAACCCAGTACCGCTGCCGGATATATAATCTTCCTGCGTAAGGTTGTCCGCAACGCAGTCAATGCCGGGATTATCGGGTGTGACCCGTTCCTGGGTTTTGAGGCGGATGCCGTCACAACACAGCACAAGACATTGACAAAAGAGGAACTGGAAATAATCATGACTATCGACTTGAAACTGAACTTGCAGATTATCAGCCGGGATATGTTTATCTTTTCAGCCTTTACGGGGATCTCTTATGTTGATGTCCGGAACCTGACGGCCGAAAAGATTGTCACAATGGAGGACGGGAGCCGCTGGATTATGGATAAACGCCAAAAGACCGGGGCGGCTTTCAGCGTCCGGCTGATGGATATCCCTCTCGCCATCATAGAGAAATACAAAGGTACCGGCTCCAATGGCAAACTATTCCCCATGCCCTGCACAGGAACGGTATATTTCAGCCTGAACAGCATAGCCCGCAGGTGTGGCATTAACAAGAAGATAGGCTATCACACAGCAAGACATACAAATTCTGCTTTCCGACTGAAAACAAGCAAGTTGCAAGAAGTATTTTCTTGAAAGGTAATGGTTTAGAAACGAGCAAACTTCGCTTTTTTATCTTACCTTGCTTTTTACATAAATATAAAGAACGACTTTCTATTGCAAATATAGAATAATTTATTATGAAATTTTACAATTATGCATTATTTTTAAATCGTAGGCTTACTATAATAGCAGGTAGAAATATATCATACAAGCATAAGATCTGCGATCTAAATCCACCAACAAATTCATAAATGTCAAACACTTATGATTTTTAAATTTTTATCATAGTATATATTTGCGATCTTTGCGTGCAAGTAAAAAAGAATCAGGTAGATTCTTCAGTTGGAAATTTCTTTTGTAACCTCAAACAATGTTATCTATCTTATTTCAAGATATAGAACAAGTTTAACTCTATCATCGTTTACGCGAAAATATCTGACAATATTTCTAAAAACATATAATGAAATGTACGAAACAACTCGATAAATCACTGAAAACATGATATATATACAGTTTTTATGTAAGTTCTTTTTTGAGTAATTTTGCTGTTTCAAAGAAAATTTGCAACTTTGCAAATTACTTGAGTTAGGAATTTATTATCACAGAAATAGATTTATTAGAAAATTTTCGTTTTATTAATAATGACACAAAAGTAACAAGGGACAATATTGACACTGACATATCAAGTGATTTCGTGGGTGATGATTATTATCCAAATATGGATGGAAATATCAATATAGAAAATAAGAAAAAGAAATATTATGTTGTTTCAAGAGTTAAAATTTAAGCTGCATGAGTATTGGAGGGATCAAGGGTGTACAATTATGGAACCTCATGATGTCGAGAAGGGTGCAGGAACAATGAATCCCAATACATTTTTAGCAGCATTAGGGAGCAAACCGTATAACCGAGCTTATATTGAACCGTCCAGAAGACCTGCGGATGGCAGATATGGCGACAATCCTAATAGATTATATCAACACACTCAGTATCAAGTCATTCTTAAGCCAAATCCTGTAGATGTTGTAGACCTATATATAAAAAGTTTGGAACATATAGGTTTCAAAAGAGAAGAACATGATATTCGTTTTGTTGAAGATAATTGGGAGTCTCCGACTTTAGGGGCATTTGGTAAGGGATGGGAAGTTTGGCTTGATGGAATGGAAATCAGCCAGTTTACTTTTTTTCAGGTTGTCGGCGGATTTGAATGTAAGCCTGTTACGGCTGAATTAACTTATGGACTTGAACGTATAGCAATGTACCTGCAAAATGTAGATAATGTATATGATTTGCAATTTAGCAAAAGTGAAAAATATGGAGACATCTACAAGCGAAGGGAATACGACCATTCAAAATACAGTTTTGAGGATTGCAACAAAGAAATGCTTTTCCGAGATTTTGAAAACTATGCAGAAGAAGCAAAACATTTGGTTGAAGACTGTAGAAACATTTACGCTGCTTATGATTTTGCATTGAAATGTTCCCATACTTTCAATGTTTTAGATGCCTGTGGTGCTATCAGCAAATTATCAAGAAATAATTATATATATCGAATACAAGGGTTATTTAAGTCAATAGCTAATCTTTTTATTTCGATTGAAAACCAGAATGAGGATAATCATGAATAAACGTAATTTTATTTTTGAAATAGGTGTTGAAGAAATTCCTGCCCAATATGTAACTGTTTTATCGGAAAGTTTGCGCGAAAACGTATCTAAAATGTTTGCCGATTTAAAAATTGGATATGAAAACCTTGATGTCTTTCATACGCCGAGACGCATGGTGGTTTATGTTGAATCTCTAAACGAGATGCAAGATGACATTTATGAAAAGGTAAAAGGTCCAGCAAAATTAGTGGCTTTTGGTTCTGATGGAAAAACTCCGTCTAAAGCATTGGAAGGATTTTTAAATAAACAAGGGAAAAAAATAGAGGATATTTTCTTTGCTACACAAGGGAAGGATGAGTATGTTTATATAGAATCTTTTTCTCGCGGTCGTTTGATTAAAGATGTTTTGAGTACACCTCTTGCTAATCTAGTATTAAATATTTACCAGCCAAATCCAATGAGATGGTCTTCATATGCAATAAAGTTTATTAGACCTATTAGGTGGTTATTGGCACTTTATGGCAAAGAGATAATTCCTGTAAACATAGAATGTGCCATCGCTTCAAATACTACAAAAGGTAACCGTGCACTTTCGGACATTGACATTACAATTTCAAATGCTGATGAGTATTTTTCTATATTAAAAAAACACGGGGTCATTGTTCAACAAAAGATACGCAAGAAAGATATTTTATCTCAGATAAAAAAAATTGAACAAGAAAAACAAATAAGTATTGAAGTTGAAGATAAACTTTTATTTGAAATTAACAATTTAGTTGAAAATCCAGCTTGTGCTCTTGGTCGTTTTGACGAAGAATACTTGTCTCTTCCGGAATCTGTAATAAAGACTCCGATGAAGACTCAGCAAAGATATTTTCCGGTTTATAAAAATGGCAAAATAATTAACTCTTTTTTATTTGTAAGAAATGGCAATTTAGAGCATATTGAAAATGTAATAAAAGGAAATGAGAGGGTATTAAAGTCTAGATTAGAAGATGCCAAATTTTTCTTTTCTGAAGACGAGAAAACTACCCTTGATGAAAAAGCAATGCGATTAAAAGATGTTGTTTTTATAGACAAAGCCGGTAATTATGCTGACAAAGTTGCAAGAATGAAAATTTTAGCAGTGATGCTTTCCAATCATATCGGTTATGAGAATAAAGAAAAAATCCATACGGTTATTGAATTAATGAAGGCTGATTTAGTTTCTAGCACCGTTCGCGAATACACTGAAATTCAAGGAATTACAGGAAGTGAATTTGCTGAAAAAGAAGGATATCCGAGTGATATTTGCATAGCAATAAAAGAACAATATTATCCAAATTTTTCGGGAGATAAGTTACCATCGGAAAGATTATCTGCTATCGTCTCAATTGCAGATAAGTTAGATACAATCATGTGTCTTAACGCCATTAATATTAGACCGTCTGGTTCGGCAGATCCATATGGACAAAGAAGGCTCACTCTTGGAATACTACTAACTCTGCTTGAGCACAACATAAATATTGATTTCAGTTTGTTTATTTCACAAATATCATATTTATATGAGGCCTTTTATTTGCGGGAAGGTGAGTTAAAAGAGGATTATGAAGATTTTATAAAAAAGTTTTTCATTCAACGAATGAAAAACTTTTTGTCTGAGGAAAAGGGATATTCGCCTAAAATTCTTAATATAATATCTCTAAACGAAATTAATATTTATAAATCTGTTTTGAAAGCTGAACTTATAAAGGAAGTTGGAGAAACGGAATGGTATTTAAGTTTTATCTCGGTGTTCAACCGAATAATAAAACTAATCAAGAATAACAAAGAAGATGTTTTATTCTCAACTGATATTAAAGATACAGAAGAAGCCAAGCTAATGTATGATACTTTTTCTTCAAAACGTACATTAATCCAGAACGAGATTAAAGAAAATCGTTATAAGGAGGCAATAAAACATATTGCACAATGCAGTACGATAATAAATGAGTTTATCGACAATAATATGGTGTTGTGTGAAAATATTGAAAAACGCAATAATAGGATTGCATTTTTTAGAGATTTTTGTAACATCTGCGGAATGATTTTACGAATTGACTCAGAATAATACCGGACACTCTTAGATTATTCGGTCAAATGCTTTTGAGGATGTTTTAATTGTTGCCCACCCAAAATGTGTATATGGCAATGATATACGGTTTGCGTTGCGTATAAACCATTATTCATTATTATTCTATAACCATCTATTAATCCATATTTATGTGCATTCTCTGATATAAAAATAAAAATATTCCGAATAACTTCAAAATCTTGCGCTTTTGCATCACAAAGATTATCAAAATGTCCCTTGGGGATAGCCAATAAATGTATTTTTGCATCAGGTTTAATATCCTTTATAAGAATAAAAGATGCATCTTCAAAAAGAATATTTGATTGAATTTGTTTATTTATTATATCGCAAAAAACACAACTCATTTATCCCTCCTCCGTTAAACAATATAACATTCTCTGGATACTGCCAGGCGATGAATGTATAACTATTAGATTTTTTTTAAATTCATTTGTAAAATTAAAAATTTCACTAGATTGATAATCGACTTGCACTGTTGATAATTGCACTTGTTCATTGTTTTTGTCAATTCTAACAAATTTAAATTTCGTTTCCCAATACCTTATTGTATTGGGCACAATATTGATAAATATTTCTTCTCTTAAACTATTAGCGATAAATTTTATTGCTTCTAAATTTAGGTTGAATTCCTTCTCTGTAATTCTTAATGCTATGGCATAATTGATTTTAAAGTTGTTTAAAATTTCTTTATATAAAAGCATGTGCCTATTAACAATTCCATAGGCATCGTTTTTTGCAATAATATGTATATCAGGCAATTCAAAACAAAAAGATCTTAGTAATGAATTATTAAACTCATTTTCAAGTCTATAGCAATTGCCTATTTCATAGTAAGCTTTAGGCAAGTCGGCATTTTTATGTATCGAGTTTTCCAATAACATAAAAATCCCAAAATCTGTTGCTGGACGTAAAATTAAATCATTTGGACATAGGAATAATTTTAGTCCAAATAATTTTTGTAATTTTTCGATTTTAGTATTATTTTTAAATAAAGTAGGTGAAATAATATTTATTGGGTTGATGTTTTTTTGGATATTATCATTTATGTATGTTTTTATTTCTGAGTATAATTCAAACATATCCTCAGTAAAATACACATTGTTCTTTATCTTTTTTTTGACAATAAGACTTTGAGGTTTATTGTTTTGTAGAGATGCTATGATTTGTTCTTCATCTTCAATATTTATCTTATCAAGATCTCCATTTTTATTCATAATATAATATGTACCAAACACTTGTATCATTGGCTTATGAATTTAAGGTGTTCGTCTATTAATTCAAAAAACGTCTTATTATTACCAAAAGGTTTTGCCAAATAAGGAGACATAATATTATTTCTTATTATAAATGCCAAGATATTCAACAGTAAAAGTATAGCATATATTCTAATCAATTTTTTATCCGATTGACAAATTAACTTTTCAAAATTATCATATATAATTGTTCCATATGCGTGTGCACAAAACTCTCCATAGGCCATTTCTAAAGGTCCTGCTATTAATGCACCAGGGTCAATAATTTTTATTTCAAATTGATCTGTTATAATGATATTCTTAAAATTCAAATCAACAGGAATAATATATGCTTTATTAATATTAAAATACTCTTCATATTGGACTAACAAGTCATATGGTAATGCTGAATATTTTCGGGTCATGGGTTCCATATAAAGTGTCGTGGCTGTTTTATGTTGAAAATTAAATATATATTCTTTAAAATTATTATATTCCCCCTCGAATTTCCCATTAATATCTCCAAACTTTTCGCATTTTATTTTTGATGTCAATTTAATAAAAGAATAAATTGACTCTGCAATATTTTGCGCATTCTTTTCATTATATTCAACATTGTCAAGAGTATCTCCATGTATCGGTTTAAACAGAGCAAAATAATATTCAATATCCAATTTAATAATTCCTTGGAATACCATTTCTTTAAACATATTATTGTTTTCAATATTTTTGTATAAAATCAGTTCATTATCTCTAATCGTAGAATCTCCTTTGTATATTTTTAAGTACAAACCATCAACCTTAACAACAATATTATTTAAATATGATATTATTTCATATTTATTTGGATTATGTATAATGCTTTTAGTAAGCAATTCACTTATAGCGCTTCGTATCATTAATAAAAAATTGACATAATTCATGATCAATTTAAAACTGTTAATGACAACATATTTCTTCTCAAAATCTAATAATCCTTTTTTTATTAAATCATACTCATCAAATAAAAGTGGAAAATGCACATTTGAGGATATCCCATTTAAAATTTCTATTCTGTCATCAATAAACAAGTCTATATTTTTCTCTTTTATTTTCTCAATTTTTTCTTCTTCAGTTTCACAAAAAATAATTTCTTTAAAATAATCTGATATTTTCAACTTTTCAATTGTGTTTTTTGCAATCTCAATACCTTGATTACTTTTTCCTCTTCTAGATATAATATAGAGTTCTATATCTAAACTTTTCAAAGTTTTTAATACTGATATCGTTTCTTTATCAACAAAATTGGGTTGTATCGTTAATGCCGAAAGTGAACCAATAGCGCGTCTGATACTTTTGTTCGGGACAAAAGTATCTATTATATTAGATGTTAATTGCCAAGGTTCTAAGTCAATATTGTATAATTCCTTAATTTTTTTGCTTTTAAAGATGGCATTTTCAGAAATAACGCCATCTAGATCAAAACCTATTCTTATTTTTTTCATATACCTATATCTTTTCTATAATGAATATTACCTTCGACTTTTCTCAATTCGTTATAAACCTTATTTCTGGCTTCTTCAATACTTCCCCCTATCTCACAAACCGCAAATGCCCTAGAGTTTTTTAAGAAATATTTCTGATCCTTAAAAAGCATATTACCATAATAATAAGTATTCTCATTAATGTTTTGAAAATCAACTTCATTTCCAACATTTTTCTCATTAAGTGTATATCCTTCCGGCACTACATATGCTGAAACACTGATATTATTGTTGAAAACATTTTCAAGTAAATGAATATTTTTATATGCTAACGCCTCAAATAACTCAACTATAGAAAAATTCATCAAAGAAAAAATATTCAAAGAGCAAGGATTGCCAAATCTGCAATTATATTCTATAACTTTTAACCCAGTTTTTGAAACAATAAATTCTCCATATATCGGCCCAATATATTTATATTTAGTCAATTTATTTAATTCATTTAATACTATTTCGTTCAGGTTTCTTATTTCAGAATAAATAGTTTTCGGCAAAGTATCAAAACAATTATAACCAGTTACACTACCCATACCCGAAGTGTTTTCTCCAACATTTTTCTCAAAAACTCTTTTATAATTTTTTGTAAACGGAGTATGCAGAAAATTACTACCATCGGTATATGTCGTCAATGCAATTTCCTCTCCTGTTATAAATTCTTCAATAATTATATGTCCATACTCTTTTATCCATAATTTAGCATCATTAATAGCATTGTCTAATTCTGAGTCTCTCTTGAAAATTCTAACTCTAGGTCCAGAAATTACATGATCACATTTAATTACTATATCACTATCAAAACTATTGATAAATTTTAAGACCGCATTGCTAAATTTAAAAAAATCTTGATGCATTGGATTTAATGATGCATCAATTTTTTCCATAAATGTTCTCATAAAAGTTTTTGATCCCTCTATTTGAGCCAACTCTTTCGTAGGGCCAATACATAAAATATTACTTTCATTTAATATATTTGTTAATCCATGCTGCAAAATATCACCTTGTCCCGGAATAACAAAATCAGGCTTAATTTTTTTGATAATATCACAAACTTGTTGAATATCATTTAAATCGACTACATGATATTCTCCAGTGCACAATTTTCTAATGAATTTACTTTCAGTCCATATAATAACAGATAATTCTACTTCAGACTGCATTGAAAAATGTTTGGCTATCATGTGATCTCTGCCAGTAGCTGCCGCTATTAAAACAACTTTTTTCATTTATATCTACGAATTTAAAACCTTAATATAATTGATAATTTCTTCATTTGATAATTTAATATCAACATTATACTCTAGTAATAAAAATAACTTCATATACTCCGCAATTACATTGTATTCCAAATTCAGTTTTTCTTTCCAAAATTTTATTGCCACACAATATTTTCTAAAGTTATATATAAACCATCTCGGATGTTTTATTGTTTTTATGTTCTCATACATTAGAATTGCTCCCACAATAATGGCATCAGCAAATTTCATTTTCTCTACTGTGTCTATTTTAAATATATCAGCCATCCTTGATCCTGCGATCGTTGAATTAACTCCAAAATAGCACATTGATAATGTACAATTACCAAGAGCAACTTCCACTGCAATTTTTTCAATATCATTTTCTATTACGATAACATTTCCAATATCCAAAAACAAATCTGTGCCTTTTTTGCGAATTCCAATATTAAAATTTCTTCCTTTTATTTGTTCAATATCCAACCCATATTTATGCTTATAATATTTATCTCCAAAAGTATTGTATTCTCTTATCACCCTTCTATCCAATTGTTTAATTGAATCTATCAAATCAATATCCTCTGAATTAATCCTCAATCTTATATCATCAAAAGGTATTTTTAAATACTTTGTTAAATAGTCAAATACATCTAACACCAATTTTTCTAAATCACGATACATTACCAATGCACCCATACTTTTAAAATATGAACCAAACATACTTAGTTCAGAATTTTGAATGTTTTTTAATGCTTGGGTTCTAATAGAATTTTGAATAAGATATCTACCGTTATCTCCGATTGTTTGATTCAGAACATATTTTTTCATCGGAGAAATAGAAGAGCCAATAAAGATTACAGAAGAGTCTATTCGTGAAGTAATTTTTACTGGCTTCTCCTGCAAATACCCTTTCTCTGTAAAGCATTTTTCAAATTGTTCTTCAACAAATTTTAAATATTCGCTATACATATTGATCTTATTTTATTTCTAATAGTAACTATTATTGTATTCTCCCAATCTGTCTTCTATATATTTTTTTGCATACTTGCGTAAACCAACAGTTGTCTTAGTTGACAATTTTTCTAAAAGAATAATTTTCCCTAAAAATCTATAAAGAGATAATCTATCTGCATCCCAAATAGCTCCTATCACTGGATCATTAGAAACAAAACCTTTATCATGATATTTGACAGCATATGTTATCTTCTCAATATCAAGATTATAAGTTCCGAAGTCTCTTTCCATGATACGCCGTGCTATTAATTCACCTGCATCACCATGCGTTTCATCATTAATCTCATAACCTCGTCCAATATCATGCAAATAACAGCCCAATATTACTTCATTAATATTTTGAGGACATTCCTTTCTGGAAATTAATTCGCCAAAATGAACTACATGTTTTATATGAATTAAACCATCAAGGCCATTTTTTTCCTTATAATATGGGAAAATTATTTTTTCCGCATCAAGTTTCAACAATTCATTAAAGCGCATGGAAGTCATCAGTTTTAATAATCATTTTTCCTCCTCATTTTTATTTTCTTTTATAAAATTAAAACAAATCATATAATTTCCTTCCTTTTTATTCTTATAATAACCTACTAATTATTGATATAATAATCTGCTTTTGCTCGTCCTGATTTTTGGGAAGAATAATTACTTTACATTTCGGCTGAAGATTGTCTAATACTCTTAAATATGTTTTCTCCACATTCTCCAAATACTCTAAATCTTGATTGAATTCAGGAACTTCTTTTAAGAATTCTTGATTTTGGGGAACATAGAAAATAATATCATAAGGATTATTATTTAACCATAAATTAATAATTTTTTTTATTATATCCATACGATCGTTATTGTGATCCTTAAAATTTACCAAAGGATATACAATTTGATCGAATAAACATCTGTCAAAAATTATAATATCATTTTCATAATTTGTTGTATACTTTGTTTCTATTTCTCTGAGAAGCATTTTACTCAACATCCATAAAGTAATAGACATTTCTTCATTTTCGTCGTTGATAGTTGCTTTTTCCGAATAGTTGATCGGACAAATGGAGCCATCAAATTTGGTGACTTTTATTTTTTGACTTTTAATATCTTCTTCAATACGCGACAAGAGTGTTGATTTTCCAGAGCAATGTGGTCCCGTTACAGCTACTTTTACAATTTTTTTCTCCTTGTTCATTAATGCATTAAGTATATTTTTTAATATTGCTTCAAAGCCTCAAAGGTAATAAGATTTTGTAATAATTTAAAATGCACCCTATTGCATTTCACTGCAAACATATTTAAAATCATAGAATTTATAGATGTGCATATTGGAGGCATAAAAAACTCTTCAAGGGCTTGCATGCACCACAACACTTCTTTATGTTTGAATCATTAACCTTTTGAAAGGCAAAAAGTTTGACTGGTATGTATCTTTCACCTCTCTCTCGCTTAGTGAAAATACTAAATAAAGCCAAATATAAAAATATGCCCTCTCTTATTTATAGCGGATGTTACATTAACTAAAAAGCATAGAAGACAGGTGCATTTTTCACGAGCTAAGTGATTTATAGCTATAATATATTATATTCACCACATTAAATGTTTTTGTATCTTTGCTGCGAATTGTAAAGCAAATGATAACAAATGAATCCTTTTGATATTATAAAAAAATATTATAATCCTGATGGTGAAGCGTATAAAATATTAGTCCATCATTCTTCTGATGTTGCAAATAAAGCTATTTCATTCGCCAAAAACAGACCAGATTTGAATCTCGACCTGCGTTTTATTGAAGAGGCAGCCATGTTGCATGATATTGGCGTCTGCAAAACTTTTGCCCCAGATATATATTGTGAGGGGGAAAATGCTTATTTATGCCATGGATATTTGGGGTGTGAAATGATGATGAAAGAAGGCTATCCGTTACATGCGCTTGTTTGTGAACGTCATATAGGAACGGGGCTCACACGTGACTACATCATAAGAGCCAACCTTCCGCTACCACACAGAGAAATGACACCAGTTTCGATAGAAGAACAAATTATCTGTTTCGCTGATAAATTCTACTCAAAATCACATTTAGGAAAAGAACTGACAATAGAAGCGGTGCGGGCACAGTTGGTAAAATATGGAAGAGAAGACGTTGTCCGTTTCGATAATTGGTGTGAAATGTTTATTCGGTAATCCATTTACTCTTTCCACGATATTTTTCTGCTAATAAGGATTTTTCTATTGAAGATAAAAATCATGAAGTAGTATGCACTTCGCCGTATAGTAAACAGCACGCAAATATCCAAATCTGTTGTTTCCGATTGTCCTTTTGACTCTTATATTGTGGCGTATATACAAGCCAGCACCTTATATGTTCCTTCTGCGTCTTTTTCTAACTACTCAATATGCTTGTACATTGTTTTGAAATGAGAATCACAATGTGTTCCGAGCCCTTGAATGCATTTCTTAAAAATTTCGACAATTTCATCTTTATTCGTCCTTAACTCGGAGGCTATATCGACCTGTTCCTGTGTCGGCACAGATACCTTTTGTTCTTTTAAGTACTGATTTATTTGCTCTTTTATTTCCAAAAACTTGTCCCATAAAGCATCATTTGATACTGATTTACTCATACTATTTTCTGATTTTTAATTGTTATTTTCTCGTTTTTATCTTCTTATACCCCTACGTTTTTCGAGTTTCTTTTTCTTTTTCAATGCTTGCTGACGTAAGTATTCCTTTTCATTTTCATCGCTATTTGAAGGCTGAATGTCGAACAAACTGCCTACCGCTGCTAGTACATCGCCAACGCCCGAAACGATATTTTCCGAAATGCGGTTGCTTGTTTCTTTCGGGGTGGTTGCTTGTTGCTGTTCCTGAATAAGGTTGTTCTCGCCTAACTGTGCGTTCAGCTTGCCATAGCTGAACTTTCGGTCTATATCAGAACCTTTGAACGAATACTCTCCTTTCTTAAATGATACTCCCTGCACCTCATCGGTATGCCCTTTGTGCTTGTATTCTATGGATATTCCCTGCTGTTTGAGAGCATCTTCTAACTGTTGCCAATTCTTGGCTTTGGGGAGTATGCCTTTTATCGCATAGTAAATTTCGTATTTGGTCTGCTCCGCTCCCTTTAGCTTCTGCACATTGACATTTTCTTTACCCTTGCCGTAAGTGAGATTATACTTATCCTTTAGCTGTTTGCACACCTTTTCGTTCCGATAGCGATCGTTTTTGTCGGATATGGTGTTGCCGTCATTATCCACCCGGTTGAATATGATATGACAGTGCGGGTGACTCGTATTGCTGTGGCGAACGATTAGATATTGCGTATTCTTGATTCCCATTGCCTGCATATACTCTTTGGCTAATCGTTCCATAAATTGGTTTGTCATCCGCTCCTTATCATCCGGAGAGAACGCCAGTGGAATATGCCCAACACATTTCGACAACTTCGGATTGAGTAAACTCTGCATATAAAAGCTGTTGATAATAGACTTCAGATCAGTTTCCAATACGCCTTCGCTTACCAAAATCTTCGCTTCTTTGTCTCCTAATACGTAGGAAATACATCCCTTAAAACTTCTTCCTTTTACTATTTTTCCAATCATCTGACAGCTTGTTTATGATAATTTGTATCTGATTGAATAGATTTTCAGCCTCGTTTTCGAGCCGTTTTGCATTTAAAAACTTGGCTGTTTTCGTAAGTTGATTAAGGTTATTTCCCATATTGGAAAGGTTACGGAGCAAGTCTAATTCCTCTTTTTTCAGTGGTTCTTTTATTACTCCGCTAAGAATTGCATCATGACAATAAACACTAATAGGAAGTTTGGCTTTTCCCGCCCTGTGCTTAATGGCATAGAGTTCCGGCTCGGAGAAGCAAACACCAACGGTCTTGCTCTTCCGATTAACCGGACTCGCCTTGGGGCGACCGCCTTTCTTCCTGTTATCTTTATTATCTTCTTTCAATTTCGATTAGTTTTGCAATCGACATTTCCTAAAAAACTGCGACCGTCGGGAGCGGTTTTCCCTTTGGCGATAAGCCAAAGCGAGGGTTTTCATGCAATGAAAACATAACCTCGCTCCTCTAAAATGAGCATGGAATGCTCCCTTTAGAAAAGTAAGCCGTAAAAGATCGGCAGGCTTACCCATTATGTGAATAGGTCTTCGGCTAAACAGACCTATTTTCTTCATCAAACTCCGATTCTTCATCCTCTTTCTGCCTCTTTTCTTTCAGCCATTCGAGAAATTCACGGTCATCCTCTTTAAATGCATCGTTCAAAATATCCCTGTGTGTTTCAATATGGCTAGCGATGATAGAATCTGCCAATGAAGAGGTTGTCGTGTGATGCTTGCCAGTGAATAACCGGGCAATTTTTCTCAGGTTGCAATGTGTTTCGGGACTGATATATACGGCAAACCGTTCCCTTATCCGTTTCTCTGTGCAGTAGCTTTCAATATATTCCTCTATTGAAAGCTGTTTTTGTTTCTTTTTCGAACTCATTTTTTAGCTATTTTATGTGTTAAATACTTATGCCTGTACCGAACCCAATATCTAATCCAATACCGACACCATTAATTATTTCAAAATTGGTTTCAATACAGATTTCCATATAGTCATCAGTTGTTGTTGTCATTTATATTTCTGTAATGAACTTATTATTTAAGTCTGTTTTGAAATCAATTTTGGAGCAAAGGAAGAATTAATGATTGATTTATAGTGCATTATTGATTCTGTTACTATATCTCACAATAACTTTCTACTTTGCTTGCCTTGTAATCGGTCCAGACTGCACCGATTTTCCTATTTGACAGTAGTATGCCGGCAAAATACCCCGATTTCTGAATATAAATTATGTGGATTATAGAAAGTTTGAAGACAATCCCGGACAGAAGTACGCACAAACTTGTTGAGCCATTGAGGTATGAATTTTTATGTTTTCCTTCGTGTTTAAAGCAAGAAAATCAAGAAAAATTACAGGACTTCGAAGCCAAATGCTACCATATCGAAGCCATACACTGCCACCTGGTTCAGAATCCATTGCGGAGCGAACTATTCTGTTTTACTTCGTGGCGAGAAAGTGCAGATTGCACCGCGCGAAGAGAAAGATGATACGCAAAATATAGCCGGTAACTGCAAACGGATTTATTCTTTGGTGTGTGTAAAGCAAGCGATTTACTTTTGAAGCAAAATGAATAGAAATTTTAAAATATAGAGTTATGGATATTGTAAACATCGATGCGGAAACATTTGAGAAAATGCTCTCGAAGTTTGAAAACTTTGCAAGCCGGATGGAGCACCTCTGCCGATTGCATGGGAATAATGATATGAAAGAATGGTTGGATAATCAGAACGTGTGCCAACTGCTGAATATCTCGAAGCGGACACTTCAAACGCTTCGGGATAACGGGACACTGGCATATACCCAAATCAGCCATAAAATCTACTATAAGCCCGAAGATGTACAGAGTATTCTTCCGCTGATAGAAGAGAAGCACAAACAGGCTAAATACAAAGGGAAACGGCTATGAAAAAAGAACAACAATACAGCACCATTCTTTCTTCATGGCAAGGGGCATGGATAAGCGTAAACGGCAATCCCGATATTTATATTCTCCGGGCGTATAATGGTAACTACTACCTGCTGGCATACAGCTACGATAAGGAATCGGAGCGGGGAAGTTTCTCTTTGCACGATATAGATTCCAATGAAAGCGGCTGTTTCGCTAATATAGGAATGAAGCCCTGCGAAATGACATCGGAAGAACATCCCTACGGCTTGTATATTGCTGGTTGGGGAAACTACATGAAAGATTAGAATAATAAACTATAAAAGAAAGGAGCAAATTATGAGTAGCGAGTTAATCACGGAAAAGAACGAAAGGGTGAAATCATTTTTTCTTTCAATGGACAGGATTTCATCGGCTTTGGAGCGTATGTTTTCCTCCCGGAAGCCGACCCTCAGCGGAGAAAGTTTTTATACGGACGAGGAGTTGTCGGAGAAGTTAAAAATCAGTCGGAGAAGTTTACAGGACTACCGCAACGAGGGGCGTATTCCATACATCAAACTGGGCGGAAAAATCCTCTACCGTTCTTCGGATATTGAGAAAATGCTGGAAGAGGGCTATCGGGACAAGTTCAGGTAGCTGTCCACACACAACCCCCAACTGAATATTTTTTCCTTTTTCGACTGATAAACATCTCTTTAATAGAAGGAGAATAAACAAGACAAGACTTTATAGAAAAATACGCTCGAATGAAATGAGAGGAAGATTTTTTCATATACCTGAAGGGCATCGGTCTTGTCGTTTTATTCCCTTCTTTTTTCTTTGTGTTCAGATGAAAGAGGATTATAAATACGGCAGGCTGAATCTATCGCCTGCCGCTATTGTGTTGGTAAAATCCGTTCAATTCAACATCGGGTTTTTAATACCCATTACCAACATTTCTGGGATTTCCGATTTAGATAGCTTTCTCGTTAGCCACTTCCGAAAGACCTCCGCATTCCTTGATTGTATGCGGAATGAAAGAGCGATAATCATTTCTAAATTATATTGCTCAACGAAATTGCCGTTCTGATAATGGTACATTCGACAAACGTCCGATTCATGCAACACACCGCTTTTGAGTATAGAGCGTATATTACTATTCACTTTGGACACAAAGCACCCGAACAAATCTGTAATTTCGAGCTGTGTCATCCAAACATCAGCGGATTGAGGGATATGTACAATGTTGCTTTCTATGGTTATTACTTCTCTTTTCATGGCTGTTCGGGTTGATTTGCGTCATTCTGCATTGTTTTTCTTCTTTCGATCAGCTTGTCCATATCTTCGGATATTTTCTGCTCCGTGATTTGTGCGTAAACTTGTGTCGTATTGATATTCGCATGCCCCATCATTTTAGCAATGCTTTCGATGGAAAGTCCTGACGAAATTGCCAACGTCCCGAATCCGTGACGGGCGTGATGGTAGGAGAGATTTTCTTTAAATCCCATTAATACTCCAATCTGGTTTATATCATACCAAATCCTGTCACGGGCAGGCAGAGGAAAGACTGGTAGACTGTCATCGGTGGTATTGTAAAGCATAAGTATCTGCTGGGCTATCGGGTGCAGGGGAATGAAGGCTTCCACATTCGTTTTAACCCGCTGTTTGCGGATATAAAGCCTGCCTTCTGCCGTTTTGCCGATATGCTGCGGATACAAACGGTGCATATCCACATAGGCAAGACCTGTCAGGCTCGAAAAGATAAAAGCTCTGCGGATTAGTTCCAAGCGTGCGTCAGGCATCGGGGTTTCCATCAACCGCCTTAAATCGTCTTTGCTTATATGCTTGTGCTTGGGTGGCTCTTTCTTTTCATAGCGGACTTCTTCAAGCGGATTGCATCTTAATATCTCCTGGTCAATGGCAATGTAGATAAGGCGGTTGAGCCATGTGATACACTTATTGATATAGCCCGCTCTGCGTTCTCCTACGGTTTTCAAATATACCTTGAACGATTCGCCGAACTCTTCGGTAATATCCGAAAAGTCTATATCTTCCATACCCCTTGAAAAAAGAAACTCCTGCAGGTTTCGCTGTGATATTCCCGATTGCCGGTAGCTTGTTCTGGAATTTATCTCAATAGAACGAAGCCTGAGCCGTTCCCGTTCCACTTCGCCAGCCTGTAACAGCATAGTTGGAGTGGAATTTATCCCGACCATCGTATTTTTAAGTAGCTCACTACTTACTACACCCGTTTCTTTGAGGATGTGTTCGTAGGTATGCTCTACACGACTGCGAAACTCATTTAGGCGGTTATTCTCTCTTTCTGTTTTGATTATGCCTTTCTTGGCGTTCCAATCGCTGGGTTGGCAATAGATACCTGTTGTAAGAACTGCTTGCTTTCCGTCGATACTTATTCGACATAAAACGGCGGTCGTGCCATCCGCTTTTACTTTTTTGCGGTTGATATAGAATAATTGTCTGAATGTACTTCTCATTGTGATATAATGTTTATGGGTTATAAAACTAATTTCAGATCGCTGGTTGCCTCTATGAACTTATCCATATCATCGAACAGTTTTTTCGGGGTAACACGAGCGTAGACTTGTGTTGTCCGGATATTACTGTGTCCGAGCATCCGGCTAATGGTTTCTATGGGTACTCCTTCCTCGAGGGTAACCAGCGAAGCAAACGAATGTCTCCCTGAATGATAGGAGATTGGCTGTTTTATATCCGCCATAATTCGTAAGCCCCGCATATTAAGTTGTACTACTTCCGCTGATTGTATCGGGAACAGACTCTCCCTGTTTTCATCCTTGTATTTATCCAATAGAGCTATCGCTTCGGGCAACAATTTGACACGGGCTTGAAAATCGGTTTTCTTTCTCCGGTATTTGAGCCAAAGGCTTCCCTCTTCATCCGTATAAAGGTTTTCACCCGTAATACGGACTATATCGGCATAAGAAGTACCGGTATAGCAGGCAAAGAGAAATAAATCCCTCGTGAGCCTGTGGGAACGACGGTTTTCGGGAATCTCAAAATCACGGATCTTTTCAAAACTCTCCCTGCTTAGTGCCTTCGGAGTGGTTTCTTTCTGTTTGGGTAGTTTGTAATAGGCAAAATGAAGCTTTTCTGAATAACCCTCTTTGAAGGCTATCTTACACATTTTTTTCAGGATTGCCAGAAAATGGCGTACACCATCCATCGCGTATCCCAGTTCGAGTGAAATAAAATCCTGATACTCCCGAATGAACTGTTCGTTCAATTGACCAAAAGCGACATCTTTAGTCTTGAATTTCTTTTTAATGAACTTGCTTAATGTACGGTGAGTGTATTTATATGATCCAAGCGTGGTTGGAGCAACGTCTATTCCGATACGTGCTCGGAGTCCATCCATGTAGCTATCAAGGAGAGCAAGCAAGGTTGTTTGGGAGTTCATACTTCCCTGAAACAAAACCTTTACCGACTCTGCATCAAAAGGCTTTTTGCGTTCTATAAGACTGTCGAACGCCGAATGAACACCTAACAATAATTTGTCGATTTTCTGATTGACTTCGACTGCTTCACGGCTTTTGCCATCCAACCGACTTTCACGTGGATTCCATAAAGTCGGGGTACAGGATAATTTGCAACTGAATTGGGAAATGGAATTGTTTACAGTAATGCGTCCCATGATGGGAGCTTTACCCGACTTGTCTAAACTGCTTTTTTTGAGGTAAAGCAAAACCTTGAATTTTTCTACTTTCATACGCTTATATTTTTGTGGGCTTTGCCATAGGCAAAGTTACCGGTTATATAAGCGTTCTTTGTTATGCAAAATACTGTGAGTTAACACATAAGAAACCGATTAAACTGCTTCGTATTACTGTTAGTTACCTGTTCCGGTTTTGGTAACTACCCAGCTAACGGTTTGGTAACTGAAATACTGCAATAATTCACAATTGTTTGCTTCTTGTAAAATAGCAAATCAATTCATTCTAAACCGATTAAGTTTAATTTACGCTAATCCGTTTGGGCTTGCTTTGACCTATTTTACTCACACAGCCCGCCACACATTTGCCAGCCTGATTACACTCTCCGAAGGGGTTCCCATCGAAACGGTCAGCCGCATGCTCGGCCACAGGGATATCCGGACCACACAGATTTACGCTGAATTATCTCTTGATAAGATAGCGCAGGATATCCGGGCCTTATCCGAACGTATCGAAGGAAAGTATATACTAATCGACTAAATGACAAATACAAAAAATATAACAAACACGAAAGAGTTATGCGCAGTACATTCAATATCCTATTTTACATCAATAAGCAGAAAATAAAGAAGAATGGCAAATGCCCTGTCCTGGGCAGGATTACCCTCGATGGAAAAGTAACCCAGTTCAGTACACGCCAACAGACAGACCCGGGTACCTGGTCTGCCGCAGAAGGCCTTTCCACAGGGAAGGATAAAGCCTCCAGAGAACTGAACCGTAAGCTGGAAGAGTTCAAATCCGGCCTCAGTACCCATTATGACCGACAGATAGAGCGCAACGGTTATGTAACAGCCGAAAGCCTGAAAAATGCCATACTGGGTATTGGGACCGGTCCGGCGATGCTCCTCAAAGAATTTGAACAACATAATGAGGAAGTCCGGCAAAGCATCGGTATAACAAAGGTAAAATCCACCTATAAACACTACCAGGAGAACTTCAAGAGCCTGAAACGTTTTATCCGGCACAAATACGGGATGGATGATATTGCTTTTGACAGGCTAACCTATACATTTGTAGAAGATTTTGATTTTTACCTGCGTGTGAATGTGGGGATGAGCCCCGAAACAGTAGAGAAACGTATCCGTTGCCTCAAACGCATTGTTCGCCGGGCCATCCATAAAGAAATCATACGCCGCAACCCGTTTGCCGGATTTGTAACAAGGAAACCGGAGGCAGGCCGCAAATGGCTGTCGAAGGAAGACCTGGACAAGATTATGCAGACGCCCGTTGAGCACAAGGGCGTCAACCTAGTGCGTAACCTGTTCATCTTTTCAGTCTTTACCGGCTTATCCTATTCGGATATCCGTGGTCTCAGGTGGGAAAATATTACAACCGACGAACACGGCACCCGGTGGATACGCCAGAAACGGACAAAAACCGGGACACAGGCCAATGTACCGTTAATGGATATCCCGCTGTCAATACTGGAGAAATACGGCCTGCCGGATAAAAACGGGAAAGTGTTTAACGTAGGGACATATTCCCTGATTGTATTTTATCTGGAAGACCTGCGGAAAATATGCGGGCTAAAAACACATCTTACCTACCATATGAGCCGCCACACCTGGGCTACCCTTATTTGCCTGTCCAACGGGGTACCGATAGAAACGCTCAGCCGCACAATGGGGCATCAGGATATCGGCACCACACAAATCTATGCCAAGATAACCACCGCCAAGATAGACGAAGATATGCAGGCGCTGGAAAAACGGCTGGGCAATAAATACCGTCTTGCCGGAAAACAGGAACAAACGGATACGAACCAACTAAAAGAAAAGGCGGTATGAAAAAAGAAGAAAAGGGAATACTCAGTATCAACATGGGCATGGATAACCATCCTGTTGTTATCTATCATCCGGGAGAGGCCGGCATTTGGATGGATAAGAATGAACTGTGTGAATTATTCGGGGTTTCCATGCTGGAAATAGAAACCTGTACGGGTTTTCTTGTCAAAATAAAGCTGTTCCGTATAGAAGAGTGCTGCCGGTATCACATGGTACAAAAAGGAAGCAGGATATGCTACGATATCACGGAGGTGAACCTGGAAGTTATTATCGCCTTGTCCTTTCATCTGGAATCCTCCAATGCCGCAATTCTAAGAAAATGGTTCACAGGGCAAATAATAAAGCCAAAGGGATATGATTTCCCTTTGGCCGGTTCAGACTTCCGTTTTTCACTGAATTGATGAACGGGATTTATCCCATGCATCGAAATAGTTTTGCTCCAGCATTTTGCGGATATCGGATAATTTATACAGTATCTTTCCTTCCAGTTTGTAAAAGGCGACCAGTCCCCTGTCCCGGTAATCCTGGAGCGTACGGCTGCTCAGGCGGAGCAACTTGCAGGCTTCGCGGTTATCCAGGAACAGTTCTCCTGACAGGGAAGGTTTTTGCTCCCGGATATGGAAGCTTATATTTTCACCGGCTTTTTCTATGGCGGAGAATATATCCCGTATTTCCGGGGAATTGTTGTCCAGTATATCATTCAGGTTCATGGCTTGTTTTTGTTTAGTGTTTCAATCCTGTTCTCTTCAATAAACTGTTCTATATCCTGTACCTTGTAATAGCACTTGTGCCCTACCTGCGAATAAGGGAGCAATCCCTTATCGCGATAGGTTTGGAGCGTCCGGGGCGAAATATCCAACAGCCTGCAAATATCCTGGTTGTCCCACCAGTCTTCCTGTACGGAGGAAGGTCTTAGCCTGTTGCTTCTCTCCAATAATTCACGCAAGCATTGTTTCAGCCTGTCAAAAGTCCTGCTTTCTACTATCTTAAATTCCATGTGTTTATAGGTTTAAATGGTTTAAATCATCAATAAATAATGAATGTGGGAATCCGGATTCCTATTATAGCCTGAATCCTTTCGTTTGTTTGGGTATATTCCTTTTTGGAATATCTGCTGATTCTATTTTTACGGTATCCGGATTAGCGATAATCAACCGTCCGGGATTAGCCTCCACTATATCCCTAATCGACATAGACTGTCTGGAACGTATCTCCGGTTGTTCCTGCTGTCTGGCCAAAGCAGATGCCGCAACAGACGCCTCTGTTTTCACTTCTGGTACCACATCCGTAACCTGCTCCGGCACCCGCTTCTTATTTTCCAGCGATAAATTAATCAGCCTCGTCAACGAATCCAACTGCAATTTCAAATCCTTCAATTCTGGCTCTTTCTTAAAAATAGCCGTCATAACCTCTTTCAATACAGGCAAATCTTTCTCCAATTTTTGATTATCTGATTGATATTTTTCAATGAGAGCAGGTATTCTTTCCAAAGCTTTAAAGAAGTTTGTCGAAGCCAATATCGGATCGGTAGCAATATGGCCGTTGTTGTACGAATACTTGATATTTCCTTCTCCCTCAATAAAGAAACGATTGTCCTTAAACATCGAGCCTTCCTTTTGGCTATCCTCAGTTTTGACAAGTATTTTAAAACCATACAATTCTCCGATTTTAAAGTATTCGCCATTGGTTCGGGCATTATTTGCAAGCTGATTCAACTTATCTCCGATAGCTTTCGGGTCATTGGTGTTCAGATTATCCAGTTTTATCGGATTGAGTTTATTGCCCTCCTTGTCCATCTGTACCTTTTCATTGAATTGTTGCAGGTCTTTTGTCATGCTTGCTACCATTTCAGAGTTACTGTCTACTGTACGGGTAATATCCTCAAACTTATAGATAGCAGATGACTTGCTGCGGTTAAATGCCTGCCGTTCGCTTTCCAAAGAAGCAATTTTCTTTTCCAGTTTGGCTTTTTCCAACAGGTCGGTGTTGCCCGATAGTATAGCCACATACTCTGAAAAGTTCATGCCCGAACCTTCGTCCAAACTACCTTCGTCAATAGTACGGGTGGCCATATTGTTTGTCTTTAGCTGGTTGATAAATAATTGTTTGTTTTGGAGCAGATTGAACTTATAACTGTCCAATGATTTTTCTACAGCATAAATCAACACATCCACTTTATTGTCAGCATATAGCTTGGCTATTTCATTGCCTTTGCGGATTGCCCTACCGTCCCGCTGACTGAGGTCTGAGGGCCTCCAGGGAACGTCAATATGATGAATGCAAACCGCTCTTTTCTGGGCGTTTACACCCGTTCCTAACATAGAAGTCGAGCCGAACAATACACGGATACGTCCTGCATTCATAGCTTCAATCATCGTCTTTCTCGCATTATCAGTCTTTGCTTCCTGTATAAAGCGTATCTCATGAGCAGGGATACCATGATCTTCTATCAGTTTTCTCTTTATCTCTGAATATGGATTCCACTCATTGGGTTTATAGGTTCCTAAATCGGAAAAGACAAACTGAGTTCCTTTTTGAAAATCATATTTGTTGTAGTATTCGGCTATCTTAGCTGCACAATGGGATGCTTTGTTATCCACATGGTCTCCGTAAGACATATCTATCATACGCATATCCAGCGACATTTTGCGTGCATAGTCTGTTGCTATCAGCATCTTTGCCTTTTCTTCTTTTTCGGATAGAGGTTGCCTTCCTAATATCGTAGCATCCCCTGTTTCAGCAAAGCGCATCAGTTTCTCAATAAAGATTTCCTGTTGCGGTGTAGGAGGAATATTATACAATACTTCATTCTTCTCCGGTCTGTCTATTCCTATATCCTTTGTCGTGCGGAAGTCTGTTATCTCTGAATAAAAGGATGCCAGTTCAGGTACTTTAATAAAATATCGGAAACGTTCTTTTTGTACTATCTGATTTGTAACGGAAAACTCATAGTCAGTTGTCTTTTTGGCGAAGACAGCTGCCCAAGCATCAAAGGAGTTTATACCTTGTTTCTCCAGTCCCTTTGGTCTTAGGTATTTGAATAGAAGATATAATTCGGTTAGTGAGTTTGAAATAGTAGTACCTGACAGGAATGTGGCTCCTAAATCTTTGTCTCTTCTTTCCTGTATGGTACGGATGGCAAAGAGCATGTTCATGGCCCGCTGGCTTCCTTCGGGATTACCTAATCCTGCTACACGGTCATGGCGAGTGGTAAAAGTAAGGTTCTTGAACTGGTGGCTTTCGTCTATAAAGAGATGGTCTATTCCCATCATCTTAAAGTCTACCACATCATCTGTCCTGTCCTTAATCTGTTCAGCTAAATTACTAAGCTTTACTTCCAGATTGGCTTTTCGTTTCTCCAATCCCCGAAGCATCATTTTGGATATATCCTTTCCCTGACTACGTAATACATTCAGGTTTTCTTCTACCGAATCCAGCTCTGCCTGAAATATCTCCTGCTGCATTTCGGGGGATTGAGGTATTTTACCAAACTGGTCATGAGTAAGGATAACAGCATCCCAGCTGTTATTTTTTAGTTCGCCCAGCATGGGTGTATTCTAATGGGTGCAAGTCCCTCACACGCCCTAACAACGGGAAGTGTCTAGCCTTGAGCAAGGG
>NZ_QVMO01000064.1 GCF_010501055.1 Dysgonomonas sp. 521
TATATAACAACGGGAAAGCCATCAGGATGGCATAAAGCCTCGTTTACTATATCAGCTTTCAATATGCCTGTGCCATCGTATGCAGTTGCAGACGGATAAACGCTTTGATAAGGCTTTCTTTCCCCAACCGGGCGTGTCTGGTACATTTGTTCGCATAGCTTATAACTGACGTTACATTGCCCCCTGAAAGCGTCTATATAATATTTCTTTATATGGAAGCTGTCTTGTGTAACCCAGTTCCCAAACTTGATTTTACAGTCGGTAAAGTCTACAGATAGGTTTTTCACCATATACGCCATTGATGATGTGCCCTGTGCATTCAGAATAATGGGCTTCCTGAAATAGTTACCGTCCTTATCCCAATATTCCATGATAGCCGGAATATCATCAAATTTTCCGCCCGGCATTTTTGTAGTAATAAGATTAATTCGGGCTGCTATTCTTGGTATAGGTATGGCAATATCGGATTGTTCCGACCAGTCGCCCGTACCTTTGCCCGGAGAAAAACCGCTGTCTATTAAATCCTGTTTAAGTTGGGTTATGGCTTTGACTGATAGTTGTATCTTGTCGTTTATGGTTGCTGTTTCTGTTTCAAAGGTACATTCCCACTTTGTGCCATCTGTTTTTCTATATGACAAAACTCTGTTTTCAGCATCCAACGTTACCTCTATGCGCCCCTCGTTATCGGTTACAACGGATAGTATTCTCGATATTGCGCCGATAGCGGCGTTTACGGCTGTGTCGGATATAGGTTTGCCCGTGTTACCTAATACGCCGACAATATCTGTATAGTTAAGTTTTAGCTTAAGGGCTGCTTTAGTGTCTTCGGGCATACCTTTGGCGACATAGATGTCGCCGTTACGGCGGAAACCGCAAAGGATAGCATCTTTGGCATCTATTATAGCAAAAAGGTATTCGGTGTTGCTTATTATGGAGAAATATTTAGCAACATCACCATTAAACATTGATGTTTCTAAGTCAATCCATTTAGTTCCATTCCACTGATATAATATGGATTTTCCATTATTGTTTTCATCATTACGGACTAACACAGTCCATCCGTTTTGGGGATTTGGATAAGTTGAAAGTAAAGATGTTTTTCCACCTGATGTATCATTATATGTATCTACTCCTTCCTGTCTTATTTGTCCGGAAATAAGGTTTTTAAGATAATTAATTATGCTGACGAATAAATATCCGATAAGTTCGGCTGTATTCATCTCTTTAAGAGTCTGATATCTGACTTTATTTGCAAACTGCTTTAATTGATCTAAAACATTCATGCTTTATATTCATTTTCTGTTTTACACTTTGGGCAAACTGCATGACAACGGATGCAATATTCAAAACCGCATTTTTTACACACAACTTCTATACAATGGTTTGCCATTTTCTTTTTTGTGTAAATGAAATGGGAAAACAGGGAATGGAAAAAGACAAAAAAAGGAACTTAACCAGTCCCCTCTATAACTTTTTTCATTATGTATGTAAATTCTTTGCCGCTTATTTCTGTCATCTTTTCAGCAAGCTTCATTGTGTAGTAGTAGAATTTAGGATTAAACCACGGCTTTGCTTTCCTGTTTGGAGTGATTCCGATATCACCGGCATTCCCTTTGTAAAACTCTTTCCCGGTTCCTTTATCCACATAGATGCCATAAAAGTTAAAGAAGTGTTCGATGACTGCAACATCGCCGCCTGAATTTTTGACTAAAAAACCTTTTAGTGAATTATATAATGCACCTGTTTCGTTTACGTCCAACAGTAATATTTTTTCCTCCCAGATGTTCACCATCATCCGAGTCCATTCCTCTAAATATAATGACCTGTCATTCGTACCATTCGTCTGCATCGTAACAAAGGTTTGTTGGTTCGTCTACTGTTATAATAAAGTATAAGCCTGTACATCCGGCTATTCCATAGCCTTCTATCTCATAAAAAGGAATGCGGTCAGTATTTAGGTAAATCATATTGTTTACCAATTTTGATTTATCCTTAATTAGTTTTTTGCAGATAGATTTATATATTTGACGGCATTCTTTCAGGTACTCCTTTTGCTGATCCATATTATTCAGAGCAAATTTTCTAAGTATGAAAACGATATATTGTTTTTTATCGAAATACCCGCCCCCACTTGCTTTAAATGTTTGCCCGTCATTAGTATCGTCGATGGCAAAATATGCTTTCTGTGACTGAAAAGCATTTATTACTTCTTCCATATTTGCCAGTCCTGACACTTTGCATGGATAGTATCCGTTATCCTTTGATTTCTTCAGCTTGTTACAGAGAGAAGAAAAATAATCAAATGCATCGAAGTTCATTTCTTTTTCAGTTTTTTAATCCGTTGTTCCATTTCCTGATTCTCATGGGCTTTCCTGTTTAGGGTATCGAAGGCACGCCAACATTCTGCATTCAGCACTTTATCTGTTTCTCCTACATTTCCACCATTCAGCACATAGATCATATTCGAAAAATGTTCTCTCATTTTTGGTGGCTTCCGGGCGCTTTCCTGATCCGATTTAACAGCCACTCTCTGAAAGAAATGGGAAAACTCTTTTGATAACCTATCCTTTAATCCTGCATACATAATGAACACAGTAAGTTTTTGTACCATTGGAACTTTCTTGAATGCCTTGCTTCTTTTTATAGTATCTGCATCATTAAAGTCTATCCCGGAAGAATACACCACCGCGCAAAGCTTATCTAAATGAATATCCTGTTTTGTATACACAAATGCCTGATAATAATTTTCGGCTGCCATCCATTGTTTAAAAGGGCATCCTTCAAAGCGTGGGTTGATATGTTTAAATCCTGCCATTTCCTGCAAAGGATTTACTTCCGTTATTGTATCTGTCAGGAATGAGAGTTTTTTAGCAAAATACTGTACTTCATAATCTGAAATAGTGAATCGCTTTTTGTTATGAATGCAAATCCACGTCCCGTCATTAAGATATTCCTGAACCGTTATCCCTGCGAAAAACAAAAAGCATTTTGTCTGTATTTCTGTTGGGGTATTCTCCCATAGCATCAGGTTACAGACATACAAAAATTGCTTTTCACTCAGTTCTTTCCACGATTTCGGCAAAGTCAGATTGAGATATTCCAATACTCTTTTTTTCTTGTTTTGCTTCCGGCAATAGAGAAAAAAAGCGAATACCCATAGTAAGGCCAGTCCGATAATTATTCCGAAAATTTTTAGTACAATCATTTTATTTATAGTTAATTGAGAAAACAAAAAGGTCTGCGACCTTAAAAGAAAAATGTAGGATCACTTTTTTTGTTTTCATACTTGTCACTAATCTTAATCCGATAAGCCTGAGAGTTTGCATAAACAGGATATTTGTCAAGACTGGCAACCATAGTATTTACAACCGTTTCCAGCAGCTTATATGCTGCATTGTCATCGTTCCTGTATAGCATTCCCATAATTGTCATAAGTGTCCTGATCATTGCTATGTCCTCAATAGTCAATGAAGCATCCCTTCTTTTGACAATTATATCGTTCATGTATTCATGGCTTATCATTCTCGATATTTTTTCCTGATAAGCCATAAACACCGGGTGCAATTCATCCAGATTATAACGGAGTGCATCCCTTTTGCAGTAGCGTTTCAGTGAAGCTGCTGTCATAAACAGGCACTCTGTATAATAGTCATACAGCCCGAACTTTTTCCATTCTGCATTATATTCCGCATTTTGGAATATAAGGGTTATAAGCGCGTCAGTGGCTTCACTGGCTCTTATCTTAGTCCATTCATTCAACCTGTCAACCCGTTCTTTCGAAGCCGGGGCCTGATTAGTGTTTGATACTACGCCAAACCCGTTTGGGGTTTGTATAAGGTCTACATAAGGTATTGCCCCATTATAAGCCATGCAGGCAACTACCGTACAGGCTGCATTTTTCAGTTGCATATCGGTTGTTGCCGCTATCAGGTTATATAAATCAATACCTAATAATTCGGTTTGCAAAAATAATTCTGCTTCCTGAACGAATGGAGATAACTTATCCCAGTCCGTATTATTCGGATCAGGATTATATCCGCCGACAGTCGGAATATATTTTGCAAACTCTTCCTTATTGTTTATCAACATAATTTCCTATTTTAAATTTACTAATTTTCGAATGTGCTAATTAGTTAATTATTATTCGTATCTCTCAATGTATTTTCTTCAGCGTCCTTTCCTTTATCCAGTGTTGTGAGAGTGATTACCGGAACATCGAATATGACATCATCCCATTTATTGAACTCTTTCACTATATACAAAGGCTCTAAAAGGATATCGTGATATGGTTTTTCCAAAGCCTGTTTTATCGTGAACAATTCCCTTTGCACCGATCCTGAGAAATTCCCTGCCGTTTTGCCCGGATTGGCTCCGATCAGGGCGGAATGTACTGCATCAGCATAACATTTCATATTGTTCGCTTCTGCCGAATCTTCAATCAGTTCACCCCCTTCTTTAGTCGTATCCACAAGGGTTATCTTTATCATATTGATCTCTTTACCATTCTGAGGACTGGTATAATAACCGCTCACCCACATTTTATTAGAATTCTCGATACCCGTCAGAAATTCGCGGATTTCCTGATATTGTTTCTTCTTACGGGCTATTTTAGCTTCCGGATCAGTAATCTGTTCTTCATCGAACAATTCTTTCCAGTAATCCCGATGTATTTCTACCAGATATTTCACTGAAGTAGAATTCTTCAATTTGGCTATTTTTTTATACGGGATCAGGCGGCTGTATTCATACCATCCACTACGGAATATAGCCCATGATGGGGGTGTCGGGTAATATTTATCGCCAACTGTCGGGAATTTATTGATTATAGCGAATTTCCTTTCTTTAGTAATTTCCTTTCCTGTTCTCATCTTCCCGTCATCATCAGGGAGGCGTCCGAATCTAACTTCAAGGTCGCCTATCGGATCATAGTAATCGAGTACAGGAATAACTTCTAATTCGTCTAATTGGGGCGTTTTGTCTTCAAAATCGCCATAGAACAAATGCTCTATCTTTCCATTTTTAGGGTTACAGGTTTCAAAGCGGCAATGGCAGGCTTCCTTATGTCTGATCTTAACTATTTTCTTCCCTTCTTTATCCAGTATGATAACTGTTACTGTAAAAAAGAAATATTTCATATCTGCACACTGATCAAGGAAATATTTCGGCGGCCGGTTGTATTTAAAAAACTTCTTAACTTCATCGCTTATCTCTTTTCCTTCCTGCCTCGATTTATATGTCAATCCGCTACCATAGCATGTTAATGCGTTGAAAAGTTTATTTTCTGATAATACTTCATCATCTTCTACTAGCTGGATAACACTATAAGGTTTATTATTATCACTACCCCATGGAACATAGCCCCTGAACTTTTTATCAATTGTTACAGGCGTTGTTTTTTCATCATCGTTCGCGCTCTGCAAAAGTGAATCCAGTTCTGCAATATCAACAGTATTGACAAAAGCCTGGCTTTGACCTAAATCCAAAACAGCGGATGAACTGTCTAAAATATGTATATTTTCTTTTTTCATATAAATACATCTTTGCCGTTTACTTCATGGATACATATCGCTCTGATTGTCCGTATTTCCCCCGATTCTGGAAACCGTATATTGAATGTGCTGTTTTTAAAATTGCTCGATGTGCACACTACTCCTTTGCATTCCATCACCGATGCATCTTCCATCTTCCAGCACTTAAGATTTACCGGCCTTTTGGAATTTAGCAGCTTCCGCACATCGTTTAAGTGAATCATACTTTTCATTTCAATTATATGTTTTATCGAATGTTGGGTCAAACAACCTATACAGGTATTTATGGAACTCTGTCACTTCCTGATTGCGTTGTTTGAGCCTGTATTTGAATTCATAAGCGGGCTGTTCTGTTTTATCCGATGTCCGTTTTACTGTCTGGTCTATGATTGTTATTCCCTTCCATATCTGCATATCCTGTACTAAAAATGTATTATATGAAGAAAATAAATCCGATTCTATCCAGTTGGCTGTATGTTGATCCATTATTCCGGTATTGGCTGTATGCTCTATGTGGAATGAATTATTCGCTTTTATATATTCCCCTTTTATGGTAGCATATTCATTTTCAAATTTCCTTTCCCGTGCCAGGTTACCCGATGTACTGAAAGTTTCAGGAACCCCGAAATTATTCGTAAAAAGAATTTCTGCCAGACTCGGAGCTGATAAATTATCTATCAGGTAATTCATTTGCCGGGTTCCGCAACTGACAGTATATTTCACAAGGGTTTTGCCCTCTTTCGCATATTTTGCCGGGCTTACATCAATTGTTGTTATTTGGTTCACTACCGGATTAGGAACCGTAAAACTATCGGATTCATAATTACCCGTTTCATTATTCCTGTAACTTGCTGTAATATTCACTACCTGAGATTCTAAAGCATATACGGAAAGATATTCAAGGCTTTCGGGACGGATTGTCTTATCTCCTTTCATCACAGATAGAAAACGCTGTGAAACGAATTTACGGGCATCCACATCCAATTCAGCCCGCGACAATAATATGCGTGATGAATATTCTATTGTATCGCTTTCCCCTTCAAACCTGAATTTAAAGTCCAGTACAGGGCTATCGGATAGATAGCCGTCAATGATTTTTTGCAGGTCTATTATATAAATCATTGCATCATTATCGGGGGTATATGGTTCTGATAATACAACTTTATATGAATTATCGCTTTGCTTATACGATAATTCGAAAGTTATATCCTCTATCACTTCCACCAGCGTTATATCCGACAATGCGCTGGAAAATGCTAACTCAGGTATGAAAGTATCCAGTATCATTTTTTGATAAACTGTTTTACCGTGAATATTCCTAAAACTATGATAAGCAAACCGATTGCGATATCGCCGGCTGTACGTCTTATTTTCTCCCAGAAAGAAAGCTCTTCATGTATATATACCTCCTTATTCACATAAATAGAATCGGCTTTATGTACATAAAGTGTATCGTGAATATAACGTCTGTCTATTATCTCCCTAACAGGTTGCGGGATACTATCCTTATTCTCGATCATATGATGTAATAATCCCAAAGAGTCAAGAAAGGCGATGCTTCGGGCCAGTGATGTCTCCAGCTCGCTGTGTTGCAAACCTTTCGATTCACTTTTCTCTTTCGGGGCGGGAATATTACGGATACTGTCGATAAGGGAGTAATACAATGATTCATACTTCGATTTTTGCGTGTCTGTATTACTTGCAATATAAGTATCGCTGATAGTATTTTTTTTAGTTGATTTACAGGCTATCAAAGCCAGAAAACAGAATAAGAATAAGTAAACGTACTTCATATTATTTCTTTTTCACCAAAGAAAAACATCTGGGTTCTTTTCCTAAAAGACAAAAGCCCCTCTTTTGGAGGGGTTGGGGGAGGTAAAAAAAGCCCGAACTGTCACAGTTCAGGCAATTTCAAAGATTAAATTGTATAGTGAATTTAGCTATTCTGTTATTTGGGTTGTTCTGTTTTCTTTCATCAGCCATACCGGCTTTGCATCATCAAAGCCAATCTGATATCCGAAGCTTATCATTTGTATTGATATTTCATCAATTGAGAAATAAGCCATGCCTGACAGTTCGAAGGCTATTTCTTCACTCGATTTCCGGTGCGTTGCATCGGGTTCTGTCGCTTGTAGAAATTGTCCTATATACCTTCTGAAAATTAAATCTTTATGTGTTGGGTTTTTCTTTTTGTTCATACTTGTACCATCAGACTATTAATTACTTTTGGCATAGACACATACAATACTTCGTCATTCAGCAGGAAGTCGCCTTTCAGGCTGGTAAACCGCTTATCCATATCGCTATACATATCGTCCTCCAGGTCTTCCATATCATCCGTTACACTCAGCATGTGGAATGTGTAAGGCTTGTTTGCCTTATATGTCACATGGTTAAACTCATAATCTTTGGCTAATATCGCCTCGTAGGTAATCACATATAAGATTGTTAGCATTGTTCACCTCCTTCCTTATCGTCTTCCATTAGCAAGCAAAGCTGGTCTCTAACTGCCATCACAGTACCCAGGCACAACCGTGTTGTATCCGGTTCGGGGGCTTCAAGTTCCAGAAGTATCCGCGTCAGGTAGTCTTGTACCTGCGACAGGTCTTTGAGGTATCCGTCTACAACATATGTATTAACATCGTACCGTAACATATTCTGAAGGAATTGTGCCACACCCGGCGTCACTTCCACATCACCTATTTTTGTTGCTATATTTTTCATTGCGCGCCTCCTTTCCTGCTGATGAAATGAAGATCGAAACCATCGCACATAAAATGCAGATTGTCCATTTCGGGTTTTACAACTTCCTTGCATGCCTCAAGGTAAAAACTTTTTAGAATAGCTTTTGCCGATTTTATTTCGGCTGTGGTTTGTTTTGAATTCTTATTCATAGTCATAGCGAATAGAATTATGATAAACAGAACACGCCCACCGTAGGTGTGACTATCACAACATACGCTGGGCGTTTGTGGCTGCACGGTCGTTTCCTTCCGAACCACCATAGTGGGCGTGCCTTTTATCTTGTCAAAAAATAATCTTGATTTTTTGCCCAAGAATAGTATATTGTAATAGTCAACAGCAAAATTACAACTATTTCCCAAATGCACAATACCCATTGACACATTTTCTAATTGGCATATTATCACATTAGCTTTCATTGCGCGCCTCCTTTCCTGCTTTTATGGATGGCAAATACGACAACATAATCTTCATTCACAAAGACATGCGATGTTCTGTTTTCTGTAATGGTTCTGGTAGCTTTCAGCCTGTCGCTGTGCGTCTTTTCGGGGTCTCGTGCCTGTTCGAGATTAATTTTTTCAATAAAGCAATGCAGATGCTCGATCATGTCTCGGAATGCAACTTCTTTTGTATTCCGTTTGTTTCTAGGTTTTGTTTTTGTTTCCATTGTTGTAAAAGTTTTCGCATTTAGGCAGAAAAAAGAACGGCTGCCATATTCCGTTCGCGAAAACTTTTACAACTTAACGGTAGAACCGAAAAAAATTGTGGAATAGACAGCCGTCTTATATTAAGATTTTAAAATATAGGCATAAAAAAAGCCCATAAATGTAGGCAGAATCTAATCTACCATTAAATTATAAAAAGTTTTCGCACTACAAATATGGAAACAATTTTTGAAAAAGAAAAGGAAATTGGATGAAAATTATATATATTTGTCAGAGTTGATAGAGTTAAGCTCCTCAAGAATTCACCCCCTTCCATATGAGCATTAACGATATAACCATTCTCATTTTCAACAATCATATAAATATTCCCTTCATTATGAGACCGACCGATAACCAACCCTCCATTACGGGCATCAACAATTTGTCCGTTTTTTAAAAGTTCAAAAAATTCTTCTTTAGAAAAAAGATCCATACAGAGTTAGAACGAAAAATAGAAGAATGCAAAAAAGCAGAACTGCCTTCCATGATAGAAGGCGGATTCATCGGCAGGCAAACTCCTAAAAAATAGCGAATCTCTCTTAAGTGCGCCCACCGGTTGTATAGCCGGAATCCGGTTCTACGGATTACACTTAAGAGAGATTCGTAAATCTTTATACAATTCAGGGCATTACAAATATGGTGAGTTTATTGAATGTAACCAAATTTTATTTAACTTTTTTCTTTGATTTTTCTAATCGTTCTCTAATTTGAGATATACAATATTCGCGTAAATATCCAGAAGTGTCAGATAACGCAACCTCTAATACTTTTAATCCTTTAGTTAATAATATTATATCCAAATCATGACGTTTAATTTTACCTAAAATAACACTTAACCTATTCAGAGCTCTAAAATATACACCGATATGACTGAATCTGCACTCTACAATCTGTATATATAACTTTATAGATTCATTTATATCAATGTTCTCATATTTTTGTGCTTTTGAGTATATTTTATCTTCTTCTGTTTCTAAAGTAAATGTATCGCTGTTTCTAATGGAATCGTTATCTTCCAATAAGTATTCATATTCTAACTCAAAATCATTCCCAGATAAATGTTTATATTTAAATGAAATCTCTTTAATAGGGTGGAAGTATGGTTTATGTGGACATATGATATGATAAAATGTTTTAATATCAGACGAATTCTTCAAGCTAATGAATTGATTTATTATTCGTTCATTGTCTTCTTTCAATTCAGAAAAAGTTATTGAGTTTATGATTTTAGAAATATCTATATTTAATTCATCTCGTAATTCTTTATTTGTTTTATTGGCGTAAGTTTCATTTTTATCTAATTCAGTTATTCCAGAAGCTTTATTTATTTTATCTTCCTCTATTTCCTTGTTATTTCTTTCAATTATTGCTTCAAAATTAATTCTTTTTATTTTATACATTTCTTTCAAACATGCGGTCGTCCATAGCACATCCATACTTGCATCATGAAATCCCCCTTTGAAATAAGCATAAGTGTTTCCTAGAAACAAAAAACCTAGCAACTCCTGTAATTTAGGATATTTATACTCAATATCATACAATAGTGATGATTGATCATGTCTAGGTATCTTACAAAAAAATTGTCCCCAAAACATTGTACAATATTGCGCAATACTATCAAAAGATAAAGTGCTTTTTTTTAATCGCATTATTTCTCCTTTGATTATAGCATGATCAAATTCCATATTATGAGCAACAAGTATTTTACAATTACTTATATCCTCAAGAAATTCATCCAAAACGTCTTTTATATCATGCCCTTCCTTTTCTGCTTGTTCATCTGTTATTCCGTGAACATCAGTAGATTTTTCTGGAATAGGCTGATCTTGCTTTATAATGGATGTCGCCCCTTTAACCTTCCTGAAATCCTTATCCAATACAACCCATGCTATTTGAACGATACGAGGAAGTCTTTTGCAATTTTTGTTATTGACTTCTTTTATTCTGGTTATCCCCGTTGTTTCCACATCTACGACTAGAAAATAAGGATCATTCGTTTTTGATTTAAATAATTGAACTGCAAGATTAGTGCCGTCATAATCAACCATTTCATTCATTATAGCACTAGATTGTCGATGTCTGCTTTTTAATGTGTTACTGTTGCGATTGCTAGCACTATCATATAAATTTTTATATTCATCATTTGGATAAATATTTTTACTCGATTCAGATTTACCTTTCGAAAATATGATAATAACAATTATAATGATTACAATTGTTGCAAAAATCAAGAAACAATCCATCATATATACAATTTAAACCTTAATTTCTCACCCCACTACACCTTAAACCAAACCTTTTAATTCTTTTATGAAATTAGTGACTGAATCAATAACTTTTTCATTTAAACCTTTTTCTTTTCCATCTGTATTCTTCATAGTCGTTTCTTCCTTATCTGTATTTACATCATGGTTTATTATATGGCTCACATAGTCATCTAATACCTTATTGATTTGCTTATTGGTTGTTTCATTATTACCCGACATATAAAAATAAGCTTCCAAAACGCCTTTTATTTGCATCGGCTTATATAGTAGTTTTTGCAATATAACCATATGTCGTTGACATTTATGGGCTTGGTATATAAAGAATATAATCAAACCTAATAATAGAAAGGAAGGGGCTATATTTACCCATATATCCATAATCTCTAATTTATGATTTTCGATTGTCTGAGTCAAACTTTCTATCTTTCCATAAAATCTATACCATACATAAAATAATAGAGAAGCACAAATTACGATGCCAATGGTATAAAAACCGAACATACATTTCAAAAGGAAGTGTTCTTTTTTTAGATCATTCCCTGCATTTATAAGTGTATTGAAAGCTTTATTTATATCCTCTATTCTATTTTCCTCTATTGTCTTTTTAAATTGCTCTTCCAGATTTTTTTGTTCTTTTCTTAACTTATCTAATAGTTCTTTATTTGCCTTCAGTTCTGTTTCTTTATCTCCCGCGCTGGTTATTAGTTCGATTCTTTCATTTTCTAATTTGTTTATTTTATCCTGATACTCTTTTATAATTTTTTCATCATTTGTATCTTTCCTTTTTCCAAGAATAGCACCTTTGATAATTGTCTTTTCAAGATTTGCACCTTTAAGATTTGCCTCGTAAAGATTTGCACCTTCAAGATCTGCATTCTCAAGATTCGCTCCTTCAAGATTTGCTTCTTCAAGATCTGCTCTTGAAAAATTTACTCGGTCAAGATTCGCTCCTCTGAAATTAGCTCTTCTTAGTCTTGCCTCTTGAAGAAGTGCTCTACGAAAAAAAGCACGTTCGCAATTTGTCCCTTCTAAATTTGCCCCAGAAAGAATCGTTCTAGAAAACTTCGCTCCAGAAAGATTTGCTCCAGAAAGATTTGCTCCAGAAAGATTTGCCCCAGAAAGATTTGCATCAGAAAGATTTGTTTCTGATGGAAATACAATGTTTGTAAAGTCAGTATTTCTTAGAATTGTTTTATGTGAATTTATACCATTTGATTTTATCCATATTTGATGTTCCTCATATATTCTATCAAATTCCTCTTGTGTAATTTTTCTCATAATATACAATATTAATCCACACGCAAGTTACAATTTATTTTAACATTCTTCATTCTTATGTTAAAATATTTTTCACCCTCAATAAATAATACACTCTCACCGCATTACCGTCCCATATTACCTTTTTTATTAGTAGATTATTTCACTATTCCGACTTTCAATGCATCAATATCCTATAAATCAATGTTTTTGCCATCCATTTTTCGATAAAAAAGCGGATATTCAGCCGATGAATCCCGCCTCACCCTGCGCTCGCCTCGGTCATTACCTCTCCTTTTTTGACCTTATATGATAGAGATTGTTTATTGAAATCGTTTGCTGATGCGTGTTTCGCTGTGTTGTCAAAAAAAAGGGGGCACCCCTTGCGAGATGCCCCCCTTTGCCTTCACTTTATGACCTATTACCCTTTCCTCATGGATCACAAAAAAAACCCCTACCACTTGAATGATAGGGGGTGCAGGAATATTGCAGATGTTGAGTTAAGCAATAACAATCTTTGAAGATGTTTCCTGCATTTTCTTTGATATATCCTCCAGCGCTAACTTAAGCGTCCGTTTCTCGTCATTGGTGAATTTGGCAGGCTTCCCGTTGACTATATCACCGTTTAGCCGTTGGTGCAACCAGGAACGGGATTTCTTAAAGTATTTAGTTGCTATATACGACATTGAAACAATCTTTGTGATGTCACTTACTTTTAATATGCTTATTAGTTCGTCAACCCGTTCTTCTATGAGTGTCAAAGTCTCAAGGGCATCTTCTTTCGAGGCCTGAGAATGCTTTTCCTTTAATTCTTTTTCAAAGGCTTTCAGTTCCTCCGGGTCTGTTATTGATTTAAACCGTTCCAAATCTTTATAGAAGTCTTCTCTTTTCATGTTTAACAGAGGTTTTGCCCCTCACTTGGAGGGGCTGTTAATAATTTCATTCAGTTCATTTATTCTGTCCAGTATCGAATCTATGTATTCGTTATCTTGTAATACTGGGTTCTCACTGATAGCATTTAGAAGTATTTCTAAATATTGCTTTTCTTTTTCAGCTTCTTCTTTTGTCATAATTTCAAAGATAAAATGTTATTACTCTAACTCAACAGTACAAATATAATAAACATTTGTTTATCAGGCAATGCTTTGAAGATATATTTTGTCTTGAAATTGGAGATTTAACATTTGGTGTGTAAATAGGTTAGCCCTTCCACATGGCTCCCATACCCATCGAACCTTCGTAAGGGTACTTATTCATCCCTATAACGAGCGTATCGAAGGCATCCGTGCCATCAGTTCGATACTCCAATTTATCCTCTTCCGATTCTGCCAGCTTTTCGCCTGACTTATCCTTTTCGAACCCGTTGCGCCCGATCTTTGTGCCGGCCGTCTCCAGTGCAATAATAAGTTCTTCATTATTCTCTTCATTTATCATAGGAGTAAGGCCGTTTTCAATAATACCTTTCATCAAAAGATTTATAAACAGATGTTTATCTTTATGCTTCCACGGATTACCGATATACATCATTTCAACACTCCAACCGTTCTGTTCAAACCTCCTGCGTACTACTTCTGCAAAATCATCATCATCAGATACCGCATAGTTTGACTTAATAGCAGTGGAATCATAATAGAAAATAACTTTCTTTTTCATGTGATGACGATAGTAATGACAAAAATCATCAATCAGAGAAGGTAATTTCCTTTCATACTTCACATAAAAGCTTTTCAGGACGTTTATAAAGCGTTCTTCCTTTTGTCCTGCTACCAGCCAGTTTATATTCGCATTGTAGTCCATAGCTACGCAAATAGGCTCTAAGGGCTGTATATCGGAGTCCTGTAATGAACTGTTATCCTGAATAGCTTTCAGGTTATAATCAAGCGCCTGCAAGTAATCATTATTATTCCGGGTATAATAATGTATCTTACTATTCAGGGATGAATAAAAGCCATCCTTTAATACTCCGAGCCGTTTACAAAGTATGGATGTTTGGAAAACAAGCGGCGGAAGGTCGCGTTTCATCTGCTTGATGTAGTTTTCACCAAGTACCAACAGGTTTTCTATGCTAGACCATTCAGCATAATACACAGCAACGCTACGGAACTCAGAGAGGGTTTTTGAGAGAGTTCTATAATATGTGGGTAAATACTTCGGGATCGGTTTCTTTTTGGCTTTGAGGTCTTTTATCCGCTCCCTGATCTTCCATTGTTCGTATATTATTCCATGAATTGCATCAATCAGGTCATTATCCATTCTTTCCCGGAAGTTCAGAAGCCATGAGCCTCTTTTGGATGAAGGCATATCCGATAAGAACAGCATACTGTGATGATATGGGATATGTCCGAAATAGGATTTTATACCACCGTTTGCCGGAAAAGTTTCATCTTTTAGTTTTTCATAATCCAGGAATTTCCCTTCATCACCCATCAGATAATCCAATGTGAGAGAATTGGATGAACCTATAATATCCTGAGATATGAAATATTGAATTGAACCGTTGTACCAATACATAACGTGTTCGTAATTTGCCGGCTCAATGATGGGTTTCCCAAATCCCATTGATTTAGATGGTTTCCGGCCTATAACATAATGTAGATCGCGTTTAAATCCAAGCGATTCAAGGCCTTTAAGCGTACCGGGCAAGGTGTTTGTCAGTCCGCGTTTATAAGAAGGAAAAACAAATCCTCCTGACGACCGGGGCATTTGTTGAAAATTTCTCTTTACCCATGGAGCTGCAACACCGTGGGTTTTTCCTAAACGACGCCCACCAAGAAATATAGTAGTATGCGCGCCTGTATACATTGTAACCTGTTGCGGTGGGTTATAATATACTTTATTCGCCATAACTTTTTATATCATCAATAAGTTTGGGATCGATTCCTATTTCAACAAAGTCAATATCTTCTATTTCAGCTTCATATTTCTTTTTCAGGGCAGCTATCTTTTGTTGAATATTTGGTACTGGTTTAATGCCTATGAGGGTAGGATCGGAAGACGGTTCAATTACATCCGGAATAATTTCATCCCATGGGAATTCTAAAGCGTCTTCTTTATCAAGCTGGTTATATTTAGCATATTTATCGGCAGCCATTACCATGGCCATGGGATTTCTTTTTATCTTGGCCGTTTCATAAGCCTGAGTAATCATTTCGGCAAACTTAAACCTATGCCATGCCTTTGACACTGAATTTATATCACCTATCAGTTGTTTTATTATTTTAATATCTTCGTATGCTTCTGATAGGGAAATACCAAAATCAGCGACTAGCCTGTCACGCATTTCCTTATCCTTTTTCATTGGATAATCGTTCCATGTGGTATAAATGGAACGGATTCGCTTTATACGATTGATCATTTGTACAGATACATTTGCTTTTTGCATTGCATCTACATCATCGAACAAATGACGGTGACAGATATCTATTGTTTTTTCTTTAGGCATGCACAATCGTTTATACACCAAAGAAAAACAAGGGTAATGAGCGGATAAAAGACGAAAAAGCCCGAACCGTCACGGCTCAGGCAATTTCTTCACTTATAAACTAATATGGTTAGTATTATATTTTTGCTATTCCGGTTATCAGGCTTTTTATAAAGTTCAGGTCTTCGAGCCTGTTAAGTATATCATCGCTTGATTCTTCAGATGTCCTGCCACGCGAAATAAGGATATTCATTTCTTTTTCAATAATACAGGTTGCGTTATCCTTATATTCCTGAATGGTTTTTATAGCTTGTATCACATCGTTGGTGATAATGGCGCCGTCGATATTATGTATCATTGTACACCTCCTTTGTGTATTGGTTTCAATATTTGTATGCAGATAGTAATTATTACCCCGTTACCCGATAATATATACTGTTGTTCGTTTCCACTCTCTTCCATACTATACCTTATTGGTGTACCGCTTTTCATTTTATTAAGCACTTTGCCTAACTTCTGCCTGGCATCGCATAGCCAGATATAACCGGTTGCTTTCATAATTATATATTTTGATGTAGCGGGGATTGCTCCCCGCCTGGTTGTTATTAATAATTGTCGGCTGCTTCGTATACATCATATTCGTCCATACCGGCAGGAAGTATAATAGTGCCGTTTTCTACTCCGTTATATACCCATCCTCT
This sequence comes from Dysgonomonas sp. 521, assembly GCF_010501055.1. Lineage (GTDB taxonomy): Bacteria > Bacteroidota > Bacteroidia > Bacteroidales > Dysgonomonadaceae > Dysgonomonas. Next base: position 16,621 of record NZ_QVMO01000064.1, read on the forward strand.
GAATGAGCCGTTTCCTTCTGTTGCTGAAAAATATTGGTTGAATAGGTTGTTTAATAATGCTTTCATAATTGTTGGTTTTTATTTTGTTATTATTATGATACAAATGTATAGTAATATTTCTACAAAAGCAAGTGTTTGGTGAAATATATTTATACTTTAACTAATTTTAGTATAATTATATTTATACAATAGTTTTGTATTTATATATTTGTGTATAATTATATATCTACGAATGTGAATAAGCTTAGAATACAAGAGGTTTTAGATAAATATCATATATCAGCCGCTGAATTAGGGCGCAGATTGGGAGTTTCCAGATCAAGTATATCAAATACTATAATTAATGGTAATCCAGGCATTCAAATGCTAATAAAGTGGGCGGATGCTATCGGATGCAATGTTACTGAGTTTATAGAATCTGATAATAAAGAAGAACTCACCGCCCTTATCGACCACCATGGCCAGCTATACCGCGCCAATAGTATTCAGGAACTGGAAGAGATTATAGAAAAAATAAAAAGCGAGAATTAGTTTTCTCGCTTTTAGTTTCTATTTTCTAAAAATTAATCATTATCATTGTCTTCATCTTCGTCATCAAACAGATCACCCATTTCATTGATACTATCTTTTGTAAGCGATTTTCTTATTGCTTTTTCTTTTCTTAATTCTCTATTAATTTCCAGATACCTATCAAAGTCGCCACCTGTTTTTTCTGATTTTTCAACTAACAAATTCATTTCTTTTTGAAGTTCGATTGTTCGTTTAAATGACTGTTCGCGTTCCGCATGTTTTCCGAATAGTAGTTTTTCGATAGTAGAATATACCCATACTTCGAAATCGGAGTCTAACCAAGCTGCAAATTTTATAGCTAGAATTCGATGCATAAATGTTCCTGATTTTTGCCTTGATAATACTAAATCTTCTTTTGATTTTATCTTTAAAAACTCGGAATTCCGAGTTTTTAAACACGATTCAATAAATTTTTTAGTACTTTGATTTTCCATAAAGTGTGCAACTTCGGCATCAAATACTTTTGCCATTTCTGTGGCATTAATCATTACCGTATTATCTTTATTGAATACGAATGTAATAGGAGTGTCATTAAAAATGAAAATCTTTGGAATCATGGTTTGTAGTTTTTAGTTAAACAAAAAAAAGCAGCAGTTTCGGCGATGCAGCGCCTACTCCTGTTGCTTATGAATATCTTTATTAATAGTTGCTAATTAACTGCATTTAACCAGCCTGTATTAATAGAATGCTAAATAACGATACAAATGTAAATATAATTAGAATAATAATAAATAAAATTAGAATCGGAATAAATATTTTTTATTCTCCTACCTTCACCCCCGCTTCTTTCAATTCCCCCACTTGCTTTTCATCCAGTGTTTGCCCCGATGCGATAAGGTCATCGTATCGTTTTTGCATTTCGGCAAGCAATGTTTTGTATTTGTCTTCATCAGTGTCTTTCAGCGTTGCCAGCTTTTTCTTGTTTGAACTCAGATACTTTCGGGCTGCTGATACTCCTTTTGCGTCAAGCGTTACTTTTTTCGAAACGGGATTTCCCGTGTCGGTATATCGCTCATCTGTATTTAAAATTTTGGCATTATCGTATAATTTCCAGTTTGCGCGCACTTTATTATCCATGGCCACCAATTCTTTCAGGAATGGATAACGGTCACACGGGCGATCGTTAGCCATCAATTTTAGTTTTTCGTGCAGCGACCGCATTTTCGGATAGATAACCAAGTTATCTTCGTAAGCTTGCTGTATATCTGCCGGAAGTTTATCGTGATCCGTCCGTTTGCCTTTTACACCTTTGTCGATAACTTCAACTGTTTTGGCGGCTTTTACAGCCTTTTGGGTAAGCTCCTTAACTTCCTCTTCAGTCAATTTATTAGTTTCGAAATTTACCCTTGCAGAAAGAATATCCGACTGCTTTTTCATTTCATATATCAATTTATCCAAAGCTTTTTTTCTTGTGATATATTGATACAGTGTCCTGTTACGATTAAGTTTAAGACACAGAAGCGCGCCGGCTTCGATGTCTTTTTCTTCGGATTCAAGCCACTCATCCACTAATTGTTTGTAATCTACATTCTGACTCATATTGTGATATAATTAGTTATTTAAATCAAACCTAGTAATTACCAAACCGGGCATAAAAGACAAAAGAGGCTTTGCCGTTGCAATAGCCTCTTTTACAGATTAACTAAAAACTTCTTTTATATTGGAATATCACGGAGTTTCAGGCGTCGATGGATTGATTATACCATCAGCCGTTTCTATTTCACCTTCGTAGAAAGGCATATGGCACGAATCGGTAACAGAAGCTGTGATTGTAGTTCCCATTTCGTCAGTTGCCGACCCGCCTAAAGCCATTGCAACATCAGTGTTTGTCTGATACATTTCGTTACCAAGTACACGGAATTTACCGGGCTTATCCTGCACTAAATAAACATAGTCGCTGTTTGCAGCTAATTGGGATAGGCCCGCAGCTTCTGCATCGACATTCGGAACAACTAAAACAGCCTGATTGAGATATGTCTTAGAAGGCTTTGTCCCTTGAACGTCTGCTGTTGCTGGGGAACGATCTTCAATAATATCCATAGACTGCCATACTTTGTCGGCAGCTAACTCGAAATTGCCGGTATATGTAGCCAGTTTTCCCATTGTTTCGCCTGTTGCTAAAACTGTTGGACGGGTAGGCCATTTCACTATCGTACTTTTTGGAGTGAAATATACTTTAGGGCGTATTCCCGGAAGATTTACCTGACCCTCACACCATTCCAGTGAGTTGGGGTCTGTTGCTGTTTGACATGCCATATTTTAAGGGGTTGGGGTTGCTAGTTTACCGATTAATAATTTTTTAGCATTGATGCTTTCATATTGAGTACCAAATATGATAGCAGAAGATAGAGTGACCTGAAAAGGTGCGAATTTGTCTACATCTACACTTTCAAGGTCATTACCGTTACCTGTCCCTACAATCATGTTGTTTTTCTGAGTCAATTGTATAAGTCCTGAACCGGCTTTATTGGATAAAGCAACGATTTCACATTTACCATCACTGCCCTCAAGATATCTTTTCTCGAAGGATTTGTTATAAACAACACTTCCAACGGTTGCCTGATAATCATCTTCGTATGCTTCTTTCACAGCAAAAGGAACAAGCATTTGTGTTGGAACGCCTTTCAATTCATCCTTTGCGGCGCGATAATACGCTTTGAGCGAATCGACAGCATTTGTGCTATCTATTGCAGTAGTAAATTCATACAGATTACCTAATGCAGTAGTGATATTATTCGCTGTGATTTCGTTTTGAGCAATAGTATCAAAACCATTGAATAAGTCTTTACTCAATGTTCCCGTGTCATTTCTTACTGCCGTAAACAATGCAGAATTAAGACCCTCAGATAGGCTTAACATCATAGCAGAAAGAACAGCTTTCACTATTTCAGTGCGTGTCAGGGCTTCACCATGAATTATAAGGCTTCCGTATACTGATTGTAAAACTGTATTAGGGTCAAACTCTTTAATTACTGACCCTAAATATGTTTCAAGGGTACGTCCTTTTATATTGACGTCACCACTTTTACGATTAGGATCATACGGGCCGAACTGAGAACCGTCACTTATTTCTCCAACAGTTGATTTATATTGAACCCCTGTTCTCAATGTAACATAAGGAAGCGACGTCTTCAAAGCGATAGCGGGCAATGTCAATAACATTTTCCGGAAGGTATGAGCTGATTTTTTCAGTTCATCGGGTATAATATTAATATTTGCCATATATTATTTATTAAGTATGTTGAACATCTTTTGGGCTTCGATAGCAGCTTTTAGGTCATCATCTTCGACCTTTCCACCTTTTCCCACATCGGAATTTTTATTCACCGGGTTCGAATCTGCACCGGCCGAACCTTTCAGATTATCATAATCAGTTTTAAGCTGATCATATTCCTTAGTTTTTTCAGTCAGGCTGTTTTCGGCCGTTGTTTTAGCTTCATTAGCTGACTGAATAGCATCATTCAGTTTTTGCAACTGATCTTCGGTAAGGTTTATCTTACCGTCCTTTGTTTCAATACCTTCTACTTCCAGTAGGGTATTAATGTGAGTCCATTCTTTCTTCATATTTATTACTGGATTTTCGTTATTTGTCTCTTTATCGTTATTTATACCCATCCGGGAAAGGATATCGTTTTTGAACCCGTCAAATTTCTCTTCTATTTTTTCTAATAGGCCTTTACTGTCTTCCTGATTATTTTTTAAGTGGGGAATAGGTAGTTCGGCAATGTTGAACTTTTCTTTCATTTCCGGGGTGAAGTTTACTTTTCCGGTAGCCTTTCCGAATACTTCATCCACAAAGCCCCATTCTTTGGCTTCGTTAGCGGTCAGCCATGTCTCCTGCTTCATCAGGTTCAGGATATCTGTGATGCTTTTACCTGTTTTGAGGGCATATTTACGAGCCAGGACGAGCGTTATTTTCTCGTTTTCTTTCTTTTCTTTTTCCAGTTCATCAATTAAATCCTGTATATTGTCCTCATTCATCATGCCCCAGGCGTTTACCCATGACATTACTTTATGAATCAGATACAGGGAATCGGCATGTGCGCGTACTTTGTTTGCTCCCAGAGTGAGAACAGTAGTTGCAGAAGCATTGAAGGAAAACATTTCTACTGTTACATTTCCGTGTGCTTCGAACTGAGCTGCGATATCAAGGGCATCATTAACACTGCCGCCTAATGAGTTCGTGCGGACAAACACCGGCTTATTTTTATTTTCAGCCAGTTTGTTCTTTACCCATTTACGCCCGTTGTAGTAGTCGCCGATGTATCCGTCTAAGTCTATTTGATAATCCATACTAAAAAAGAAAAAGTTGCATCGTTATTAATTTCAATGCAACTTTATGGATTATAAAGGGAGTATAAAAAGACTGTTATTCTGATTGCTGTTGCTTATAAGTCAATTTATATCCCAAATTTCCGTTATTAGAATCTTTTTCAATACATGCTCCATATAAATCATCCATAATTATATAAATAATGATTTTTGGAACAGGCTTATTTATATGATCAATATAAGATTTAGCCAATATATCTTTAGCAATAACAATTTCACTGGGTGCAAAAAAATCTGTAATTGATGTGATTTTTAGGTTATGCTTTTGTGGATTAATTAATAATTCCTTATACGCATTTACTGTTTGCTCATTTAATACCATAATTTCATTTTCTGTATTAGTTTATTAACTCCAATCCCGTGATAAATAATAATCCCTTTTCTTGTTAGCTTCACCTATCTTAATTGAATCTACAATTGATATAGTTATTCCTGATTCAATCCATCTGCGTTGTAAAATAGCTTGTTTAAGAAAAGATTCATATGTATGCAAAAAATCAGACTGAGTAATATTATTTTTATAATATTCGCGGGATAAACTGTGAATATTATTAATAGATTCCTGGCTGATCCAAATAATATCAGCTTCTTTATGCAAACGTTTAATTCTTGCTATACATTCAGCCTCAATCGTTGCCATTTTATTATATGACCTTCCTGCCGGAATGAAAGATGATGGTGAACATGCCATCTTAGATAATCTATCTAAATATTCTAAATCTATATTGCATGACATATCTATTCGATTTTAAGAAACGGGAATAAATTCGTATAACTTATTTCCAGCTCCGAAATATTAGCCCCTGAAGGGTCTGCCGGATTATCATGCTTCACAGTCGAAATAGGAAAAGGCATTTCATTTGTACCCATTAGCCACTGACGCTTATGTACATCAGTTAGGCGGTAAACAATATTCCTGTTTGCCAGAAAGGTTTCAAGGTTCCACGGCATTACCTGTTGTTCTCCGATCCTGAAATTTAGCTTCGATGTATATACATCCTGACCCGATACGCGTTTTGTCTCATAACTTGCTGCTGCAAGTCCCTCAATGCAAATAGTGGTGAAAGTGCCGGATACTTGAACGGGTATTCCGTGCGCTATCTTCTCATTTGCTGTAATAGTCAGAAATTGCGCGATGGCAAATTCGACTGTTTTAATTGCAGGTAAAAATTTATTCATAATCACAAAAACTTCAATAAATTAGACAAATTCGATATTTTTAAAATCAGGCAAAAAGTCGGAATATTTTACGATAATTTCACCTGATTGTTTTTCCTGTATTCGTGTCGCATCCTGTAAAATTTTTGCCGGATGGTTTCAAAGTTTTTATCGTCGTTCATATTTGATATTCCATTCGTTTCACACCAAGCGTAAATTTCCAGTGTCAGATTTCCACGTTTCCGCTTTTTTATATCCAGAAGATCAGTCCACATATGATTTTCGAATATGGTTATTAAGCTGTCCCGCAAAGCATCCTTTACCGATGGGAAAAGGAAGTTGTATTCGCGAGGGTCTTTTTCTTTGGAATATGGAATCTCTATTCGGACAAAAGAAATATCCTGATTGGGTTGTAAATCCGGGTTTGTATTTTCGGGCAATCGGGAAAGGTGCCGCCGGATAAGTTTATTTTCGGGTGAGTTGGCCGGCAATCGCACGGGGTCGCCAAAGTGAAAATTGAGATATTCTTTCAAATATCTTTCAACCTCAAGATAAATGTAAATTCCGCTGCTCATTCTGTTTTTAGTTAGAAATACAATATAAATATACGAATTAATACGCTAAAAATCAATATTTTAAAACTTAAAAGTAACGATATTAGAGCATTTGTAAGTAAAATTATAATTTGATTTTTTGCTTACCACTTACACACAGCTGTAAACTATTGAATTTCTGTTATTTATTTGTGGTAAGTCTGTGGTAAGGTTGTTTTGTGGTAAGTTGTGGTAAGTTGTGGTAAGCAGTAGTTTTTTATCAAAGTTACCACAACGAAAGTGTTTTGTAGAAACGATTTCCGACAGAAAATAAGGGCTTGTGGTAAGTGGTAGTTTTAAAATCAAAAAATGTGTTTTGCGTAATACTATTATATATATAAATAAAATCTATATTTTTTATTATATTATTATATGTGTATATGCGAAAAAATAAGAACTCCCCCGGAGTCCTAAAAAGTATTGTCAGGGATACTTATTAAAGAACTAAGGGGGAGTGGGACAAACTGAATGCGCGGGCTATTCAGAGAAAAGGAATAAACTATTTTTTTTAGGATTATAATTTGTCCATACGACTTCCTGAACTACTGCAGATCGTATGTTATTCTTCTTTATTGGGAATTTAGTTTTATAGAAGTCAGAATATAAGTCATTCATCAAATCGCAATCGTACCCGCTTACCATGGCCAGCCCTTCAATATGATGTAGCTTGTAGGACAATTGTTCATGCTGTTGGTCTGTAAATTCATATTTATAATCGTTGTACGATTTACGGGAACGCTTTGTATAAGGTGGGTCAGCATAGAAAAAGGCTTTGGAGTGGTCTATTTTATCAATGCAATCGGCATAATCGAAATTTACTATCTGGAAGTTAGATCTTATCACTTCCGCAACCCGATGAAGGTTATTAATAGCATTGTTCCATCTGGAAACAGTTTCACCGCCTTGAGCATTTACATGCTGCTTTGCCATATGCCAGCCTTTATTCTGGCGTTGGGCACCCAGACCGAAAAATGATTGACGTACCCGGACATAAAAACGGCGGGCTTGTTCTATCTTATCTTCAGATGGCTCCCAGCAATTATTATATTCCAGATTAGAACAGGGGGTCAATAATAACAGACGGATTAAATCGTTTTCGTTGTCTCTGAGGACGGAAAAGAAATTTGTGATATCAGAATTTAATTCGTTAGCTGTTTTGATCACACGCCCTTTGTAATTGATTGACACAACCATTGAGCCGGCAAATAATTCTACCAAGTGTGTAAAATCCTGCGGAAAGCAATCATACAGATAATCCAACCAAGTGAATTTACCTCCAAAATAATTGAATGCTATTAGTTTGCTTGAATCGTGGCTCATTTCAAATCAGTTAATTCATACTTTTCGTAATCAATTGTATTTTCATCAATTTGTTTTATGACTGTAATATGATTGCTATTTTGAAAAACTAAAGGTTTTCCTGATATCTCTAATGCTTTGAGGCAGTATATAAATAGAGTGACTGCATTACCTCTTTGCATTTTGATATATTCTAATTCTTTTTCAACCTTCTGTTGATCAGATTTAGCTTCATTGTAACAGTTATCTATTTGATGAAGTAATTCTACGACATTATTTTCATCTCTTATTATTTTAGATATTCCGGAATATGAGCCGGCTGCATCTTCCACTAAGGGATAATTATATTTACTCATTGTTTTTTTAGTACATGACAAAAAATCTATTTTACTGACAATCAGCAAAATAGATGGTTGATTTTTTGGATAAGACCTTGATTTTTAGTATCTTGTAAAGA